>JAEWOE010000007.1 GCA_023460995.1 Bacillota bacterium | reverse complement strand
TTTGCTGTTGCAGTAGATGTTTTAATATAATAAGCTACAACCTTTGAACCAACAGGACAAGAAGTTGCATTTAATGTTACTTCCAAAGAAGAAATACTATAGGTATCTTGTGTACTAGCTGGAGTACCTAAAACTTGTTCCTTAATATTTGTCAAACCATCTTCATCCAAAGTATAGATTAGCAAACTACCTGTTTTGGGAGTAGAACCTAATGTTATTTTATTACCAGTACTTACAGTAAATACTTCTCTTACGGAAATATCTGTAGCACCTGTAACAAAATCTGAACCAGCTAACATACTCAAGAACTTTAAGTCAAAAATCTCGAATGACAATTTCAAAGAACCTGTTTTACCATAATCCCACCTTATTGCATTTACATTCTTTGACTTAGCATATACATTTTCCGATGTCCATTCATTAGTGGTTGCAGTTGCATAATCTGCATATAAGAATATTTTTTTATCAGTTTTATTCTTTATAGTTAGATTAGCGGCATCTTTTATACCAAAAATATTTATAGCCATGTAATAACCTCCTTAATAATATTATTTTATAGTTAAGGCTTCAGACCAATGAGTTAAATCTAACTTGTCAGGACTTACACCTACTAAATATTGTTTAAAATTTGTATAGAACCTATCTATTTTCATTATTGATTCATATGAATTAAATAATTGATACATAGTCATTTGAACAATTTCTTTATATGAAATATAGCTTCTTCCGCAATGTATTACTTCGTTAATAATTGTTTCAATGCCACCACGTTTTTCTGCCTGACGTTCTCTACCTTTTTTTAGTTTTTCCCATATATCTTTATGTTTCTCATTTTTTAGTTTAGGTGGTTTTTCAATAGATGCTTTCTCTGTGTGGTTAATTAACAACATTACTTTTGCTAATTCATCAAAATTATCCCTATAAAGCACATGATTATCATCAAGGACAACAATAGGAATCATATCCTTCTTTTGATATAAAAAAATATCTTCTTTTTTTAAGTAAAATTTTAAAATATCAATTAAAATATCAATCATTGAAATACCTTCATACTGATATACATAATTACCATCAACATCTTTAAAGAAAAATACATCAAAATTTTTGTATAATTCTCGATTCTCAATTCCCACCATTTCAATATCTGTGCTAAAAATTAAATTTACTAATTGGTAGTTATCATAATCTAATATTTCATCTAAAGTTGGTTGATAAATCGTACCAAAAGCATCTATATAAATAGGTTTGCCTAATAATAATTTTGATTTATTTATATCCATTTATATCACCAACCATGAAAATCTAAGATTCTAAATGCAATAAAATGACCCAAATAGCCATCACTAATATCAATATCACCACGATTATAATATTCGAATTTACCAATACCTGAACTATAGAAAATTTCATCAAGCTTATCAGCAATAAAATTGTATCTAATTCCATAGTCTGACTTTTCCATACTTATTGGAACGATTATATAAAAATACACTAACCCAGATTTATACTGAGTATTAACTTTTTTAAAATCTGTCCATGCTGAAGTCAAATAAATCTTTGCTGTATCTTGGGTAGTTGGTATTCTCCTATATGGAAATAACTGCTTTCTTATTAATAATGTAGGGTCATCTATGAGTATTTTTTCTTGTGGGGTAGGGGTGGCATATAAAAAATCAGTGTTGCTTACAACCATAGACCTAATTATTTCTTCATTAGAGATAATTTCTAAGAATGCCTTGTTCTGCAACTCGGTTATTGATTGACCTTTCTGCAATATATACACCTCCTATACAAGTGATTTTATTGTTAACTCTTGCTCTTTAAACTTAGTTCCATCAAAAGAAAGAGTGGATTTAAGAATAATTATTTTATTAGTAGCATTATATTGATTACTAGCACTTACAATACAAGAATTACCATTGGCAGTAATAGTTGCATACACATTACTAGTACCGTCTTTATTTGAAATAGACCAAGTAACTTGTTTAGTTGTATCCTCAACACCATTGTTCATAACTGTGGCAGTAAATGTTTTACTCTTACCGCTATTAACAAAAATATCTGTTGGAGAAATCATAATTACATAATTATTAACAACTGTCATATCAGCATGAATGAGAATTGTATCATTTACATCACCAAATCTTACAGTAACTATTGCATCTCCTGTGCCTTGTGCTGTTACTAAACCATTTTCATTCACAGTACAAACATATTCATTATCAGATTCATATGTAATTAAAGGATTATTAACTATAACTCCATTTTCTTTGCATTCAACATTTAATTGTAATGTGGAATTAGTATATAATAGGGTAGAAGACGAACCGTTTAGGATAATAATTTCTCTTAATACTTGATGTGAGTAATAATTTGCAATGTCCTCATCTGGTTTATCATCAGGAATAATTTCATCTTCTTTAATTCTAACCCACAGGAGTCCATTTTGACTTATTTTATCTGTACCAATAGTTTTATATGCTTCACCTGATATAATAAATCTAATATCTTTTATTATTGCAGAAGTATCACTTGTGTAAGGTATACATAGCATATATTCATCAGATGCAAGTACTTGAAATCTATTTGATTCTTCACTAATATTACCTTTGCTAATTATACAAGGTACTTTACATAAAATATTGTTTTTATTGTAAAATTTTAGTGTGTTGTTGCATTTTTGAATGGTAGATATATCATATCCATCAGAAGTTTCTTTTTTACAAATAAATAAACAAGTTTCTAATTCTTTTGAAACTTTATTCTCAAACTCAACGATATCACCAACATTAAAACCATCAGAATGTTTTGTTTTAATCTCTCTAGATAAAAATTTTGATTGTTCAGTAACTTTATTTGTCTTTCCATAGTCAGCTATACATTTGTAAGCTATATCATTCTTATATATGATATCTGCTCTTTCAGAAGCTATTAATATATCAAAAGAAGATACTGCCTTTTTGTAATTATCACTATAATTTTCAACTAATTTCTGTATATCTATTGATAAATCATTTGTACGAGTATAATCAATAAAATATTTTATATCTATAGATATGATTATCACCTCATTCCTTATTGAGTTATATAAATACTTTTATGCAACCATGTTTTTCTATCTCGACTCAGATAATCTTTTATTGTGTTAATGTTCTTTTTCTCAAGCTTATCTAGCATTTCTAAAAAAGTTTTACGCTCATTTGCTGGAGAAAGGACATTAAGTTCACTACTTGTGAATGTTAAACCAAAAACCTTCAGCTTGTTTTTATCTTCCTCAAAATACTTTTGGTACATTAAATCAACAAATAAAGATATTTCTTGGTGAACTAATTCGAAATTAAATTGCAATAAATCGTCATCCTTATCATAAAAGTCGCAATCTGGTTTCCCATATCTAAATATTTCATCAATGGATTGATTTAATAAGTCTAGTGAGTGGTCTTGAACTAATAATTTAACTTGTTCTTCATCCAATCCCCGATAATTAAAAAATTGTTTATCATTTACAAGTCTCTTGTAGAATTTTTTAAATAGAATTTCAAAGGAGGTAGCCATTTAACCACCCCCATTCTATGAGTTTTTAGGTCTACCAGATTTTTTACTTGTAGTTTCATTTGATTTTTCATCAACAGTATTAAGAACATTTTCAATAGTTTTTTCTGATGAATTAGCTTTTAATGATTCATTCTCTGCCTTTAAATCTTGAACCATTTGTAACAAATCGGACAAAGCTTGCTTTGAATCTTCCTTTTCTTTTTCAACGCTTTCTTTTTCTGATTTCAACAATTCAATCTCTTTGGTAAGATGATTTAAAGTATCTTTAAGCTTTGAATCTTCCTTTATTTTTGACTCTTCAGAAATAAGTTTATTTATAAATGAATTATCATTCTTTTTTCCACTCTTTAATTCTTCGAAATGTTCAAGCAATACAGTAGTTATATTATGTGGTGGGATTTGATTTCCTCTTTCCATAACAAATAACATTTGTTTTAATCTTGACATTAGCATAGTTGATTTAATTCTGTTAATTCTTTTTAGATTTTCTAAAGAATCGTTTTTTAGCAAACCGATAATCTCATTATCATTTAAGATATTTTCTCTATCTTCAATACCCAGTTTTTTATAAATTTCATCTTCTTCAGATGGATGGAATCTTAATCTTCCTATCTTAAATATATCTGACTTTGTGTTTTCTATTTCAATATCATCCCAAAGAACTCTTTCTACAACACATTCTTCTTCTTCATCTCTACCACGAACAAATACTCCCTGTTGATTTATTTGACTAGGAAACCCTATAGGTGATTTTTCATAATTATATACCCTTACTTTTCCATTTAATAAATCCATATTTTAATTTTCTTCCTTTCGGTTTAAAATTATAATAGAGCAGGGGAGATATTACACTCCCCAAAACTATTATATTAATTCTTAAGCAAACTTGATTTTTGCAATCTTATCAAGGTAATAAATTGTATAATCTACTTCAAAACCAGTAAACTTCAATTTTACCTTTTCTGCATCATTGTCGTATGTTTCATACTGTCTCATTTCACCACGAATATCCATTTCACCAATTTTACCAGCAATACCGAATATTCTTTTATCAGGAACAAGAGTTTTTCCACTTGCTGTCTTCTTAGCAGTAGGAATTGAAGACAAAGTGATTCCATCATACATTGCGAGTCTTCCAAATCTATTTAATTCATTTTTCAATTCGTCACTAAGATACTTTTCATATCCAGTCATTCTTGAAACGGGGTCTATGTATTTACTAAGACCAACTGCGAATGGATTCCCTTCACTCATATCTCTAAGATATCTAGTAAATGTATCCATGTTGGTCTGAGTAAGAGCTGAACCAGAATCTATATTTTGGTCTCCGCTGATTGCATCAAGTGCAGTATCTATTCCATTGAAAAGTCTATAGAACATTTCTTGTTCAAATGCTTCTCTAGTTAAATCAGCCATTTTAGCAATGGATTTCCAACCATTTCTTCTCATATCCGAATAGTCTAAATCAGTTTCAGCCTGTAAAGCAAATTTTACAGGGGTAAATAATGTTGGGTCAACATATGACTTAGGAACATTACCACCTCTTACTGAATCATAAACTTTAATTGTGTTTTTTGGAAGTCCTGTAAATGATGTTTCGTCAAATTCACCAACACTTCCCATATCAAATATATTACCCAATATTGAAGTATCAGGATTAAAAACCATAGGTTCAACTGTTTTCTTTATTAATTCTGAAACGATAGCAGTATTTTCACTTGATTTACCTGAAATACCAACTTCTTTTGCAAAATTATCAAGTATTTCTATAGCTTCTCTATCTTCTGCAACAAGTGTATTCAATTTTGCTTTTTCTGAAAGTTCTAAAATGTTTGTTTCCTGAAATGCACTTGCAACTTCAGGTGTATATAAAGACTTTGACATTGTTAAATTCCTCCTTTAAATTATATTATCATTAAGCAATTGTCTTAGGTTCTACAACTTCAAATGCGTACAATGTATGTCCAGCATCATCATATGTACCAACATATCTATATGGAGATACTTTTCCTGTAGTAGCTTTAATTAATTTACCAGTATTTGTAGTTGTACCAGCTACTAAATAATCACCTGCGGAAAGTCCAGTTGCATCAACTTGGTCTGTAGCCCATGTACCAGAAACAAGTTTCTTTAATATTGCAAGAGTATTAGCCTTAACAATATCCAAGCTATAGTCGGATATTTCCATATCAGACTGATATCCCATAGGCACTGCATCAAAGTCTACAAAAAATGTTTCAACTCCAACTCCATCAGCTTTTGATGCTGTTTTAGATGTATAATTCTTAGTAACAACTGTTCCACGATTTAGGTCTGCTCCAATTTTATAAATTTCACTTGTAGCAACACCATTTATAATGTTTCTTAACATAATTAAAATCCTCCTTTATTATTTGTTTATAAATTTTCTAACAATGTCTACAGCAGATAGCATTGCATTTTCTTCACCGTTATTTAAATCGGTTTTTACTTCTGAAGCAACTGTAGAATTGTCTACTTCGGAAGTTGCTACTTCTTTAGTAGCTGTTTCTTTACCTTCTTTAAACTTCTGTAATGCTTTTCGCCCTTTGATTAATTCAATTTTTTCTTGACTAGACTCAATATTGTCAAGAGTTAATTCAGAGAATATTGTTGATAATTTCTCATCAGATTCTAATTCAGACTCTTCAATTAAATTATCCTCCAAAGCGAATTTCTTCAATTCGTCTTTCTTTTCTGATAATTGTCTATCTAATTCTGCCTGTTCCATTTCAACAACCTTTGCTTTATATGGTTCAAGTTCAGAAATAGTAGTAGATAAAGTCTCTTTATCCTTAGTTAATTCTGCAATTGCTTTTCCTGCCTCGGCAAGTTCTTTTTCAGTATTTGTTAATTTTTCATTCAATTCAGATACTTGAGTATCTATTTGTGTTTTTTCAACAAATACCATCTTAACATCTTTCTGAGAATTGATACTTATAGTCTCATCACTATTAACTGAATAGCTAAACTCAATAAAATCTTCGTCTTTATCTCTGTCCCATGTATAAGCTACAGCTCTAAATTCTAAAGGATATAATGAAGCAATGTAGTACCATTTACTGCTATCAGTACTGTTTATAGCCTTTCTTATCTTTGTATACAGGTCATTGTCAGTTAAAGAAGAATTTTCTATAGCATTCTGTCCATCTTTATTCATGCTTTGATTGCCTCCTTTATTTATATTTATATCTAAAATAGATGTATCATCTATTTGTGACACTTGGTTATTAGTTTCTTCATTTATAAGGTCTTCGGTAAATGCCATAACTAATTGAATTTCGTCATTTTCTTCTGCAACTTCTAATAATCCAGCATCTTTATATGCAGGAGCAACAAATTCCCCCAAAACACAATTACCTAACCAAATAATATCTTTCAACCATTTTGTACCATTTTCTTCGTAGCTATCAGCATATGAAATCTCCCAACTTGTTTTTATTTCTTTTTTTAAGTCCAAAATTCTATTTAAAGCAGCAATTGCTTTATCATACCTTTTCCATATTTTTGCTCTAGCTACAATACAGTTTTGTTTTTCTCCGTCTAACTCTATTTCTTCAATGGCAGTAGAAGTGTGAAATCCAATAGGTGATGTGTCAAATTCATACTTTTTAATCTTTTTACCATTTGAATCTTTCTCATAACTAATTTTCATATTATGACCAGTAAAGTCATATTCGCCTTTACTATTTTTTATAACTTTGCACACCACTGGCTGATTCTGCAATCCATTCTTTTCATCATCTGACAAATCGTTTTCTCTCAGACCTACGCCATTTAAATTAGCGACATCAAGAGGACATATTAAAAATTTACCTTCCAAACATGTCTTATCTTCACTTTCAGATAAAGAAATCAAACTACCATTTATTTTAATTGTTTCTGTATTCAAAATTTCACCCCTTTCAAATAAAATAGGGAAGAGAAGTGCTAACCAAATTCTATTCCATGATTTTTTAGCATTTCTTCTATTTCTTCATTTGGTATCAATTTATCTTCTACTAAATGTATTGATTCTATTTCACAATTCTTATCAAAAGTTATAATCAAAGATTCTTCACAAAATGGACATTTTATATTAATAGTTTTCATTGTCTATGTCCTCACATTCTGATTATAATCGTCATCATATTCTTGGCGTGTCTTATCTTTATTAGATTTTGGTCTACCATTGTTGTTAGAATCGCCTTTGCCACTGTTAGTAAAAGCTGTAATTCTTGGTTTAAATATTTCATCATAACCAGCTTCATTTTCTTCTTTTCTTTGCTTGGCTTCTGATTCAATATCATATCCTAATACTGAATACACAGACTTCAAACTAGCGTTCAATTCTAAATAAAGCATACTTGCTAACTGCATAGATAGTTCAGCAGATAGTTTTTCTGAATCTATAACTTTAACCTTTGGACAATATTTTATGTCAATACCATTATCTATAAGAATACCTTGATAAAATTTATGTAGAATTTTTTCAAGCTGTAAACTAATTTTATTAATGAGTTTCATTAGTTCAGCTATACTTATTTGAGCCGCACCAAAACTACCTTTGTCAACACTTAAATAACTAATACCAACACTGGTCATTATCTCATTTCTAATTTGATTCTTAATCTGAACATTTGTTTGTTCAAGTTTTGGTTCAATATATGTAACTTCTTCTGTCCAAGGTACACCAGTATACACGCTAGTTCCAGAAGCATTTAATGATGTCATTAAATCTGTATGAGCTTTCGATTGAGCTTCCAACCAATTAATAGTTATATTTTTATCTGACATTATTAATTCTTTAGCAATTTTTTGAAATATAATCTTTTTTCCACGTACAAGAGTATTTTTATCATCAGATAATTCTATATTTTCTAATCTAATAACTGGTTTCAAAGATTTAAAAATAGGGGAGAGACCATACTTTCTTTTAAAATTACTTATTCTTATTACACCTGTGTTTTTGATATTTAACTTTGCATATTGTTCATGGTTTATATAAGCTTTATATACTTCAGATGGATATGTAGCTTGTATTTCCTCATCAACATTATTGTAAAACAATGGTTGATTCTTTTTGTTTTTACGATATATCTTATTTAGTCTAGAAGTTAACTCACTAATATTTATTAATACATAAGGTTCTCCACCTTCATTATAATCTGCAATTTCTGCAACTCCTAATGGATAATAATCTATTTGATATTTAAACTTTTTAGAATCTTTACGCAAATAAAATATATAATTACCATCCAGATATGTCATTGGTATAGAATCAACAATTAATTTATCAATATCTATTTTTTCATTAAAATCTTTTATTAATTCATCTACTTTTTTAACTATATCTTTTTCTGCGTCTGAAAAATCCTGATACTTTAATTGAATTTCAGGATTAACATTAGTTTCAATTGCTTCGTATACTTTACCCAATATATCATTCTTATTTATATAGAAACGCACGATATTATTTATTTGTATAATCTTTTTTAAATCAGCTTGTGCATTTAATGCAAGGGAATCAATATCATCTATTGTAAATTTAATAGAGCTACTTGTTTCATTAAAATAAGTTGACCTAAAGTTTTCTTTATTCTTATAATCATACATTGCTCTTTCTAATGCATCTTGAGCATTCTTCTGTGAAGTGATTAAGTAAGTATCATTATCTATTTTATCTACATTTACTTCATCCAATAGTTCATCACCCACTTTCTAATTAATTATTATTTTATAATTTGATATTTAAACTTGAAACACAAGGTTTAATTTGAGATAGGTCAATAGTTTTTTTATCCCTTAATAAGTCTTTTTCAAGTAAGCTTGCAAAGTAGTTACCGTAAGAAACAGAAGACCATCTATCTTTCCTACCAGTTTTTGGTTCTTTTAATTTTACTAATCCTGTATCATGGTTAATATCAGCTTCAAGGTTAACCATTTCAGTTATAAGTAATGTAGAATTTAGATACGGTAGTTGCAATTTCAATTGAACTTCATGTGGTAACTTATTATAACCTTTAAAAGAACTTAAAATATCTCTGCCATCTTTCTCATTAATTAAAAATTTAATTTTACCCTTCTTTAAAGCATCTTTAAATGCTATAGCACAATCACTATTGAACTGTGCATAAGCTTTTACACTATAGATTCTTTTTTCTGCGCCATCTACTAGACATCTTTTTGCCATTTCTTCGTCATTTATACAACTAAATGCCGTATACTCTTTTTGTAAATCTTTATCATACAGATTTTGACAAAGATTATCATATATCCCTGAACCTACACCAGATGTGTCTAGAACAATATAATCGCATTCATATATTTCATATAATTGTCTTATCCTTAATGCCTGAACGGTAGAATGACCACCTTCCATAGTTTCCATATATATTACTTCTCTTATATATGATTTATTCTGAGGAATCAATCTAAGAATTGAATAAACTGAATTGTCATTTTGCTTTCCTGCCATTATGGATATATCATTTGAAACAATTCTAATTTCATTACTCAATTTCGGAATATATTTAAAATTGGAATCTTTAATAATATCATAATAATCTTTTGGATAAATAGGTAGTGGGAGTTTACGATTAGGTTCTAAATCATCAAATTTAAAATATGACTTTTCATTTTCACCTAACCAAATACCTTCCATTTCCATTTCCCATAAGATTGGGTCAAAATCATCTTCTTGCATTTCATCAAGGACTTCTTCTTTCATTCTAAGTCCTTCTTTAATGGTCAACTGATAAGGCAAATCACATACAAAATATTTTTTACCACTCATCATTGAATTAAAAAATGACTTAAACTTCTCATATGACCAGTGCCATTTCATTCCAGCGGAACTAAGATAAATCTCTTGATTTCTTTCAGTTAAATGAGCATATTCAGGCTTACTTAAATATTTTGGTTGTCTAGGATTAGCTTTGAATTTTCTCAATACTGTTGTTATAGTATTTTTATCAACAAGAATAAACTCATCTACAATAAGACAATTTGCTCTTTTACTTCTCGCTCCTGAATTAGATGCAACTACAATAATTGAACTTCCATTCCAAAATTCAACTTTTGCATTATTGGTATTATCACTAAGATAACTAATACTCCTAAGTAAGCATTCACTTTCTTTTCTCATTTCATCAATGTATTGAATAATTTGAGTCGCCTGTTTTAAATTACCTGAAGCTATAACAATTCTACATTTGGGATATAAACAAGCCTTACATACACAAAATACAGATGTAAGCCAAGTTTTTGATAATCCTCTAGCTGCAATGAACATAAAAAAATAAAAGTGAAACATACAATACAAAAGTATCTTCTGAAATAATTTTAAATCTAAATTTAAATAGTCTTTTGCAAACATAAATGGATACTGTCTATAAAAGCTTGCCCATAATTTTACTTTATTCATAAACTTTGTGTTGTTAGTTGAATTTTCAAAGGTCTTATTCATATTTTTAGTTGTTTGATAAGGATTTGGATTTTTATGTTTTTTAGCATCGGATTCAAAATTTTTAATTCCTGACATTACATATCACCCAAGAAATTAACTTGTGTTTTTTCTTCTTCAATTTCCTCATCTTCAACTGTATACTGTTTCATTTCCTCATCATATTTTGATTTCCAAGGATTAGGAATATTAAGTACTTTTGCAAAATGACCAAAAAAGAAGATATTCAACATACTTTTTAATCTATCAATATGTCCTAAATCTTTTTCCCAATCTAAAATTGGCTCATCATCTTCAATATGTTTTAAAAATACATCATAACCACCTTTAGTTAAGTTCCCAACACTAGTTTCTTGATTAGGTTTTATATTACTATCACCTGATAACATACTCAATATTTTCATTGATTTTTCATAACCACCAATATCACATTTTTCAAGACATTTGTTAGCTTGAAGTTGTGTCTTAGCCATGTTTCTATAATTATTAATTTGAACAGGAAGAGAGTGGTCATATATTTTAATTAACTCATCATAATATTCCTGCATAAAATTGTATTCATCTAGTGTATAACCCTTTCCCCAAAATAGAATTAAATCATTGTCTTGAGAAGTGCTTTCCTTGTTATTTTCTTCATAATCATTAATAATTAAATTAAATTCACCATCAAGAAATGAATCTCCATAATTATTTTTATCTCTAAATGAATTAATTTTAGTAATATAAACTCTATTTAACTTACCGTTTTTCTTTTCCGACTCTTGTTTTGCACCATTTAGTACACTCATATAAAAAGGCATGTCTAATTGTAAACAAAGATAGTATATTGCTTTATCAACATTGTAATTAAACCTTTTTAATAATTTTTCATATTCATCATCTACACAATTCTTACAAAATGGTAGCTGACCAATTGTTTTATACAACTCACTTTTAGTTACATAACTATCTAATTTGCCACCACAACAAGTACATTTCGGACTTGTTTGAGTGTCTCTTTTTGTACCTGCCATTAAAACATCTCCTTAATATTATATTTTTATTTTATAATAAGTTATCAATCTTTCATCTAGCCAATCAACATAAACCTCTAAATCATTGTTCTGATTAATATAAGATAGTAATTGTTCAGAAGCTTCATACCATTCCTTATTTATTCTGTGGAACTGTTTATGTAATTGTTTTTCTAAATCTAAATCACCACTTTTAATAATTCCTAAAACATGAAGTGGGGAAGAAGACCCTGTAGATAATTCCTTAACCCTTGATTGAATATTCTTACGTTTTGTATAGCCAATTTTGATATACTTTCCTTCAGAATTGGTTAAGAAGTAAACCAAATAATCCACTCCTTTTTGAATAAAATCATACTTATATTCACTTTTATAACAAAAAATGATTCAAACGGTATCTGTGTCAACTACCACGCTTAACCGTAGGCGTTATAAGAAAGCCTATAAATTATTAATTGTATTTTGATAATAAGATTTCTTTGACTTTCCAATATGGAGTATTTAAAGATATATTATTGATAAACAACCTATTTTTTATATTGATACTAGCATTAATATCAGCATTATTTTCATAACCACATTCCACACAACAGAACATCTCTTGTGTTTTACGATTATCTTTACTAATATGCCCACAACAAGGACATTGTTGTGACGTAAAAGCAGGATTTATAAGGCTTATGGTAATACCAAATTGTTCTGCATATTTTAAAATATCATTTTTTAAAAATTGTATTCGCAACCTACGTAATAAATAATTAGTTTTCTTATCATATGTTTTACCATTACTAATATTAAGATTTTCCATTATAATATAATATCCTATATGAGACAAAAGATATTTTTTAACTTTATTTCTATTGTCATTTTTAACGAAGTCTGATAATTTACATTGTTGTATCAAATATCTCTTATCACTAAGTTTGAAGTTATCATCTTTATATTTTTTTCTTAAATGACTTTCTAAACTATCTCGATTTGATTGTTTATTTATAATTATATTAGCTTTATGTATTATATTTTTATTTTGTTCTATATAATAACCATTAGAATCCGTAATCAACTTTTTTAATCCAATATCAATACCTATATAATCTATAGGAGTAGAAATTGGATTAGGATTCACTATATCTTCTTCATATATAATAGAAACCTCTATATTATTATTTTTATTAAGTTTTAAATTCATAGTTTTTTTAATTTCTTTATCTAATAAAATACCTTTATGATAATCGGAAAATTTACAAGGAATTATAAAATAATCATATTTTCTTGGACTGATTTTTTTATTGTTATCAATTTTAAAAATCCAATTAAATTCAGTCTTTTCAATTTCAGTTGTCAAATATGTATCAATCCATATTTGTAAAGAATCCTTATATGGAGTTTTAAATTTTGATTTAATTTTATAAAATTCACTTTCAATTTCAAATTTCATAATTTTAAATTTATCTTCATTTAATACATATTCATTAACTTTTGTAATAAACTTTTGTAAATCTTTATCTTTTTTATTTTTATTAATTTGTTTATTAATAGATTTCACTAAATTATCCCATTGAAAACAAAATGGCTTGCAATAGTTATATACTCGTTGTTTCATTTTATCTTCAAAACAAAAATTAATCTGTTTAATCATTTTTATTTGTAAAGCTTTAAGCGTCCAAAAACACTGTCTTAAAACTTGATAAAAATGATGAGATTTTAATATTGGATTTATTGACGTAAAATGTATAGTGTTATTTTGTCTGAAATTTATTGGGTCTGTTGAATTTATAATAACATTATAATTATTCCAATAATAATCTAATAAATAGTTTTCAACTGATTTACACTCTTCTAAAAACTCTATTATCTTATCTTTTTTAGATTTATTAATCTTCTTATCAAGATAAAATTTAATTGATTTTGTTTTTATCATATTATCCTCCTTAATATTTGTTTTAATATTAGCGATGGGAGTATACCCCATCATGCATAACTAATATTAAGGAATGCTAACAATACCCAAACAGTGCCAACGCTCTATGCGGTTTCTAGTCACCAGACTTTTCGTGTGACAAAGTGGGTAAATTGCGAGCATAAGTAAAGCCCTAAGTTTGAACTTAGAGCCTTCATTTATAACCGCAATTAATTAAATATTAAACTTGATTTTTATCATTTACAACAACTTGATTTTTAGAAACTTCAATAGCTGTTTTATTCGCATCATTATTTAATTCTTTTTGATACTCTAATGTTAATTTAGTAAGAATCAAATCATATGCCTGTACATTCGTCATTCCTGCATTTATGTAAGCTGTAAAGATTCCGCATTCTTTACTAGCTTCTGTAATTCCTTTTTTAAATTCATTAACGTCAAATTCTGCAATATCTACAAGTTTCTCTGTTGATAAACCAATAGGTTCAACAAACATAGCTTCAACATCTCTATTTTCAAGTTCAATTTCTTTTTCTTGTATATCTAATTCTTCATTTTTACAGTTTTCGCACATAAATATGTCCTCCTATAGAATATAATCTACAAAACCTTTTTCAACAGCTTCTTGTGGTTGATAAATATAATCAATGTTCTTTTCAGTAAAATTATTTAAATCTTCATCTGTTAATTTGGTATGCTTTTTGAACATTTCTTTTAATGTATCCCAGTCTTTTAAAGAATATTTTAATTCGACAATTTTATCTTGTAATGTAAAAGCACCACTATAACCATTTGGTTGATGTGCTAATACAGTTCCATATCTTGTTATAAATCTATATCCTTTAGTACCAGCCATTAGAATTTTTGTACCACCACTAGCGGCATAACCGTCACAATAAGTTTCAATAATTATTCCTTTTTCTTGCCAATATTCCATGTCAGAAACCATTGCAAATACTGAACATACCCATCCACCAAAACTAGAAATTCTTATTTTTAAATTTTTTCTTTCTTCTATAGGTTTACTTATTTCTTGTAAAGCTAACTTTCTTAATTGTCTGCAAAATAAGATTTGACTGCTTCTATCTATTTCTGTGTCTAAATAGATAGTATTATCTTTCAAATAGTCAATACGTTTCATTTCTTCAAGCATTCCCAAAGAAACACTATTTTCCATGAAGTCACACTGTTATGCCTTCCATATATTATTTTTGTAACCAAATTTGAATTTTATGTTGTTATAAGTGTTAAAAAATTATATCTGCAATATATTTTCTATTGCCATTCTCATATATGTAAATTCTTTGACCTGCTTTAGAAGTTAATCTTTTTCCTTTTGCATAAGTATCAGTACCACAAAAACTTCTACAAACCAATACTTCTACACCATGAAATTCGTCAGATTTATTATGATGAACATGAGCCATATGTACTTCTGATGGTTTTTCAATCATCATAGTAAGGTCACTAGCAACTTTATTAAATTGGTCTTCATGTCCATGCGTTTCAAAGATAAGAACTCCACCAATTCTTTTTGCTATAATCCCATCATCATAATAATTTTCTTCAAATTCTATATTATTAATTTCTGGATTATTATTAATAATAAGTCTTAATCCCCAACCAATAAATTTTTCAAAATTTTCTCTATCTAATGAAGCTTCTTTAGCTGGAATTACTCTTCCATGATTACCTTCTAAATCGCTATATATAACCTTATTAAATTTTCTTGAGAAAGCTATCAACATTTTTGCAATAGCAGTAGTAACCAACTTAACTTGTTCAGTTACATCAACTTCAGATTCTAATCTTATTGAATCATGAATTATACCAGCAATACCATCTCCTAAAAAACTTACATGCAGTTCTGAAACATTGTTCTCAATTCCTATTTCAATAACCTCATTAGTTAATTTTTCAAATCTTTTATTAGCTTCTTCAATTGAATATTTATTCCAGTAATTCATTGCTTTTAAACCCATATGTATATCAGCTAAATCAAGTAAAGCTTGTCTATTACTAGGAACATATTGTCTTATTGGATAATTATCAATATCAATTTTTATATTAGATAAAGCAGTAACCAACTTATCATAAACATAATCATTTTTACGATATTTATTTAATTCTTCTTTCATGAACTGAATTTCACGTTGTTGAAGTTTTAAAAAATACTTTTCTTTCTTTCTTTCAAGAGTTTCATCTACAAGAGAATCAATATTTTCATCGTCATCTAACTCCTCATCAAGATATGGAACATCATCATGAGTTATATTAAATGCACTTTTTACAAGCATAAAATCTCTACGAGGAATATTAACTTTTCTACATAATTCATTGATAGTTAATGGGTCATCATCACAGTATAAAAGTTTTATCATTTTTACTTTTTCTTTTGTAATTTCAATTGACCTTTTATTAGATGAAATTCTATAAAAATCTCCACAATCATCAATCTCAACTCTTTTGAATTCTTCTTCACCAGAAACAGATTCTATTTTAGGTTGTTCTATTTTATCTATTGTTTTATTTTGTTTTTTCAATTCTCTTCTTACAAAATTTCTCCATGCTTCACCATTCTTAAAAGGACATCCATATTCAACATTCAGTGAATCCCATGTCTTTTTAGGATACATACCTGCTCTAAAGTTAATTCCTATTTGAAGTAATTCTTCATTACTCAATATTTTGTACCTCTCTAACACTTAATTTAATTTTAACTCTCGACCTTTAAAATTTAATAATGGAGTGGGAAAGAGACTCATGCATCCAAACCCCACATATATAAAAGACACGTTTGAAGGTACGTGTCAGACCTTTTATATTTTTATTCTTTGAATATTTTAATTTTAGGTTTTTCAGCTTGTTTTAAATAGCTTGTTATGTACAACAAACCGTTTTCAATTGTATGACCAATCTTTTCAATCTTTTCAACGTCAACCTCAAATCTAGCATTAATCTCAAATTCACAATCTAATATTTCATTTTTTGATTTACCTGAAATTTGAAGATAATCAACATCATCTTCTCTTGTAAATTCAATTTTAATATCAGAATCTTTGATGCCAACAATATCATACACAAGAATTCTCTTGTCTTCTTTATCAATCGTCTGATACCTTCTGTTACTAAAATTGTTTACTCTCTTTTGGTTTTTGTCGTAATAAGTTTTGTCAAAATAATAGAAATAAGCCATAATCTAAATACCTCCATTTAATAATTTAAAATATTTAAGTTTATATTAATATCACTAAATCAACCTCATGCAGTTAATTTAGTGGAGTATAAAGCACTTTCACGTTAGTGCTATACGGGGTGTACTATAACCGATACCCTTGGTTTAATTTGTGACTCACTAATAGGTTGCAATCCCATATTTCTAACTATTCAGAGTAACTTTCGTATTTCTAAATGTAGCGTAGATAGCTGTTCTACTTTTGGAGTCTATTTGCGATAACGAACTTCTTCATTGGCAGTCCCTCTGTTTTAGTTCTGAGGTGCGAAACGGGTCGCAACATCCGCTAGAGTTTTTATACTCTACAATATTTACCGACAAATCGCCAAATTTATGATAACTGTTTTTATGAAACTATCATTTTATTCTTTTCCAGCAACTTTACTTTTAATTATTATACTTGCGTCTGCAATACCATTAGCAGTAAGTGATATTACAATTGCTGAAATTATGTATAAAACTATATCTACTCCAATAAAAGTTCCTGCTTGAAGATTTACGCAAATCTGCAAAGCAAATGATATAATTATACTTACTAGTCTTGTTGGAATATTTGCTATCAATGGCAATTCCTTGACTACCTGAACAATCATAAATACTATACCTACAAAAGTTGCATAACTTTGTAGCATGTCCCAAGTTACAAAACTATTAATTTCCATTTTACATCCTTCTTTCTTAATTACATACTATTTAATTGAATCCTTTAGTGTTTTTCCAACCTTAACCGAAACTTTCTTTCCAGCAGGTATAGTTATAGATTCGTTTGTGGCAGGATTTCTACCTTGTCTTTCAGCCGTATCCTTAACTTCAAATTTCAAAAACCCAGTAATATTTATTTCTTCACCTGAAATAAGTCCATCTGTTACAACTTTGATAAATCCATTGAGAAATACTTCCGAATCCTTTTTACTGAATCCTGTAACTTCACTAATCTTTTCAATTGTTATTGTTTTGTTCATTATTTGTTTAACCATCCTTATAATTTATATTAATATTTCAAATTACATACTACATATTCTGAGCTATGTCAGCTAACTTACTTCTATATATATTCTGTAAATTTATACAGGCAAATAATTCTGAACCCTTAAAAGCATTTATTGCTCTTATCATACCATTATTCTTTTTTGAACAATGTCTAATATCTTGTTGCTCTTCAACGTCACCTTCTACTATTACCTTACAACCCTCAGTTGCTCTCTGAATAATTGTTTTCATAGTATAGGCATCTGTATTTTGAGCTTCCGTTACAAATATGCAATCACGTTCTGAAATTTCAATACCTCTAATATCAGAAGTTGGAACTATCATAAGTTTTCCTTGGCTGATTAATGTTTCAACCATAATCATATCTCCAAGTTTGCTTGATAGAATCCCTCCAATACTATTCTGAAGAAGCTTTTCTGTTCGATTCCCTGAATAATATCCTAATTGTTCATTGTTTTTTAATTTAACTGGGTTAAAAACAACTACACATTTATTAATTTTGTTATTTTGAAGTTGTTGCATTATATAAGCAAGAGATAAAAGGCTTTTTGCCGAACCTGCATATCCAGTTAAAATAGTAAACTGATTATTGGTCAAAGAATCCATAGCTAATTGTTGATAAACATCTTTCGGTTTAATATCTCCTAAATACATTGATTTAAAAGGTTTTCCATTTATAGGTCTAAATCCTTTTTCTGTCCAACATTGTCTGTCAACAATCTCACCATCATCATTTTTTATTATTAAGTATTCATTAATATTTAATCCCCATTTATTTACTGGACATTCATAATGAACAGCCATTTCATACTCAGATAATGAAACTTCTTTATAACCTTTATACAATTCAAAGTTTTCTTCTTTGAATTTATATCTTTCACATGGCAAACCAATAGAATCAGCTTTGACTTTTAAGTTCAAATCATCTGTTAAGAATAATAAGTCATTATATGAACAATATGTTGTATATGCCATTCCTAATATAGTATTATCATTTTTATGTTCTAAAAAATCTATTTTACTATATGAACCATATAAAATAATTTCTTTATTTTTAGAATTCTCTATATTTTTTATAGCTTGTCTTGCTAGATATCCAACCTCATCACTCTTTTTAAGACCATCAAGTTCTTCAATTGTTGTAATTGATATGTATACTTTTTCATAGTCATTAAAATTGAAAGTAGGGGAGAGTAGAATATTTGTATCTACAAATACTTTTTTACTCATAGTATCAATACCTTTCGGTAATTAAATTACTTGCTACTGTTCGACCTCAGTATGTTACAATATTTAGCCCATGAATTATCTCCAACATAATGTTTCTTTCTTTTACCACTTTTTTGATATGATGTTATTGTCCAGTCTTTTTGATATTTATTATTACCTATCAAAACACCTTTTTCAAACATATCAAGAAAAATTTCCTTTGTTACTTGTACCAAACAAGTTCACTCCATTCAAAATTATTATAATAATTTGCCCATCACTAATTTTTCATGCAGACTTTGGACTGCCATAGGTTAGTTTAGCAAGTAGACACATATTACTGTGCCTACTTTAGAGAGGAGAACTAAAATGAAAACAAAAATATATCAGTAATATCAACCCACTCGTGATTGATGTATTTGTCATTTAACCCTGTGGCTCTAGGACATACTAGAGGTTGCAACTTCACAGGGCTATTTGTACAATGATTATCATTGTATATGTCTTGTTGCCACTAAATGTCTTTGTCATTTTTAAGGTGTCTCTTTAAGACCTTGTTATCAAATTACAGTTTTATCTAATTGTAATACCAGTCTTATTAAATTGTGCATTTATTTGATTAAGTACTTTATTTGCTATAATTTCTATATTGCCATCTTTATCAATTTCAAAAGTATTAGACATATTACAAATTGTCATACCTTCTTTACTTCCTTCAATCATTTCTTTATATAAACCTAATACCTCTTTATAAGCAAGTATAAGATTTTTATATGTACCAAAATCACCTTTTTCTCGATGAATGTTAATCTTTTTGTTTAATTCTTCTATTTCATTCTTTAGGTTATCTTTAATAACTTCATAAAACTCTTTATTTAGTTTTTTGTATACCAGATTACATTCATCTAAAACTTGAATAGAATCATCAATAACTACTGGTATACCCTTGTACATCATTTTATTTTTATCGACAACAGATATTCCACACCTATTCATCAAATCATAATAAAATTTCTTACTACATCTAATTTCTTGTAAATCTAAAACATAAAAATCTAAATTTACCAAACTATCAACTTTCATATTAATTTATCTCCTTGATGTCGGACATCACCCATAATATTGTGATATAGTACAAATAGGGAATAGCAGAGGTGGTATCATCACGACACGACACGTTAATAAATTATATTTGTATTATATACCATATACGGCAATTTAGCTAATTCTCAAAAGGCTTGATATAACTAGGATTCAAGACTTGTCATTTCCATTTGCCAACTATTTTTATATATTTAGCTCATATCTATATGATTTTTGATACTTTTCTCCAAATATATCATAATCATAATCGCCTTTTATTTTTACTAATAATTCATCTAAATCAAGGTTACTATTTTTAAAGCATTTTAGAACCTGTATTTTTTTTGCCATAAATAATAAATTGAGAGTAAGCATACTATATTTTCTAAAATCTAAAGTTTCATTTTCCGTTTTACTGAAAGATAACTTTAAAATATATAAAATAGTATTATCACTAGGAGATAGTTTTTTTAGTCTTTCAACAGCTTCTTTTTTACTATTTTTCTCTACCGTTTTTTTAGCCTTTTCATTTAACGTACAAGATTTAATTTTAAGTCCATTTATTTTTTTACCGCACTCTTCAATAATTTTATAAATTGCACATACACTATCTTTACTAACAAACCCATTCAATTCATTAGCTTTTACTAACAAATCAATGATATCTTTATGCTGTTCACCCTTTAGTCTTTTACCACCATCAAAATTCAAAATTTCAAATAGATAGTCCATAGGCGTATTAAACTTTTCAAACACTCTATAATTACTATCCTCTGATACCATACTAAAGAATTTAGGAACTACCATTTTTCTTACATCTTGACCATATTTATCTTTCTCAATGACATATCTTATGTATGGTATTTTTCTCATTTCAGCTAGCTCTTTAGCCATACTAATGTTATCAAACACCTTTTTACTTTTATCAATTTCTATTTGACTCATACTAGACAATCTACTACTTGCCTGATACAAGGTATCAATCACATCTTTTGATTCACCATTATAAATAGCATCATTTAAATATGAATTAATTATTTGACTCATGTTTACTATTTTACCTATGTAATTATCACTGAGTACAATATCTAATTTCTGCAATTCAACCATATTATATTTTCTTGGTTTTTTACTACCTTCAACTCTATTTATAGGAGTAGGGAAGTTTTCTTCACAATGTTTTGCTTTACTAGCTAAAACGTAATTAGGATTAAGTAAAAATGTGTCACTGTCTGTATCGCAACCCTGTAGTCTATCTGGAGCATCATTATCAAAAAAGTTAATTGCACAAATATTATCTGTAAAATTAAACCACTTTTCATATTCTTCATGATACTTATTTGTTGTATACATTACATTTCCTGCATTTATATGTGGATTTCTACTAGCGCAAAATTCTGTACCTTCAGCATAATAAGGACAATATATTTCTCTACCATTCATAATAGATTCATTAGTATACTTACCTATGGTGGCTAAAAGCATCTCATATGGATTAGAAACAAGTGTGACGTACTTTGTATCTTTCATACGAATCTTTCCCTCTCTTAGATGTCCTATATAATTTGATATTAATTTTGTTTTCATCATTTTAAACTTTTTAGTATACTGAATATCTGAATTAACTAATAATAAGGCATTCATCAAATCTGTATTTTCATAAAGAGAAATATCACCTTCTTCAATACACTTTTCAAGCTTTAAGACATTCTTAGCATCACAACCTAGATAATGTTTAAATACTGCATTGTCATTTTTTAAAAGCATGACATATTCACGTTCTTGCTTAGTTATTTCTTCCAACTCTTCATAAGTAAGATTGGGAATACTATTGAGGAGTTGATATGTAGTTCTATTATAACTTCCAAAGTTTCCTTCTTTATCACATTTAACTACTCCAAAAATATTATCAATATTATTAATCCAATGAGTAAAACATCTTTTTTTATCATTATTGAATTTATAAGCAAATTTTAAAAATTTTAATGAGTTCGGAGTAGTAACTAATTTAATTTTATCTGCTTTATATATATTTCCAAACATGTCAGGTAATTCAGAAATGTTATTGTACTTAAACCATTCCTGAAGATTAGTATTAAAAGCACAACATTTAAACATATCACTTCTTAAAAGCATAAATCCTTTGTGTGGCTTTTCGTACTTTTCAAAAATAGATTTATCCATTAACCCTTGACCATCAGTTAAGCAATTCTGTAGTTTTATTTTTTCATTTTTAGTTGTAATTATTTTATTATTTTCTCTAGTTACGCTTGCTATAGTTTCAAATTCTTTACCATAAATATCATCAATCAATAGTATTTCAGTCTTGGGGTCGAGATTTATAGTAAAATCAATTCCAGAAGTTATTAAGCTCTCATAAGCCAGTAGGGAAGTGAGGTCAACTTCTTCATCTTTAGTAAATTCTAAACCCAATCTGCTACGCTTTATAAGTTTATCTTTCATATTTTCGTCAATAAAGAAAGCATATCCGTTTTTAGCTTTACCAGAACCACGTTTATAAAATATATAATGTACTCCATCCATCACAAAACCATTTTTATAAAGTAACTTTCTAATCTTTCTTCTATGAGCAATAACTCTGTTTTTATTATTCTTTTCATCCCACTTAGTATAACTTTTATCAAAAGTTACATTAATTATCTTTGTGGTATATTGTTTACTATTCTTTTCATAAAAAACTTCTGGTATTTCAGGAAACATTTCTTCCATTCGTATAGTTTCTAAACTATATGGTATAGTTGCGGAAAATAACTTGGTTAAATCACGTTTTTTCATAGTTATTTTTTTATTCTCCATTATATCTTTATATATGTAGCAAGCTTCCATGTTCATGATGTATGTATTTTCGGATTTCAAATATTACTCCTCCTGTTAATTAAAAGTAAAATATAAAAAGCATATTTTAGTGAACCATTTATAATATTATAAATTTTCCTGCATCATCGTCCTCGTTGCCTACTAACTCTACAGGCGTCTTAATTCCGATAGTTCCTACCGTACAGCATATTAATTTATTAACTTATTTTAGTTTATTTAATTCTAAATCTTTTAATCCTTTATTAAGTATATTTTTGGCAGCGTTTTCATCTCTTTGATGAATAGTTCCACAATCTTCACAAACCCAGTCTCTCACTGATAATAATTTTACTTTCTTATTTATTTCTCCACATTCACTACAGATTTGACTGCTAGCATACCATGTATTTATTTTATAATATGTTCGTCCATACCAATTAGCTTTATATGAAAGTTTTATCATAAAATCTGACCAACTTACATCTGCTATACTCTTAGAAAAATTATGATTTTTTATCATGTTAGCAATGTGTAAATCTTCACTTATTATTACTTGGTTTTCGTTAATAATCTGAAAAGATAGTTTATTTGAAAAATCATTTCTAACATTTGATATTTTTTCATGTAATTTAGCTATTTTCTTAGTATGTTTCTTATAATTATTGCTATGTCTAGTCATTTTACATAATTGTCTTTGTAGCTTTTTTAGTTTTTCTTCATATAGATATAGTGCTTTTGGTCTTTCTATATGATTACCATTGGTATCTATAAGAAATTCCTTTAATCCTAAATCAAAACCAATCATATTATTACTTTTAGGTAGTTGTTTAATTTCAATATCTACTAATATCGAAATAAAATATTTACCACTTGGCACTTGACTTATAGTTGCAGATTTAATTATTCCGTCAAATTTTCTGTGCAATTTACATTTTACCCATTTAAGCTTAGGCAATTTAACTTTATTATTCTTATAATCAATCTCTATAGAAGGAAGTGAGTTTGATGGATAACAACAATTAGTTTTATAAGAAAAATTATGGTCATGTTTAGATTTAAATTTAGGGAATCCTGCATGTTCTCTAAAGAATTTCAGATAAGCCGAATCTAAATCATAAATAGAATTAGTTAATGCAAATTTATCTACTTCCTTAAGCCATGTAAATTTATTCTTTAACTCTCTATTGCACATATTATTGCAATCATATTTAGATATTGATTTTTGTTTTGACTTATATAAACCTATTTTCTCAGTTAAAAAATAATTATATACAAATCTACAAGAACCAAATGTTTTTGAAATTAATACTTTTTGCTCGTTGTTTGGATAAAGTCTATATTTATATGCTTTTAATATAATTAAATTCACCTCACTTAAATTATGATAAAATATGCTTTTTATACCATATATACATCCCAAATAGCTTTATCTTCAAAAGTTTTATATCCTAATTCAATTATATTACCAGCAGAATCTAATATTTCAACATTTAATACGTCATTCTCAATAGTTGCATTAAATACTTTTCTTAGATTTTCTGTGCTAAAATATCCAAAGTAGGGGAGAGAGTCTACTCCTTTTGTCCCGAATGATATTTGTATAAATTTTTCTAAATCTATATTATCTTTTAATTTTACAATCATGATATACCTCGTATATTATATTATTATCTATCTAGCCAAATTTCACAAAATGCTCCTTTAGCATACTTTATGTTTTCTAAAGTGCTATATGGATTTATAACTCTTGATGTATACATTTTATTATCTTTCATATATGTACATTGCTTTTTTATTTCTGTAATAAATCCATTACAAAATATTTTATAACTATCCTTTGTTTCTTCTTCAATTAACCACTTATGTATAATACCTTTAATATCCTTAATATGTATGTATTGTTCTAGTCCTGTTGTCATAATTATGATTCTTCCTCCATATTCTCCGCATCTGGTGCTGTATCAATAAGTATAGATAACTTTCTTTTGTTGTTATTCCAAAGTGCATTACTTACGTCCTTACCATTAACCATAAGTACTTCACTTATAACTTCAACTATTCCATCTTCATTAAAAATATCTTTTCCGTACTTATTTATTACTAAAGCAATTCTTTTTCCTTGATTTTCTTTGAGATATTTTGTTAAATTAAACTCATAATCTTCCTTATAATTCCCTAATATATAAGTAAGTTCATTCATATTAGTGTCTGGAATTGTTAATACGCCTTCATATTCTAAAAATCTTTCTTTTACCATTATGTAATATTCTCCTTAAAAAATTATTTTATTAATACATATATTCATTTAAATTATTTTTCCCATAAAATTGATATATTTTTGATATTAAAATCAATTTTTATAAAGTTTATGGATAAATTTAAGGGTAAAATTTTAAAACGCTTAAAATTCTCTACAATATCATTTTCTTCGAGAATTTGTTAAACGTTCTTTTCTTGATGCTCTTTCTTCATCTGATAAGTTTAACTTAATTCTCTTTTTTGCTTTTATTATAGCTGCAACAATAGGGAAGTGGACTTCATCAAATTTGTATGTTCGTTCATCATCTCCAATTTGAAAAGGTGTTAGTATTACACCCTGTATGGCTAATTCCTTTATGCGATTGTTAGCAACGCCATTTGATTTGAAACACACTACTAATGTATTAGAATTATACCTATAGATTTGTATTTGATTTTTACACTTTATATAATTATCATCTTTATTTGATGAATAATTACTACTATTATCTTTTTGCTTAAATATGTAATAATCTTCTTTATATTTGTTCAAATAATTTATACTCCTTTCTTCTAAATTGTTGTACATCTTAAATTTAACGCCTACAATAAATTATTTTAATATAATAATGCAGTTTCATTACCGAAATATTAAATCAATTACAAGTGCATTTTTCGAGCTAATTTGAATTTCACCTCCAATCTGTGTTTTTCTATTTATATTATATAACATATTCAACTATTTGTCAAGTCAATATATTATTTTAATATCTTATGCCGAGATTTAAACATTTGAATCTTTCTTACAAGACGAGTATATCATAAATACACATTTTGTCAATAGCTTGTACAATAGAAATTATTTTAATAAAGTATATTGACTTCTGAATATATTGGTGTTATTATTAATTTACTAACAAAAAATCACACTTATGACATACAATTCTATAAACTTTACTTTAAATATTACTAGAAAGTAATACAAAATACCTACTAATTAAGATTTTGTACTTAAAGGAGGTATTTTTTAATGCAATCATTAGAAATTGGAATTGATATCGGTACTACTTATGTAAAAACTAGTAATGAACGATGCTTTGCCTCTGGAATTTCAGATATTGTTTATCCAAATAATGATATTCTTGAAATCAACGGCAGAAAATATACTGTAGGTCTTAAAAATATATCAGATATAAATATCAACAAAAGCCTTAATCAAAACTCAAGAGTAAATTTCTTATATGCACTCTATCTTGAAAGTACTTATTCTGAAAACTATTTCGAAGAAGTGACTGTGGGATTACCTTGTAGTCAGTGGAAAAATGAGAAAACCGTTGAACACTTCAAAAATACTCTATTGCCTGAAAATACCATAGATATCAAACTAAACAACAAATCCAAAAGAATTACTGTTAATTCTATATCAGTAGTTCCCGAAGGAAGTTGTGCCTACTATGCTAATGATATGAATAACTTTAGGTTTCATAAAGAAAAAGTTCTTATTTGTGATTGGGGAGGTAGGACGTTAAATACTCTCTTATTTGAAAATGATGACTTAATTGATACACATACTGAAGAACTTGGTGTTTTGAGCATTTATCCTAAAATGGCTGAAAAAATAAGTACAGAGACAGGTATTAGTATTAATAATAACCAAGTTTTTAATATCATAAAAAATGGTTTATATCACAAAGGTAAGCAAATAGACATAGAATCTTATATATCTAAAATAGCACTAGAGTATTGTGCGGAAATCTATAAAATATTTCAATTGCAATGGAATATAGATACAATAAAATTTGTTCCAATGATTGGGGGAGGAAGCATAATAATGACTAAATACCTTCAGAATTATATCCCTCAAGCTGAATTACAACCTAATGCTCAACTATTAACTGCAATTGGTATGGGAGAAGGTGTGACTTAATGAGTTTTAGACGTTCTATTTCTTTTAATGATAATGAATCTGATTTACTAGAGTATTTTGAATCACATGGTAAAAGTAAAATAGTTAAGTTAGCTTTAAAATTTTACATTGAAAATAAAGACAACGTAATTAATGAAGGTACACTTAATCTATTAAAAATACTTAACCTTTCTACACTATCTAAACCTTTTCAAACTACAAGTAATGTAACTAGTACAACTAGCAATATATCAAAACTTAAAAAATAACCTTTATTTTAACTATTCATAATCATATTCGTAAATAAGTTCATATTGTTATTCATATTTGTGTCATGTAGATGATTGTCTATATGACTTCAAATTAGCCATTTTTCAGGGTTTTTTAAAAAGCAAGTGAGTGAGAGAAAAGAGTGGAGCGAGTGAACATACGGGCGAGCCGCAGTCGCATTTGTGCAGGGTAATGTCCATATAAAGGAAATAGAGGAATATTTAAAATTTGGAGGCGTATTATGGATGCTTTTAAAAAATGTCAATTTTCATATACAGGTCTTATGATAGCTAGTGGATTATATCTCTGTAATGAAGCTCTTAAGCTTTGTTGCTCTGCATTACCTCAAAATAAGATAATGTTATATTCTGCTTTGACAGTGTGCGGAGGTATATTTCTTGACTGGAAGTTTAAAGAAAATGAATACGAAAAACTATTTAGGATGTGCGGAATAGAAAATAAAGAAAACCAAGTGCCATTAGTCCTTAAGAAAATCAAGAAGAATAATGAAATCACATTAGTCCTTAAATTGCCAGCAGGAATATCACAGTTACACTTTGAAAAGAAGAAACAAGAACTTGAACAATACCTTAACTCAAAAATTGAATTCGGTTTTAATAAAAACTTGATACTGAAACTTGTTAGTATGAGTTTATCCACTAACTACAACTACATTTTTGAAGAGTGCGAGAAACCCCTTGAAGTATACTGTGGTAATACTCATGATGGTAAATTTATACTTGATATAGAAAAATGCCCACATATTATATGTGCTGGAGAAACAATGTCAGGTAAAACTAGTCTCCTAGATAATATACTTCTATCACTTATCTTAAATAAACATAATGTTGATATCCATTTAATAGACTTTCAGGCAGTTGGTCTTGGTATATTTGAGGATTGTAAAAAGGTTAAATCATATGGTGAAACCCCTACAGACTTTGAAAAATTACTAGATTTGATGGAAAAAGAATCAGAAAAAAGACTAAAACTGTTTAGAAGTGTTAAAAACAAGGTTTATATTGAAAAATTAAGTACTTGGAATGAAAAATTCCCAGAGAGAGCATTGCCTTATATAGTTGTAGCCATTGATGAATTCTCAAGACTAGCTGAAAAGGATTTTGAAGTTGCTTTAGAAAAATTTAGACAGAGAGTTAGTATGGACAGAAAAGTTGGAATACATTACCTTATCTCAATGCAAAGACCTGACGTAAAATGCATAAGTGGCAGTACTAAAGCAAATATGCCTACACGTATAGCTTTTAAAGTTGTATCTCAAATTGACTCAGAAGTTATTCTTGACCAAAAGGGTGCTGAAGATATTAAACATGCAGGTAGATTTTTAATAAAATACTGTGGTGAACTTACAGAAGTTCAAGCTCTATACATTGAACCAAATAAAATTAGAAAATATCTTACCGATTATAATGCTTATAAATCAAAAACTGATTTTAAAAAAGAAAAACAACAGAAGATTCAAGAATTCCATAATGCAAATATTAACCCTTATGCTAAAACTCCCAAAAAGGATGTGTCTGTATGATTACTAAACGTGAACAAGATGTTATTTGTTTATTAGAAGATTTTCATGTTGCTACTACAAATCAAATCTATAACCTTATTTATCCTAAAACTTGCTTGCGTTACGCTCAGTCTAGATTATCATTTCTTAAAAAACAAGAAATAATTAAACAAATAAGAAGCACAATTGACAATTGTAATGCATATTATATTAATAAAAAACCTGTTCAGATACATCATGATTTAATACGTACAGAATTATATACAAATATGAATAAATTGTATACCGTACTTGAATGGCATAATGAGTGTTCAATTGTAAATATACGCCCCGATGCTCTAGCTTATATCAAAGATAATGGAATAGTATTTCCAATATTTGTTGAGATACATCTTAGTAATAAATTTAACTTTGATAAGTATTCAGAACTAATAAAAACTAATGACTTAATCACAATGTTTGGGTCAATACCTAGAGTTATTATATGTACAGATAGAAATATTACTATCCCTAATATGAAAATTAGGTTTAGAAAAGTTGATATTAATATGAGAGGACTTAATTGTATATTCAAATAATCATGTTTTATAGGAGGGTTTTATTTATGTCAAGTGTTAAAAATATTAAAACAAATCCAACTAATATTCAATCTGGTACTTATAGAATGGGAATAATTCCATCATGGTTACTTACTTTAGGGGGAATATTATTAATGCTTAAAATTAAAGACATGGATGTTTCTGTTCTTTTTAGAAATGATGTAATTAGTAATAAATTTGCAGAAATTTTAAGATTTCTTTCTCATATTCGGTTTTAATTCATAATTATAATTGAATTTTACTCGTCCGTATATTTGGCAATATCCTTAACATTTTCTAACTTTCTTAACTTAGGCTTTTTTAAAGCAAATAAATTTTTACGGAGGGGTGGGCGTATGCTCGGAACACTAATTCTTAATAATATTAAAAACCAAATAAAAAATCATGAACAAATTGAAAAACACAAAAAGCTTAAGAGACTTAAAAAACTTGAACAAAAAAATGAAATTGTTAGACTCTTCGGTAAAACACGTTATAGATTAAGCTATTGGTTCGGTGCTTGGTGTCTATATTCTTTTAATCATAGAGACTATAGCCCTGTTCTATATCAAAAGTTTTATAAACAATTATCAACTGCCAACCAATATGCTGAAAAACTTCAAGAAAAATATACTAAGGTTCAACTTGAAGAAGTCTATAATAAAGACGGTATGATTATAGGATATCTGCTTTATGGAAAAGGAGAGAAGATTGATGATTCTCAACAACATTCTAATGTTATTCCTTTTAGTATAGCTAAGAAAATTCAATAGGCAAATAACTAAAACTAAAAGTACTCATTTGAGTACTTTCTTTTTATAAACAATATGAAGAATTAGTTCATTTATGTAAACTCCACGTTACCAAAACCATATGTGGTTGCCCATGACATGGATTACCATACGTGGACTTACCAGATGTGGTGACACCATATATGGTAAATGGCACACTAATAATATTAATATAACCTATAATAATTAAACCTAAAATAATATTAACTATAATAATTATAGTAAAAATAATATAATTTTTTCTGCATCAAAATGCCATGCATTTTTCGCAGGAATGTATGGAGTTTTTCGTTTTCTTATTCTTCTTCTTTTGGTGTCTCATAAATATCATAACTGTATAAGAATTGTCCTTTACTATTTCTGAATTTTGCTCTCTCTATGTATCCTTTATCTATTAATTCTTGTATTCCTTTTCTTATTATTTTAATACTATCTGTAAAATGTGCTTTAATTTCTGTTTCATAAAATTGCCAATCATCACTTTTACTTAATATATATAATAATATTCCCTTTGCTAACGCAGATAAATTTCTATCATCAGCTATACCTTTATGAACTTGTATAAATGTTCCAGCTTCTCTTTCTTCTCTATATATCATTGTATTATATATTTTCCTCCTTGTATGTTAAATTAAATAATTTTTCTATTCTAAATGGGGTATACCTGTATATTATACTTCACTTTATCTTTTTGTAAAACTATGCCCCCCGTATACCTACTTATATTTCTAATATGCTAATGAACATACTAAACTGTCTTCATCAGATTGCATTATACCTATATATCTTAATGTTTGTTCTGGTGTACTGTGACCAAGTATTTTCTGTACCATTACTATATCTTTGTTTCCATTCTTGTCAGCACTATTCATATATAAGTGATATGCAAATGTCTTTCTTAATGTGTGCGTTGCAGTATCATTTAATTCTATTTGTTTAGATGCATCTTTTAATATTCTATATGCCTGAACTCTACTTATTGGAGAATTAGGAGCATCATTTTCTATATCTATATATATTGTGTTCATCTTATTTGTTACTGGATTCCTAACTTTTGTTTTCTTCTTTATGATGTTTTTATATTTTTTACTGGGGAAGAGATATTCATTATCTCCTTTGCCTTTAATAAACAAATCTAGTTCAGATTTAAAAGTTGGATGAATAATTACTTTTCTCTTTTTACCAGTCTTATTCTCTGTTGTTTCAAAATAAATCTTACCCCTGATATCTGATACTCTTAACTTTATAATGTCAGATATTCTATATCCAGAGTATATTCCAAGCTTGAATAATATATAGTTCCTGTAATTTGATTTCTTTAGTATATCCTCAATTTTATGAATTTGTGATATTTCTCTTATTGGTTGTACTGTGTTCATGTTATTTAGTCACTCCTTTTAATTTTATTTGAATTAATAATATAATTGCACTTTATAATGCTTTATTTGTTGCTATGTATAATGTAACACAAATTGGAAATTGTGTCAATAGTGATATAAAAATAAATTTAGAAGCAAACACAAATAATATATTATTTATCAATTGTATCGGCATCAACTATCTGCTAATTCTATAAGCTCCTTATTTATAGGGTTTAAGAAACTTTCAAACATTATTTATATGAATTGACCAATAACTAAAAAGTTAATCGACAGATTGTTCATTTTAATGGTATTTTTCTGATAAATATGAAAGTGTGTTATGTGTTTGAAAGTGTTTATATTATTGAGTTGTGGTTATATATCCTTTGGTTAATTGTATGTAATTTTCTTTAAACTTAATTTATATGATGATAATTATTTATAAATATATAGAATTCTGAAATGTGCTTGTTTAGTGGGTTATTACGATTAAGTGTCGATACTTAATGAGGGTTTTTTTATAAATAATGTAATCGTTTTGCGACCTTAGTGTAACATTAGAAGTGCTATAGCCATCCACACTGAAAAAAATTGGTTTGAATTTGTAAAGTGTGCCCCTACCCATACATCAAAACCTAAAACACTGATAAATAGCACGTTACAAGACTTAATGTTACACAATGTAATTATGTTACATTAGAACATCAAACGTATTTTATCTATCAAATAGGGAATACTACCACTATAAACACTACACACAATAATCCTTGTAATGTGCTTAAATACTGGGTTATAGCGTTTTATATAAAATTTATCTACTATATAATAGTATCTGATAATAAAATATTGATTTCATGCTGATTGGCTTATCCTGTGAGCCTGACACAATTGTATTAAGATGTTAATACAATATATCACGCTACGATATATCAAGGCTCGATAGTAACATGGTTATTTTTTTAGAAGTCATAGTAATTAACATTACATAAACAACTGTAAATACTATATATAATAATATAAATAACTAACTAATATAATAATAACAACTAATACATCTAGTTTTAAAAACTAGATTACATTCAAAAAATACGATATAGTTAACAATACAATACTACTCATATACTGTATAAACCAACTTACAATATTATTAATATACCATAATCTAAGATAATAATAAACATAATAAACCTGTGCATAACTCTGTTTATAAGAATATAAAAATAAAATAAACAAAAATAATACTTGACAATATCAACCATTAGTATATAATGTTAAGTAAGAACTATAAACAACAAACTATTATATTATCAATAAGAAGGGAATTAAAACCATGAGAACAAATAAATTGAATAAAACAAACAGAACCTTAACCACAAAACTATTAACCATCATAGCAATAGTAATAACCATACTACTTACAAACATCATCACAGTATCAGCCAGCACAGAATCGAATATTACACTTACCACAGACACTAAACCTGTAGGCTATTATGGTTACTATGGTATAGTACAGGGAAACGGAACAACAACTAATATCTATATCAAGATAAATGGTAACTGGGAACAATACAAAATAGCATCTAACTATATAGGCTATGAATGTAAGATAATATCCTTTGACCAAAAGATAACTACAGACAACTATAAGTCATTAAGAGTTATTAATATAATAGATACAATTGACAAAGTAAAGACTGATAATACCATACATGATTATATGTTGATGAAACAATTTAAGGAGTACAAATAATGATAGATAAAATACTATTAGGATTAATGATAATAGGTATAGCCTATAAGCTAATACACAAAATAGTTATAGAGTAAATACCATAGAGCAGAAAGAGAGGTAATATATTTATCTCTCTTATTGTGTTATATATACTACTATGCTATTGGTGAACATTATAGTTAGTGTCTTGCAGACGGCTTTTGTCTTGCCTTTAGGCAAGCCAAGAAATATTTTTTATTTGTTCTTTATTTGGATTGTTAAGGAGGAAAATACTATATACAAATATAATAGTAGTTAATATATAAAAATTAAGTAATAATAATATAATAATATACACAATATAGATATAGAGGACTAAAAACGCAAAAATCGACCTGTAAAGCTTTGATATAGCTTAATACAGAGGTTTTTACTTTTCCGCTATTACGGAAAATGTATCTGTTTTAGTTCGCTATAGCGGAAAATAGGAGGAATTTTTATACTTAATGAGTGATAAAAAATTATACATAGTAGATTCAGAAACAGGAGAAATCACAGGAGAATTTCAAGAAGGCGACAAAGTAATAAAATCAGGTACTATTGATTTTTTAAAAAATACAATAGAAATAAATAATAAATTTATAAAACTGTTTACTATTAATATTATGCCAGTAATAGAACAATTAAAGGATAAAAGAAATAAGATAAATTATAATGCTTTGTCATTAATGTTTTATCTTATGCAATTTATCTCCTATACAAATGGATTATTACAACATAAAAATGGCGAACCATTGACTAATAAATACATACTAGAAAATTTCTCTATGTGTAAAACAGATTTGTATTATTGTATAAAGCTTTTAAAAGATAAAGGAATTATCAGTATAGTATTAGTTCAAGATAAAAATTATTACATATTCAATCCTTGGATAGCATCAGCAGGAAAGAGAATTGATAAGACACATTTAAAAATATTTGAAAATACTATATATATTAAAAATCAAGAAAGCGAGGAATAAAATGATAGGAATTTATAAAATTACAAATAAAGTTAATGATAAATGTTATATTGGTGAAAGTATGAATATTGAAGATAGATGGCAACAGCATAAAAAAGATTTAGAAGATGGTGCACATCATTCATATAAACTACAGGAAGATTACAATACATATGGAATGGATAACTTTTCTTTTGAAATCTTAAAAGAAATTGATAGTATTTTTAATGTTCAATTACAAAAAATGCTATTATTAGTATATGAGCATAGATATATTAATAAATTTGATTCAATACAAAATGGTTATAATTTGGAGAATACGATTTTAAAAATTATTAATAAAGAAAAAAGTATATATTATGATGGGAAAATAGATGATAAATATATAAAATCTATAATCAAACTATTAAAATCTATAGAAAAAAATAATGGTGAATTTAGAATTAGAAAAAATAGTTCAAATTCAAAAACAAAAAGAAATACTAAGAAAAACAGTTCAAAAAAGAAAACAGAAAAAACAAGTAAAGAATATATACCTAAAGAATCAAACCTAGAAATTAATAGTTTTCCTATTACATTTAAAAATTGTTTAGATTTTATACTCCTTAATTATAATTATAAACTAAATTGTAATTATAATATGGTTTATGAAAAACTAAGAAACTTAAATATTTTCTATTATAATGACGAAAAAATAAATTTACCATGTTCCGAGTATTTAAATACATATTTTATTGTAAAAGATTTTAAATATTCTGATGATAATATTCAAAAAAGAATATATGTTACCTATGAGGGGTTGGATTTTGTTAAAAATATATTGATTAATAATATGCTTGTAAGTTAATTAAGATAAGGACTTTTATAGTCCTTTTTCTTTTTCCTCTATTATTTATCGTTTATCAATAATCAACGCTCTAAAAGCCTGTACAATCAATTATACATTTATAATGACAAATTACCTTACATACATCAAAATAAACGATTAAACGAGCAAATAGACAGGTATAATTTTTTTAATATTGTTTAAAATAACTATAAGTAAACAAATAAATTATTTTAATAATAAAGTATTGACATATAAACTCAATAGGTATAAAATGTAATTAATCAATAAATTAGTGGTTATGCTTAAACCGTAAAAAGCACATAAAGGAGTAACATGACAAGAGTAAAAGTAAACGGTAAATGGGAGTCTGGAGTAACTATAAATCCATATGATTTTTATTATTACTCAATAGCTGATAATAAACACTATACGGCTGATGAGTACGGTAACGAAATATGTAAAAGAACAAGAAACAAATTAAATGATAGAATTATTGAACAAGTAAGAAAAAACATGAAGTTAATAAGGTATGTAAAGGACAGTAATAATAACTGTTATTATGATAATGATGGACATTTTACTTTTATTAATTTTGATAATCAACAACAAGTAGCTGATATTTATAATTATCAGTATCAAGACATAAAAAAGATAGAGTATAATGCCAGACAAGAATTAATTAAATAGTAATTAATCAGAGACTAGCCGACAAAGCTAGTCTTTTTATTTGGTAAATTTAATTATTATATCTAGTAATTAAAACTATGTGTAGAGTTATAAATATAATATAAATAGTTACAACAACAAAAGTAAATACATTAGACCAATATTATAATTGATATCATCTAGTAATTGAAACTAGATAAATACCACTAAGTTAATAATGTTTAATACATACTAATAAGGTATAAAATAAAAACATACAACTACACTATACAATAAATCATATAGTAATACTATGTAAAAACACATACAAAGTTAGTATATAAACAAACATATTAATTATATATGATATAAAACATAAAATATAAGTATGAAATAAATAATACTATTATTGTATGATTAAATAATAGCAGTATGTATAAAAATAAATACGATGTATATTATGCACGCTAATGTATAAATATAATCTAATAAACCACACATAATATAAAAATAATAGTAAGCAAGTATATAACGCTCTAAAATCGTTTTTAAGCCATTTTTATATTATTAATATACTTACTAGGGTATGTCCTAAATAAACAATCCTAATGGATTCGACATTTTTAGACATGAGTTTTTCCTCCACTTTAGGGGTAAAAACAGGGGTAAAAATGGGATAGCTCACCACTTTTTAAATTAATTACAGCTGTAAATGCAGTAATATCAATAGTTATAAGGCAATAATAAATATAAAATGTATATAATATGCATATGATAATAAAATAATTATATTGACAACTAATAAATTAAGGTTTATATTTATATTAGATATTTAAGCCAATAGCAATTAAATGTATAAGGAGGTCAAAACAATGAGCAAAAGAGCATGTAATATATTTGAGTTTGCAGTATTAATGGGTATATTTATAATTGGCATTGTGATACAAAAATAATACTGATACATATATTATAAATTTATAGGAGGGTTTATACATGTCAAAAAGATATACAATAAAATTTATAGGTAAGAGAGCATACAAACGTATATTTGATAATTTAGCAGACATAGCAGACATGAGTTATTATAATACAGACGATAATTGGACACCAATAAGTTAATATTAAGGAGTGGTTAAAATGGATATATACTCATTTATAGATACTTACAAAGTATATTATAATAAATGGTTAAAAAATACGTTTAAAGCACAATATCCAGTTATTTGTGATATATCTAGTGATATTTTAACCTCTTATTTAGTAAATAGCTTTAAGGATAACAATATAAAATTTATAAGTGGTACATTTAATAATAATTATCATTGTTGGATAGAGATAGATAATGATATAATTGACTTTACATTGATACAATTTATAAGTGATTATGATATAAACAAACCAATTATTGATAAAAAGTATCATCATCATTATAATAAAGCTATAGAGCATGAGCCTAGTTTTACAGATATAGCAGGTGTAAATAGTTTTGACATGTATTTAAGTAAGATTAAGTAATAGTTACCAAATAAGCATTTTATCAAAATATTTTTGCAAAACATATTGACAGTTATTTTATTAATATGTTACAATGTAATCAAGTTAAGAAAATAATTTTTCGGAGGTTATACATATGGTAGTAAATAATAATGACGTGGTAAAATGTTTCGGGCAGTACAGAATGAAATTAACTCCATACTTGGTCAAGGATAAAAAGAACAATATAATAAATGGCGAAAGCACAGCACAGGTTACAATGTATGACATTAGCAAAAAATTTGATTTACTTTGGAGTACCAGACTAGGAATACAAGAAGCTCACGCAGCAATGACAATGTTTGAAATAATGGGATATTTTGATGCACCAATAGATGTACACTAAGGACTTGAAAAAGTCCTTTTTATTTTCTATGAAAGGAGGCTTATATATAATGACTTTTGAATCAATACATGAAATGCATAAAGCTGGACTGTTAAAAATAGAATTTTTAATCCTAGGAATTCCGGCATCAGTAGCAGACGTTGAGCAATGGTTGAAAGATTTTCTAAAACTCAGAAATGAGTTAACCAAAAATAATGCTGTAGTATTTGAGAGTGAAAGATTTGCGAATCAAGTAATACAATCAATAAAAGAATATCAAAAAGGAGGTTTTCTAAATTATGAAAGATAGAACTATAATCAATAAAATTATTAAGCTAAAATTACAAAAGAGTAGCATACAAAGAAGTGAAAATTTATCGGACTTTGATATTAAGGAGCTTTGTAAAATTGATACTAAAATAAGAAAATACGAGAGACAGCTACAAGCGAATCAAATATAACTTTTATTTGGTTATTTAGAATCTGGTATAATAATACTAGGTTCTTTCTTGTTATAAGAAAATATTTATTAAAGTACTTGAAAATTATATTATTATCGTTTATACTATTAGTATAGTAATTAAATAGGAGGTTGGGAACATGATTAAAGCTACTAAAGCAACAAAGCAAAGATTACAAAAGGAAGATTTCACACCAAGAGTTAGAGTATCAACTTTACTTGAACATATAGTAAGATTAGCTGACAATTGCGAAATATTTGGAGTACAAGAAAATAGTAGAGCCTTTTATACAAATGAGTGTTTGTATTACAAATGTTCTTATGATGAAACTGCATTGTTTAGAGGGTTGCAAAGTAAATATCCAAATTTAATACAAACAACCTTGACACATGGATTAAATGAAATTATTATACCAGATATAAACAAACTGGTAAAAGAAATGCTTACTAATAGATAATATAAGAGCCTGAGAAGGTTCTTTTTCTTTTTGACCAAATGCACATTTTATGAGGTTATTGAATAAAAATATAAAAATAATATCAAATAACTATTGCAATGTGTTATTTGATGATTTATAATAGAGATAGTTAATTACATAACTTGCAGATGCAAGGGAAAGCGTGAGAATATGTCTGGACATTTAAAGCAATTACTAAATGATAGAAATATTCAATTTGAATATGACAGGCAAGTTTTAAACAGTAGAAATACTAGTAATACAACAAATAAAACAATAAGAGAAACAAAGCAATTAACCACAAGACAAATGGTAAATAGAATAGTAAAAGCCTTACCAGAAGTCAATTCTGAATGGGTAAAAGAATACCTTAATAATGAAACAGATGGAGAGTTTTCAGAAAATTCAGTTAATGACTGGATAATGCATTTTGAAAAGCTTCTAAATGAATAAACGGCAGAGCCGTAAAGAAGGGAATGTGTATATCATGTGTGATTTAAAAAAGTGTCCATTTAATACTCAAGAAGGTTGTACATATCCAATAAACCATTTAACCACAGGTTGTATTATTGCAGATGCAAAAGAACAAAATGTATCATTAGAGTATATGATTAATCATGTAAAAAATGGTAAAGGATTAATAATTGATTAAAGAAGGGAATATATAATATGAAACTTTTATATTTAATGATGAAAGCTAAAGAGTTGAAGAAAGATATAATTATAGCTTATAAATTTCATGATTCTTTAGTCAAAATGGTGTTAGAATATCATTCAAGTAATGACGTTGTAATGCTAGATTTTAATACCGAAGGTCAAATGCCATTAGCTTTATGTTGGTTTGAAAATGATTGGAAAGAAATTCAAGTACTTGATAATAGTTTTACATTTTTAAGAAGTAATAACCTGATTTAATGATAATGCAATAAATACTTGATTTTATGTCATGTATAAAATATTCACTAATTGATAAAATAATTGTATTGACAAATAATGAATAGTAATATAAAATTGAATTATCAAATTACATAAAGGAGCGTGTATTGATATGACATTTACACAGGCAAGTTATAAAAGGTATAAGACAATAATAAATGAAAGCGACTATAAATATAAAAATGGTAAAATGAAAAAATATCTAATTAGTTGTCCGTACTGCGGTAGAACTCATAAATCAGATAAACCATTAAACTTTTTAGGAATATCTGTATTACATGAAAATGATTTTATTTATCAAAGGTGTTTAAGTTGTCAAAATAGACCAATGCAAGAACATGAAAAAGAAACAACCGAAAACATAGATTTTGATAATATATATAATAATTAATTAGATAAGCCGTTGAACGGCAGGAGGGTTATAATTATGAAAACTAAAGTAAGAATTGCTTATGGTTACTCAAAAAAAACAGGTGAATTAATTGTAACTGAAAACACTGTAAATGAAGCTATAAAAGTTAATATGTTAGTAACGGATTATGAAGAACAACTTAAAAAATCAAACCCTCAACTAGAATGGGAATTTAAAATTGAAACATGGCAGATATAACATCATAAAACTGGTATTTGGTTTACTGTAAAACATTAACAATATAAATATAAAGGAGTGTATAACAATGATTAAAACAACAGAATATTTCAATATGTCAATTGATGAACTATTAACAACAAGGGACAGCGGATATACTAGAGAAGAATGTAAAATATTTGACGATGGTTTAAAGGTTACATTTTTTGACAGTATAGAAGAATACGAAAAAGAAAAAGAAGATCACCATAAATGGGTAATGACCTGTGATTCAAGATTTGAATTAAAAGCTGAATTATTAATGATAAATGAAAGAGTAGCAGTAATTTATTCTTAAAATAAATATAATCGGAGGTTTGAAAAATGATTGATAATGTATTGGAATATTTCAAAAAGAATGAAGTTATATGTAAAAAAGTTGAAGATAATAGGATTGAATATGGTGATTTTATTGCAGTCTTTGGATATGGAAAACTTACAAGAAATGAAATAGTAAAAGAAATTAAAGATTATAATTTGTCATGTATGTTCTTTGAAGGAGCTATCCGGCAGGATGAATATAATAAGAAAAAAGGAGTGTACTAAAAATGATAACAATTAATGATTATAGTAAAATTAAAGATAACCTTCCGCAGATTGGTGAAATGTTTGAAATTCAAAAAGGTAATAGAAAAGCAATATATAAGGTAGTGGAAAATAAAGATTTTGGGTGTTTACAAGTAGTAAAATGTGAAAATTTAGGTTTGTCTATGGCAGGAACTTATATAACAAGAGAAAAGCCAATGGGTGGCGGTGGGCATAGTATCGAGAAACTTGTTAAATCAGCTTACGACCATACATAACAGGAGGTTTAATATGTTTGTAGGAACTTTATACAATCAAACAGTAAAAGCTTATGATATGAGCCAGATTGAAAGATTAGCTTCAAGAATAGCAAATAAACACGATAACAGAATTGATGAAATGATTGTAGATTATGAGGATGATGAAGGAAATATTTTTGTTCCTGCCAGATGCAAATATATTAGAATAGATAAAAGAAAATGGCAACTTGCCAGACAATAAAAAAATAGGAGTATAACAATATGACATTGAATGAGTTAATAGAAAAGTTGCAAAAATTACAGAAAGACGGATATGGAGAAAGCAAAGTCAAAATAGTTTGTTGGAGCGATGAATATAATATAGAAGAACCATCTATTGATAATAATAATAATATTATACTTTGAAATAAATAGAAAGGAGTAAAAATAATTGAGTAAAGAAATTAAATTTGCCAATGGTAGTAAAATTAAGATAATACCAGGAGTAGGGCATAGGGGAAAGTCTGCTAATGATTTAATTTTAATAGACGAAAATAAAAAGGAAGTTTGTAATATGAAAGTAAAGGACTTTATAAATAAACTTAATGAGATAGGCTATAACGATGAAACTGAGATAGTGTTTAATTTAAAAAATGAAAATGAAGATACATATAAAGATTTTTATTGTCAGTCAATTTATGCTATTATGCCATTTACATATAATACTATTGGAATTGATATTGATAAAAAATATAAGTGAATTGAAACCAAATGACGATTTGCTGAACAGTAAATATTTAGGAGGGTATAAGTTATGTTTAATTCTGAAAGATTTGAAATAACAAATGGTTTTGATAATAATTATCTGATAGAGGACTATGAAACTGGAAATGATTATTCAGTTGAACAAGACGGCAATATATATATTTGTATTGATAATTTTGATAATTGTATTGAGCAATGGAACAGGAAGCCAACAATAGAACAAGTAATTGAAGCTATTAATATATGGAATAGACCTTTTTGTATTAGTAACAAATAACAATATAATCTAGTTTGCTGATATGAAGCAAACAAACTGGTTTATAATCTTTTCAGGCCAATAAAAAGATGTAACTATATAAATATAATATTAGGAGGCATAAACAATGTGTAATGGATGTATCTGGGGAAGTCCTGATTTATGCAAAGCTTGCAACAAAGCAAATCAAGAAAAAGAATTAAGAGACGAAAAACATTTAATACTATTTGATAATACAGATGAATAATTACATATTTGCGGAGGGCATATAAAATGGTAAATCAATTAATGATTAAAGAAATAATAACACTAGGCTATTTAAAACAGGGAAATAGAGAAGAAGCGTTAAAAATGTGTAAAGATTATAATATATCACAATATAGACTTTCAGAACTTGAAGAAATGGCAACGACTGAAAAGTAAATAAAAAACAAATTTCATATACAAATTGACTAGCTGAAAAAATTCTAGTCTTTTTGTTATGTTTATTAAAATAATAGTTGACTTTAAATGAAATAAGAGTATAATATTAAATATAGAAGTTATATTAATATTTAAGGAGTGAGCCAATAATGAAAGCTATTGAATTATTAGAAAACATGAAAAATAAAGTATATACAAACATAGATGACATATTAAATGCTGAATCAGATTTTTATGCTATGAATAAAAATGAAAAGAATATAATAGAAAATATTATATATCAACAAGTTAAACATTACTATTTTAACCCTATAGCCATCGGGACTCAAATAAAGACTGGTGATAATTGGAGTAGTAAAGCACATACCGAACATTTTAGAACTTTTGAAGGTTATAAACTGAAATTATATGGAAACACTTACAGCATAAAAGACGAATTAAAAAGTAAGGGTTACATATGGAATAGCCAAATTAAGGCATGGGAAAAGGTTATAAAAACCATTGAAAGTGTAATATCGGAAATTGAAATATATAAAAAATATTGTACAGATATTAAGATAAATTAAGAGGCTGAAAAGCTTCTTTTTCTTTTTTGAATGAAATCCTTATTCAATAACATTTTAGGAGGGTTAAACATGTTTGATATTGAAAGAGAATGCATTAAGCAGGATGGAGCAGACAAATTCAATAAAGGTTTAGATAATTTTATTAAATTGCTTGATGAAATAATGAGCAATGAAAATGAAAACAAGTAAGTTAACTATTAGTTTGTTGATATGATACAAACTTAAATGTTTATAATCTTTCATTCAAAAAGATGTAGGAACGGCTAAAACCGTTCTATTTTCTTTTTATAGCCTTTTAATGGTGTCTGGTATATAATTACATTGTCGGAACTGGTAGAGCCTTAAAATGGATTGTAGGACGTTAAAATAATTAACATTTTATTTTAATATCCTATTGACTTCTGGAATAAATGAGAGTATCATTTATATTGTAATCATTACATAAGGCTTTGAGCCTAGAAAGAAGGTAATACAATGTTAAATAATAATTCATTGGGTTACAAAATATATTCAGCATTTAAAGTTTATAGAAATCCAGTTACAGGAGAATTGGCTTCATTATTCACACATAAAATTAAATGCATAATTTCTACTGATGACATGACAATTGAATGTGATGGTAATAAAGCAAGTAAAATGTTAGTATCTTTAGGATTTACAGAAGAAGTTTCAAAGGGTTTAAGTACTTATGACTTAGAATGAAATAGTCTATTTATAACATTATTTTAGGGAGGGAATACAATGTTTACATGGAAAATATGTTTTAGTAGTAATAATTCTTTTAGTGATTGGACATCAAGGTTTTTAAAAGCGGATAATATGACAAGTGTATTAGAGCAAATAGCAAAAAATGGTTGGAATCTTGATAAAGTAGTTAAAATTCAAAAGCAAATTGCAAATTTACCAGATTAATAATTATAGAATTCTGCTTTCATTTTGTTTTTATGAATACAAAAATAATATTGACAAATTTATATGTGCAGTGGTAATATATAATCATAAAATAAATTGTCGGAGGGAAAGAAAATGACAAAACAAAAAAAGAATGAAATGATTGAGAATCTAAAACATTGCTACAATACAGTGATACAACAGTATGAGACAGGAAAGCACACAACAGGATATATAAAAGATGCAATGTGGGCTAGAATATTAGAAATACATAAACAAAATAAAGAAACTGATATAATAAAAACATTTACAAATGCAATCAAACATGTTTCACAATTACAAAGTGACTTAGCAATACATAACTTGAGAAAACAGGGACTTATATAAGTCCCTTAATACTTTATATATGGAGGTTAAATATATGAAAATAAGAATAAATAAATATAACAAAGATGCTTATATTAATACGTTATGTGAGAGCCTGAAAAGGTTTATAGACTTTTGCAATAGTTATGAAGATAATAGAACATATACATATTATAAAAGTATGGCAGAAAAGCTTTTAAGTGGTGATTATAATAATATATCATTGAACGTACTACAATTTTGTTTTGAGCCTGAATATGTAAATACTACTATATACCCTGAAAAAATGCTACATTCTTTATATTCATTTAGGGATTATGCATATAATACAGATATTCAATTATTATCTATTCAGGAGCAACAGGAGCGAGCAAAAAACTATATACATTTTGATTTTAGTATAAAAAGACCTAAGATATTAAAAGAAATATAATAATAAATATATATGAAGTAAAAGGAGGATTAAGTGAGTAATATGATTATAGATATAAGTCTGAATTATAGTTTAGACTATACTGATTTATCAAAAGTAAAAAGAGATAGTTTAATCTACATTGAGTATGACAATGGAGTATATAAAACTATTTCACCTGAAAAATTAAAAACTTTGATTATTTCTGAAGAATTACAAGAGAGTGCCGACAATGTTTTATTTGAGTTAAAACAAAGAAATGTAAAAATAAAATAGTGATAAAAGAAGGCTTTTATGCGGTATTCTGTGAGTCTTGCATGGGTAAACACTTTGTAAGGCTTATTAGATATTAAAATAAGTTTTAATAAAAATGTATTGACGATTTCAACTGATTCATGGTAAAATTAGTTATAGGCTTCGGACGGAGGCGTGTGAGGAATCACTCAACCTGCACATTTTTATATTTTAAATATAAATATAATTATTTCAGTTAATATACTAAATTGTATTGACTATAAATATAATAGTATGGTATTATATTTATATGATAAATAATTAATTTTTGGAGGGTTTAACATGGATATTAAAGAATTAAGAACAGAGATAGAAAAACAAAAAGAGGAAAATATAAAATTGTACAATATATTCCAATACAGAGGACATGAAGATATAATGCAACCTATTATAATACAATGGAGAGAGGGCAGCAAAAAATTAAAGGAATTACTTAATAAATTGTATGAAATGGAAAGAGAAGAAAAGGCAACTTCCCTAAATACAACAAGAAAAGAAAATAATTTTATTAATGGGTTTGGAGAAGCTACCACAAGAGAAATAACCAGTAGTACATATAAATTAGCAGATAAAAGAATGCAAAAAGAAATAATGTCATTTATGGGATGTCGTTAAAATAAAAATAATATAATTTTATATAGCCGTAAATTATTACGGCTTTTCTTTTTGTCTTAAATATCAAGTATGTATAAGTTGTTTTAAGATATTATTTAATTACTAGTAATATAATAAGCCTTGCAAAGTATTAGAACGGTTTAGAAGGATTTTAGGCACATACAATATAAAACATGATAAAATGTTGTTTTTATAAACAAATTAAGCTACCCTAATAAACTGGGTGGCTTTTTTATTTTGTATCAGCCAGAACAATAAAACCAACGTCACAGAATCGCTTTAAAACGATTATACGGAATAGGGTAATATAATTACTATACCGACATTTTGGAACACTTAAAACGGCTTTTAATAAAAAGTATATTTCATTCATAATATAATTTTTAAAATGATATTGACAATATCAAAATATTTGATATAATATTAATATAAATTATTACATAAATGGAGGGAATATAAATGTCAAATTATTATAGTAAAAGAGATGCAAAAGTTAGAATAGCTCATGAACTTATGAAAATGGGTTGGAATGTGGAAGGATATAAAGCAGATGAAAGCGATAGTATGATAGATTATTATTCCCCTGCAAATTGGGATGGTATTGCAACTAAAAATGGTTATGTTTTAGTTGTAGATAATAGATATTCGGCAGAATCTAAAGAAATTAAAAAATATAATCCTGCTGGTAATTTATCATTTGAAGATAGAGAAAAAATTACTAAGCTTGAACAAATGACTGTAGAAAGAGGATGTACAGAGGAAGAAGAAAAAAATGCGAAGAGACTTATTGAAAAAATTAAAGAAAAAATATCAGATCAGCCAGCTTATGAAGTTATTGGAATGACTACTGCACACATGGGAAACCCTAAAGGCAGTATATGGCATATAGAAAAAGATGGTAAAATATACGACAAAGGAAATGCTTTAACAAAGTTTGCAGATGTCCCGGAATCTTGGGAATTTGATATAAACAAAATGGAATATACAGATAGATATAAAAAAGTAAAAGAATGGAATAATAATACAAATGAATGGGAATGGGTAGAAAGAAAATTACCAGACGAAACAAGAAAAATAATAAATGACTTTAAAGCCCTAATTTTAAGGTTTGAAAGAGTTGTAAACGGCATGAATTCATGTGGAGACGGAACAAAGGAAACAGAACAGAAAGCACAAGAACAGAACGAAAAAGCAGGATTTAAAAAAGTAATAGTAACAGAATATAAGGAAGAAATAAAAGTAAATGAAATTGAAAAACCTTCAGAAATTAAAGATGGTATGTATTTTATTTTAAAAACTTCATTCAATCATGGATGTAGTAAAGGGACAGTATATAAAATTAATAGTGTTAGGGAAAACCCATATAATCATAAATTTTATATTAATGCTAACAGAATGAACAGAAAACTAACTAAGGTATTAACAGGGAATGCAACAGCAGCCAATTCTTTTAATGTTGAATTAACAAGGCTTACAGAATGGATTGATAAAGGGAATATAGCAATAGTTGAATTAGTAACAGTTAGTACACCTTATGAAGTTGAAAAGTGGGTAAAGATTGATAAATCAAAAAAAGCATACAACACAGTTAAAAAGGTAGAACAGAAAAAAGAATCCGAGACAGCAACAGAACATCAGAAACAATCAAAAGAAAACATATTAAACCATAAAATTACAATAACAGCAGATACCGACACAAGAGATAATTCCCCTTTATGGGTTGTAAAATTTGTAAATAAAGTTGATTATGATGAGTTTAAAAGAATAGAAAAAGAAGTAATGAAACCTATTAAGGGGTATTATTCAAGGTTTAAAAGTGGTTTTATATTTAAATATGATCCTACAAGTATTTTAAAACCTGAACAGCAAGAAGAACAGACAACAGAAGAAGCAACAACAGAACAGAAAGAAACAAACCCATACGAAACACAAGAAATAAAAGATGGTTTTATATATGATTGTCATTTCAAAGAATGGGATATACCTATGAAAGAAATAAAAGAAGCAGTAACAGCCTTAAATATTTCTTTTATAGATTGGGGTGCAAAAATTGGGTTTATAGGTATAACAGCAGAGCAAGCAAGACAAGTAAAAGAAATTTCAGATATTAACGGATCAATATTTTTCATTGATGCGGAAATGTCTGAAGATGAATATAATAGAATCGGTTTAGAAATGCAAGAAAAGACCAATAACAGCACAACCGAGGAAGTAACCGAGCAGCAGGAAGAGCAGAAACAGGAAGCCGATAATATAATTGATTTTGAAGAATATAAAAATAATAGTGAGGTTGAAGAAGTGAAAACAAACAATAACAGTAATGATTTTAATTTTGATGATATTATGAATCAGTTTGATAATATAGAAATTAACAATAACAGCAGGATTTCTGCTGACGATGAAAGATTTTGTAAAGAGCAGGAAAACAATTATAAGGAGTATATTGAATACACAAATAACTATATTCAATACTTGAAAGAAAATTCATTTTCAAATATATTCTTGGATAGTGATAGTTTAATTAAAGAAATGAATGAAAAAAGAGAAAATAATAAAAACTGGTTTATAACAAAACTTGTAAATTACTTTAAGGATAAATACAAAGTAACTTTGACCAGTGACACAATAATAAAAAAATATTCTATTGAAATTGACTATAACATGATAGTAACAGAGATTATTGACCAATTGGGAGGATATAGCTTTACAGATAAGGCAGAAAAGGAATTGAAAGACGAATTTAAACAAGCAATTTCACATAACAAAATTAAAATTAATAATCAAAAAATCAGTATTGATAATTTCTTCTATATTGATTCTTGGGACGTTAAATATAAAGAATATTCTGTGTCATATAGTTATGATGAAAAATTTCATAAATTATTTAAAGCTTTTTCACACTTTTTGTTTAAATCAAATCAAAGTAATTTTAGTAAATTATATGAAATTATTACAAGAGAAAAAAATGAAAAAGTATTCACTACCCATGAAATATCTAATACAGGTATAACAGGATTAAAGTTATATAAGAATGGTAAAATTGATATTGAATTTAGTAACAGCGAATATGCTCGACAGTTTGCAAAAGAATATTGCGGATATATTCAAAAAGCATCATAACAGAAGTAACAGAAGGGTTTATAGGTAACAATGAGAATTTTATATAACAGGAGGATATAAAAAATGTTAGACATATTAAGTCAATTCGATTCCATAAAAATTGAAAATTCAACTAGAATAGATGCAGAGGACAAAATTTACTGTGAAAAACATAATAAAGCATATCACGAAACATTAAACAATTATAAAGAAACTTTGTATAATTGGATAATATTACACAACAGTCAAATTAAGGAACTTTCATATAACAGAAATGGTTATACATATACCGAAGAATATATATCATATTTTGGAGGTGGTAATGGTATATGTATAGATAAATTAATTCAAGATATTGGCAAAATTAAGGAAAAGTTTATAAGAAGAATTACAAATTATTTTGAAACTAAGTATCATGTTACAATTGATAATTACAAAATAATTGAGAAATACAAGGATAAATTTGATTATCACAAAAAAGAAAATCCAGATAAAACATTGAAAGTAGATTTAATTGAGTATGTAGAAATAGATTATAACACGATTCTTGATGAGATATTTTTACAACTTAACGGATTTAATTTTAAAGAAAAGGCTATTGATGAAATAAAGCAAAAAGCAAGAATGCCGTTATATTGGTATTCATATAGAAAACAATGGAATTATGAAATTAAAGGAAAAACAATTAAATTTAGAACTAATATAAAGAATATTCAGCCAGCCTTATACTTCTATGATAACAATGAAACAAATTTAATTGATTGTTATACTCATAATAAAGTAGATGATTATAAATTATTTGACAATGGTAATACAGATATTAAATTCTATAGTGCTGAATATGCACTTGATTTTGCAAAAAGATACTTAGGTTATATTGAGATGACGGAAGAAGAAAAAGAATTATATAAAAAGAAATGTTAATAATCAATTGAATATAAATATAATATATGGTATAATATATTATATAAATAATAATTGTTGAGGTGCTAAAAATGAAATATAAAATACATAATATATTAATTCCACAAGAAAAAAGAAAAGAGATTAATGATAAGTGTTTATTTATAATTGAAAATGGATTGAATGCTTTAACACCAGAAATAATTTTTAACTCATACACTGGTGATGGAGCTTTGCATGGTTTGGAATTTAAAGACTATAATAACAGATATGAATATTCAAAAGCTAAACAACAAATAGAAAATGGACAATTCTTTACACCACATAATATATGTAAATTTATTGTAGATTGTATTAAACCTAGTAACAGTGACCTTATAACAGACCTAACAGCAGGTATGGGTAATTTTGCAAATTATTGTCCAGTTGAAGAAAATGTATACTTAAATGAAATAGATATGAAAGCCGTAAAAATAGCAAAATACCTTTATCCAAAAGCTAATATAACAGCCGATGATATAAGGAGTTACGAACCTAATTTAAAGTTTGACATTGTTTTAGGAAATCCACCATTTAATTTAAGATGGAATATTGGTAGAGATGAATTTTTGAGTCAATTATATTATTGTATTAAAGCTAGTCAGTTATTAAAAGCAGGAGGAATAATGGCTCTAATAGTGCCTAATTCATTTTTAAATGATACTTTTTCTGATGGTGGTATGATTAAGACTGTTAACGAGTATTTTAATTTTATATGTCAATTTGATATTCCTGCCGATAGTTTTAAGAATGTAGGAGTGAATTATTTTGAGACTAAAATAATGTTTTTTCAAAAAAAAAGCGAACATTTGCAAGAAAAAGAATACAGCACTAATAAAATAATTATTAATGGAATTACGGAGCAAGAATCAAATAGAATTTATAATACATATATTAAGCCAGTACAAGAACAAAAGGAGAAAATTAAAAGTAAATTATTCCTTGAAAATTTACACAATGATGAATCAGAAGAAAGTAAGGAGTTTGCTTTTAATGTTAAAAAGTTATTGTATGATATTAAAAGGAATACAAAAATAAATAAATATTATGGAAAATGTTATGAGTATGTAAATAATTATTATACTCAAAAAATGCCAGAAGGTATGAAATGGGATGAATGGGAAAAGGTGAGAATAACAAAAAATAAAGTTATTAGTTATTTGCAAAGAACATTAAAAAAACAAAATGAAGTTGAACAGGATAAAATACAACTTGTTAAAACTGCATATGGTTTAAAACTAAAAGGATATTCAAGAAAGAATAAAATTTATTTATCAAAGTATGAAGGTATTAAGGAAATGTCTTTTAATGATATGATATTAGAAGAGTCATATCCTTTTGAAGATAAAACATATTACAAATTGTGGACGCAGAAATATAATCAATATAAACTTCAATCAACACTATTTCAAGATATGCAACAAGATAACAGCATCAAATCATTCCTTGATAATTTGGTAATTACAGATTATGAAAATAGCGAAGAAATAAGATTAAATGATATTCAAAAGTTAGATACAAATAAAATTCTTCAAAAACAATATGGATTTTTACAATGGGGACAGGGTAGCGGAAAGAGCATAAGTGGTATAGCTAATAGTTTGTATAGACTAAATAACAATCAAGTAAATAATGTTTTTATTGTTAGTACGGCTATTGCTATAAATAACACATGGGATGTTATTTTAAAGAATTACAAATATGATTACATAAGGATTAATAAACTATCTGATATAGATAATATACAACATGGTCAAATGGTTTTAGTAACTCTTAATATGCTTTGTAAATATCAAAAACAATTAAAGAAATATATTAAAATGCAATCACAAAAAGTTATGTTAGTACTTGATGAATCTGATAATATTAGTAACCCTAATTCAAAGCGTACAAAAGCTGTTTTAAACTGTTTTAGGACTGTTAAGTATAAAACACTTATGACAGGAACTAGCACACGAAATAATATCTCAGAATCAGCCACACAGTTTGAATTGTTATACAATAATTCTATAAATATGTTAAGTGAATCAAGATATATTTATCAGATAGACAAAGAAACAAAAGAATTAAAAGAAGTTTGTAACGATTTATACATGAAGCCAATTCCTGCATATAAAAAGGGTTACAAGTTATTCTCTGAGAGCCATTTACCTGAGAAAATTACTGTTTTTGGTGTTGGTCAAAAGACACAGGATATTTATAATTCTAATGTTTTAAAAAATATAATTGATAAAACAATTATCACTAGAACATTTAGAGAAGTTACAGGCAAAGACTTATATGAGATTATTCAAGAAACATGTTATTTTAATGATGCTGAAAGAGAATTATACAGAAAAGTAATTGAAGAATTTTATGATATGAAGTATCTTTTTAGTAGCACAGGTAATTTGAGAAAAGATAGAATGTTGGAAATACTTAATCAATTAATATTGATGTTGAAAGTATGTGCAATACCAAATAGTTTTAAGGAGTATAAAAGCACACAACAACCAAACAAGATTAAGAAATTACTTTCAATGTTAAAAGGTTTTGAAACTGAAAGAGTGGCTATAGGGTGCAGACATATAAAAACAGTTAATATTTATGCTCAAGCAATACAACAAGCATTCCCTAATAGACCTATATTTATTATTACAGGTGATAAAGTTAGTTTAAATAAGCGTAAAGATATAGTAAAACAATTACAAAAAACTACTAATGGAATATTAATATCTACACAACAAAGTCTATCAAGTAGTATGAATATAGGATTTGTTAATAAGGTAATAATTCCAGAGTTATCATGGAATGATGCTTCGATGTCTCAATACTACTTCAGATTTATAAGGTATACATCTACTGAATGGAAACAAGTTTATTTTCTTACATATGAAAACAGTATTGAAAGTAATTTATTAGGTTTAATTTTAGCAAAAGAAAGATTGAATCTTTATATGAAAAATCAAGAGTTAGAAGATGAAGAACTATATGAAAAGTATGGCGTTGATTTTAATTTACTTGATATGCTTATGACTAAGGAAAGGGACTCAGAAGGTAAAGTAAGAATTAATTGGGGTAAGCAAAACATAATGTAATATGATATAATCTAAAATATGGAAGGTGATATAATGGAACAGAGAGAATTAATACAGTTAATAGAAAAGTGGAATAGTACAGAACCTACCTTATATAAAACAAATATTAAACAATTAGCAGACATAAAAGGTATAAAGCCTAGACATATAGAATCAGCTTTAAGTGTGCCAAATAGTACAGCTAGAAGTTATACAAATATCAATCATCCTGCAAGAATAGAGTTTTTAACAGGTTTAAAGCTTGCTGAATTATTAGAAACAAGTATTGAAAAGTTTTTAGAAATTAATTGAAAATGTATATTGACAATATCGTTTTATGAGAGTATAATTAAATCATGGAAAGCGAATAAATTATATTAATAACGTTTTGAATAAAAGTTGAATTCTATCATATGTGAAAGGATGGTAATGATTATGGAAATTATAAACAAAGAGGACTTACTTTTACCAGCAAAATTAAGATATAATTTTTTAAATGAACTTAAAATTTCGAATGACCCTAGAGATGCAATAACATTAAATTTAGAAGAAAATCCAGATTTGAAATATGATAGAACAGAAACGTATTGGTCAAACAAGGACGGAATAGAAATATCAGATGAAGAGTTTGAACAGCTTTCAAGATATAAGAAAAATAAATGTACATTAAACTTTGTAAGAGTATATATTGATAATAATGGATTAGTAGTGACAAATGAACTAACAGCATGATAATAAAAGGCTTGAAAGCCTAGAAAATGGAGGATTAGAAAATGAAATGTGAAAAGTGTGGAAAAGAAATTAAACAAGGTGAAAAATATTTTACGGCAGTTGGTGTTATACAATGTGAAGAATGCAACACAAAAAGTAAAGGAACTGTTAGTATGGATTTTATTTTTGATAAAATCAAGAGAGAAAGCGAAACTAAATAAATATTACATTTCATTAAAAGTAAGGAGCGAAATATATGAGTAGATGGGGAACAATCGACAAGAAAAATATTGTTTACATTTTGGAAAGTGGTATCTCATATATGAGAGATAAACTAAAAGACAATAACAAAGATGATATTAGCTCATTATGGAATGACTACACTAATTTGCACAATTTACTATACAATGAAGGAAGACAGTTATTATCTATGACCAATGCAGTTAAATTTGAAAAGAACTTAAAAACAATCAAGAAGAGAATAGAAAAAATAGGAAGGTGAGTTAATGAATAAAGTATTTACAGAGTTAGAAGCTCTTGAAGTTTGTAGAGAATATCAGTGTAAAATTGAATTTAGAAAAGCAGATTCTTGGAATCAAATTCCTGCATATGTAAAAATACAGTTAGGATTTCATGAGGTAGTAGGGAAAGATTTTATAGAAGCTGTAAATAGAATGAGTGACATGTATCATACTTCGCCTATTAATCATGAAAAACTAGATTGGTGGGAAGAAAACAAGAATTTCTTTGATGTTAGATATTGGAGAGATAAAGCTAAGAGTGAATAAAAGGTGGATTTGGTTATGAAAGGAGTAAGGCTTAATGAGTGAAATAGAAAAATGTAAAGTTTGTGGTAAGAGATTTTATGGAGAAGCAATAAATGTTCATGGTTCATATGATTATATTCATCACACTAATTTCTCACATAATATCAGAGTGCTATTCGGAAGAACAACTGAACTATCAGGAGATGAACGAGTTAATGCTATTGTTGAAGAGTTTTTTACACTAGGGCGTGAGGATTTAAATAAAACTGATGCAATTGAATTTTTAGAGTGCTTTAAACATTATAAATATTCAGATGAATCATTATTACAAGATGTTTTTAGAAAGATACAGGAAAGAATATATTTAATGAAATAAGATATTCATTAAAAGTGTTTTTTAAGAAGGGTGGAATAGATATGAAATTTAAGGATATACCTAAATTTACAAGCGATGGAAGTTATCAAGTTAATATGCCGATATCAAGTGTAACAGCTTGGATTAAAGAGCATCAAGAAGATTTAGGATTACAGTTAAATCCAGATTTTCAAAGAGGGCATGTTTGGACTGAAGAACAACAAATTAATTATATAGAATATTTACTTAAAGGTGGTAAATCTGCTAGGGTTATTTATTTTAATCATCCTAATTGGATGGGCAACTGGACAGGAGAATTTGTCTGTGTTGATGGATTACAACGTTTAACAGCAGTTATGAAATTTATGAATAATGAAATACCCGCCTTTGGTTGTTATTATAAGGATTTTGAAGATACACCTCGTAATATAGATTTATTATTTAATATCAACAATCTTAAAACCCGTAAAGAAGTATTACAATGGTATATAGAATTTAATTCTGGTGGAACTGTTCATACTGAGGAAGAAATTAATAGAGTTAAAGTATTATTAGAGCAGGAAAAATGATGACCAAACAAGACTTTTGAACACAGTAAAATAATGGAAGGGTGAGTTATTATGCAAGAAATGAAGAAGTATTCATTTGAATATGATGTTTCTGGAACTGTAAAAAATGTTGTAGGGTTAGGCGTAAATCAATACGAAGCAGAAAATAACGCAGTAATAAAAATGATGAGAATGTTAGATGTTAAACATACAGATATAAAGTTTTTAAAAGTATCATCAGTTGAGAATCTAGGACAATGGATTTGATTAAAATGAGGTTTCTGTTCAAAGTGAAGGGAGTAACTAAGGTATGAAAACTTATTGGCTAAACGTACCGCATTCAATGGATTTTGATATAAATGAAATTGGCAATGCAGAGTGGTGTTATAATTATAGAAGAATTTTAGCAGAAGTTAATGATGATGGGAGTTATTATTTTGAAGATTTAGCGTCCGCATTCTCGTGACTTCAGTCATGAGTAAGGACGCTATAGCATATGTTAATTATAGTATAGCCTTAAACTTAAATAAATACATGATTTTTACTTATACATATGTTACTATATAATTAGGTGGTAACATATGGCACAAGTACATTATGGACGTGGTTATGTCTATTCTATTCAATATCATATAGTGTGGTGTGTAAAATACAGACACAAGATATTAAGTGATAAAATAGAGCAAACTTTAGTAGAATTGTTACACAAAATTGCTACAGAAAATGGGTTTGTTATACAAGAAATCAATGGAGATTTAGACCATATACATTTACTTATAGAATGTAATCCACAGCACTATATACCAGATATTATTAAGGCATTAAAAGGTGTAAGTGCAAGGTTATTGCTTAAACAATACCCAGAATTAAAGAAACAACTTTGGGGCGGACATTTATGGAATCCGTCTTATTTCGTAGCAACTGTTAGTGAAAATACTGAAGAACAAATAAGAAACTATATTAATTCTCAAAAAGAAAGGTAGGTGAGTTTATCTATGTTAAAAGCATACAAATATCGTTTATATCCTAACGAAGAACAAAAAATACAACTATCTAAGACATTTGGTTGTGTTAGGTTTGTATATAATTATTATCTTGCTAAAAAGATAGAATTATATAAAACAGAACAAAAACATATGTCTAAGATAGTTGTAATAATCATTGTAATAAAGAACTAAAAAACGAATTTGTATGGCTTAAAGAAGTAGATAAATTTGCCTTAACTAATGCTATTTATGATTTGGATAATGCTTTTCAGAAGTTTTTTAAAGAACATTCTGGATTTCCTAAGTTTAAAAGTAAAAAATCACATAAATATAGTTATACAACTAATTTTACTAACAACAATATAGAAGTAGACTTTGATAATAATAAAATAAAACTTCCGAAACTTAAATTGGTAAAATGTAAGTTACATAGGAAGTTTGATGGAAAAATAAAATCTGCTACTATTTCGCAAATGCCGAGTGGAAAATATTTTGTATCTATATTAGTTGATACTGAAATAGAACAATTACCACAAAATAATAATGTATATGCTTTTGATTTAGGATTAAAAGAATTTCTAATAGATAATCATGATAACCATATAGAAGACCCTAAAGCAATATCAAAATATGAAAACAAATTAGCAAAACTACAAAGGCAAATTGCTAAAAAGAAAAAAGGGAGTAAAAACTGGAACAAGCAAAGAATTAAAATAGCAAGGTTACATGAGAAAATAAGCAACATCAGAAAGGATTTTCAGCATAAGTTATCTTCAAAGATTATTAACGAAAACCAAGTAATAATCAGCGAAGATTTAGCTGTAAAGAACATGATAAAAAATCCACATCTTGCTAAAAGAATATCTGATGTAGCATGGAGTGAATTTTGCAGACAATTAGAATACAAAGCACAATGGTATGGTAGGATATATCATAAAATTAATAGATGGTTTGCATCATCGCAAACTTGTTCAGAATGTGATTTTATAAACAAAGAAGTAAAATTATTATCAATAAGAGAATGGGTATGTGAAAATTGTGGTACTATTCATCAAAGGGATGAAAATGCTGCTAAAAATATATTACATCGAGGATTAAGAGAATTAAGTATGACTATATAAATTAATATAACTAGGGTAGGAACTATCCGAAGTTACGCCTGTGGAGTTAGTAGGTTACGAGGACGAAGAAGCAGGAAGAAGCCTACGACTTCAGTCGTGGGAGGTTCACTATCAATCTGGCAATAGTAGTAAATGGGATGATTATGGAATAACAGTTAAAGAATCAAAAGGGAAAATAACTGTGACTGGTATGGGTTCTAAAAAGTTTAGAGAAGAAGCTTTATTAAATCTATATTGGTTTAAAAAAGCATTAAATGAAGAAGAATGTAAAATTCTTTTAGACGAGTTTTTTACAATATAAAATTATATCTATAACTGGATATAAGGCTAGTGATTGGGACGAAAGAGACCATGTTTGATTACTTCACGTTCATATTATTTAAGTAAAAAGATACAAGAACAATTAGATATCGAAGTATTTCCTATTATAGTAAGAGAGTATTTAGGAAGAATTTTAGGAACATGTTATATATATCAAGTTGATACAAAAGTATAATTTCATGTAGAAACATGTCGAAAACTTATTAAGCGATATTAATATAATTTTTCACAAATCTATTGACAATAAAACATAGGTTTGGTATACTGTATATGTAAGGTAAAGAAAGTAAACAATACATATTGAAAGGATGGTGTCCATTATGACACAAGTATTTATAGGTAAAAGACAGGTTGAATTTGAGAGTTTTGTTAATGCAGTTAAGGAATCAAAAAGATATACTGAGGTATGTGACCGATTAGGATTTAACAGCACTGTAGGAACTACTAAATCAGCTATTAAAGAAAAAATTGCAGAATTAGGGCTTGATATATCACACTTTGAATATAAATATAATAAATCCGAAAAGTGTATAGAATCTGCACAAAGTAGGGTTAAGACTTTTGATATTGACCCAATCAACCAAGAATATTATAACAGCTTGGAAAGAGAATTTGAAGCTAAACAGACCAGCTTCATCACCTATAAGCCAAATGTTGGAGCATTCCTTGAATTTTTAGGTAACAAAGATTTTGCTACAGTAACAGTAACAGACATTGAAAACTATGTCAGAGATAATAAAGATGGCTCAGAATCAACTAAAAAGAATTGTCTTGCTCATATAAGGTCAATGATGATTCATGCAGTTAAAAACAATGTCAATAATGTAGTTGATAAAGTAAACAAAGAAATGTTAATATGGTTAATATAGAAAAATATTAACATGAAAGGTTTGATTGTATGGGTAAGGTTATAAATCTTAATAAGAAAATTACTAAACAAGAGAAAGTTTTTGCACAACCAAACAAACATTACAAGCATAGTAATCTAAAACTATACAACTATAATGTTGAGTATGACAAATGCTTGAAGTTGTTTCTTATTAAGGTTGGAGAATTCCCAACATTAGCTGAATTAATAGAAATGCCCATATACGAAGGACGAAAATATATAAAAAGACTTCATATATTATATGAAGAAAAAGCTGATAGCAGAAATAAATCTTTAACAGGTAAAACTTTGTTTGAAGAAGCTTGGGAAAAACATATGGAATGGTATTGTGAACTAACAGGTGATACTTTTGATAAAGATGATAAATAAATTTTGGAGGGTATTAGAATGAAAAATAAATTAGGAATTTTTGAAATTAGGAAACTTTCAGCAGATGAATTATTAAGAGATAAACCAGAACAAATTGACTTTTTACAACCAACAGAAGACGAACCAAATAATTTTAATATGGATATTAATGGGGTTACTGTTCATGGAGTTAGAACACACAAAATTACTTATGCTAGTAGTATGATATTTGTTAAATTCTTTGATAAAAATAATAAAAGAATAGCAACATTATCATTATTTGGTAGCAATGAAAATAAAAAAGATGAATATCTATATGTTGGATTTGGAAGGGTATATTCTGGAACTACGTTAAGGCGTATTATATCCGATATAGATATTAATGAATTAATAGATGTTTCAAAATAAGGTGTACTACTATAGATGATAAAACGAGTATTTGGTTTTGTAATTTAATATAAAAATAATTTATATTTGCTATTGCAAATCAATTTTATATCTGGTATAATATGTATATAGAAAGGTGGTACGAAAAATATGAAGAAGATTATATTATCTGATAAAATGATTGAAGTACCTATAACACAACACGAAGAATCTAAGCCTGCAAAAATTATTTACTTTTATGACCATAATATTAAATTGTATACGTTTGTTATATATGACCAGTATGACTGCCCTATAGATGGAACAGAGTATGCAAGTAAAAATAATCTTCTAAAAACAAAAGAATCTATGTTTAAAGAATATGGCATTATGCCATTAATAGATAAATAAGAAACCAAATAAAAGAACAGTTCTATTAAAAATGATATGACAGAAAGGTTGTGAAGTATATGGCACTTTATATTTTAAGTTACACAAAAAATATGGAATTTAGAAACAATCTGGTTGAGTTTCATAAGATTAAAGAAACCATTGACCTATTAAAGAAATATGATGTCGATGTTGCTTACGTAACAGAAGTTAAAGAAGATGACACTGATGTTAAAAAATTATTTTGTATTTACAAACGTACAAAGAAATTATCTTTGAAATGGAAATATGGCAATGACATAGAACAAGCAAGTGTAATTTTAGGTAATAGACCTATACCTGTAGATGAATTTATGAAAGGAGTAATTACATGATAAAATTAATTTGTCCTGATTGTAGAAGTGATGAAATTCATTTAAAAGGTGATGAGAAATCAACCAATAACAAAGATTTATTTATTTGCGAGTGTGGAAATAAAGTTGAAATAATATGTCCTGAATGTGGAAAGTTTTTGTGTTACGAATGTACAAATTCTGGATATTATACATCAGATTTTAAATATTGTAATTGTGGATGTCCTATAGAAATCTAACTAAATGGTTAATGAATTTAAACAAAATAAAAACGATATTTCATCATAAGAGAGGAAGAAATAAAAAATATGAAAAGAAATGATATTGAAGAAATTATACTTGGAATGGCTGATGTTGTAACAGAAAATAGGATTTTAAAACAACAAATAAAGGATTTAGAATTAGAATGTAGAAAATATAGGGCTATGTCAGAGAAAAATTATGACGAAGTTGAAAGACTTTGTGATTTATCTGTTTATAATTCTCAAGTAAAGGTTGCAAGCTTGAATGGGGTTTATATTGGAGAGCTTATATATGATTGAAAACCACTTAAATTGGTTATTTGGTCATAAAGTAAATATATGGTATAATACTAGTATATAAATTTAGGAGGTATAATTTATGAACTTAAAAGAAAAGGCAATTGAAGCAAAGGCTTACGGAGAAACAAAAACTATTCTAATGAAATTAATTAATGATTTTTTATTAGAGTATAAAAATTATGATGAGTTATATAAAAAATTATTTATAATATGGAGAGATAACACTATCAATGAATTCAAGCGAATTTTTAAAGAAGAAAATTTTGATATCAAGGAAGAAAGAAAATCATACTCAACTCCAATGAGTAAATATAAAAGAGTATGTGCTAACTTTTATGACTTAGAATTTGAATTATCAATTGATGAAGACAAATTTGATGATATAAGATTCTTACAAAACAAACCATCTGACGATACAAAGAACATACTTCTTCGTCCAACTATTGCACAATATAGTATATCCGAAATTATAATTAACTCTGTTATTCCTTATAAAACAATAAGAATACGTTCAGTTAGTGACTTAAAGAATATATTAAAAAATGTTGAGAATGCGGAGTATGCGGTAAATGATATGCAAGAATTATATAATAAGTTAACAATAGAAATGACTAATTTATTAGAAGAGTCAAATAAATTAAATACAAATCAAATAAACAGCGTAGCAGTTGATTCTAATTTTAGTGGAATGAATAAAGATAAAAAGTATGGAAATTTTGTTCAATTTACAGAATTTGTTGAAATGTTATAAATTGCGAGTTTCATTGAAAGTGGAGGAATATTATATGGAAGAATGGTATGAATTTAAAGCAGGACTTAATTGTAATGAAAGTTTATTAAAAGCTATTGAATTAATACAAAATGCTCAAAATTGGACTAATATTAATCCTAAAGATTCTGTTAAACTTGATATTATAAATGATTTAATTGAGCAAGTAAGATTAAATTGTAGATAAAATGTGAATTCAATTCACTTATTAATGAGGGGAGAATATAATTGAAAATAACATTAATGTGTCCTACTTGTAGTAAACAAGGTAATTATTTTAATGATAAAAAACTTGAGAATCGAGGATATTATTCTTTTAGGTGTGAATGTGGCGAGGAATATATTTCTCCTATGGATAACCCTGATATAGAAACGACTGAATAAATGACGGATTCCATGTACCATATATTCATGTTATACTATTAACATCAATTATAAGGAGTTTCTTTATGGCTAAATGTCAAGTATGTGGTAAACAAATTAATTGGATTATAACTCACGCAGGTAAACTTACTCCTGTAGAATTAGAGCCAGTAAATGTAGTTGAAAATCATGATGGAGATACTGTAATTATTACCGATAACGGTAAAGTAATAAGGGGATATCTTGTTGGTGATGCTAATGAACAGGGATACTATATGGGTTATGAAAGTCATATAACCAAATATCCTAGCTGTAAAAGACCTGATTAATTTTGCTAAAAACTATTTATAAGATATAAAAATAATTTATTTTATATCTTGACATACTAAATGTAAGGTGATATACTATAGTCAAGGAAATAAATTACAGATTGGAGTGTTGAATATATGAATAATATGATATTTGGCAATGATATAGTTAATATATTAGAAGAAGAAGGTATTGCATTAAATTCTCAATTAAAAAATACGATACAAAAAATTGTATTTGAAGCATGTGAAAATGCGAAAGAAGAAGGAATTAAGGAAGGTAAAAAATTAGGTATAAATAATGCATTAAGTCAAATTGAATATAAAATTAGTGTTATGAGAAGTGAGAACATTATAGAAGAGTGATTCTGTTTCAAATTTGAGGTGACTTTAAAATGAAAAGATTTAAAATAGGTGAAGAAGTTAAAATTGGGAATGTAACAGGAATAATAGTTAGCAAGAAGCAAGAATCTAATGGTTTATGGTACAAGATAAAATATTCTAATTCAGAAAGTTTTACCTATGCCAGAAATAAGGAAATAAAGAAGTTAACAGAATAAGTAATTTCGTTTTAAATATGAGAGGAGATAATTATGTTAAACCAAGAAGAAATAAATGATAGAAAAGAAATTATTAAGCAATTGAAGGATGAAATTAAAACACTTAAAAATGAGAAGAAGGGTATAACCCAATTAATTAAAAATAGACAGGAAGATATAAAATGTTATTTAGAAGAAATTGAGAATATGTGATGAATATGTAGTTTTGTTTTAATTTTCTTTTAAGGGGGATTTAATTATGAGAAGTAGTAGTGTAGAAGAAACATGTAATGTTATATTAGCAAATAATCTATCTCCTGAGATGTTAACCTTAGAATATAATGTATCTATGACAAGAGCTAAAGTTATATTCGAAGGTGCAAATATTCAAGTTACAAATTTTATAGGTATTGATAATGCCAAAAAGTTTATAAATGAAGTAAGAAAAAGGTATTATAGAAAATCTAAAGATACTATTAAGTCAATTAAATAAAACGAAGATTTTGTGATGATAGGAGTTTGTTATGAGTAAAATTGATGAACAATTTTTAGGTAACGATGGAAAATATATTCTGGATTTTAAAACCGTTAAGGAAATTAGAGAACAAATGTCTAAAGTAAGAGATGCTATAAGACATACTAAAACAGATAGAGATTTTGATAGATTGAATATGTATTTTCAAACTCTTAAAAATGCTGAAGCAAATATATTAATGGAAGAAGAACGTAATAAATGGCTTAAATAATTTTAGCATCAAACTTTGATTTGATTATGATAGGAGAGTGAAGTCATGTGGATTGTTGGGCATGATATAGAGTATTATCCAAGTGTTTATAAATTTGCAAATGAGGAAGATGCAAGAGAAAAATATAATGAATTTAAACAAGATATTGAAGACGGAGCATACGCTGAAGAATGCATATATATTGCCGAGGTAAAGGAATATACAAGGAGCAAAGAATATGAAATGATTGACTGTAAAACAAATTTAGAGATTTTATAAAGTTATAAAAATTATTTTACGACAAAATACTCATTTTATTATGTTGAGATGGAAGGAAAATAATATGATAAAAATAATATGTTTCTTTTTTGGACACACATATAAACCATTTCACAAATGGGGCGGTATTACAGGAATAACAAATAGAAAATGCTTAAAATGTGGTAAATGGGAAGTTAATTGATAATTTGAATACAATAGTATTTTGTATTATTAATATAAAAGGAGAGTGATTAGTAATGAAATGCCAGAATTGCAGTTCAGCAGAATATCAAGATGGACTAGATACTTGTATAGAAAACGGAGTTAAACACAGGATTTATATATGCCCTGTATGCGATGATATTTTTACAGAGAGAATTATACCTGTTAAACCTAATAGAAGAGTTAATAGAGCAAAATTTATTGATTCAGTAGGGCTTCTTGGAGCAATGACAACTATTTTTGTTGCAACATTTTATATCCTCACTAATTTAGATAAATTTACAACTATTTTTTAAGATATAAAAATAATATTTTTCAATTTAGTATTGACAATTAAAGTAAAATATAGTAATATAATTACATAATAAAAAACTTAATAACCAATTCACGCATAAGACTATTACATAAAAATGAAAGGATGTGAATTGGTGAAAGAAGACAATATAAGCAAAGCCACAGTTATTCAAAAACTGTTGGAAAGCTTAGTGCAACAGAACCCAAAGTACAAGGAGAATACAGAAGGTATCTTATATCTCAAACTTCTAAGAAATAAGTTATTAGAAGGGGGAGATGGAAGTGCCAGTAGATGATTGGAGATTGGATATGTTAGCATATACAATAAGGATAATGCTTAATACATATCCTGATTGGAGACATACAATTAACGGGAAAAAGCTATTAAAAGAACATAAAAAGCTTAAAATAAAATTAAGAAATAGTTCGAGCAATAGTACATATTACATAGATTAATATTCTCATGGTGTCCTCCTTTTTATAATGAGCAGTTTGTAGGTATCTGCCGTACAAGAAACCTTCACCCTATATGGGTACAAAGATGAAAGAAGTATTTCATTTAAAATATAATTTTTAGGAGATTTACTATGAAAACATTTATGATTAAAGTTTTAAAAAAGAATGAAGGAGAATATGGATATAAAGAATTATTTATACCATGTTTTATTAAAGTAAAAGCTATGACAATGTATCAAGCAGTTTTATTAGTAACTAATACATATCCTGATGCTAATGATTATAGAATTGATATTGAATCTAGTTATATGTTATTAGATGAAATATCATTATAGAATACTTGTTTCATTGCCTTTATAAAGCAGAAAAGGAGAATAAAATGGCAAAGGTTGATGTAATAAATAATAAGATGGCTATGTTTATATTATGTGAAGCAATAGGGAAAGATAGAGAAAAATTTAAAGATTTAAAAGCTGACAGTAATGGATTATATGATGTAACTATTACACTTAATGGTATAGAGGTTGATATTAATAGATTTCTTGAAAATTTAGATATATCATATAAAGATGCAGTTAAAAGACAGGCGAGTGAATTATTATCATTGCAATATAATAAAATATCTTCCACTATTAATGAAATTCAAGAGTCATTAGAAAATCATAATAGAATATTTGATGATAAGATATTAAAGAAGTTGTTTGATTAATATAATAAATTTCTGATTTTATTGACTTATAAAATAATTTATAAAAAGGGAGAATACATATTATGAGTAAAGATAATCTTGGAGATAGAATGAAAGGTTATGAGAATATAGAGAGAAGATATTTAACTAGAAGAATGCCAACACTCATTAGATTGGATGGTAAAGCATTTCATAGTTTCACTAGAGGATTTTTAAAACCTTTTGATATGATATTAATGCAATCCATGTGGGATACTACAAAGTATTTGTGTGAAAATATTATGGGAGTTAAAGTAGGATATACTCAAAGTGACGAAATTCAACTCCTTCTTACTGATTATGAGAATATAAATACTCAGGCATGGTTTGATAAAAATATATTAAAGATGGCTTCTATATCTGCAAGTATGGCTACATTAGCTTTCAATAATGCTTTTATTAAGAATTTAGAAGAATGGCTTGATATGAACTCATGGCATGAACAAGAGCAAATATATAGAAAAAGAATTGGAACAGCTTTATTTGATAGTAGGGTTTATAATATTCCAAAGGAAGAAGTATGCAATGCTTTTATTTGGAGACAGCAGGATGCTACTAGAAATGCAATACAGATGGTTGGTCAAGCAAATTTTCCACATAAGAAACTACAAAATAAAAACTGTAATCAAATTCAGGAAATGTTATTTCAAGAAAGAGATATTAATTTTAATGATTTTCCTGCTTATCAGAAACGTGGTGCTTGTATAGTAAAAGAAACTTATATGAAAGATGATGCTCAAAGAACTAGATGGGTAGTAGACAAAAACATTCCGATATTTACTCAAGATAGAAACTATATTGAAAAGTATTTATAATGAAAATCCTATTTTATCATGAAAATTTAAACTAGAAAGGGTGATTACATATGTCTAAGACTGTCTTAGAACGAGCAAAAAAGAAATATATTAAAAGTGATTATGTACATAGGTTTGGATGGCTTGATATCAATGATGTCATGATTCCACAGATATTTATTGAAGCAGGAACAAATGAATATAAAATACAAAAATGTATTGATTATTATAATAAACATGGACATATGGATAAACCTGTTCAAGTCACAGGATTTAATAATTATTGTAAAGATGGTGTTAGTAGATGGATAGCATCTGTTTGGTTAGGACTAGATAAGGTTTGGGTGGAATACATATGATTATAGTTTATTAAAATAATTCATAAGGAGTTAATTACATATATGAACGACATTGATAAGGGCTATGCAGAGTTGTTTGGAGCTATCTGGAGACAAGCGGTTATAGATGATGTAAAAGAAAATAAAGATGTGCCATTAAAAACAATTCAGGAATGCGTTTTATATGAATCTGAAAGATGGTTAGGAAGGAATATATAATGATAGAATTCATCGTAGGAGTATTTATAGTAGTTTTAATTCGCAATAAGATAGTTTGTAATATAAATAGTAAAGCAGGTAAAGAACTATATTCTGTATACCATTTTAAACCATTGTTTAAGTCATGGCAGATATATTTACCTATTATAATGATGTGTGCGTACATATATTTAGAGATATGTGTTTTTAGAAGAGATTATTGGTTCATACCATACCAACAACAGTTTAAAACTTTGACTCTTTTAAGTTATGTTCCGCTAATATTTAAGTATAAACTCTATGAAAGTGCATGGATTAAGTTAAGACAAAAGAGCGAATTAATTAACTTGATTACTTCTCCAATGGTTATAGGAACAGTATTTATAGCTTTAGGTACTGTTTTAAATTTAATAGCAATTAAAGCAAATAACGGTTATATGCCTGTTTTCCCTAGTTTAACTTATGCAACAGGATATATGGGAAAAGACATGTTTAATGATGGATTACATGTTTTGGGTGGATATAATACTAAATTAATATTTCTAACCGATTTTATAGATTTATTTGGTTATTCAGTCGCAAGCGTAGGAGATTTAATGGTAAGAGCATATAGTGCTATGATATTATACTTCAGTATTAAAAAATCTTAATAATATTAAAATAATTTGTTGACATATATTGTACTAAGTAATATAATGTAATTGTACCAAATAAATACATAACATAAAGAGGTGTGTCATGGATAATGTTATTAATGCTTTGTTAAATTGTTTATTAGTAAGTATACCTGAAGAGATTGTTTGGGTTACTTTAACTCTTGTTTTATTAAAAAGATTTGATTTATTAGATTGGAGAAGATGGAAGCGAAACATAAAATTATTAAGCATTCCAATATTTCCAGTTTCCATATCAATTAGCATTTTAAGATATATATTTATTATTCCAAAACCAATAATGAGTATTTTTACGTTAATAATGCTAATCACTTTGATATATTATATAGTCAAGAAAACAGACAAAATTGATGATACAAAAATTTATAAAGTTATAATGTTTACATTAATTGGTTCTTTAACTATTATTATAATTGAAAGTTTGTATATACCAATTACTTTATACTTAACAGGTTTAAATATTTCAGATGTTAATAATAGCTTAACTAATAATTTTTTATTATCTCTTCCAATTAGATTATTACAATTTGGAATTATTTTATATATAATTTATAGTAAAAATTATGGTGTAAAATTTAATAAATTTCTAGAAATATTTAAAAATAAATTCACTGCGATTTCATTAATAGTATTATTATCAATTGTTATTGTCAGTCGTGTGTTTTTTTCTAAAGTATTTAATAATGAAGGTTTTTATATAAATATGTCAGTTGATTCTAAATTACTATTAGGTACATCATTGACAGTTTTGCCAACTATATTCTTTATGTTTATGATAATTATAAATATTTATTATACTCATAGGACTATTCAAATAGAACAAAAATACTCAAATATGTTGGATGAAGTGGAGGAAGATGGGTGATATATAGATGAAAAAATTGAGTATACTTGTTAGTTTAGTTGCACTTGTAGGAGTAATATGTTCATGTGGAATTAATTCTTGGCTTATGTTAAATCAGCCAGAAGCACCATCAGCCCTTACTAAGTAAGTAAATTACATAGTAAGCCATTATATTAGTATCGAGAGGAAAACTTTTCGAAGCTCCTTTCGATATAAATATAATATTTTTTAAAATTTTTGTTGACATTTCATTGGTAATAATATAAAATGTTTACATAGTAGCCAAATAATATTAAAGGAGCTGAATACAATGTTAAAAACATTAGATTTATTTAAGAGATTGAAATTAGATTATACCAATGAATGTTTACCAACCGAAATACAATTGATAAATAAAAGACTAGCATACGAACTTGAAACCGCTTTAATAGGGACAACAGTAAGTATGTTTGCTAAAAGATGCAATCTGTTAAGCACTCAACCATTAGAAGATATCTTAAATTTAAAATCAAATGCAAAACCATCAAGAGAATTACTAAGATTAATTGCAAGTAACAGCAATGGGAATGTTACATACAGAAGATTATACGAAATATGTGATTATTCAGAGTTTGATGAAGAAGAAGATAAAAGATGGTTAGATTTCAAACCCAAAAGAGGTCAGATATATTATATTGATTTAGGTTTCTCAATTGATAGCGAACAAAGTGGCGTAAGACCTTGCTTAATTCTTCAAAATGATGTAGGAAATGAACGCTCAACAACCTTAGTGGTACTTCCGATTTCTACTCGTTTAAAGAAGTTTGGAAAGACTCATGTTAAATTAACTCGTAATGATGGTCTTAGGGAAGAATGTTATATTCTAGCAGAACAGATAAGAACTATAAGTAAACGAAGAGTTTACTATAGTGGAAGTGCTAACTTAATAACAACATTATCTGAAGAAAAGATGGAAGAAGTAAAAACTGCTGTAGAATTTGAGTTAGGTCTTGAAGATTTGTCATTCAGCGAAGAGAAAGCATATATACTAGCCAATGCAGTAAGAACACTAAAAAGAAATATAAAAGTCAAACAATCAAGAGATTTGATTGATATATATCATGAAAAGTTAGATGCATTCAAAAGTTACTGCAAAAAATTTAATAAAGACCCTGAAATAGTTTATAGTAACTTAAAGACATTAGATGTTCAGTATGCTTAAAAAGGAGTACACATGTCAAAGATATTTAATATACTTACGTTTAAATTTATAGATATATGGTCAAAGTATTCTGCTAAGAAACTATTTGAACCAATGAAGAATAATCCTGACAGTATTAATCAATTAAAATTGCTAATTGAAAAAATAAAACGTGTTGAATACGAAGAAAACGAACTTAACGAAGATAGCTACATCGGAATTTTTAATTTTACTTTCAAAGGACTATATGGAGCAATTATAAAGGGTGGACTGTTACTATCAATAGCTTGGTTACTAAATATTTTAGAACCAACCTTGGTAGTAACAGCTTCCTTTGGTATAATTAGGGTGTTTGCAGGAGGATTCCATTTTGAAAGTTATGCTCTATGTACTTATGTATCTATCGCCAGCTTATTGGTATTAGGCGTTATAGGTAAGCATTTAGATTATAATATGTATATTAATATAATAGTTGCGGTATTTTCTGTTATATTATTTATTTTATTCGCTCCAGTGGAAAATAAAAATCTTCCTATAAAGCCTAAAAATAAACCCATATTTAAATTAATTGCAATTTTAAATACAACGACAATAACAATTTTAAACTTACTAGTATTCAATCAGGCAACAATCATATTAGGAATTCTAATGACTGGAATAATTACTATTCCTATACTAAACAAAAAAGGTGACAAATCACACAATATTTCGACATAATTTATTATGTTTAGGATATTTAGTGATGTATATTTGAAATAATGATTAAATCTAATGTCGAATACTCTTTTATTAAGTCGATAGATTATATTTGTAATGTCGAGTGATTAGCACTTATGATTATTAAAGAAAGAAAATATTGCATGTTATACAAAAAAGTTTTATAATGATTTTAGAACACATGTTCGATTATGGGAGGATTGCTTATGAATAATGTTGTTAGAAGTAAGGTAAATGATTTTAAATGGTGTATAATTGATGAAAATAATCAATATGTACATAAAGATTCAATAAAGAAAGTAAATAGAAATGAGTACACTTACACATATTATTCAAGAATGGAACGTAGTTATCCGAATAAAGAAATGGCTAACATTGCACTCTCAATATTAAACTTACATAATGTAGTAGGCAAACTAGGTCATGATTTTAAAATAATTAAAGTATAGTTTTAGTTATTTAATTTATTGACAAAGTATACTATTACATATAAAATAATATTTAAGGAGTGTGATTTATATGTTAGATAGTAAATACGATGAACTGGTTAATAAATTAAGAAACATTACAAATAAGTATGCAAACAATGCAAAAATTAGAAATATTTTGTGTGAAGAATTCATAAAGAGAAATCTATTAGCTAGTAAAGCAACAAATATTCTTACTGGAAGAACTAAATTTGAGGAATTAAGAATAGATAATGAATCAAATTTATTTGTTCTTTTTGTGTTTACTTTAGGAATGCAAAAAGCACTTTCTACAATTGATGAAATTACAAAGGATACTTTGGGAGATATTTCTGAATATTCTGATTTAGTCGTTGAAAATTATTTTACTGAATTAGAAGTAATTAATTTATCGGATTTTAAATTAGAAAAAAGAGAAATTTCAAGGTATCCTTATATATTTCCAAACATGATTCAAGTTGAAGAAGGTCACTGGACTGGCATAACTTCTAGTAGCAATTTAGCAAGTATTGATGCTGCAAATGATATTACTTACAACTTCGAAATGCAAAGAGACCCAAAGATTAATGTTTTTGGATTTAAAGAGATAAATATAGATGAAAATAAGATATCAAAAATAAAAGTTAGACTGCTTAATAAGTTACAAAAACCAGATGAAATTAAACTTAATGTTCTTAAAGGCTCTGGAGAAGATGATTATTTTAATAATGAAGTTGAATTCATACCTTATACTAAAGATGGTATAGTTGGAGATTTAATAATACACTCTGGAGAAATTGATATATTTGATGGGTATCATCGTAAAACTGCTAATAGTCTTGCAATAAAAGAAAGACCAAATTTTCAGTTTAATTGGAAAATAGCTATAACAAATTGGAATAAAAATTCCGCCCAAGACTATATGGTTCAAATAAATGAGCAAAAGCCCATTAAGAAAGAGCATACAAGAAGTATGGATAAAACAATAATGGGGAATCTCGTTGTTAACGAAATTAAGGACACTAGATTTGAATTTGCTACACAGATAAAGGATAGCGATGAAGAATTAGAATTTGAAGGAGTAACTAAAAAATCTATATTATCTACAGCCATTGATGATTGTTATAGTGAATATTTGAAAACTAGGTTATATATTGGTGATATAGGTAAGTGGATAGCTGAATTTATGGACTATCTTATGGGACAATATTTAAAGGAATTTTTTATAGACGTTGAAAAACAGCGTGAAATAAGCTATGTTAATAGTAAAAATATGTTTTATGGTTATATTGCACTGTCTGAAAAATTATACAAACAAGATGATTGGAAAAATAGATTAAAGGAAAAAATGAAATCCATTGATTTTGATATTTCCAATCCTTATTGGAAAAAAATATCGTTTAATAAAAATGATATAACAAAAAAGACAAAAACAGAGTTGTATAAATTGTTTAGAGAGGATGTATGAAATCATGACACGTAATGGGAAGATAAGACTTGAAGATAGACATTTCAACTGGGAATCTGATGTAAAAGAAGAATATTTACATGATTATGAAAAGACGAAATCTGCTTCTACTATTCGTACAATTAAAGGAAAGTTATTAAAGATAGATGAATATGAAACATTAATGAATAAAAGCGTTTATAATTTAAATCTTGAAGAGATTGATGATTTAATGAGTTCTCAATTTTCTATTAAGAGTAGAAATGCTGCAAGTGGTAATATGTCTTATATAATAAGATATATAGATTTTTGTATCAAAAAGAATTTAGTTAAACATAGAGAAAATCGGTTTAAAATAGTTTCTAAAGAAGATAAATACAAATATGTTAGTCTTCATGCACAAAAAAATAAGTATTTATCTAAAGAAGAAATACTTGAAGCACAGGATAAATTAAAGAACCCTTGTGATAAATTAATTCTTGAATTAATTCCTTTAGGAGTAAGGGGTCGTACACAACAAGGTAATACTAATGAAGAATTAAGAAATTTAAGAAATGATGATGTGGATTTTGAAAATAGAAAACTAACACTTAGAAACAATGATGGTGAAGAAAGATATATTTATGACTTAAGTGACCATACATTGAATCTTCTAAAAGAAACTATTAATCAAAAAACTTATAAAACAAAAAAATCTAGAAAAATTAAAAAGGATTCGGATGATACAAACAGTAATTCCGATTCAAAACTTATGACTATTAATCGAACAGATTATATTTTTAGAACCGCAGGAAAAAATAAACATGGCAAGGTTAAAGTTCAGTATTTTGGTTCAAGATTAAACCAGATAATAAAAGAGCATGTAGGTAATTCATATATAAATGTGACAAACCTTTATTTTTCTGGTATGATTGAATATGCAAAACAGTTATTAGAAGCAAAGAATGGTGAACCATTAGATAATCTAGATTATAGTAAAATTTGTGATAAATTTAATTATGGTGAGCCAATACAAATGAAAAATGGCGAAGTATCTTGGGGAAATGTTATATCAAAAGTTAAAATTTTAGTTGAAGATTATTTTGAAGCAAATAAGAGTAAGGAGAAAAAAGCATAAATGAAAACTGTTTTAGAACAAATGTGGTATGACTACTCCTTAATATTAGAATTTAAAAAAGAATTGATTAATAAAGGATATATTTATAAAGATGTTTTATTTCTAGAAGGTATGTTATATGAATTGAACCGAAATATTGAACTAGAAAGCTTTAATGTCATGACTGATTTGTTAAGAAAAACTTATTTTCGTCTTCTAGTAAAAATTAATAAAGGACATAATTTATTACTGGATATAATAAATAAACCATCATCATGGGAATTATCTACTATTGAACAATTCCCTGAAGCTTGGATTAGGGACGATGTTCTTGTGTTTACAACAGAAACAAAGTGTGCAGTATTCAATAAAGCTTCTATTTCGGATAGTTTTAAATATATTGATAATAAATGGCAATAGAAAGGAATAAAAAACTTATGGGAATAGGTGTTGCAATTCGAAATTCAAAAGAAAAACTTAAATATAGCAATTATACTGAAATGGCAAAAGCTATAGGTGTATCAAGTAGTGTTTTAAATAGACTTAAGGATGTAAATACAAAAGAAGACATGAAGCAAGAAAATATTGAAGTTCTAGAAAAAGTTTCTATTTTTTTAGGAATGAGTATAAATGATTTGATTAATTTCGAAATAGATAGTAGTGATAGTCAAGATAGTCAGGAAGATACTAAAATATTAAATATTAATCCTGAATGTAATGATGTTGGTATTATTATAAATGAAGTTAAAGAGAAAATTAAAGAAACTTCGGGAATTAAACTTGATGGTTTTTTAATGAATGAAGAAAGCAAGCAAATACTTATAGACTCGTTAGACATATCTAAAAAATTAGCTATAAATAAATTATAGGCAGGTGAATATTATGGTAAGATTTTATAGAGATAATTCCGATAATTTAATATCGTATACAGAGTCAGAATTATATGATATGGTTAGAAATGGAACACTACGTAGATTTGATAGAGGTTATTGGACTGGTATAAATGCAAAAGATAACGCTAGAGAAATAACAAAGCATTTATTTGAAGATATATTAAAGTGGTCTATTGATGATATAAAAAACTGCTCTTTAAGAGAAGTTTTTTTTGACAATAGACTGGGTGGTATGGTAAATAGTACTTTTGATGGTAGTGTTTTTGATGCTATTATTAATGCATATCCTGAACTTGGAGAATATTATGGTCAGTCAGAAGTAAAAAACAAGATTGAAAGAGAAGAAAAAGATAGAATTCAATATTCTGATGAGGAATTAATTGAGAATATAAAAAATAAAACTAAAGAATTAAATAGACCTCCATTTGCAAGAGAAATGGAAAATCCAGATGGAAATATCTATACAGTCAGATTTAAAGGATGGGAAAAAGCATTAATTGCAGCAGGAGTTGTGGAAGATATATATAAGGATATAGTTTATTCAGTTGAAGAAAAGAAAACTATAGAGACAATATTTAAAGATTTTGTATTAGATAATGAAAGATTTCCAAATATGGATGAAGTACTAGATACAATTTCTAAAGGTGAACTAAAGACTTATTTTAGGTCTTACTCTGGTTTGTGCGAATATTTAGAATCAAATTATTCAAAAGATGAGTTAATTAAAATATTGAAAAACAAATATAAAAAGTTAGAGAGAATTCCTGTAGGAAAAGATATGATATTACCTAGAGCAATAGTTTTTATTGATAAATTTGGTTCTTGGAATAATGCTTTAATAGAAGCAGGGCTGGTAGATTAAATATCTACTAGCCATACATATAGTTATTTTTCTTCTGGTGTAAAATAATAAGTCATCTCAGAATACCCTATTACATAAGCAATAAATAAAGGGGATGACGGATTGAAATTTAAAAAACTTGACAATAAAAAAGTGTATGATACTTGGAAGTACAAAAATAGGAGTACAGGTATAGAAGCATACATATACAAAATGCCAGAAGACTCTATAAATCCATCTTTTTTTCATTTTCAAATTTCAAGTGCTAAAAGCAACAAATACTGTTTTCAGTATGCTTCAATTGATGAGTTAAAATTATACAGTTCTTTAGAAGATACAGAAAAAGCAGTAAATAAGTGGTGGCATGAGAACATTATAAGGATTATATAATTTATAATCCTATTTTTTTCATTATTGTAAGGAGTAATTAAGAATATGAAATGTTATAATACTATTGAAGCCAAAGAATTAGCAAGGCAAGGGAAAACACTAAAATGTATTTCTGAAGGAATTAATAAAAATTATTATATGTACTTTGATGGAGAATTTTAATTCAAGGGTATTGGCGTTTATGCAATTGACTTGAAAGCTAACTGGGTTGTTTGTGATTGATTTAAATTTATTCAATCTCAATTATTCCATCGAAGTCTCTATAACTTTTAATTTTGTCTAGAATGCCTTTTTTGACATCATCTAACCCCATATATATTTTATTATCATCACGAATTGAATCATATATTAATACATCTTCAGATTTAATTGAAATATAGTAACATTTAGATTCATTTGAAAATTTATATGGTAATGATTTAATTAGTAATTCACAATATGGGTAATCGTAATGGTAGTATACTTCCAGATATTTAATTCGTTTGACTCTCTTAAACTTCATATGTATATTAGTTCCTTTGTTAAATGGTTTACATTTGTGGTATTATCATATCACATTTGTTATATAAAAACCATTACCATCATTTGTTATAATATTATTATATACTATGTTCCCATGTTCAGGAGGCAATATTATGTTTAGTATGAAAATTGATTTTATAAATAAAATATTTTTTATTCATGCAGAAGGAGTTTTTTCTAGACAAGAAGGGATAAGTTATAAAAAAGAGTATATCGAAAAAGTAAAACAACTTACACCATACGAATTTTCATTTATACTTGATGGAGCAGAAGTAAAAGCATCTACAAGGAATGTATCTGAACAACTAATGGAAATGATGAACTTATACATGAAAACTCCATTTAAGAAAAGAATACTTATTCAGCAGAAATCACTTGTTGCACGTAATCAAACTCAACGTTTAGCCAGAGAGGTTAAGGGATTTGAAACCTTTATATTTGTTGAAACAATGTCAGAGGCATTGAGACTAATATAGGAATTATTATTTCTATTATAAAATATTAAAATAATTTCTAATTACTATTGACATATTATTTTATTAATGATAATATGTATATGTAAGATATAGGAAAGTAAAAAAGTGTTGAATAATTTTTGAGGAGGAAATTATTATTGGCGGGGAAAAAGTTATTAGGAAACGATTATATAATTGAAGGAAGTGTTACTAAAATAATTGTACATAAACTTGATGGAAGTGTACATGAAATCTTAATTGATACTGAGGATTTAAATAAAGTAGTTAAATATTTATGGTCAGCTTCATATACCAAGAGAATAGATAATTATTATGCTACAACAAGCATGTTTCAGGGCGAAGGAATAAAAAATAAAACTGTATATATGCATAGAATTATTATGGATGCAAATAAAAAAGACTATGTTGACCACATTGAAAGTGGAAAGACTTTAGATAATAGAAAAACAAATTTGCGTAAAACTAATAATGCTAGGAATTCAGCTAATCGTAAAGGGGCTAATAAAAATAATAATACAGGTTACAGAAACGTAAATTGGATTGAATCAACTAATGAATATTGGGTGCAAATTATGAAAGATGGAGTAAGGTATAAATGGATATTTAATGCCGACCAATTGGAAGAAGCAGTCAAGTTTGCAGAAGAAAAAAGAATAGAATTATTTGGAGAATTTGCAGGTAAGGGTTAATACATAATATGATATAATATATAGAAAATGATTTAATTATATGATAAAAATTGTGTTATATGGAAAGTGAGGGTAAATTATGAAAGTTCCAGAATATATAAAGGATAAAATGAGAAAAGTAGCAAAATATAGCAGGGCATCACAAATGTTGATTCATGAGATTGATGATTATTTTATTGATAAAGGTTATGACATTGAAGACCTTCGTTCAGGAGATGGTAAAAGTCTTGAAGAATTAGAATATGGAAATGATGTAACTGATAAGTTCTGTGATTGGATTGAAAATGAGTATGAAAAATAATCAAATGAAAACATAGTTTGATTAAGAAAGGAGTTTTTAAAAATGTTACTAGATGAATTATTAGATGAACTTGAAGAATTTAAGGGTAAAGGATATATCATATGTTTTGATACTGACAAAGTAGGAATTAAAGGAGTTAAAGATATAGAAAGTATTGAAATAGAAGAAGATGTTGGTATAATTCATTTGAAGAAAGATATTATAGAAGAATAGTTAGATTTGAGTTTTAACCAAAGACTTGTTTGATGCAGTTTTAATAGTAACGCTGGCTTATTGGAGGATTAAAAATGAAGTATGTATATAAAATAATTGAAACATATGAATATGAAATTGAAGTAGATGCTAAAAATGAAAAAGAAGCTCTGAAAGAAGTAAAACATCGGTATGAAACTGCTGATGATGGTTATATTGGAGTAGCAGATGCATATACACTCAAAGATACTAAATTTGAATTAAATAAAAAGGAATAATACAATAAAATCTTTATTTTGTGTGGAAGGAGAAAAAAGCATATGAGTAATAAACATAATATTATGAAAAGATTAATAAAAGAGCATGGTTCAGAAGAATGGGTCTATGTTGATGCTTATGAATAGATTATCATAAATTTATCGTTGAAGAAATTGCACCGCATTTAACAGAAGAAGGGTTAAAGAAATTGAGAGATTATTATATTGAAAGAAATATAGAAGGTAGAAAAAGGATGTAGATAAAACTGCTAATCTATCATGAAAGGATAAAGGGGTATGAAGTTATCAACAGCAAAAAATATTAAAGTAGGTGATATAGTAACTGTTAAATATCTAGGTGGTGAATATAAAATTACTCAAATAGATGAATCTCGAACAACAGATAAAATTATTCATTTTTGGAGTTACAATCAAACGTTTAATAATAAAGATATAGATAAAATTGTTCTTCATTTTTAAAAGGAGGATTATAATGGCTGATACTCAAATATGGAAAGACCAATATGGTAACATGATTATTGATGAGAGTAATGGAGATTATTTTAGTAATAGTATTATTGCATTACCAAATGGAGATAAAACAAAGAGAAAATCATTTACTTCATGGAACTCTGCAAAGAAATATTTAAATACTTTTCATCCAAGAAAAAGATTAAATTTTGAAGAGATATGATAAAACTTATAATCTATCACGAAAGTAGGATGGGGGTAGTATATGAAAGTAAATTTCAACATTACAGTTGAGTTTAATGATTCAATTGTAAAGGATATAATTGAGGAACAAGGATTAATAGTTAAATGTTCTAAGAGCGAGCTAAATAAAGTTATTAAAGATTCTTTAAGAGTAGCGTTTAAAGCATCTATTAACGATACATTAGATAATAGATATTTGGATGGAAATATCGTAGATGATTTAAAAGGTAAAGGTTACTTAAGTGAATAAAACAGCGATTTGGTAAGGAAGAGTAAAGAATGAAAACATCAATATTTGTTACTAATTTAGAAGGTAATCATTTTGAATTGTATAATACTTCAGAATATATCCTTGATAACGGAGTTAAATATTCTCATATTGGACGTTGTAATGATTTTGATTTAATATGTTATCATCCAAAGCTATTTGAAAAAACATTACAAATCATTCATCATGGAAACTCCTTAGAAGAAGTAGAATATATTAAAAATCATATTTATAATAAACTATATGAAAAATCACAGTTATTACAACAAATTGGTGCTTTAAAAAGAATAAAAGATACTTCAATTGATTGGGTGATTGAAGATATAAAGCAGAATATTAGAAACAATTATTTTGAAGTTAATATTAGAGATATTTTAAAAACATAATGAAACGGGGAATTGGTGATGTTTTTATGATTAAAGTACCACATTGCAACAAATGTAATCTTTGCAAAGAAGTTAATTTCAATTATAAAGCATATTATTGCCAACATGAAGGCTTTGAGAGTTATGGTGCAATATCTGTAGATGATTTTCCAAAAACAAGTCCTCAGTGGTGTCCATTAAGAAATATTGACAGTGGTTTGCTGGAGAATACATGAGAAGACCAAAAATAATTAAATCTATAGATGACTGGAATATATTAAAGAAAGCATTATACGAAAAAGGTTATAGACGTTGGCAATGGCAACATAATTGGAATGACACTGAAGGATTTCATGCTTGGTTTTGGAAACAGAATAGGGAGGATGTGGAAGTAATAACTTTCCTAAAAGCTGTCCAAGATGCTATAATTGATTATGAGAATCCAAAGTGAGTGATAATGATTTTAGTATATAGTAAGGAAAGGAGCTAAAATGAGAGAAACTATAAAAGAATGGAAAAACGAATGGATAGAAACTAATGGACATACAGATGAATTAGAAGTATTAATATGTTACAGTAATTCATATTCAGATGGATATATTTATGAGGGAAGTTTTGAGAATATACCAGAAGAATTAGAGGAAAAGAAAGTTGTGGATTGGGGTAAGATTCTTGATTCAACTGTCCCTGCTAGACGTGGAGCATATTCATTAAAAATTGAACACCCAAAATAAAATATTATGATAATATCGGTATTCTATCATAAGTGAGGTGATAGCTTTGAAAATTCCTAAAACAATATGGGAAAAGATAAATACAATAGATTCCCTCAGAAGTCAACAAATGAAATTAGAATCTGAGGTATTGAAATGGTTTGAAAGTAAAGGATATTCTACAGACGATGAAAAGTTTGCGGATGAAGTGGCTGCTAAGATTTCTTATGGTGAATTCAATGAAGATGCTTGGAAATTGTATTTAAGTATGAAATAGACATTTTAAGTGGTTTTTGGAGGGTTAATATGAAATTAAATCATGATTGTGTAAGAGATTTCCTATTGTATGTTGAAGAACATGCAGAACTTAAAGGTAACGGACTTCCCGAATATTTAAAGCTAGGATATATATACGATGATGGAATTTTAGCAAAATATTCTGAAGAAGAAATATATCATACTGCAAGTAAACTTGTTGAAGCAAAGTATATTTCTGTTGCCAATAAGGATGTACATTGTACTAGAAGCACTATGATTTCAGGAATAACATAGACAGGACATGATTACTTAGAATCAATTAGAGATTCAAAAGTATGGTCTCAAGTTAAAGAAAAAACAAAAGGACTCTCAGGAGTGGCACTAGAAATAATAAAAAGTGTTTCTATTGAAATTACAAAACAAATGCTTGGTTTAAAATGAAATGTAGAGTTTATTTAAATATAAAAGGAGATTATGAATGGGATTAAGTAAAGAAGAAAAAGAACAAAGAAAACAAGAACGTAATAAATTAAAGTTTGAACGTGAACACAAATTAATTCAAGGAATAGACCATAAGTTTTGCAATTTACATAATGAATACTTTCCAGAAGAATTACCTTGGGTAATAGCTACAACTGATTATTTTTATGCTAATAATAAAAATAGTATTGATGGGTTATCTACTAGGTGTAAAAGATGTGATATTATAAGGTCTAATATTAATCAAATTGAGAATAGAGATAGAGCTTATGAACAACATAAAAAATATAGAAAATCTGATAAGTATATGAAATGGGGAAGAAAGCATGGGCAGGAACAAAAAGAGTCTGGGTATATGACTCAGTGGAGAAAAGATAATCCTGAGAAAGTTAATTATTTGAGTTCTTTACATAGAAACCATGATGTAAGTAAAGCTGAAGAAGATGCAATGCTTAAAATATTTAATTACTCATGTGCTTATTGTGGTATGTCTTTAAAGAATCATAAAATAAAATTTGGCGAAAAACTTCATAATGACCATGTGGATGATGATGGATATAATGACCTTAGAAACGATGTTCCTGCTTGCAAGAGTTGTAATTGTAGTAAACATACTAGTAATTTGGAGGAATGGTATGAAAAACAAGATTTTTATACTGGGGAACGTTATAATAAAATAATATGGTGGATAACAATTGGTTATAAAGATTACATAGAGACAGATAAACCACCATATAAAATTAAACGTAAGAAAATTACTAGGGAAGATAATACATATTATTGGGAATACCAGTTATGGGCTGTTAATGAACGTAGAGATATGGTAGAATTATTAGATGTAAAAAGTAAGAAAGAATATTTAAATATGGACTTGGTATAAAAACATCATTTAATACTAGTTTATAAGATATTAAAATAATATTTCTTGTTGACAATTACAAATATTGGTAGTATAATTGAATTACAACAAGGGGATAAGCTTTTAAAATATATTAAAAAGTGAGGGCTTAAGGCATGAATAAAGTAATTCCACTAAAGAATTATGAAACACAATATCAAAATGATTATGGGAACGAAAATTTGGAACAAGAGTATTATCAAGAAATTTACGAAAGAAGAGAGTTAAGTCGATTACATATAATAGATTTAGTTAAAGAAGAAATTATTGAAAGTATTGTAATTAATCCTGATAATGTTATGAATGCCGCTGGAGCTTTATTTAAAGTTACATTTAATAATCTAGAACAAGTAGACTTTTATGAAAGATATAAGTGTGAAAATCAGAAATGTGAGAATTCTTGGATTACTTCTAAGGAAAAATTCATAAATTTTCCTTGTATTTTTTATTGTAGATATACATATAGAGGATTTACAGAAGGATTTATTGCTCAGTATATTACTAAAGAAGAATATGTTAATGAGTTACAACGACAATTAGCTTTAGCAGTTTAATTTTTGATATTAAAATAATTTGGAGGTACATATGTCAAAGGAGAAGAAGTATTGTTCATTTTGTGGCAAATCACAAAACGAAGTTGAAAGATTAATAGCAGGTAAAGATGTTTATATTTGTAATGAATGTATTGATTTATGTTCAGAAATCATAGAGGAAGATTTAGAAGAAGATAATGAAAATAATACTAGTTCAAGTAAAGATATTCCAAGCCCAAAACAAATCAAAAATCATTTAGACCAATATGTTATCGGACAAGATGATGCAAAAATTACTTTAGCTGTAGCAGTTTATAATCACTATAAAAGAATTAAACAAAAGAAAAGTAGAAAAGGTAAGGATAATATTGAGTTGCAAAAAAGCAACATCTTAATGTTAGGGGAAACAGGAAGTGGTAAAACTCTTTTAGCACAAACTATTGCTAAAATGCTTAATGTTCCTTTTGTAATTGTAGATGCAACTACTTACACTGAAGCAGGATATGTGGGCGATGATGTTGAGAATATTCTACTGAGATTAATTCAAAATGCTGATTTCGATATTGAGAAGGCTGAAAAAGGAATTGTGTACATAGACGAAATTGATAAGATTGCGAATAAATCTGAAAATGCATCTTTGACTAAAAATGTTGGAGATAAGGGTGTTCAACAGGCATTACTAAAAATTATTGAAGGAACTATTTCTAGAGTTCCAGAACAAGGTGGGAGAAAACATCCTTACGGAGAATGCTTAGAAATTGACACTACCAATATATTATTTATATGTGGTGGTGCATTTGATGGCATTCACAATATATTAAAATCTAAAACTATCAAACATAATTCAATAGGTTTTGGTGCTACTATTGAAAAAGAAAAAAATGATATTTCTTTGGATACTATTGAACCTTCAGATATTATTAAATATGGATTTATGCCTGAGTTCGTTGGTAGATTACCTGTTATTACAACATTGAAACCACTAGATAAAGATTTATTACTTAAAATATTAACTGAACCAAAAAACTCTATCATTAAACAATACCAGAAATTATTTGATATAGATAACTTAAAACTAGAATTTGAGTCAGAAGCTTTAGAAGCAATAGTAAATAAAGCAATAAGTAAAAATACAGGAGCTAGGGGATTGAGAGCCATTATTGAGACTGCTTTAAAGACTATAATGTTTGAGATTCCTGACATTGAAGAAGCATATAAAGTTGTTGTCACAAAAGATGTTATCAATGGTACTGGTAGTGCTATTATTTATAACAAAGAAAATAAAATGATAGCATAATTGGATATTAAAATAAATGATTCATTTTATGAAGAAAGGAATGATAGATAAGTTGAAAGAATATGTTTTATTGTCACAGGGTATAGAAATATATCGAACCAAAAATAAAGAAGAAGCCGAAAAAATAATGAATGATGAAAATCACGATTGGTATCAATATAAACAAGAATGTTTAGATAATAATGAATCATATGCAGACAACTCTATTGAAATGTTTGAAGAAGACTTAATAGTATAAACAAAAATATTAAAATAATAGAACTTGTATTTTAAACAATCTTGAAAGGAGATATTTAATATGTTTTGGATTATTCCTATATTGTTATTTGTTTTTTCTATATTTATTTGTATTAGAAATTCAATGGTTTATTCATTTAGAAATACAATAAATATTACAGATAGAATTATATATAAAAAATTACCAAGTTATGAAAAAATGTTGTTTTCTTTAAAACCGTTAAAAGAAAAATATTGGATTTAATAATAAAATAAAACATCCATTTCATGTGGATAGAAAGGAAAATATGATTAAATTTATTAAAAGAATTAAACAGAGATTTATAAAGTATTGGCTAGGAGACGTACTTGTTACTAAGCAGAATATTCTTTGCAATGATTACAAAAATAGATTATATGAATTTAGGATTATTCCTAGTCGTTTTAGACAGGCTCATTGGTTTGGAGAATTAGACCCTAAGATGATACCTGAATTGATAACAAAATTGGAATTAAATAAGAAAAGATTTAATTTACATATTGATTATGGTTGTGGTGCATATCAAGATTATACATTTAATAAATATCAACAAAAACTACTATTGGAAGATTTAAGAAAGTTAGTTAACGAAGAAATATATGATGAAAACAAAGAATATTAAACATGATGAAAAATCAATTTTATGCTGTATGTAGGAGGAATTATGAGAAAGTTTTATCTAAAAGGACATAAGAAAAATCAATATTGTACAGATATATTGAAGATTAGAATCTATAACTTCATGTTTTGGTGGTTTATTGATTGCGGAGAATGGTTTATTTACTTGTATTTCAGTAAATTTTCATTAAGATTTAGTGGAGCAGGATTTATAAAGGATAAATATAATAAAAAAGAACATTTGAAATGGCTAAAAGAATTTCATGAATTTGAATGATAAGTTGATTTGGTTATAATATATGAAAGGATGATAATAATAGCAAAAGGAACAAAATATAAATATGAAGATTACCATAGAATTAATGATAATGGTGAATTAGAAAAGAAATGTACATTACATAATGAGTTTTTTCCGACTGAATCAGAGTGGATACCATGTACAACTGAATATTTTTATAAGAATAATAAGAATATTCAAGACGGGTTACACCCTCAATGTAAATTATGTTCAAGAATTAAAGCATTACAATATAGAGCAGAAAATTATGAAGAACAATTACAAAAAATATTAGAATATGATAAAACGAATAGAGATAAGCGTAAAAAGAGAATGGTTACATATTATCAAAATAATAAAGACATAGTTAGATAAAGAGTTATTGATTATCTAAAAGATAATCCAGATAAAGTCAAAGAATACAATGAAAAAAGAGGACATAAGAATCATAAAATAAACTCATATGAATGGATAAGTTGTAAAGATTATTTTAACAACTCATGTGCTTATTGTGGGTTACCCTCTAATAAACATATTATTGTAATATGTGGTGAAGAAAAGATATACGAACTACATAAAGAACATGTAACATTTAATGGAGAAAATGATTTATCAAACTGTATACCTGCTTGTCAATCTTGCAATAGTGAGAAATGGGAATCTCAATTAGATGAATGGTATAACCCTAATAATCCAAAATTTGAACAATGGAGATATAATAAAATAATAAAATGGCTAACTGAGGATTATAAACAATATATTAAAAGTGAATAAAGTAACTGTTCTATCGGAAAGGACATTTTATGAGATTTATCAATATTGTAAAGAGAACATATATTACACATGCTTTTGTTAAAATAGTAAAGACATACAATATTACAAAAGAATTTGATATTAATAAAGTAATAAGAATTTGTAATAGAAAAAATAAATATAAATTTTTCAAAAAATACTATTATACTATTGAATATGATTTTGAATAAAACACTTCTTTCATAATGATTGAGAAAGGATAAATAATGATTAAAAGAGATGTAAGTATAGATATTAAATTAACTCCATTTGAATTAGCACAAGAATTTTGTGATATGGATGGAGATGAACAAGCAATGTTTTTAAACTTTATATCACAATTATCATCACAATGGAACATACCTTTAGAATTTCAAATACAAAATATTGTTGAATCAAATAATTTTTGTGCAGGAGCTAATAGAGTTATGAGATTATTTGGTGAGTATGCAGAGTGAGAAAGGAATTTAAAATGATTAATGATGAGATTAGCAAACAAACAGAAGAAAATTTAAAACAATTTAACAGAATAAATAATACAATATCTAAAGCTAGTGAATCAATTGGTATAACTGTAGAACAAGGTTGGAAATTCTTTAGTATTATGACTGAAAATTTTACAAAAGAAGGTGAATTAATTGATAAATAAAGAATCAGAATTAAGAAAATTAAAACAATTTAAATCTCTAAAATATAATTGGAATGATTATAATGGGTTACCAATTAACAAAAAGGCAATTAGAACAGCTAAAAGGTTAGTTAAATTGTTATATCCAACTCCTTTTGTTTCTCCAATAGGTCGAGGCACTATTCAATTAGAATGGAAAACTAAGAATGGATATTTAGAATTTGAAATATGTGAAAATGAAATTAGCATTTACAATCAGGATAAGTTTGAGAATATAATTATTGATGCCCAAATGGATAAATTCAGTAAGAACGAAGTGATTATATGAAGAAAATAAATATAAAATGGTACAGCATCATAGGTGCTAGTATTGGATTAGCGTTTTTTGCGTTAATGATATTGTTGGGAATAATAATGCATAGTTAAGGAGTATTTAAAATGAATATTGACTATTCAAAATTTGTATTAAAATGTAATGTTGATGACTGTGGTCAAAATAAAAAACAGAGATGTTGTTTGTCTTGTGAATCATATGAAGATTGTAAAAAGAAAAATTGGATTTGCATACATTTAACTGATTTTGAAACACCTGAAAATTGTTCAGAATTATATATTAAAAGAGAGTTAATATGAATAGATTATTTTATCATATGTTAGTTATGTGAAATACAGGAGGTTTATATGGCAAAAGATAGAGAATGTGTGACATCAAACGGAAAAGCTTCATTTTATGCGAGTATTTATGATGATTTACGGAATGCTGCTATGGATTGCGGATGGGCATTAGGCTTACATGGAAGTTTAGCAAGTGATATGGATATTATGGCAATGCCTTGGGTAGAAAATGCAAAGCCAGTAGAAACAATGATACAGGCATTATCGGATTGTTTTACGGATAATCCGTGGAAAGACTATCACATAATACCTCACTATGATAAACCTAATAATAGGGTTGTTTATACAATGTCTATTTTTGCAGATTGGTATTTGGACATAAATGTTATTAAAACATGGTAATTTGCATTTTAAACAAAATGCGTAATACAATAGAAGACATATTTGGTTATAATATAATTTAAGGAGTGTATATAATATATCAGAAAAATTTATTTGTACAAAGTGTAAGGAATTAAAAGAAGATAACGAATATTATCATAATTGGGTAACAAGAAAAAGTAAAAAAGGAATTAAGAAAATTTGGTATAGAAATACAGTGTGTATTAAATGTGTATTAGTAGCACAACAAGAAAGAGTTAAGAAAGACCCAGAAAAACGTAAAGAACAAATTAAAAGAGATAATGCAAGACCTAAAAAAATTGCTGCACATAGAGCAAATGGTAAAAGGCAAAGAGAAATTGGATATACAGCGGAATATCAGAAAAGTGATACATATAAGAGTAAACATTATAGTGATAATCATAGAGTGCATGATATTACAAAATCAGAAGAAAGAGCATTATTAGAAATATTTAATTTTTCTTGTGCTTACTGTGGTATGACATTAACTGAACATCGGAGAAAATTTAATCAAAAACTTCATGATGACCATGTAGATTATAATGGATATAACGATATTAGAAACGATGTTCCAGCTTGTAAAAATTGTAATTGTTCTAAATGGAAGCATCCTATGAAAGAGTGGTATGAATCACAAGAATTTTATTCTATTGATAAATATAATAAAATAATATGGTGGGTTACTGAAGGCTATAAAGGCTATATCGAATCAAAGCCACCATATAGAATTATAAGAAAGCAAAATGAAGGGCTTAATACATACCATTTCCAATTATATACAGTAGATGAGAAACGTAATTTTATTGAATGTATAGCAACAGGTAATAAAAAGAAAGATTTAAATAAAGATATAAAAGCTCATTTTCCTGATTACATATTATAAACAACATGAAATGTATTTTTTATCTGGTTAGCATTCTTATAAGATATTAAAATAATATGTGTTGACAGACTTAAAATAATATGTTAATATTTAACTATGGAGCGAGGACTACTGAAAAACTCGATTCGGTGTACATAGCAATTCAAGTGTCCGAGAGAATGTATATAAACCGAATGATTTGCTCCATTAAATAAGCGTTATTAACTCAGGTGGTTAGAGTACGAAACTTTTAATTTCGGAGTCATTGGTTCGAATCCAATATAATGCACCAGTCGTGGGGTTGATGATATGTAGCATGTTACATATGGAAGAGAGAAGACACATCAACAAAGATTGCTGTGAGGGTACGCAATCAAAATACAAATATATGTGGCTAAAAGTTAATTAGTAAGTAGTTTTGGGTTATTGAACGACTGTCAATTAATAAAAATGGTTCCTACTATTATTAAAATAATTTTTTTTAAGTGCTACATTTATAATGAAAGGAATATATAAAATGAGTAAACATTTAAGCAGGGCTATAGTTGCAGTAGCAGGAATGGCATTAATAGGAGTAGCTGTATGGGTTACTAAAAGTGCTTGGTGGATATTTGGACTATTATTTGTAGCAATGTTAATTGAAGAAGTAAATTAGAAAGGAATCAATAAATATGTACATAGGTTATTATAATGATAGTGCTTATAAGCTTATCGAATGGTCTTTTACAGAATTAAGAGATGGTAATAAAATAAAGGCTATTAAAATCGAAAGAATAGCTGACAAAATCGAAATACATTTTAGAAAGAAGAACCATATACCATTAGTTGACAATTGGTTCTACAAGCCATATGTTAATGAGTGTAGATATGCTAAAATAACCAGATGTTTATATGATAAGGTATTTGGATTAATACCAGTTGAAACAAAATAATGCTTTGGTTTAAATGTTAACATAGAAGGAGGACATATGAAACAACATATAGATGTCTTACAATTAAAAGAAATTGAAGAGAATCAAAAAGAAAAACTGGCTTACTTATTAGATAATTGGAATGAATATAAAATTAAAGAAGGACATTTATCAAACAATGATATCGCATCTCAAACCACAGTTGGTAAAATGATTGAAATTCTTTATAATGCTAACAAAGACGTTTATTATAATCAGGATTCAACATTAAGCCAATGTGAACTGCAAGTTGATGGAGAAATGTATCGGAGTACAGAATTATGTGATGCTTTGTGGGAGGCAGTAAAATCAGTGCTTTCAGTACGATAAAAACATGATAGAATACGAACTTTATTTGGATTAGAGGTGAAGGAATTTGACTGTGAATGACTTAATAGAAAAATTACAAGAAATTCAGTTAGAAGGTTATGGTGATAATAAAGTTGTTATAGCATGTTACAATGAAGAATTTGAACCTAAACCATTTATATCAGCTAATGGAGATATATTATTATAAAAGACTGATTTCAAAGCAAAATTAAAGGAGGTAAACATGAACGTGATAGAAGCTCATGAAGTGATGCAGAAAGTTATGGAACTATGGAGAAAGAAAGAGTCATATACAGACGATGAATTAAAACAGGTTAAAGACTATCTTTTTCAATATTACATGTCTATACAAAATAAATTAAAATCAATAGAAATTGATTTATGGAAATAGTTAATAAATAATAGGTTTTGTTAATGTTAAGAAAGGATGATTAAAATGAATAATAAGTCAATTATTGATTGTGATGGAAGATATCTAAGCGATGATGAACAGTTTAAATTAGCTATTAATTTTATTACATATTATGATGCAAAAATTGAATCTTTCTATAAAACTGGTGAAGTATTTACTATTGAATTTACTACTAATTCCGATTATGGACAATTAGATTTATGTTCCGATGAAATAATAATTAGGCATAACGTATTTGATGATTTTGTAAGTATGAGAAATCATATTAAGATGTATTTAAATAATTTAGAAAAATCAGAGGAAGAGTAAATAAATATTAGATTTTATAATAATATAATAATAAATAGGAGGATAATTATATATGAATTATTATGGAGACGATGAACCTTATTACAATCCAGAGGATTTAATGGAAGAACATGAATTAGTTATCAGAGATATTTTAACTGAGGCTGTTAATAAAAAAATTAAGACTACAGTTGATGAACTAGCATTAGTTAAAGAACAATTAAATAAATTACAAAAAGAAAATAATGAATTGAGAAAAGATTTACGCAATACAGACAAGCTACATAATGAGCAACTAAAAAAGGCTATAGTTGAAAATACAAAAGAAACTGAAAGGAAACTGAGTTGTGGATTTGCTCCTCATGACATTGTTTGGTATATCAAAAGTAACAGTACTCAAACAGTTTGTGAAAAATGCAATGGTCATTATAGAATTAAGGTTGATGTGTTAGGTAAACAAAAAGAAGTTGATTGTCCACATTGTTCTTATGGAAAAGTTTATACTTATAATTATTATCCTGTAAAAGATGTAGTTTCTTCAGTATATTTTAATTTTCACAGAGCAGATAAAAATTTCAAAGATTCGGGAGTTGTTTTAAATATAGAAAAAATATATTTAGAAAACTATGATTCTTCAATTGGAATTTCATCTCTATATAAAACATTAGAAGAATGTCAAGTAGCATGTGATAAAAGAAATTTGGAAGAAAAATCAAAGTAAATAGAACTTCGATTCCATCATGAGAGGAAAGATTATGAAGAGTGAAAAACTTAAAGGAATGCTACAACAATGTTTAAATGGTGAAATTAAACTTTCTGTAGACTCCAAATATATTTCTGTATTAAAAGAATATCTATGGAAATTAACTCAAGGAAAATTTTATAGTGAGAAATTTGGACATTATGAAAGGGTTTATACAAAGGCTATACCTGTATGCTATTTAACTAAAAAAGATGTAAGGCAAATAAAGAAAATTAACAAACAAATGGAAATTGATAGACTTGTTGCAGAAAAGAATAAGATTGATGAACAAATTAACGAATTATTAAAAACAACATAAAATTTCTATTCTGTCACATTATTGAGAAAGGAATAATACATATATGATTGATGAGCAAGACTTATTAAAAAAGATTAGTGATACATATGATTTAAATTACGGAGAAGTATTAATTAACCCTAGAGAATTTTATGATATAGTTGAAGAAATGCCTAAATCAAATAATTGGATTTCTATTAGAGAGAGGTTGCCTAATCCTAAAGATATGAATTTAATTACCGTATTGGTTACTTACATAAGTGAATATGGTTCACACTTAATTAATGTTGCAAGATGGAATGGAGAAGAATGGATATGTACAGGAAAAATAATAAATGTTATAGCGTGGCAACCATTACCAGAACCATATACAAGAAAGGAATAGTACATAATGGATAATAGAATGAAAGTATTAGAATGGGTCAATTCTGAACGTGATAGACAAGAGTCCAAATGGGGAGAACAAAACCATAAACCTACTGATTGGGTTAGTATTCTAGGAGAAGAATATGGTGAGTTTTGTCAAGCAGTTAATGAAACAGTTTTTGATAATGGAACTAATAAAGGTGGTTATGAAAATATGAAAACTGAAGCTATACATACTGCTGCCGTAGCTATAGCATTTGTGGAATGTTTAGAAAGAAATAAAGAAAAATGGGGTTTATAAAACTAAACAAAATGACACATATATAATATTTTAGAAAGGAATTTTATGAGAGAACAATTTGATTCATGCAGTTATGAAGAACTTACATATTGTATTAAAGCTAGGATAAAAGACATAAGAGAGTTTAGAGAGTTTTTAAAAGATGAATATTCTTACAAGTATAAAGAGGTAAGAACTTCAATAATGTTTAAGACACTTATTTCAAAAAGTGAAATAAGAAGACTTTTAAAAATGAGAAGAGTATTGAAGAAGTCACAGTATAAAAACTGGGATAGTTCATTGCTTTAGTATTTAGTACATAGAACAGCTCTTTTATTTAGAGTTAGAAAGGAATTAGTTATGCAATGTAGGTATTGTAAATTTCAGATGCTATTTAATAATAAACGTAATTTTTATTGTGCAACTAATATGCATACATATCATTTACAAATGAATAATAACAAATCATTAACCCCTATAGAAAATTGTCCAAGGTTTATAAAAGGTAAGGGTGTAGATATTGTATTAGAATATAGAGACTTCGGAGACTTTTGTAAAAAAGCAGGGTCTTTAATTAGTACAGAAGACTGGGAGTATTTTAAGAATAATAATATAAATATTATATTTGCATAAAAACCCAATTCTATTAAAATAGTTTAAAGGAGAATAAAACAATGTTTTTTAGAAAAAAGAAAGAAAACATATGTAATGCTGATAAAGGAATACATGAATGTGGCTCAATATCAAAATTAAGAGAGTGTCAAACCAAAATTAAAGAATTGAATAACTTTAACTTAGATAATATTATGGATAAATATTTAGAAAAAGATTCCTATTTAGCACATTCTATCAAGTATGATTTAGAGAGACTGATGTATATACTTATCTTAGATAATAAGGTTGAAAGTTTTTTAAAAGATTTGTCTATATATTCTGATAATAAAAGCATTTTAAATAAATTATATGAAGAAGTTAAAAATGAAAAGAAATTATTAGGAATTGAATAATAGAATAAAATTCCATATTTATGTGGAATTTAGAAAGGATGTGTTATGGGAGCTTTTATTTCAAAACAACCAAATGGACTATACTGTAGATTTTCAACTATAGTTGATTGTCCCACACATTGGAATTTAACAAAAGAAGAGTATCTAAATAATGAAACTGGAACTGTACCAAATAGAGAATATGGAGAAGATGTGTTGAATAATTATTTACAACCTTTTTCAGAAGTAATAAATAGCTTTGCACCAAATAATATGACACAAGAAGAATTTGAAAATTTTTTGAAAGATGTTAATAAATAATGAAACCAAACCAAACAATTCTTTGGTTATAACTGAAAGGAGTATTAAATGAAAACGTACATATATGTTGAAGACGGTACTACACAAATAGTATTAACCCCTGAAACTGATTTTGAAAAGCATATAGTTGAAGATTTTGATTTTGAAAAAAGTAGCATTAAAACATTCAAGGGTAATTTTTCAGATTGCCAAGGTGGATGGGTGAGACAATACAACAATCAAGATAGCATTATTATAAAATGTGACTATAACCAAAAATAACATGAATCTTATCTTTCATTTGGTTTTTGAAAAGGGGATTATAAATGATAAAAACTTGTAATTGTTATGATTGTCTTAGAAAATTTAAGGCAGATGAAAATGATACTGTCAGCGATTTTTGTGGAATTTATGGTTTTGAAAAAGAAAGTAAACTAATACATAATAGTAAAGAATGTCCGTTCTACTGTAATAAATTTTGGGATTATGAATTGAAGAAAGTAATTACAAAACATGAAGACGTACATTGGATTAGTGATAAGAAAGATGAATATACAGACAAATATCATCATGGTTTATATTCTGGATTATCTAAAGAAGGTTCAGATAAACAAGAAAAGAGACTTGAATGGGAAAACAAACATGAATGTTGTGATACGGTAGTTTGCCCATATTGTGATTATAAATTTGAATATGGAGATGATGAAATTCCATATGAGGATAGTGATGAGGAAATAGAATGTCCTGATTGTAGAAAAACGTTTAATTGTGTATGTAGTGTAAGTTATTCGTATTCAACAAGTAAATTAGAAGAATTTGATGAGGAATAAATAAGATAGAAACGCTGTTTTATTCGGTTATTGTGTTAATAAAATAATTTTTAATATATTTGCATAGCAGGGGTTGACATTATAACGCTGCATGTTAGAATGGAGGTAAGAGGTGTATGGATTTGAACATTACATACAAGACTAATATTGTTAATCCTTCTGCAAGAGTAATAGAAATATCAGATGCTTTTGGAGTTGGTATTGATGAAACGCATAAACATATTATAGTTGAAAATTTAATTATACCTGAATTTAATATTCTTTATCTTACTGGAATGAGTGGTAGTGGAAAAAGCAGTTTGTTAAATGAATTTAAAAAAGAATATGGGTTTTTAGAACCATTATTTGATGAAGATTCAGATGAACCCATTATTGATACTATAGGTAAAGATTTAGAAGAATCATTATATCTTCTTAATCTTGTTGGATTAGGTGAAGCATTTTTATATGTAAAACCATTCAAGATATTATCAGATGGACAAAAATATAGATTTAAGATAGCTAAATTAATTGAGAGTAATCAAGATGTATGGTGTATAGATGAATTTTGTAGTTTTCTAGATAGAACTACTGCACATATTGTAAGCTATAATATCCAAAAAATAGCTCGTAGACTAAAAAAGAAAGTAATAGTTGCAACAGCACATAATGATTTACAAGATTTTTTACAAGCTGATTATGTATTTGATTTTGGTATGGGTGAAGGATTAATTATAGAACATAATACAAATGAAATTAAGAATCCTTTTATTCAAGACATTAAAATTGAACAAGGAAATATAGAAGACTATAAAAAACTTGGAAAATATCATTATAAAAATACCGAGGCAAAATTCACCAAATACATATTTAAAATGACATATAAAAATATGCTTGTAGGAGTTGCCGTATACTCTATGCCAAAACAACAACTTGTAGGTAGAAATGTATACTTTAATAAGAAGTACATTAATGCAAAAGGTGTTCCAATTCTTACAGAAGTTAATAAAGATATTTTAACTGGTTCAAGATTCATTATACACCCTATGTTTAGAGGAATTGGATTAGGTAAAGAAATAGTAAAAATGACTGCACCATTAGTTGATAGACCATACATAGAAATTGTTTCAACAATGAGTAAATACAATAAGTTTTTAGACCATGCAGGAGCTATATATGTTTGTGATAATTTAACTCAAGAGAAAAAAGATAAACAAAAGAAGATTACTGATTTATTAGAGAAATATGGATTTCAATATGAATTTATTTCTTCTCCTAAATATTGTAAAAAAATACTTGATGCTATTCCAGAGCAAGAGATTAAAAAAGCGTTTTATAGTGTGTTACGAGCTAATTTCTTTAATAATAGGGCAAGATTTAAAAAATATGGTATTAGTTTACAAACTAAAGAAGAATTTATGAATTTAAAACTTACTCCCGAAATGATTAGCTTTGCTAAATGGGCTACAACTTGCTATTATATTTGGATAAATAAGTAATATACTGTTGACATGTATTATACTATTATTTATAATATAAATATAATTTGTTATAATGGAGAAATATTTATGATTAGAATTTATGATGGTGAGTCTAATTGCACAGTATGTGGTAGAAAACATAAACATATATATGAAATAGATGGAATAAAATATGGAATTCAGTGTGCCAAAAAAGTTTTAGGTGTTGAAATTAAATCTCCTGTATGGTTATATGAATTGGCTAATAAATATATTGATAAAAATATTAATGAGTATGATATATCATTTACTGGAGTTGATGATTTCCAAACAAACTTCTGGAATGAAAATAATACTAATTATGATTATAGTAAACCCAAAAAAGGAGTTTATATGTCAGCAGTAAAGGTAAATGGAAAAAATGTATCAGTTGATATGCAATTTGAAATTGTAGACTATTTAAAAAAAGCTTTTTATAATACTCATGGATATATCTATAATTCAGACGGTAGCATATATTAATTAAATAAATTTTATATACCATATATAGTGTTTTACAATTACTATATTTACTATATATGGTATATTAACAAAAAGTGAATGAAAGTTAAATTTCGTTCTGATTGGAGGTGATAATACATAATATGAATAATTCCTTTATAGAATCGTTTGGATTGAATTTGAAACTCTATCAAAAAATATTATTGAAATTGATGTATGGAAATAAGTATGAAAAAAGGTTTGCTAATTTTTCTAAACAATACAAGTTAGTATCTCTAATTTCAAGAGCCATTTTGCAGGATAGAAGTGTTTGTGGTATATATGATGCCAATAATAAAACAACAACACAGGATTTGGTGAAATTAATGGAGTTAAATAATGTTGAAGAAGTAATGTCTTATGATGTTGAAGATAATAAAATAACCTTTCAGAATGGTAGTGTTATTGAGATATTAAAGACAAAAGAAAATACCGAGAACATCAGAGGTAAAAGAGCAAATATAGAACATTGGATTTATGACTATGATTGTATGTGTGACAAGAAAACTTTAGACGAAGTATTAGATAGCTTCGTTAAGAAAACATGACAAAACACTGATTCTGTTTAGTTATTTCAATATCCAAGGTGAAATTCCTTGTTCAAATATTTACATAGAGTTAATTACTATTATCCCTTCGGGTTTTATATAGATATCTATGTGATATTAAAATAATATTTGACAATTTTATAAACCTGTGATATTATATAAACAAGAAGTAAAATAAATTATATTAAAAAGGGGTGATAAAATGTTTAAGTTTATAAAAAGAGTAAAAGATGCTTTGTGGAACTATGACATAATACAAAATTTATGTGAAACTTACAAGTGTGAGAATGCTTATGAGTTAGAAGGGTTCATAAAACAATCTTTGGCTGAGAATGAAAATATTCAAACATTGCTAGAACAACAAAAGTCATTATTACTAGAAGTACAAGATGATGTAAAGATGTATATTAATTCATATTCAGATGTAGGAGAATCTATTAACGGAATATCTATTGGAGCTACAGAACAAGCTGAAAGTATACAAGCAGTCATGGCATCATTTAATAAGCTGGCAAAATTTGTAGATGAAACTTCAGAAAAGTATTGGAATCTTACTGAAGATATTGAAAAGCTAGTTTCTAAAGTGTCTAAAGGTACATATGCAGTAAATGAACTTGATACAAGAATTCAGGAGTCAATAATTGCAACCAGTGTAGTAAATAGCAATATAAGCAAACTCATATCAAGCATTAAAGAAATCAATGCACTTACTAAATCTATAAAGAAAATATCTAAAAATATTGAATTGGTTTCATTTAATGCGAGGATAGAAGCTGCTAGAGCAGGAGATATAGGTAAGGGCTTCGCAGTTATAGCAGATAGAATTAAAGATTTAGCAAATAATACAATAGATATTACAACCAATATTAATGATACTGTTCAAAATATTGACATGAACATTATGACTGTTCAAGAATCAATAAAATCATCAGATGAAGCAATAAATGAAGCAACAATTAACCTTGAAAATACTAAAAAAGCTTTTATAGATATAAAAAACACTGCTGAAAATGCGACACTTAAGATTAATGATATGCAGGATAATATTGATAATGTATCTTCATGCAAAGACGATATTATGCCAAACATAGAAAGTATAGCGGCTGTTACAGAACAACATTCTGCAAGCACACAAGAAATAAATGCTGTATACGAAGAATTAAATATTAATGGGCAAATGATATTTGAAAAAATATCTAACAATATATTAAAATAATATTATTTGGAAGGAGTGAATTTATGCCGTACAAAATGAGTATAAATGAAAACAAAAAATCTGTTTATGTTTCTGCATGGGGGATAGTATCACCAGAAGAAGGAATGAAGTATATAGCTGAGTTTATGGACTTAACAAAGAAGGTTAACCCTACAGAGTATTATTTACTGCTAGATGGTACAAATTTAGAAGTATCAGAGGAAAATAGTGCTGTTCTTCTAGAAGGATTATTACAAACTTATATCCAGCTTCCTTTCAAAGTAAGATATATAACAAAATTTAATTCTCCAATTGCACAGTCACAGTTTAAAAGATTGCTAAAGGGAGCATATAATAAGCACTTTACACCTGTAGAAACTCTTTCAGATGCAGAGAAAGAATTAATGTAAGTATAGTTGTGTATATATGGGTTAGTGAAATATCTAATCCGTTATGTACATAAAATATATGTTTTATTTAGTTTATTGGGAAGGAGATTATTATGGAGAAATTTACAATTAGATATTTAGACCAATTCGGGAATGTGACATTTATTAAAAGAGAATTAGATGGAGATATGAATATTGATGATATGAGAGATTATTTTATTGAATTTTTACAAGGTGCTGGCTATTCTGATGTCTTAATAGATGAAATGTTTAATATTAACCGTTAAAACCAAACTTTCATTTTATCAAAAAAGGAGAAATTATGGGTGCTTTTACCAGTAAAGAAATAGAGAATTTTTTAAATGGAGATATGGAAGGAACAAGCAGATATTATATAAAGCAAAATATGATTAAATTACAAAAATATGAGGAATTAGAAACCCAATTACAGGCAGTAGCTAAACTAAATTTAAAACAATTAATAGAAATAGCAAGAACATGTACTGTATACATAGATATAAACGGTGATAAACATTCATTATATGCTGTAGCTGATGCTATGAAAAAAACAGGCTTACCATTTTTAGATATATATCATACTTTATTTAAGCCTAGTTTGAATGGTAAAACTGCAAGTGAATCAATATATGAAGTTCTTAATAGATTGTCTTTAGAATGGAAGGACTTAAAATAAGTATCAAAGTTTAGGAGAAAATAGATATGAAATTTTTGTTCGGAGATATTGTAGTAATAAATGAAAATCAAATAGGTGTAGTAGTTAAAACATGGGAGAAGATAGCTCTTAATACATATGAATATGAAATATATAATAGAATGACTAATTGTATAGAAACTTATTTAGAAAAAGATGTTGAGAGATATTGTGTAAGACATAAGTATTTAAATGAAGAAGAAATGGAATATCAATGGGGATAAGGAGAAAAAATGGGAATAGGATTTAACTGGTTTAAAAGTTATAGAGTTATTGAAGATGAGATAAATTATGGCTTTGGAAGAAATGTTGAATATAAAATTGAATATTTAGAAGGGAATTCTACTTCTCATGCTTATGGTAATAGAACAAAACTTCAAAATATTTTTCGTAAATATTTGAATATTGAGATACCAACTATTGAAAAGTATGGATTATCAAATATACCAGATTTAAATTTAATAGAACCATGTGCTATGTCAAAATATTGTACTAAATTACTTAACAATAAAAAATATGATTTAGAAGATATGACAGATAGAATTCAATGGTTAAAAGAAATATCTGATGAAGGTTATTATGTTAGTTATGATTTTACTTAAAACATATACTATATATAGTAGTTAAAATCAATTAAGACCACAATATATAGGTATAAAACACGATAAAATGTTTATTTGATTATAAAATTTAAGGGAGTGTCAAAATGAAAAGAAAATTAATTTTAGGCTTATCTTGTTTATCTATTGTTTTAGCTTTGACTGGATGCAATTCTGTTGCAAAAAGTTTAGGAGGAACTATGACTGTAGAATTGGATGAAGGTAAAAAACTTGTCAATTGCACATGGAAAGAGGACGAATTTTGGTATCTTGTAAGAGATATGAGAGAAGATGAAGAAGCAGAAACTTATGAGTTTATTGAAAAGAGTAACATGGGAGTATTAGAAGGTAGAGTAGTAATTAAGGAAAAAGTGAAGTAAAGGAGTAGCTATTATGGAATCAATTAAATTATATAATGGAAAGTATGAAGTAATATTAAATGAAACAAAACCATTTGTTTTCAAAGCTCTTAGACATGGTGAAGAATGGAGAGACTTGACAGGAGATAATTTAGTATTGCAAATGTTTTTTAGAATTCAAGAATTAGAAGAAGAGATTTTAAGGCTAAAATCATACACTTGACAAAGTAATTAATTGATGTTAAAATAAATTATAACAATGCGAAAGGAAATTTATGATAGAAATATTACATATTTTTAATCAGTTAACAAATACTTCGGGAAGGAATGATAAGGAAAGTATATTAAAAGATAATAAAAACAATGAGTTGTTTAAGTTTACTCTTAATTTCTTATATAATCCTTATATCCTTACAGGAATTAATGCTAAGAAGCTTAATAAAAAAGTAAAAGAAAAAGGTATTACTTTTTATGAATTTGATGAAATTGCAAACTATATCATGAAAAATAATACAGGAACAGATTCTAATATAGCTACTGTCCAAAACTTTATAAACATTCAACCTAGTGAAATGAAAGAGTTTTATAGTCAGGTATTTACTAAGTCTTTAAAAGTTGGAATTACAGCAGACACAATCAATAAAATAATTGGTAAAGACTTTATCCCAACGTTTGACGTAATGTTAGCGGAGAAGTACTTTGACTGTGAAGATAAGGTTAAGGGTGAATTTATTCTTACAAAAAAGCTTGATGGAAATAGGAATGTAGCAATAAATTCTGATATGGTTGAAATGAGAACTAGACAAGGGCAACTTAATGAAGGATTTGTTGATGTTGAGAAAGAAATAAGACTACTTCCAAAGGGCTATGTATATGATGGTGAATTTATTGCTGTAAATAATAATGATTTAAATTCAGCAGACTTATACAGAGAAACTACAAGCAAGGTTAGGAAAGACGGTATTAAGCAAGGGGTTGTCTTTCATATATTTGATATGATACCATTAGAAGATTTTAAGAAAGGTATTAGTAATATACCTTGTATAGAAAGAAAAAAGCTATTACATAATTCAATTTCAAATCTAAATCTTAAATGGATTCAAGAAGTTCCTATGTTATATGTAGGAAGTGATAAGTCTGTAATTCTTCCTATGCTTGATAAAATGATAGCTGATGGGGAAGAAGGTCTAATGCTTAATCTTTCTAATGCCCCATATGAATGTAAACGTTCAAAGGTAATTCTTAAAATCAAGAAGATGCAAACCGTTGACCTTAAAATTGTTGGATTTGAAGAAGGTGACGGTAGGCTAAAGGGTACGCTTGGTAGAATGAATGTTGACTATAAAGGTAATGTTGTTGGTGTAGGTTCGGGATATACTGATGAAGATAGAACATTTATATGGAATAATAGAGATAGTTTACTTGATAAGATTGTTGAAGTACAATATTTTGAGGAATCTAGTAATGCTAAGACAGGAGATATAAGTTTACGCTTTCCTGTATTTAAGACACTGAGGTATGATAAAATCGAACCTAGTTATTATTAAAATAAAAGAAAGGATTTTAATCAATATGTTTAATGTGAATGATTTAAATTTATTAGCATATATGGCTCTTTTATCTGATTTTGCAAATATGAAAAAAACGGAAATATATGAATTGTTATCTTCAGAACAAAAAGAAAGATTTCAGATTATATTAAAATATGTAGAAGAAAATTTAGATGATGAAGATAAGATTGACGAGCAATGTAAAAATCAAGTAATAGAGATACTAAAGACATTATAGAAGATTAACTATTAACTTTTAGAGAAAGGAGTATTATATATGGATTTTAATACTAAAACTGTTTTGACTATCAATAAGGATGATAACTATTTAGAATTAGAAGTAGGAGATTATGTAACAGTATGGTTTAAAAATGGTCAATGTTGGTCTATAGAAGTTATTAATATATCTGATGAGGGTATGACTGTAAAAGATGAAGATAATAAAATCAGAATAATTTTTTATAGTGACATAGAAGACATAGAAGAAGGATAAAATAAAAGGTCAATTTTATAACATTATTAAAATAATATTTAAAAGGAGGAATGTTTATGAAATACAAGATTACAATTGAGGAAACTGCAAAATTTAATCATGAAATGGTTATTGATGTACCTGATAATTTAGATATAGACAAGGTACTAGATAAGGCACAAGAACATTCATATGGGTTAGGTGACGTAGACTATGAATTAAGAAAGATGGGTGTTACAGTTATTGAGTCTATTGAAGATGATAGTGGTGAACCAGATGAATTAGAAATTACTGATTGTAACGAATACAATGAAGATGAAGAATAGGAGTATATAAAACAATGAAGTGTTTTTACCACAATGATTTAGATGGGCGTTGTGCAGGAAGTATAGTTGCTAAGTACGAAAACAACTATAATAAGGAAAATTTTTATGAAGTAGATTATGTAATGAATTTACCACTAGATGTAATTCACGAAAATGAAAGAGTTTACTTTGTAGATTATTCTTTTAAAAAGGATACGATATGGCAATTAGAAAAGGTATTAGAAAAAACTAATGATGTTATTTGGATAGACCATCATACATCAAGTTTAAATCTTGAAAATGAATTAACATGGACAAAGAATATTAAAGGAATCAGAAGAGATAAGATAAGTGGAGCAGGACTTACATATATGTTTTTTAATAATTGTGAGTTTGATAATTGTCCAATATATGTACAACTAGTAAGCGATTATGATTGTTGGATTTATAAATTTGAACCAGATACTACACATTTCAAAATTGGTATTGAAACACAAAAATATGATGCTCTTGATGATATTTGGGTATTCTTAGCACATGATAAGAATTGTTTGGAAGATATGATAAGTAAGGGTACATTAATCAAAGGATACATTGATAATGATAATACATATTATAGAGAACATTTTGCTTATGAGTCGGAAATTGAAGGTCATAAATGTTTAGTAGTAAATAAGAAATCAAATAGTTGGATATTTGGTGAAAGATATAACGATTATCCATTAGTAATGGTATGGGTATTTAATGGTGAAAAGTACACTTATTCAATATTTTCAAGTAATAAAGATATTGATTGTAGTAAGATTGCTGAGAAGTTCGGTGGTGGAGGTCATAAAGGGGCGGCAGGATTTAGTAGCACTGAGTTATTATTTAAGAAAAAGTAAATAAAATGTTAGTTCTATGCTATTAATATAATTGTTGAAAGGAGATTGAATGAAATCTAATATTTTTATACCAGAAAAGATTAATGTGGGATTTCAAAATAGAAATGATACATACACAAAGAAATTAGCCTATATAATTTATTTTGACCAAAAAGGAGTATTGAGAAAAGAAACTTCATGGGATGGTTGGAGAGATAAAACAATTCCAAATGTAATACATGAAAACATTCCAACATCTGGTTTCGTTCTTAATAAAAAAGTTGGAGATTATTGCTCAGATTGGAATCATAGGCAAGCTTATGTTAGAGTATATGACCCTAGGGATTTTGAATTTGAAATTACTATTGAAAATCTTTTATATATTCTTGAAAATGCTAGTTCAATAAAGGGTAAGGGGTTAGAAGGTGAATTTATATATGGATGGGATGGTAAAGATTTAGTTCTAATACCTGTAGAATCGCCCGATTACAAAGAAATATCAGAATATAATACTATTATTTATTCGAAAAATTATATAAAAGCTAAAGATTTGAGAATTGGAGCAACATATAGAACCAAACAAAATGAAGAATGGGTATATTTGGGTAGATTTGATTACTGGACGAGGACGAGTGAAAGAATTGAAACATCAGATTCAAATAGTTGGTCTAGACAGTATGATTACATTTATAAAAATGTTAATAAGGGTAAGTATTATTACTTTATGAGATATTATAAATATGATTGGCAAGATGAACCATGCGTGTATTTTGAACATTTTAAAAATTTAGGCGACAAATTTATATCGGTTGTATCTGAAGATTGTGTTGAAAACTATGCTGAATTATTTGAAAAACTTGAATGTACCACAAATTACTCACCTTTGGACACAAGTAAAGATGAATATATTCCTTATACATTTGAAGAATTTTGTAATAAATTTGTCAAAAGAAGTTGGTTTAATTTTTATGATTCATCAAAGAATCTAGTGGAAGTCAACAAACCTTATAATAGTCCAAATCAATGCTATTATTATGAGAAAAAGAATTACTATAATTCTAATAAAATTGAGGGAACTTTTAAAGAAATTTATAATAAAATTCAACCCATGTATAAAAATGAATACTTAACTAATGGAAAATTATATAAGAAAGGACATGAATAGATATGAGTAATGAAAAAAATGACCAAAGAATACTTGAACTGAAGAAACTGATTGAAACTAAAAAAGAACAGCTAGGAAAGTCATTGAGATTTACACCACTGACCAATTGTTCTCTTGAATTGGAAGGAGAAAGATATAATATTAATGTTTTGTCAAAAGAACAATTAACAATGTTAATGATAAGACTTAATATGTATAGATTGTCTGCAAAAGATTTAAGCATTGCTTCTATCGAATTTTCTGGATATGATGTTTTGGATTGGATTACAGATATCAAAGCTAAGATTGAAATACTTTCTAGAAAAGATGAAGAAAGAAATCTAAAGGCAATGGAAGACAAATTAGTTAAGTTATTGTCTGATGGTAAAAAAGTTGAATTGGAACTTAATGAAATAGAATCATTGTTAAAATAAGTTCATAGAAAGGAGATTTTATGAAAAGTAATATATTTATTCCTAAAAAGATTAATGTCGGTTATCAGAATAGAGATGGCACATATACAGGGAAGTTAGCTTACATAATCTACACAGATGAAAGAGGTAAACTTAGAAAAGAAGCAAGTTGGCAATCTTGGAGAAATAAAGAAATAGAGCCTCAAGAGTTTGACAATATTCCAACTGAAGGATTTGTTCTCAATAAGAAGGTAGGTGACTATGATAGTGGCTGGAGTCATAGACACGCATATTGCAGAGTATATGACCCTCGTAATTTTGAATTTGAGATAACTATAGAAAATCTTTTATACATACTTGAAAATGCAACGTCAACTAAGGGCAAAGGTTTAGAAGGACAATTTATATATGGTTGGGATGGTAAAGACTTAGTTTTAATGCCTATAGAATCCCCTGACTATAAAGAGATTGACGAATACAACAATATCTTACATAATAATGAAACCATAAAAGCGAAAGACTTAATAATAGGAGCAACATATTTAACAAAAGATAATCATGAAATGGTTTATATGGGTAAATATGATTATTATTCAAGTGGATATATGTGGTTAATCAATAAAGAATGGAAAACTTCTAAATCCTATAAAGATATTCCAGATGAAATTGTTAGGTATGGAAGAAGAAAAATAGATTATAAAAATATAAATAACTTTCATTATGGAAAATATTTATGGTTTGCATATAAAAGCTTTGATTATGATTATGTTAATGGAGAAAGAGTCAATAAAACAGAATATGAATGGATTTTTAATCAATATCCAAGTATATCAGGTAAATTTATAAAATGTACAGATGATAAATGTTTAAATGAATATGCTGATATATTTGAAAAAATGGAATGTAGTTATAATTATTCTCCATATGATGAATCAAAGGATATATTATGTAAAATGTCATTAGATGATTTTATTAAACTTGGTAAAAAAGAAAATAGTGACGGTTTAAGTTATTTTTCTAGTTTTAAATTTATAAGCGAATTAACAGGAGAAAAACAATCATATCTTGTTGACCCTATTACAAGAGATAAGAATGATTATGTTCTACAAGAATATAAAAGTAGGATAGAGGACAAATATACTTATGGCTATAAGGTAGGATTCTTTGAAATTCCAAATATACCATCAATGTCTTTAGAAGAAATATATGAAAAAGTGCAGCCATTATACGTACAAAAATATTTAAAAAATGGTAGAAAATATGAGAAGGAGTATCAATTATGAATAACGAAACAAATGACCAAAGAATACTTCAATTAAAAAAACAGATTGAAGTTAAGAAAGAGCAATTAGGTAAGACATTAAAATTTACACCTGAAACAAATCTGTCGTTAGACTTTGAAGGAGAAAGATATAATCTAAATGTTTTATCTAGAGAACAGTTAGTTTTATTAATGATAAGACTTAACATGTATTCTTTATCAGGTAAGGATTTGGGTATAACTAAAATAGAAATTAGTGGTTATGATATAATTGCTTGGATTGCAGATATCAATTCCAAGATTGAAATTCTTTCAAGAAAAGATGAAGAAAGAAATCTTAAAGCGATGGAAGATAAGTTAGTTAAATTACTTTCTGATGGTAAGAAAGTTGAACTAGAACTTAATGAAATTGAGTCACTATTAAAATAAGTTTGTAATAACAATATAAATATAATTTTATTAAAGAAAAGGAGATTATTAAAATGGCAAATGGAATTTTTACAATTGAAACAGTAGGCAAGGAAATTAAGGGTAAGGAAGTAAAGGTAGTAACAAATGGTTTGTTAAATGAAGAAACTGGAGAAGTAGCGAGATTTGCAGATTTGTTCAAGGCTTTTAATGACCAGTACATAAACTTTAGTATCAAGGTTACTGAAAAGGTAGAAGACAAATTTGAGGTAGCAGAAAGTGAAGATGAGGAGTAATACTTAATGAAAAACAAGAATGGGACAATTGTTCCGATAAAATTTAACAAATCGCCACCATATATTGTGGTTACTAATTTTAATATACACTATATGTTGTATTGAAGTTAGTATAAAATGAATATTTTAAGTACAAATTAAGAATAGTAAAATAATAATTGTATAATGTAAAGGAGAATATTATATATGGAACAAACAAAAGGATATCTTAGAGTAAAAGGTAAAATATTATTTTTAGACAAGGCAACAAACAGAGGTAATTCTGTAAAGAATAATTTATCATTTGCAATTAAAACATCAAGTGATAATACTGTCCCTGTTCAAGTTGGAGATTGGATTAATTCAAAATTAAATGTTAAAGTAAAAAATTCTGAAATGGAAAAAGCATTAGAATATCCAGAACAAGATGCAGTATCTTCTATTCAAGATTTATTCAAAGACGGTGATAGTGTATATGTAAATTGTAGGGTAGAAGTTGATACATATTATAAGAAACCAATATATATTGTAAGCGCAATTTATTCTGAAAAAGAAGAAATCAATTTTGATTCTGATACTTTTGAAGAAGTAAATGAACTGGTTATGTCAATTATCATATCTGAAAAGCCGACAAAAGAATCTGTTCAGGCAGGAATAACTAATTATGCTGGTGATATGATTAATATTGACTTTAAACTTAATGATGAGGTTATAAGTCAGTTTTTCACTGAAAACGTTAAAGTTGGTGATTTAGTTCCTTGTACTATTACAGTACGTCATACCCCTAATTATATAGATGATGAAGCCACATCAACTTCTACCACTACAAGAACTACTCTTAAAGGTAAGACTATTGGAGGAAATACAAATTCAGGTTCTAAGTATAGAAAGTATGATGGATATATTGATTATTTGGAAATTGCAGATGTTGACAATACTAAAATTACACCTAAAAAATATACAAGAGCAGAAATTACAGAAGCTATTGAAGATACAGAAACCAAACTTGAAAGAATAGCATTACAAAGTGAAAATAAAAAGAACTCTGCAAGTTCAGATGAAGATGATGACCTTCCATTTTAAGAACAACTGTTTTTTTAAAACAACTAGTTGTTAATAAAATAAATTTTAAATTATAAGGAGATTACATATTATGGGATTTAATAAAGCTAAACGTGAGAATATTTGGGCGAAGATTTTGGAAATTGCACCTAGCGGTGGTGGTAAGTCATACGGTGCATTAAGAGTAGCAAAGGGATTGGCTGATGCATTATCAAAAGATACAGGTGTTGAAGAAAGAATTGCTTATATTGGTACAGAAGGTTCAAGAGATAAATATTATGCAGATGAATTTGATTATGATTTATTGCAACTTAAAGCACCATTTGAGCCTGAAAAGTATATAGATGCAATAGATGAAGCCCTTGACGCTGGTTATAAGGTTATTGTAATAGACTCAATAACTCATGAGTGGAAGGGTAAAGGCGGTATGTTAGAAATCCACTCAAAGATGAGTGGTAACTCCTATACCAATTGGAGTAAGTTGACACCTAGACATGAGAAGTTTATTGATAAGATATTAGAGTCTGAAGCTTATATCATTGCTACTGTTAGAGGTAAAGACAAGTATGTTCTTGAAGAACAGAACGGAAAGCAAGTTCCTAGAAAGGTTGGCATTGGTTATGAACAAAGAGACGATTTAGAATTTCTCTTTACAGTTGCGGTTACAATCGAACAGGATACTCACTACTTCACAGCAGTTAAGGATAATACTCATTTATTTGAGGATAGAAATGATATATTAACTGAAAAAGACGGTGAAATAATTTACAAATGGGCAAGTGGCGGCGATATTACTGCTAAAAGAAATGAGTTAGAAAAGGCTAAAGAAAAAGCTAAAGAGAAGATAGCTTTAAACGAAGCAAAAGAAGCAGAAAAAATAGTTGCTGAACAACAAGAAAAACATACTAAACAAAAAGAACCTGTTGATAAAACAGAAAACAATGGTGAAGATTTGAAACAGTTAAACTCAAAGATTTTGGCATTGTGTCAATCTCTTTCTAAGAGTGGTAAAAGAGATGAAGTAAAGAACACTGTTGCAAAATATAATAATGATGATGCAAACCCTAAAAACATCACAGATTTAGATATGGCAAAGAATGTTCTAAACGCCCTAGAAGCACTTTAATAATTGGAAGTCCCACACTTAAATAAATGTTTAGGTGTGGGATATTCCTACAAATGAGGTGAGATAATTGAAATGTAAATATAAGTACTGCAAAAATAATGGAGAAGTTTCAAAAGAAAACGCAATTAAGGTAGGCAATTTTTATTACTGTCAAGAGTGCTATCAAGAAAAAATCAATAAAGGAAATATAGAAAAAGCTATTGTAGAAAAAATACCTACTGCTACAATGACAATTATTAGAAAAGTTATAAATCAACTTATTAATGATAAAAAATATGATTCAAATTACATATACTTTGTTATCTCAAAAATTATAAATCAAAATTTAATTCTCAATAGTCCATTTGGACTAATCAATTATTGCAGTAATAATAGTTTTTATAAAGAATGGCAATCTAAATTAACAAATGAAAAGTTCCTTGAAATTAAAAATGATATTAAAAATATAGATTATAAAGACGAACAAGTAGTATTTAATATTAACCAAAATAAGAAATGGACAGATATTCTATAGGAGCGAACAATGAAAATTGAAAAAATAAAAGATTTTGAAAGGCTTAATAGAATTGACTTACCTAAAGATACTATTAGCGAAACAGGAGTTATAGGCACTCTCTTAGTTCACCCAGAATATATTTATCTTAGTGAATATTTAAAAGCAAATCATTTTTATAACAGGGAATTAGCCTGTATATATTACATAATAAAAGAATTTGCTGAAAAAGGTTTAAAAGATATAGACAACTTTATGATAATTAATGAAATCGAAGGTAATAAATCATTTAAGAATATCATTTCAGAACTTAATATATCAAATGATTTATGTGGGTGGCTAGATGATTTAAGAATTGTTGCTAGAAATGATTGTGATAGTTATGAGTTGTTAGCAAAAAAACTCATAGATTGTGCATTTAAAAGAGATTCATATATTAAATTAAGAGCAATGGCTAATGATGTATTAGAAACTCAACGAGGTATAAATGAATTAAATTATTCTCTCCAAACAGATATTGTAAAATTTGCAGATGAATACATTATTAACACAAACGTTCAAACTATTGGAGATAAGATAGATGATATCTGGAACACCATATTAAGTAGAAGAAATAATTCTGGATATGCTGGTATACCAAGTAAATTTAAAGATTTAAATAAATATTTTACATATGAAAATGGAGAACTTGTAGTAATCGGTGGTAGAGCTAAAAGTGGTAAAAGTATGTTTTTCTTAAATGAAGCAGTTCATAAAGTTGAAAATGGAGTACCCACAGCTATCTTTGACACAGAAATGAGTGATGAAAGATGGATTATAAGATTTTTAGCTTATAAATCTGGGGTTGATATTCAAAAGGTAAAGAACGGAGACTATACACTTCAGGAAGAAAAATTAATCCTTGAAGCTAAAGAATGGTTAAAAAATAAACCACTAGTACATATTTACGATACAGAATGGACGAAAGAAAAAATCTACATGGTGGCAAAACAATTAAAACAATCAATGAATTTGGGCTTTTTAATTTATGATTACATAAAAGTTGATGACACTAGTGGCTTAGACGCTAAAGAGCATAATGTATTAGGAGATATGACTAACTTTCTAAAAAATAAAATAGGTGGTGCATTAGATGTACCAGTATTAGCAGGAGGTCAAATGTCTCCGAGGGAACAAAGGTTAGCTGATTCTGATAAAATTAACAGATATGCTTCAACTATAGCATATTGGATTCACAAAACAAAAGATGAAATGATTAATGATGGTGTAGAAGCAGGTAATTGTAAGCTTTTTATTGATTATAATAGAAATGGTCAGCAGATGGATAATGATGAATATTTAAATTTTAGTTTTGATGGAAACAAAGCTATGATTAATCAAGCTAAGAAGTTTTATAATATTGAAGGTGGAAATCTGCCTTATTAATATAAATTATTGGAGGCAATGCATAAATGAATTTAGAAGAAATTAAGTTATATTTAAAGGATAATCCAGAAAAAATAGAAGATATTTTAGATTTTCTAGGTTGCCACCACATTAAATTAATAAGAGATAAACGAATTCAATGTGCATTGCCTTATCCTTCTGACAATATAACGTCTGTAAGTATTAAACTTAATGACCGATTAGATTCTGAAATATATACAAAAAATGAATTTGAGACATATAAATATAAAGATTTTATATCAGTAATTGCATATATAAAACAATGTGACTTTAATTTAGCATTAGGAATTATAAGCGAAGTTTTAAATATTGATATTGAACGAAAAGTTAATAAAAAAAATGAGAGTCTTACTACATCTATTTTAAAACAATTTAAAAGATATAATAAAGAAAATAATGATTATATAGAAGATGTACCGTTAGATGAGAAACTAATAAACCTTTTTTGTACAGGAATTTCTTTAATGTATTTAAGTGATGGAGTATCAGAGGAAACGCAAGTTAAGTTTTCATTATTATATGACAGTATAGGAAATAGAATTGTTATACCTATTAGAAATGAAAAAGGACAATTAATTGGCTTTAAAGGTAGAACGTGTGAAGAAGATTATAAGAAAAAAGGAATAAGCAAATTTTTATCATATTATCCCTGTAATAATAACAATTATTTATTTGGTTATTATGAAAATTTGGAATATATCAAAAAATCAAATGAATTAATAGTTGTAGAAGCTGAGAAAGGCGTAATGCAACTAGATAGTATGGGAATAAACAATGTTGTGTCATGTAATAAGAAAAAAATATCTTATATTCAATTGCATAAACTATTAAAGAGCAATAAGACTATTGTTTTAGCTTTTGATAAAGATGTTGCTTTAGAAGATATATTTATTGAATGCAGAAAATTTAAAGGACTATGTAATGTTAAGTATATATATGATAAGGATAACCTTCTACATAATAAGGAAAGTCCATGTGATAAAGGGAAAGACATTTTTATGAGATTATACAATGAATATAATTTTGAATATAAAGGAGAGTAAATTACATAATGAAATACATATTGAAAGGCAATAATGATTTTTCAAGTCCAATGGACACAATATTAAGAAATAGAGGTGTTACATGGGACTTATTTAATTTAGATATAAACACTTTAGAAGATTATAATCACTATGATAATATCGACTTAGCAGTAGAAACTTTGATAAAACATATAAATAATAATAGTAAAATAATTGTTGTTGGTGATTGTGACGTTGACGGTATAACTTCTTCTACAATCTTGTTAGATTATATAAACAAAACTTTTAATTACAAAAATATTATTCTTAAAATACACAAAGAAAAGAAACATGGATTATCAGATGACATCGAAATAGATGAAGATGTAAGGCTTATAATACTGCCTGATGCATCAAGTAACGACTACGAGCAACACTCATATTATAAAAGTAAGGGTATTGATATTATTGTTTTAGACCATCATCCTGCTGATAAGATTAGTGAAAATGCAGTAGTTATCAATAATAGACTTTCTGAAAAAGTTAAAACTAAAGAACTTAGTGGAGCTGGTGTTGTTTATATGTTTTTAAAGGCTTTAGACGACTACTTATTTCAAGAATTAGCAGACAATTATCTTGACTTAGTTAGTATCGGTAATGTTGGAGATGTTATTGATTTAAAAGAACCTTGTACAAGATATTTAGTTAAAAAAGGAATTGAAAATATAAACAATACATTTTTAAAGGCTTTGATAGATACATATTCATTTGAACTTGACAATAAATATAACATCAATAAGATAGGATGGGTAATTTGCCCTAAATTAAATGGCACTATCAGAAGTGGAGAATTCTCACTAAAAGAAAAATTGTATCAAGCTTTTCTAAGTGATAACTATGAATTTTGTTTAGAAGTTGCAAAACAATGTAAAAATGCTAAAGCAACACAAGATAATTCAATCAAAACTGCTTTGCCTAAAATTGAAAAAACAGTTAGTTTAAAACCCGAAGATAGATGCGTTTTTATTGAAGTAGATGATAAATTACAATCTGAACACATCGGTCTAGTAGCTAATAAATTGCAAGAAAAGTATGGAGTTAATGCAGTATTATTTAAGAAAATTAATAACGAAGAATATGGTGGAAGTGCAAGGGGTAATAGTAATCTTACAGAAAGCTTCAAGGATGATATTAAGAATAGTGGGTTGTTTACTTTTACTGAGGGACAGCCAAATGCTTTTGGTATTGGATTTAAAAAAGAAAATATCAATACAATAAAACAATATGTCAACGAATTGTACAAAGATAAAGAAGTAATCTCTGGAAAAACTTATGTTGTAGATTTTATTATAGAAGAAAAAGATATTGATTATAACATTTTAAATGAAATAGCTCAATATGAAGATGAATGGGGAAATAAATTAGATGAGCCTTTAATATGCTTTAAAGACTTAAATGTTTATTTAGATGAAAATAATATTAAAGGAACAAAATCTAAGAATCTCGTATTTGAAATTAATGGTGTTAAGTTTATTAAAAAGTATCTTACAAATATAATTAAAGACAAAGTGTTAGAAGAAAACTATATCAACTTAAATTGCATCGGTAAATGTACAAACAATATCTATAATAATAATTCTTATCTACAAATTGAAATAGTAGACTTAGAAATTCAATAAAGGAGAAACTGAATGATTAATTATGTTAAGACACATCTTCACTCAACAATGAGTAATCCTACATATTTTGATTCAACTTGTTCTTTTGAAGATTATATTCAAAAAGCGAAAGAACTAGATATGAAAGCAATAGCTTTTACAGAACATGGTAATGTATTTCAATGGATTAAGAAAAAAATAGTATGTGATTCCGTAAAGATAAAATATATTCATGGTAGTGAATTTTATATGGCTAGAGATTTAAACAAATGTGTTAGAGAAACTTTTCATATTCTTTTATATGCAAAAAACTGGGAAGGTGTAAAAGAACTTAATAAACTATCTTCTGTTTCTTATCAAGGTAAGGGTAAAAAGTGGGAGGAAGGAAACCATTATTATTATAGACCTAGAATCTCTATGCAAGAAATAATGAATACTTCTGACAATATAATTATCTCAACAGCATGTTTAGCTTCAATGTTTTGGAGAGAAAAAGATAGTATTGAAACTCAACAAATGCTTGAATGGATGTCAAAAAATAAACAGAGATGTTTTCTTGAAATACAACCGCATGATATATTAGACCAAAAAAATTACAACAAATTAATACTGGAGTGGAGTCAACAATATTCAATTCCTTTGATAGCTGGTACTGATACTCATGTTCTTAATAAAGAAGACCATGAATTAAGAAAGGTACTCCAGAAAGGGAAAAAGGCTACAAATGAAGAAGACGAAGACGGTATCTATTTACATTTTAGAGATTATAATGAGCTAGTTAATGAATTTACAAGACAAGGGGCTATACCTAGAGAAGATTTTTTAAAAGCAATTAATAATACTAATGTTTTTGCTGAAATGTGTGAAGATTGGAAATTAGATTTTAGTCATAAATATCCTAAAATTTCTGAAAATCCAGAAGAAGAATTATGGTCAAGAATCCAAAAGGGTATTAATAAAAAAGGAATAAGAAACTGGTCAAAAGAAAAATCAGAACAATATATTAATAGAATCACAGAAGAATATGAAACTTTTAGAAAATTAAATATGTGTGATTACATAATTCTTCTTGACGAAATTATTAATTTTTGTAAAAAAAATAATATAGCTACTGCTCCTAGAGGCTCATGTAATGGTAGTTTAACATTATGGGCAATGGAAATTACAGATGTTGATAGTATAAAATTTAGTTTACACTTCTTTAGATTTGTTAATCCAGAAAGAATATCTTTAGGCGATGTAGATATAGACATGGCAGGAGATAAAAGACCACTTGTTAAAGACTTTTTATATAACTATGAGGGTATTCAAGGTAGTGCAATAATAACCTTTCAAACTTTTGCTATGAAGGGTGCAACAAGAATGATTGCTAAAGGGCTAGGGTACAGTAAAGATATTGAAGATGAAGTAGCAGGTGATATAGATGAAATTAAAGAAGAAGATGAAAATGGTAATGAAATCACTCATACAACATTTAATAATAGGGATAAATGGTTAAAAATATATCCTCAATGGATAGGATTAGCTGAAAAAGCAGTAGGAATTATTGTAAGTGCCTCTGTTCATGCTTGTGGATTTGTTGCTACTGATAGAAATATTGAAGAAGAAATTGGAACATTTGAAAATGATAAATGCCAATGGAGAATTTCACAAAACAATATGAAGGCTATAGACGCTGTAAATTTTGTAAAGATGGATTTGCTTGGTGTTGATAATGTTCAAATAATAGAAGATGCTTGTAGCCTTGCAAATATTCCATCTTTAAATAATGATAGTTTGAATTTGGATGATGATAATGTATGGGAAGAAATGAAAAAGTCTGGACTTGGAATTTTTCAGTTTGAAAAGAGTGGATGGTATTCATTAAAACAAGCACTTGATAACTATACAAGCTTTAAATTAAATAATCCAAACATTAGTAGATATGACATTATGCTTGCCCTCAATGGAGTTATAAGACCTTCATGTGATTCATTCAGAAATGATTATTTAAAAGGGAAAACGCATGATAATGGACATGAAGCTATTAATGAATTCTTATCAAATACATCTGGATTTTGTATTTTTCAAGAACAAATTATGCAATTCTTAAATTTATTTTGTGGTTATAGTGGTTCTCAAAGTGATACTGTGCGTCGTGGAATAAGTAAAAAAGGTGGCACTGAACAATTTGTACCAGAAATACAAAAAGGCTTTGTAAAATGTATGAAGGAGAAATATGATTTAAATGAAAGTAAAGCCTTAGAACTAGTAAAGGAATTTATACAAATAATTCTCGATGCATCGTCATACGGATTCTCGACTAACCATAGTTGTCCGTATACAATAATGGGATTTAAGGGTGCATATTTAAGACATTACTATACTCTAGAATACCTCACTGCACAATTAAATAAAAATGACGGTAATACTGAAAAAACTAATGATATAATGGAGTTTATTAAAAAGTTTACAGATATTAAAGTAAAGTCCATTAAATTTAGACACTCAAAAGATGCATATATGTGTGATAGAAGTACAAACTCAATATATAAAGGTATTTCTTCAATTAAAGGATTAACTTCAAACTCTAAAACAGGCGAACAATTATATCAGCTTAAAGATAATCAATATAATAATTTTTATGACTTCTTAAAAGATATTAAAGAAAAAACTGATATTGGATTAGCAAAAATTAAACTTTTAGCTGAAGTAGGTTTTTTTAGTGAATTCGGACACATATTAAAACTTATGCAATTTATTGACATATTTGAATTATTATATCTTAAAAAATCACCTAAAAAACAGACAATTGAAAATAATATTAAAGATAGATTTATTGTAGATATAATTGCTAAGAATAGTTCTCCTACTGAAACAACCTATTCTAAATTCAATTATGAAAATTGTTTATTAGAGATATTTAATAATATGAAGGTTGAAGAATTATCATTTAATCAAATAGTTTTAAAACAGAAAAATATCCTTGGTTATATGGATTATAAAAATGAGAAACTGGATAAGAGATATTCATTAATTACAAGTATTAATACAAAGTATACTCCTGTAGTAGAAGCCTATTGCTTAAATAATGGTGTTAGTTGTAAATTTAAAATTAAAAAGAAACTATACCATACTGAGTTGATTGAAGGTGATGTAATATATATTAATACTGCAAAAAAGGAATTTGGTTATAAAAAAGTTGGAGATAAGATTGATAAAAAAGGTAATAAAAAACCAGTCATTGAGCAAGACGAAACAAAGCTTGAATGGCACATAACTGATTATACTATTATCGAGGACATTGATGAAGTGTTACAAGAAGTTTAATTTAATTAATATAATTTAAGGAGATTATTAATGCTGGATAAATTCAAGTACACAGAAGCCGAATTAAAGAAAATATTAAAGAGTATAATAATTTTAGTTGATAGTAACGAACATGAAGGTAAGAATGACCATATACTAAATTGGTTTGATGAAAACAAAATTAGGTATGAAAGAACAAAAATTCCCTGTGGAGATTATAGTTTCAAACTTCCTCGCAATGAGGAGTTTGGAATTATTAGAGATACATATTATATGGAGAGTATAAGCATAGAAAGAAAAAATAGTGCTAATGAAATTATCGGAAACTTTGCTTCAGACAGGAACAGAATTGAAGATGAATTTCTTAGGCACAAAGGATTTATGATTTTAGCTATAGAAGATGATAGTTATGGCGATATTAGGAAAGGTAACTATACTGCTAAATATAATTCAAAATCTGCCATAGGAACTTTACATAGTTTTAGTTTAAGGTACAATGTTCCATTTGTATTTATAAACAAAGAAGATATGGGGTGTTTTATTTACTGTACATTCTATTATTACTTACGTTCACTAATTATATAATCGTAATATAATTATTTTGAATTTATATTGACAATAACCGAGAAAAGGAATATACTAATAATGGAGATACAAAATATCAAGTGCCAGTACATAATGGAAAATAAAGATAGATACATAGTAAGTAGAGAAGATGGTAAATGGGTACTTCATTTAGTCGATGACGAACACCCTGAAAGCAAACCAAAGTTTTTAACAAGGAATAAAGATATGAATAAAATATTTGAGCGTATACCTGAAGGTATGGCATACTAACTGTAAATATTTTACTGTAATCAAAAGAATTAATTTGTGTACAGTAATTTTATGGAAGGAGAAAATATGAAACCAGAATATCATGTGAATAGTATTACGGAACATTGTTACATATCATCAATAGAATTAACAAAGAAAAAAGAAACACATATAGAATGTCAGTTGTCAAAAGAAGATATTGGGAACTTATTACAGGGTAAAGCAATTGAATTATTATTCTTGAATGATAATTATGAACTAAAAGGTATGATTGATATTAAGTTATCTGACACTGAAACAAAATTTGATATATCGGATAAACTAAACAATATGATAATATGTGATAAAATATGACATTTATGAAACTAATAAAATAATTTAGAAAGGATATTAAATTATATGGAGGCAATAACAAAAATATTTACAACAGAAGACCAACAGGAACTTAAAAATTCTTTTAAGCAAATAGTTTGCAATGAATTTGCAAGTCAATTAGAGAAAATGGATGTATATTTATTTGACCCTAATGTAATTGAAGAAATGATTCAAGAAGCTTTTGAGGAAGTTATTAATGATATCAAAATAGAATTTAAAGAAAAATTACGAGAACAGACGTTAAAGCTTATTGATACTAATGATTTTGAAAAAATTATTGGATTAAAAAAGAAGGTGAAGTAGCATGGAGTTGTCTGACGAACAAAGAGTAAAACTTAATTCAATATTTAATACAAACTGGCATGAGAAAGACCAAGACCCTGAGACTTATTGGACTGATGCTTTAGATGAAGATTTTCAAGAATGGGTTAAAGAAAACTGTGCAACAAGACCATGTAATCTATATGAGCAGGAAAGATATGGGTGGAAATGGATTTTTACATGGGATGGTCAAAATAACTGGGAAAGTAAACAATCAGAAATCTATAAAGTTTGGAATGAAATATTTGATGAAGAACCGTATTATAGTATTAAAGGTGGAGTAGAAGAGTATTAATATAAAAGCGAGATTTGATAATATTGATAGGAGGATATCTAAATGATTAAAGTTATTTTTGAATGTAATGAAAATATGAATAAGTATAAAGAAGAAGTGGAATTCGAAGATGGCACAACAGATGAAGAAATAGAAGAAGAATATGAAAACTGGGTATGGGAACAAATAGGTGATAGATTTTGTTGGTATAAAAAATAACATCATGAAACATCAATTTTATGCAGAAATGGATTAATATGATTAGAAAAATACTTTGTAAATTAGGCATACACTTTAGACCTATTTATCATTATTCGAATGGCATTAAAATAAAATGGTATGAGTTTTGGAAAGATATTGACGAGTCTGATATATCAATTAGATGTAGAAAGTGTGTAAATTATAATCAAATCAAACTTTGGTAATGATTGGAGGAACAATATGAGAGAAATTAAATGTTATCAATGTGAGATATGTAATACAGTTTATAGACATGAAAAGAGAGCTAAAGAATGTGAATCCATTGGTAAACCTCAACAACTTGCAAATATTGGTGATATATTTACTTATAAATACACTGTAAGTGGTTTTGATTGTGAAATAACTATTAAAATCTATAAAGTTATTAATAAAGGTCATTTCTTTATATATAAATTTATGTCTAAGCTTAATAATGGATGGGAACGAGGACTCTATGGCAGAGATGAAATATGGGGAAATGAAGAATTTTTAAGAAGAATAAAAACATGATAAAAAACTTATTTTATGCAATGTTTATGTATTAATAAAATAATTATTGATTATATGCCAAAATATTTATATAATGAAAGAGAGGTAGTTATTATAGATATTAAGAGAATTTGGTGTATGCCAAACAGTAAAACATTTTTAATTAAACCAATTACTGAATTATTATATAGTGAAATAAATCAAGGTATTTGGTTAGACCCATTTGCTAATGAAGGAACTTTAAAGGAATTGATACATAATAATACAGATGTTAGAATTATAGATAATGATTTAAATCCTACATATAATACAGATTATCATTTAGACGCTGTGGATTTCTTAAAGATGTTTGATGATAATTCAATAGATGGAGTAGTATATGACCCACCTTATTCTTTAAGACAGGTGAGTGAATGCTATAAAAATGTAGGAATCCCTGTCACTATGGAAACAACTCAAAGTAGTTGGCGTAGAAAACATTTAGATGAAATACAAAGAGTAGTTAAGCCTAACGGTAAAGTATTTTGTTTTGGATGGAATAGTAGTGGTGTAGGGAAAACTAGAGGATTTGAGTTACATAAAATATTACTTATTGCTCATGGCGGTAGTCATAATGATACTATTGTTACATTAGAGATAAAAAAGGAGTAATTATATGAGAAAGAATGATGCAGAAAAACTAATTGGTAAACTTGTTATTACAGATTATATTAATGGAGCAAAATATATTGGTGAACTTGTAGAAATTATACCTACTAAACCATTTAGATGCAATGTAAAAATATATGCTGTAAATAGTTATCCTTGGTTATATGAACATCATTCTAAAGGTGGTTTTATTGAAAGTAGAATATCTTTTGACGATTCTATTTTAAAACCCAAAGGAGAAATAGTTAATACAGGTAATGATATTCAACCTTATTTAAATGTTTTACCTTCTTATAAAGAATCAATAATTATCGCACTTGAAGAATATATGAGCAAAGTTAAAAATATTCTTGAAAAATACAGAGAGAATGATGGTAATTATCATAGCTATTACATTAGAAGCATGAAAGACAGCCAAAATTTATATGATTTATTAAATGAACAGTTATTAAAAGCAAAAGATGTTTTGTAATAAATTTGCAATATGAAATACAGAGAGAATGAATATATTTGAAGAAAATCGAAGTATATTCTCTCTAAAATGTACATAAAATCACCATTTGGTAATGTTTAAGAAAGGATAAAAAAATGAATAATTTAGATTTTAAATCATTAATAAATTTTATATCAGATACAATTGAAGAATTTAATTCATCAGAAATGTGGAATGCTCATAAATATGGTAATGGAGAATTAATTAAGTTTGATAGAAAGCTATATGCAAGATTAGAACAAATTTATGATATTTTAATCGAAGAGATTTCCTTATGTACTGCATCAAATGATATTAATATGTCAGATTGTGAATATAAAACAAAAGATGGTAAATGTGCAATTTGTCAACGTGGATTTAGTTGTGAGCATATTAAACACTTTGCATGAAAATATTCTTTGGTCACATTATAAAAATAAATTATAAGGAGTTGCATATGAATATTAGTTGGTTTAGAAAAAATGTAATTTGGACACTTGAATACAAATTAAATAACATAAAATCTTATTTTTACAATAAGAAAATGAAAAAGAAATATCCAGACTATGAAAACAACGAATACAACTGTGGTTCTCTAAAACACATTTGGGGTATTACTTCGTGGGATGATTTATCAGGTAAAGAAGCTAGTTTATATACAATGAATGATATTGATATTACATATGACAGAGATACAAAATCATATAGTCTTGGTATTGAAACTGCATATGTCTTTAAAGATAATGAAGCAGAATGTAGATATCTCAGAAGACTCTTAGATGCGTTTTCAAAATTCATGGATGAGAAAGGATACTCAAAAGAGTATATACCATGTTTATTCTTTGAAAATACAACAGTATCAAATAAAGCTGAGACTATTGTAGAATTATATGCAAATTTTAGAATGTATGTAGAAGGTTTTTGTAAGGTATCAGGTTATACGGAGGTTGAATAAAATGGATATAAATAATGTTAATGGGAAAATTATTGTTCAATTAAACAAAGTATTGGAAGAATTGAAAAATGCAAAATCAAGCTCTTATAGTACTCCAAATTGTACAAGAATGAATATTAGTAGGGCAGAAGGTATAGTAGAAACAATTAAAATATTATTAGAATAAAAAACAACACAGAACATGAATTCTATTCACTTATAATAATAATATGGAGGCACTATGATTAAGAAAACTATAAAGGAAGAGATAGCAGTCATTGAGGAAGTTGAAGTAGAAGTTTTTGAGACAAGTGATGGTAAGCATTTTAAAACTGAGGAAGAGGCTGAATGGCATGAGAAAGTAGATTTAATTCAAAAACAAAAATTAAATAGTAATATTATTAATAATCAATACTTAGCTCAGTACATAGGTAATTTTAATTTTGTATATTTTGAAAATGAAAATCAAGTTGAAGCATACGAACAAAAAATATGTGGTAATAGAGATAATAAAACTTGGGGTAGTTGGGTAAGTTGTAAAGAAAAGTTTAACTTTCCATGTTGGGTAATGTGCTATTATATTGACCATAACTTAGGAGAATATGGAGGAGATTATACAGCTATTTATATGACTCCAAATGAAGTCATAGAGGATATGAAAAGAGTAATTGAACAATCAAATAATTTATTATGAAATTGGACTTTCATTTAGTTTGCTGTAATTATATGATAATACTTCTATTTTCTACATTTTACAAAGTTTCGTCTATGCTCTATAATTATAATCAAATATGAGTATATGGTGAAATGGATATATGCCAAAGTATAAAAAATATTCAGACACAGAACTATTACAGATTATAAAAAACAAGCATATAGATTCTGGATTAGTTCCTAAAACAGCTGATTTTCCTCAATCTTTACTTTATGAGACTCGAAAAAGGTTTAAATCATATCGCAATACATTAGCTTTAACTGGATTAGTAGTGTTAGATGAAAAAGAAATTGAACTTAGAAATATTATTAAAAAATTATATAATGAATTAAATAGAATACCTAATATTGAAGATTTAGAAGAGTTTACGGAAATTCCATATAACGAATTTTATAAACAATTTAAGAGTTGGAATAATGCTCTTAGACAATCTGAAATTAAGATTCCAAAATATACAGATAAGCAACTACTGAATTATCTTAGTGACTTATCAATAAAACTGAATAGAGTACCAACTATGTCTGATATGAAAAAATATAGTATATTAAGTTTTACTGTTTATGTTCGCAGATTTGGAAGTTGGAGCAACGCTCTTATGTTGGCTAAATTAATATCAAATCAAAACTCAAATACAACATATTCCAAAACTGATTTAATTAAAAAATTATTAATAAAACATCTTGAACTTGGTAGAAATCCAAAAGCTATAGAAATGCATAATCCAACTAGACAAACATATCGTTTTAAATTCGGTTCATGGGATAATGCATTAAAGGCGGCAGGACTTGAAGTTTTTAAAAAAGATAAGAAAAACATAATTAAAGAAAGACGTTTACCACCTAAGAAATATACTAAAGAATTTTTATGCGAAACTCTTATAAATTTATATAAGGAATTAAAACGACTACCAACTGTCTCTGATTTAAAACCACCTTACCCTTCGTATAAAAGATATTATGATTGGTTTGGTTCGTTTGAAAAGGCTTTATTAGAAGTAAACTTAGTTAACCAAGATTTATTATATTTTATAAATACTAATCAAGTTTATGGAACACCTATATTACTAGAGAGATTAATTATCAAGAATAATGAATTAAATAGATTGCCTACACCTTCAGATATTGAAATTGATACAAGATATTATATAAGACGTTATGGTACTTGGAATAATGCCTTATATCACGCTGGATTGTTAGCTAAGAACAATGAATGAAAATTCCCTTTTATCACATATTTTACTTTCTGAATTCTTAGTATAAATATCTTGATTTTTGGTATATTAATGATAATCTATTTTTGTAGTCAACATTATTCCAAAGGAGAGATTATTTATGCTAAAGTATTTTGATTTACATGGTTTATACGAAGAAATGGGTGAAGGAGATTTGGCAGACAAGCTCGATGAAGCTATAAGAGAAGATGCCGAGTTATTCAGTATAAGTGAAAATGATTACGGAACTACCGCATTTTTTAAAGAAGAAAACGAGAAAAGTATATTAAAGAAATATCCGAAAATTAAAAATGTTAACATCGGTTCCTTTGAAGAATACCTTGAAGATTATTTATCAGATAAATTTGAAGGCTTCGAAATTGGTGCTTTAAAAATAGAAGACGATGTTGTCCATTTTATAATAGAAACTTATAAAGAAATGAATTTTTATATAGACGATTTATGGAATTCTAAAGATTTTGACGAGCAATTTGAACAAATTAATAACCGTATTGTAGGTGAATTAATAAGTATAACATTAGATGAAACATTGCAAGAATTAGAGCAAAGTGATTATGAACCTAATTGGGAAACTGTATTAGCTCATGTACCTCAAACCTATAAAAATATGGGAATAACACCTGTTGATACTGGAGTTGCTAAATATATTGAAAACATAATGTATAAAAAAGGTTATACAAAAACATGGGTGGCAAATTTATGTGATATTAACTATAAAACTTTTTGTGATAAACTAAAAAGAAATAGTTTTGATGCATTGGAACTATTAAAATTAGGTAAAGTTCTTGAAATAGACTTAAACATGCTAAAAGATAATGTGCAAAGATTGACACTGCCTTCTAAATTTAGCAAAGACGAATAACAATAAAACTAGGGAATATAAGTATTAAATGTATTCCCTAGTTTTTATAAAACAGGAGTAAATAATATGAATTATGACTTAGCAAAGCAATTAAATAATGAACTTAAAACTTTAAAAACTTATGAAGAATTTAATATTTTTAAAGAAAAGGTATATAATAATGGACTAGATTTTTATGGCAAAAGAAGGGGATATGCCGCATCGGCTTTTAGTAATACTATTATTATTGGATATAAACATTTTGAAAGTAAAGATAAAGTATGGTATATATATGAAGATGGTAGTAGCACAGGTGCATGTAAAGTATATAATCTACATAAATATCTAATTATAAGATAAATTATTTTAATATCCTGTTGACAATATCATTATATGATGTTAATATAATAGTGTAATAATTTTTCTCCCGTTCTAGTTGTTTGTATGAATTTTAAGTTCTTACTAAGCTCACATTGGTTGGCAGACCTCTGTGAGTGCCTTGTAGGAAGGCTGAGTTGCACGAGGATATGCAACAAATTTTCTTTAAAATAAAATTAATTGGAGAGTGTAATATGAATTATAATAAAACAAAAATATGGATTATACCATCTGAAATTTTAGATACAATTTGTTACAGCCTAGATGAATTGCGAAAAGAATTATCATATATAATTGATGATAAAACTGAAATTAATGAGATAATTGATAAAGCTAGAATTATGAAAGATGAAGATGTGTTAGAAGAGTTTGATATAATTTGTCAATATAAATGAAACGAGGATTTCATACAATGAATAAGGAGAGTGAAAATACAAAATGTGCAAAGCAAAAGAATATTCAGAATATCTACTACAAACTTTTAATAAAATTGAAACTGACTTTAATGAATTGTCTAAAGAATTAAAACAAGTATCTATGTATGAACAAGATTTATTACATATTCTTGAAAATGGTGGGTTTAATGCTTCAGAAGGATATAAACTTGCTAAATTGCTTTCTGTCAATAGACAAAAACGTAGAAACATTAAAAATGAATTAGAACCATTAATGTCTTTAAAACAAGATTTTATTGATATAAATATAAATAAATTAAATAATGTCGATAAATATATAAATGATAGAGAACAAACTCTTAATCATTTAACTGAGAATAAAATATATCGTCCTAGAATAATGCAAAGCACAGATGTTAAATTAGCTACAACTAATACTACAATAAGTACTACTAATAGTAAACCTAATAATATTAAATCTATGAGACACAAAAAGACAAATCAACATATAAACTCATACATGAATATAGATAATAATATCATATATGCAAAGTTTAAAAACGGAACTAAAGGACTTGTAAAACTTAAAGATGTAGTTGATTTTGACGAAACCAAAAGAGTTGAAAACTATAACTAAGGTATCAGCCGTTTACCCACCAACGGTTAATATAATATAAAAGTATGGCGAGTGCCAACAATAAAAACTAAAAAAGTAAAGGAGACTTTAAAATTATGGAAATAACTCAAACAACTGTCGCTAAATTATTAGGAGATAGTTCAATTACAACAACAATAAAAAAGGGTGATGTGTGCATTGAACTTAGTAAAGAAGATATTAAAAAGATAAGTGATTTAAAAAATCAAAAAAATTACATAGGAGATGTAAAGTGGGTACTATACCAGTATATTTGTGATATGAATACCGCAACAGTACATATTAGATGTGGAAACTATGCTTTTGAAAAACTAAGCACTATTATTAAACAAGACCCATATACTAAGCCATCAAGCAACAATTTTTATGGTACATTAAATGGTGAGCATGTTACTGTACAGAATGTTTATAAAATGAACAAAAAACAAATTATTATATCTAGTGATGATACTGTTTTAAAATTAAAGGGAGAATTTGATATATATAGTGATACTATATATCCAGATGATATTGTACTATATTTCGCTTAAATTGATACTAATATAATTTTTTTATGGTGGGTTAGTTGGATATAAATATATGGTAGAAGCCACCTAACGGCTAGAAAGGAAATACATAATGAACATTGAAGATTTAGGAGTAAAAGATAAAGCTAAGGTGGAGGCTATATTTCATGAAAATCCAAATTATAAGGCTATAGTACTACTAACTGAAAGCAATAACCATATAATTAAAGTTGAACAATTTGTACCCTTTACTTCACTATCGAAAGCTCAAGATTATATTGACAATGAGTTGCCAAAATTAGGGTTAAGTGGATTAATACTAAAAATAAATGAAGAAGAAAGAGTAATGTTTGGTGTAAAGTATACTATTAAAGGTGTTTTTGGTGAAGTTACATTCTTTAAAGATTTTTTTAATAAAACTGAAGAAGAAATACTTAACATGGTTCCGCAATTAACTAGTAGCGAAAATAGTTATGACCATAATAATTATTTTTTTATTGAAATAAAAAATGAAAGAGGATATGAAATATATAATAGTACAAATCCAATATATGGGCTACCTATAGGTATTACATATGATACATATTATAAAATGGTCACCTTGCAAAAAAGTAATAATATAATAAACCCTGAAGAAGTAGCCGAAATTGTATCTAAGAAAGTATATACCAATATTAACAAGAAACTTATATCTTTTGGTATTTAATTAATCATGGTGGGTGAAATTCCCACCAAATGACTTTTTTATTCGGTTTTCAAAAAAGGAGTGATGTTATATATGACTGTGGTTTATATATATTAATATATATTTTTTAAAGGCTGTCTTAATGTAGAAATGCACATAGATTTTCTATGTCAGCCTAAAATCGAGATAGTACATTTTAGACTTAAATTTTTAATTAAGCATTGTTTACTCTCGATAAGGTATTATCCTATATGGATAAGTATTAGTGCGAATCTAAAGCGTACATAAAAACTCAAGAACATTCGCACCAATTGAAATTGCTATCACAAAGACCGATAGCACATCTTAACATAATAAATTGTAATTGAATATTTATATACTCGCACTTTTACATCTTGAATTTGTGTAAAATCAATATTTACCAATATCCGCCGTTACAATTTACAAATATGTATAAGATGTAAGTTGTGTTCTGAACATTCACATATGCTTTCATACTTTTGTTACAATTTACAAATATGTATAAGATGTAAGTAAAATGAGTATGGATGAATATGCAGACTATTGGAGTTACAATTTACAAATATGTATAAGATGTAAGTTGACCTCTAACCGTAATCTGTCTTATAAGTTACAATTTACGTATACACAATGACTATTTTTAAAATATAAATATAAACATTATACTTCTTTGAAAGGAAATTGAAACAAATGAACAAATGTATAAAAGCAACAATAAAGAATAGTAAAGAGTTAGATTATAAAGAACTAAATAAAATACTATATGATATTAGATATAAAACTAAATTAGCTTGTAATAAGGCTATGACATGGATGTATACTTTTACTCAGGAAAATATGGAGCATAAAGAATACACGGGAGAAAACATTGACGAAAGAACTAAGTTTGGTAAAAGTCATGGGGCATGGGTAGAAAATAGGATGAATGAAATTATGGATATTTGTCAAAGTGGTAATGTTGCTCAAACAAGACAGTTTGTATCTAATAGATTCCAAGACGATAAGAAAAAAGGATTACTAAAAGGTGAAGTTAATATATCTAATTTCAAGAAGGATTTACCTATTATATTGCATAATAAAAGTTATGATATAAATCAAACAGATAATGGGTATGAAGTAGTAGTAAGTTTGTTTAATATGAAGTATCAAAAAGAAAACAATCTTAAAAGAATAACTTTTGTCTTAGATAAGCTTGACGGAAATCAAAAATCAATATTAAATAGAATGACTTCTGGAGAGTATAAAAAGGGTTCTGCTCAAATAATTCAAAATAGAAAAGGTAAATGGGAACTAATGTTTAGTTTTGGATTTGAACCTAAAATAGAGCCTTTAAACCCTAATAAAGTATTAGGTATAGATTTAGGAATTACTAAGGTAGCTACTATGCAAGTATATGATTCTAGTACAGGAGAATATGATAGAATTGATTGGAAAGAATGTTTTATTGATGGTAAAGAGCTAATTTATTATAGACAAAAGATTGAAGCTAGAAAAAGACAGTTACAGATAGCAAGTAAAATTGTTGGTGAAGGGAGGATTGGTCATGGTGTAAGCACCAGAATGAAACCACTCGAAAAAATTAATGATAAAGTAAGTAAGTTTAGAGATACATATAATCATAAAGTAAGTAAATACATAATTGACATGGCAATCAAATATAATTGTGGTGTAATTCAGATGGAAGATTTATCAGGTTTTAGTGAACAACAATCAGAAAGTTTGTTAAAAAACTGGAGTTATTATGACTTACAGAACAAAGTAAGATATAAGGCACAAGAGAAAGGAATAGAAGTAAATTTTATTAATCCACAATTCACTTCTTTAAGATGTAATAAATGTGGTTGTATACATAAAGAAAATAGAGACTGTAAAAATAATCAATCTAGATTTGAATGTGTAGTATGTGGACATGGAAAAAATGGTAAAGTTAATGCAGATATAAACGCAGCTAGAAATATTGCTATACCAAATATTGATGAAATTATTAAACAACAAATTATTACTCAAAAGAAATTTAACTATTAATATAATATGTATAGTTTTTTAAAATGGACTGCATAACTAGAAAATAAAGGTTGACTTGACAACCTAAAATCGAGAAAGTGATTCTTAAATTTTACATAAACATTGAATAATACTCTCGATAAAGAAGTGCGAAACATAAGTAAACATGAGTTTGCTGAATCATTCGCATTATAGGGAATTACTAACCCCTCAAAGCTGTTAGTACAATTTATACATAAAGTTTTGTAACTTAATAAAGTAGATTCGCACTTTGTAAGCTTGAAACATGGTTTATTTGATATTTGCAATTATTAGCTGTTAAAACTTATATATGTGTATATATTGCAAGATATGTCACTCCAAGCTTTTTACATAAAGTATCAAGTTAAAACTTATATATGTGTATTAATAAATATAATATTGTTATAAAACTAAAATTTCATTTAGAAAGGATTTTTACCTTGTGAAACCTACATATTTAATATTTTATAAAAATGATGAGTGTCTAGAAAAGCTATTATCAGATATTACACAATTCAGATTTGATTCTTATAAGAGAAATGACAATTGTATTGAATGGGAACATTATAAGCTAATTACTGTTAAATGCAATGATTGTAATAAGATACTACAGGGTTGTGGTACTAGGGTATGGGGTATATTTATTGAAGAATCATTATATAATGAGGTTAATAATAAATATCCAGAATATATTCAAGATGTATTAGAACCAATGTTAGTAGCTTATAATGATTTAGGCTTTGGTATTAAAGTTATAAAATCGTAATTTCATTATCGGTGATTTTCTACCATATTTCACCAAACAAACTCTTCAATCCATTGATAATAGCGAACTTTAGCAAAATACGATTAATAGAATTGCGATTTTATTGATATAAATATAATATTTTTCTTGCAGTAATTATTTTATTATGGTATATTTATCTCATAACTTTTAATTTAAAGGAGATATGTATTATGATACTAGAATTTAACATGAAATGTTCTTCATGTGGTGAATCGAAGTATTTAGCATTAGACCAAAATGATAATGGAATTGCAATTATTTGTAAGAATTTAAACTGTGATGGGTTTAATGGTTTTGTAGAAATAGACCACAAATATTTTTATAGACAAATGCTTCAAAATATGAAGATTAAAAATGGATTTACAGGAGAAGTAGAATTCGAAGCAGAGTTTGAAGAAGGTAAATTTAAAGAAATTTTTGAAAATGGAGAACTTAAAGAAGCGTTTGAACTAGAAAACTCACAATGGGTAAAAACTTATCCAGATGATGAATAATCAGCTGAATTACTATACTAGCCTTTCAATTCCGAAGGGCTAGTATATTACATAACAATATTATAAAAATAATTTTGAAAGGATTGAATAACATGATTAATACACCACCAGAAACAGGAGAGCTAAAACCTGATAATAATACGAGAATGGAGAAAAGAATAATGAATAAAATAATTAGTTTAGAGATTACTGCAAAGGCAGGAAGAGAGCCAAATAACTTATATGGTATAGTTTTTGACAATAATAAAATTGACAAGTTTTTATTTGTTCCATCAGATTACAAAGTGGAAGAGTTTGTTAATATTATTTATGATAAATATTTTGATAATTCAACGCCTTCTATACTTTTTGACAGACACGGTTTAGGCATACAATTTGAAGATTATTTTAAAGCAAAAAGAGTACATAATTTAATCAACCCAGATATAAATGAAATGGCTGTTATGTGGACAAATGCTAAAGAATATGCAGTAACCATAGCCATGAATTCTAACTTTGATACTATAGGAAAAATAGAGTTTAAAAAGATGCTTGATGAGTTAAATAATTTTGAAGTTGAAGTAACCCCTCAAGGAATCTGCAAATTGAAAATCATTGATAGAGAACAAAGTATTTCAAGAGCATTATGTTATTTACAATACTTAGCTTTAGTTAAGGACGTAAAATAATATAAAAATACACACTATATATTGTTATGTATTTTATTCTTACCACAATATATAGTATCAAAAATGTGATGAAATGGATATTTGATATAGAAAGGAAAAATAATGAACGAAGATTTTATTAATAAGTTCAAAGGGTTATTATTAGAATTTAATGCTGATTGTAATAATAATTGTTCAAATTGCCAATTAAGAAAAATAGTACTTGAAACAGGAGATTACTATATTCATGAATATGATATTTGCGATTTATTAAGAGAAATTAAACAAAATTTAATTTAATAAAAGTTACATTCTGTGATGATTGGAGGAAATATTTACGAATAAAGAAAATAGAAGTATAAGTCAAACTACATATATGATTTGTGCTAAATGTGGGAGTACAATAGCATTAGATAATAGATATGATTCGGATATTCTAATGTTTGAAGATATGAATAATGATGAATATAATCAATTATTATTCAATTGTCCTTATTGTAAAAATTCTTACGACTTACCTTGTAAAATTATAAGATATTAAAATATTATTAAATTATGTTTTTATCATATAAATAGAAAGGAGTGACTTTATGGAACAAGATGTAAAAAATAGTTTAGAAATTATATTTAATGAAATAGACAAATTGAAAAACAATACATTTCAACAAATTAAACATAAGCATTTAGAAAATTCTTCAGATATTTGGGAGGCTATTAATAATACTGGTTTTTATGAATGTTTGAAACAGTTTAAAATTTATGGTAGACAATATGATGTTAATACAATAATTAATGGCATTAAAGAATATATATATTGGTCAATTGAAGCAATAATAGAAAAAGAAAGATGGCAATAGAATAATAGATTTGTTTGGAAAGGAAATATTTTTATGAGAAAACCATTTAGAGATGTTATAGATATGCCTGATTATCAAGCAGGTATGGAAGACGGTTGGGAAACTTTAAGAGAAGTTTCTAAGTTGGATAAGTTTTATATTAAAGGTTTGGTTAAATGGTATGTGGGTAAAAATGCAAATGGTAAAACTTTTAGATTTGCTTATAAAGATACTCCTAAAGGACGTATGTGGATTAAGTTTAAATTTGATTGAAACGAGGTGAATATTTATGGTTGAGATAACTATGCAAGAGTTAATAGATACAAGCGGTTATATGGACGAATTATATGATAAAGACATTTCTTATTCAATAAGAAATTATCCAAAGAAATATAAAGGATTTCGCATAGAATACGCTATAGGCAATTTTGGCAAGGCATATTACACTGCTGTCAATACAAAGAATAATCAGCATGTACATAATGTATCAGAAAAGGCTATATATAGAATCTGTGACTGTGCCTATGACTTAATACATAAAAACTGTTTAACTCGTAGATATGAACATTTTGTACGAAATAAAGCCATGAGGTTACTAGGATTATTTATTAGAAGTTAATAAGATATTAAAATAATATATTTGACAATATTTAATTTCCATGTTATACTAATATTGTACTGAAAGGAGTGATGCTATATGCTCTATCCAAGCATGACTAATATTAACTAAAACAAAGGAGATGATGATTTGAAAAAACTTGCAACGTTAGTATTATGCACAGGGGTAGTTATTTTAAGTATTTGGTCTTATAATACTGCTGTACAAAATGCTGAAGCTACAAGCTGTGAAATACAAACGGAACAAAATAAAAAAGACACCATAGGAAAATATGTCAAAGAAAAACTTGAAGGAAATAAGAATAATAAAATAATAAGATTAATACATTCTATTGAAAAAGAAAAACTAAATAACCCTAATAAAGTTAATACAACACAAAAAGAAATAAGCAAAGGAAACATTCCGCTATATGATATACCACTTAATATTGATATTCAGAAGTACATATATGAGATAAGTAAAGAAAAGAACATACCACATGAATTAATATTAGGTGTAATTAAGACGGAAAGTAATTTTGACCCTAAAGCAAAGAATGTAAATAAGAATGGTAGTGTAGACAAGGGGCTTATGCAAATCAACAGTATTCATGAAAAATGGTGTAAAGAATTGGGTATAACTAACCTATATGACCCATACCAAAACATAAAATTTGGTTCAACATTACTTGCAAACCTATACACTAAATATAAAGACGTACATAAAACATTAATTGCATATAATATGGGCGAAAGTAATTTACGCAAAAATCTTAAAGTTGGTCGAAGTAAAACTGATTATTCAAGAAAAGTCGTTAAAAATATAAATATAATATTATCTAGTAAGTAGGTGTTTAAGAAAATATGGTAAGATTGGAGCTTTGCAATTATACCAGTTGTCCAAAGGCAAGAGAATGTTACAGAACTGTAGCTGAAATAGGAGTTAATGGCTATGCTGATTTCAAAAATGTCTGTGGCGATTGGAATAATTATAAATATTTTTATGAAATTGGTGATAAGCCAGTTAGAAAGGAGGAATTGAGTACATAATGTGTGACGTTGAAAAATATATAGATGCATATGATGAAGAAAAAAATCAGATAGCAGGCAGAGAAATATTTAAATTTGTTAATGATTTGCAAAAGCTATGTGAAATGCAAAAAAATACCACAGAAGTCAGTAAAATCAAGGCTTGTAACCCTTGTGGCTGTAGGGACGCAAATGCAATGAAAGATGTATTATATCAAGACTTAGATGAAATAAGAAATGAGTTTTTAGATACATGCAGTAAATTAAGTCCTATCGAGATGGCTTTAATTTATCAGTATTCAGAATTTATTAAGAAAAAATATTAATATAATTTTACCCAAAGGAGTAAATACATAGTGAAAATAGAAAATCCGATACTATATCAAATATGGAAAGATAGATATTGTAAAAACAATGAAAGTATTGAAGATAATTTACATAGAGTTGCAAAGTATTGTGCAACAGATGAACAAGAAGAGAAAGATTTTTATGATGTAATGGAGCAAGGTTTGTTTTTTCCTGCTGGAAGAACAATGAGCAATGCAGGAATTGGTCGTGATTTAACACTTAATAATTGCTTTGTCGCTCCACAAATAAAAGATGACTTAAATGATATCTTTAGCAAAGTCGCATTAGGAGCACGTACACATCAAAAAGGTGGTGGAATAGGTTATGATTTTTCACAGTTAAGACCTAAAGGAAGCTTAACATCAAATGATGCTATAGCATCTGGAGCTATTTCATTCATGGACGTTTTTAACGCACAAACATCTACTATTTTACAAGGTAATAGACGTGGTGCAAACATGGGTGTTATAAATGTCTATAATATGGATATTGAAGAATTTATACATGCTAAATCATATGATGCAGGTAAGTTAAATCATTTTAATGTATCTGTTATGGTGGATAGTGACTTTATGACAGCCAAAGATAAAAACGAAGATGTTTGGTTACACTATCCAGTATATGATGAAAATGGAGCTATTCTTAAAGATGAATCTATGTGGATTTATAGAAAGAAGATTAATGCAAAGTATCTTTGGGACTTAATAATGCAAAAAGCATATGATAATGGAGAACCCGGAATTTTCTTTTATGAAAACATGAATAAGGATAATAATTTATGGTATATAGAGAATATTGTTTGTTCTAATCCTTGTGCAGAATATCTTGCAGGAACAGTTTATGGTAATAACCCAATTACAAACGTACCTTTAAATTCTGCCGATTATGGTGGAGCTTGTAATTTAGGTAGTTTAATACTACATAATTTTGTTGAAAACCCATTTACTTCTAGAGCAAGAATTAATTATGACCTATTAAAGAAAGCTGTATTTACAGGAGTTAGATTGCTTGATAATATAATTGACATTAATAAATTCCCTGATAAAATTTACGAAAATTATCAGAAATCTTTTAGAACAATTGGATTGGGTGTTACATCTTTAGCCGATATGCTAGCTATGATGAATTTAAAATACAATTCCAAGGAAGCACAATTATTTACTTTTGATTTAATGAATTTTATTGCACTCAACGCATATAGAGCTTCTATAGATTTATCAAGGGAAAAGGGTCAATTTCCATTCTTAATTAGAGAAGAATTTGTTCAAAGCGGTTATTTAGAAAAACATGCTAGTAGATATAACGAATGGGAAAATGTTATAAATGATATTCAGAAGTATGGCATTAGGAATTCAAAGATTATGTCTGTAGCACCTACAGGAACAATGAGTTTAACTTTTGGAAACAACTGTTCAAGTGGAATAGAACCTATATTTTCTTTATCATATGATAGAAAAGTTAAAATGGGCGGACAGAGTGATGATAATATTCAAATTGTAAAAATGCAAGACTACTCTTATAAAGTTTGGCAGGAAACTAAAGACGATAATATTGTTAATGAAGATGTGTTTGTTACTGCAATGAATCTGTCAGTAAAAGAACATGTTGATATGTTAAAAAATATTACTTGGCATGTAGATATGAGTGTTAGTAAAACTATAAATGTTCCAACTGAATATTCGTTTGAAGATACCAAAAAGATTTATGACGAATGTTATAAAGCAGGAGTTAAAGGATGTACAATCTTTAGACCAAATGAAATTCGTCAAGGTATATTAATTACTGAAGACAATAAAAAGTCTGATAACGTTAATGTTGAGGAAATAGAATTGCCTAGAGGTTTTATAGAAGAAGTTCCTGAAGGATTAAACTATCGTAAATATAAAATGAAAACTGGTTGTGGAAATCTATACTTATTTTTAGGTGTTGATGAAATTGAAGGAAAAATTTACGATTGCTTTACTAATACCGATGGAGTAGGTGGTTGCACAATTAATACCCAAGCAAATAGTAGGTTGTTATCGGCATCATTACGTGGCGGAGTACCTGCTGAATACTTAATTGAACAACTTGAAAAAGCAGGAACTTGTCCTTCATTCCAATATAAAAAAGGGAAAGGTGAAAAGCTTTGTAAAGGCAAATCATGTTCTTCTGCAATAGCAAACGTATTGAAAGATGTTTTGAAAGAATTCAAAGAAGAAACCACACATTATACAGATAAGAACATTAATCAAAATACTAATATAAACGAACCACAAACAAACTCTAAAACAAAATGTCCTGAATGTAGTGAACCTATAAGAGTAGAAGGTGGATGTAATATTTGTCCTAGTTGTGGATGGAGTAAATGTAGCTAATGTCATATAAATATTTTCAACATAAAGAATGTGAATGGTATCCATGTCATAAGTGCACTGATATCAACTGTTTGTTCTGCTTTTGTCCATTATATTCATTCAAGAATTGTGGAGGTAATTTCATAACCCTTGAGAATGGATTAAAAGATTGTAGCAATTGTATTTTACCACATAAAAGTTACGATTATATAATTAATAAGATAAAAGAAATTAATAAGGAGAGTACATAAATGATTGAAACAATTTATTTTGCAAAGGTTAAACCAAATGCAATTATACCAACAAGAAGAGATGAAGATGGTTGCTATGATTTATATGCCTGTTTTACTGAAGATAATATAGTTATTCAACCACATACAGTTAAGCTTATTCCAACAGGAATAGCTAGTGCTTTCTCACCTAAATATAGAATTGGATTTAGAGAACGTGGTACTAACACTAAAATAAATGCTATTGTTATGGCAGGTCAGATTGATAGTGGTTTTAGAGGTGAATATTTTGTAGCTTTACAAAATAATAATGATATTCCATTAGAAATAACAAAAAGTATTACAGACATCGAAAAAACACCAGATTATATTCGATTTCCATATTCTAAAGCTATATGTCAGTTTGCTATAGAAGAAGTACCACAAGTTAACATAGAAGAGATAACATATGATAAATTAAAACAAATCTCATCTGAGCGTGGAATGGGTTGTCTGGGAAGTTCAAACAAGTAATCCTATCTAGCAAATAGTTTCAAGGGAAGGGTGATTAACTTCCCTTGAAATCCTACCTACTTGCAAATGTGTTGGATAGGTTATTCAGTTATATATTTAGTATTTGCTATAATTAATAGAATTATTCGGAGGTAAAAAATGGCTTACTATAATTATCATTGTGAAAAGTGTGGAGATATAACTTTATGTAAGAAAATGTCTGAACCAGATTACACAGAATGTCCTTTCTGTGATTCTGAACTAGAAAGAATATATGGAGCAAACATCAATCTAATGTTTGAAGGTAGCTATAATAATACAAATAAGAAGTAAGGAGAAGTAACTATGTGTGAATTATGTGAAAGTAGTGAAATGGATAAGGACGGAAGAAAAATAATTAAGACTGACTGGAATACATTTGAAATACAAAAGTGGGTTACAAAAGGATTTGAAATTGATAGTGAATATATTTTAGATGGTTCTATGGAAATTACATATTGTCCAGACTGTAAAAAGATATTGATATGATACAAAAATAATATTTTATACTTTACAACACATATTAAATAGTATATAATCTAAGTATATAAGAAAAACTTCCTATATTATTAGTTTGCCATTTTATGGTAGCTAATGTATAATTCTACATATATTTTAGGGAGTGATGCTTATGTATTTAGGAAACAGTCTTGGGAAATTCATATTAAGACATTATAAAACTCTATTACCATTTATTACATTGAGAAAAGCATTAAATATAATCCATAGTATGTTTAATTTTAAACTAAAGAAAGTAAAAGTAAAATCTAGTCCATTTATATTTAGAATCGACCCTTGTACACTTTGTAATCTAAAATGTCCTAGTTGTATGACACCAGTAACTATTACTAATGAAAAAAGAATAATGGAATATAAAGATTTTCTTTTAATTCTAAATAAACTAAAACCATTTGCTATTAGATTTAGTTTATATGATGAAGGTGAACCATTATTAAATAAGGATATATATAGAATTATAAAATCCACTACAGAAGCTAATGTAAGCACTCTCGTTAGTACAAATTTTAATCATTTTAATCAAAGTAACATTGAAGATTTATTTAATAGTGGACTAACTGTACTTGAACCTTGTTTAGATGGATTTACTCAAAAAAGTTATTCAAAATATAGAGTAAATGGAGATTTATCAATTTTAAAAAGTAATATTGAAACTGTTATTAATTATAAACACAAACATAATAAGAAATATCCATATGTTGATGTGCAAATAATATTATTTAACCACATCAAAGATGAGCTACCTGAAATAGATAAATATCTTAAGGAATTAAATGTTGATAATATCACTTACAGAGATGAAACTTTAGGATTTAATAACAATCAAACAAAAATAGAACAGACTATAAACACTCCATGCTATTGGTTATATATTGGAATGAACATAAGACCCAATGGAAATGTGTATCCTTGTAGCGGAATGGGACTTAATAGATTCTCTTTTGGTAATATACTCGAACAAGATTTAGAAGATATTTGGAATAATAAATATTATCAATTTGCAAGAAAACTATTTATTAAGGGAGAAGACCTAGAAATAGACGATGATTTAAAACAAGTACCATGCTTAACGTGTGAAAAATTTAAAAGATTAAGAAATATATAGGCGTATCCTAGTGTTCTACAATATATATTAAATGTCCAGATTCTCAAGTGATTAGTAGAACGCTAGGAACAAATATATTTTATGAAGAAGATTAATTTTTATACATTGACTTTGAACTAGTCCAATATTTTAAACACATAATAATAAAATAATTTAATGTTTGATGCATTTCATTGTGCATTAGAAAGGAGATATATGGAGTACATAAAGAAATTAGATAAGATACAACAAAAAATATTTGATGTAATGTTAAATATGGTCAAGGCAAAACAAAATTATTTACTATCTTCAGCTGATAGAGGCATTGGCAAAACTACAATACTTAATGAGTTGGCATTTACATTACAGGCAATTGGATATAAAGTTTACTTGTTAAATCCACATCCTGTAAAAGACTACTATGTTAACAATATACTTACATATGATATTCAATCTTTTAGGGGACTTTTCAAAAGTAATGTCGTTCTTATAGCAGATGAAGCAAGATATGAAATGATGGATGACTTATTAGAATACTGTAAAGACAAAAGAATACCGATTGTTGGTTTTGTCAATTTTGAAACTAGCCTATAGTAAGGGTTTCGAGACTTAAAATTTGAATAAAAAACACATTTTATCGTATTTATAAGGACGGATTATTATGGACAATAAGATTTGTGAAGTATATGAAAAAGAAATACCTGAAGGTACAGGTGACGAATTTTTAGATAGTAGTTGTGGATATAGATATTGGCTATGTGATGAATGTATAGCTGATGGTAATTATTATTAATATAATTTGGAGGTATAAATGGAAATAATACATAAAACAGAAAGTGGAAAGATAATACATAGCAATAATATTGAAGCAATGAGAAAGATAAAAGAAAATAGTGTTGATAGTTGTATATCTGATTTCCCTTATGATTTATCATTTATGGGTAAAAAATGGGATACTACAGGAAACTTTTATGAATGGTGTAAAGAAAGAGCTGTTGAATTATTTAGGATAGTGAAGTCTGGTGGTTATGTTTGTATATTTGGACATCCTAAAACCAACCACAGAATGAAGTCGGCTTTTGAAGATGTAGGATTTAATATTGTTGAGGAAATAGATTGGGTGTATGGAACTGGGTTTCCGAAAAATCAAGATATAGGAAAGTTATTTGATAAAAAAGCAGGAGTGGAAAGAAAGATTTTAGGTGTTGATGAATCAAAATTAAGACCTAATAGAAAATCACAAAATGAAGGTGCAGACAGAGTTTTAGCAGGAGGATTTAAATCAGATAATGGAGCAACAATTACTGAACCTACATCACAAGAAGCAATAAAATGGAATGGTTGGAAGACAGCAGGATTAAAGCCAGCACATGAGCCAGTTACAATATTTCAGAAACCATTAGAAGGTAATTACATAAGTAATATAAATATAAATGGCTGTGGTGCAATGAATATTGATGCTTGTAGAATTCCAACATCACAAGAAGATAAAAATATAATAAATGCTAAAGCTTCAAAAAATCCTACAACTAATTATTCTGATAGTGAAACAAGAATTTATGGAGCATATGCAGAAGATAAATCAATGCCAGCTAACGAAATAGGTAGATTTCCTGCTAATATGATTTTTGATTCTTCTATGGGAGAAATACTTGATAGTCAAAGTGGAATTAGCAAATCAACTGGTGGTAGTGGGGATAAAAGCAAAGGTGCTTTAGGTGACAGTGTGTATGGCAAATATAAGAACGAAGAATTATCAGCTAATGCAGGTGGGTTAGGTGATGTTGGTGGAGCAAGTAGATATTTTCTAAATATAGATGCTGATGATTTTGTTCCATTTTGTTATTGTCCTAAAGCAACTAAAAAAGAAAAAGGCGAAGGTAATACTCATGTTACTGTTAAACCAAAAGAATTAATCAAATGGTTAATAAAATTGGTTACTCCTATTGATGGTAAGACAATAGATATTACAGCAGGAAGTTGTACTCATGCTTTAGCCTGTGAAGAACTTAATAGAGAAGGGTATAACCTTAAATACATAGATATTGAAATGATGAATACGGAAACAGACCCTTATTGTAATATTGGTAAAATGAGAGTTGAAAATGCTCTTAATGTCATAAATCTGTAATATGCAAATTGGAGTAAACGAGAGTATAAATGAGCATTAAGAAGTTGTAAGTCACTAAAAACATGATAAAATCAGGATTCTATTATGAAATAAAAATAATTATTTTAAAGGAGAGAAAAATGACTTGTATAGTTGGACTATTAGATAATGGAGTAACTTACATAGGAGGAGATAGTTGTGCTTCAGGAGGTTGGAGAGAACAAATATTACAACAGAAAAAAGTTTTTAAGTTAAACGATACTCCAAATGCTATATTAGGATTTAGTGGAACAATTAGAGATTTAAATTTATTACAATATGCGGAAAATTTAATAGATAAAAGAGATGAACCAGATATTGACCATAAATATATTGTTACAAAATTTATTCCCAATGTAATAAAATTGTTTAATAATAATTTAAGAAATCAAACTGACAACGGAATTAGCGAATTTGAAAGTTATTTCTTGTTAGGATATAAAAATAAACTATGGTTAATTGAATCAAATTATGCAGTATTTGAAACAACAGATAATTATCAAGCTATAGGTAGTGGGGTAAACTATGCACTTGGTTCTTTATATACTACTGAAAATAGTAAATTAACACCTATAGAAAGAATACATTTAGCTTTACAGGCAGCTAGTAAATTTAGTACTGGCGTATCTGCACCTTTTTACATAATTAATACTGATAATGATGATGTTGTTGAGTTTAAAGATTAAGGAAGTGATAATTATGAAGCTTGTCAAATATGCCAAATAGATAATTTTATAAGAGAATTAAATAATTATAGAGGGGAGAAACAATGAAAGTATTAAACATAATTAAAAAATACATAAATCCCATATTTAAGGTGTTTGGTGTAGGTTACATTATCATAGCATTATTATATGCTTTTGATTTAATAGAACCAACAAATTATAAATTTGACTTAGTAATAAATATGTTGTTTATAGGTTTAATCTTATTTTTAAGTGAATATACCCCATCTGAAGATAAATAGTTATAAATATAATTTGAATGGCTTAACACATATGCAATTAGGCGTAACAATGGAATATGATTTTGACAACAAGGAATATAGAATTTCTATCGGTGATTCATTGGTTACTATAAAAGAGAATTGTTGTGACTGTATTAAAGAATTTCGTTGATATCAAATAAAAATAGATAAGGAGATTGATTGATGATTATAGATAATGTAAAAGTATATGATTTAGAAGAAGCAATAAAAGCAAGCAAGTATCCTATGGCAATTAATACTGATAACTGCACATCAGATATTACTGACACAACTAAAAAACTGGGTAGTTCCCCTAGAGGTTCAGCACATGATAATTTTCTTCATGGTATATTAGTTGCTTTTGACTTGACTTTTACAGTTAAGGCATGGACTGAAGCCGAAAGATACCATTTCTTTGAAATTATTTCTTCTCAATCAACTATGCATAGGATAACCAAATTTGATTTATCTAATCAATACATAGAATATGTAGACCCTAGAATCATAAAAATAATGAAAGAAAAGGTAGATGATTATAATTTACTTCTCAATAATAAAGAAAAGTATAACGGTGAAACGGATTTATATAATTCAATCTTACAAAGAAAGTATCTTGAAATTCTCTATTCTAATCCTTGTGGTTTTAAATTGACTGCTAGAATGACAACTAATTATGGTCAATTAAAAACCATTTATAATCAAAGAAGAAATCATCGTCTACCAGAATGGAGAGAATTTAGTGAGTGGGTATTATCATTACCATACTTCACTGAATTAACTGGTGTAAATAAGAAGGAGGAAAAGTAATGAATAATAGCATTATAGTGGTTTGTGGATTCTCAAGTGCTGGTAAAGACCTTATCACAAAATACATAGCCGACAATTGGAACTATAAAATGATAATATCCACAACATCAAGACCTATGAGACCAAATGAATCAGAAAACAATCCTTATCATTTCGTAACTAGACAAGAATTTGAAGATATGATTGAAAAAGATGAATTCATTGAGTGTCGTAAGTATAACACCTTAGTCAACAATATTCCTGATACATGGTATTACGGAGTACATAAAGATTCAATTGATTTATCAAAAAATAGTTATGTTGTAGTACTAGATTTACTTGGATTAATGGAATTTAAAAAGTATTACAATAATAATATAATTTCTTTCTTTATTGATGTAAATGAACCAACAAGACGTAATAGATGCATCAATAGAAGTGATTTTAACGAAACTGAATGGAATAGACGTTATACTGATGATATTAACCAATTTCCTAGAGAATTAGTTGAGAAAGAAGTTGATTACATAGTTAAGAATTATGATTTTGATAAATGTATTAAAGAGATAAAGGAGAAAATAAATGAATAAACAAAAGTTGTTTCTTGATGTAGATTCAACTATCATTGATAGTATTAGAGCCTACTGTGATACATATAACCACGCTTATAGATATCATCCTGAATTCAAAGAAGCAAAATGGTGGCTAGTGGAACAATGGGATTTAAGAGACCAATGTCCTTTAGTTACTAGTGTTGACGAGATGTTTGCAAGTGAAACTTTCTTTGATTATGCAGACTTTATTAATGAAAATACAAAAGAAATTATTGAGAAACTTTGTAATAAGTATGATGTAATTACATGTTCTATTGGCACTATTCGTAATATTCAGTTTAAACTTGATTGGCTAAATACAAATTTACCCTGTATCAAAAATCATATTATGCTTGTTAAATATGGTTGTACAATGAACAAAGAGACAGTAAATATGCAAGATTCTATATTTATAGATGATGTAAAAACTAATCTTGATTCATCTAATGCAAAAATTAAAGTTTGTTTTGGTGATACATATGTATGGAATAAAGATTGGAATAGTTATAGATGTACTAATTGGAGTGACGTGGGGAGGTTACTACTTTGACAGGAATGACAGACGATTTAGCAAAAATAATTCTTGATTATTTATATAAATATAAGAAAAGAGAAAGGAAGGATTAATATGATTTGGATTATACTAGGACTCATAATTGTCTATGCAATAGGATTCGTTACTTCCGCTTGGCATTATAGTGATAAAATTGATATTCATACTGATATTATACATAAACAAGATAAAGTTATTGAGATTTATAAAACTGAAATTATTAATTTACAAAATGAAGTACAAAAATATAAAAACAGCTTAAACTCATACCCAACATATAGTAGTAAAGTATAATCACATATACAATATATAGTTATAAAACATGGATTTCATAAGGAGTATAGCATAAACTATACTCCTTTAATCATCTGTAAAAACATCATCAAAAATTCCACTATCATTTAATTCAGCATCAATAATTGCATTCCAAATACACTTTGAAAAATACTTCATAGGTGCAGTTATCTTTGTTCCTTCTCTTTGTGAGCGAAGAACTGCATTTTTATAGTTATCTATTGCTACATCAAAGTGTTGAACATTAATATAGCTTAGTTTCTCACGAACAATCTTAATTGATATATTTAATGATTTACTGAAATTTTCAGTTAAATACATATCTCGTAAAGCGTTTTTTATAAATGTTTGTTCCTTGTTGCCATAAAGATATAAATTACATTTTTCGAAAATAGAAATTAAATCATCTGTCAATCTTTCACTTTTGTTCTTAAGATTTGATTGATTGATAGAATCATTACTTACTAGGATTTGATTATTATTAAAAACATTATTTAAGTCAAATTCATTAAAACCTAAATCTAAATTCTTATTATTGTCGGGGTTATCCGAAATAGGAGTATCCGTTTCAGGATTAACCAAATTAGATTTAACCAGATGTGGTTTTACCGTATACGGAATGTCAGTAAATGGTGAGATTTTAGTATCCATGCTGGTTTTAGAGACTTCGAAAACTAGATACTCTATATGTGAAAAATGTCCTTTATCGTTTCTAATTTTATTCCTTTGTATGTACCCAAATTCAATCAATTCATTTAGACATGCATATACTGCATCTCTTCCGTCTTTAGATTTTTTAATTAAGTCATTAGGATTAACTTGCCAGTTATCAGGTTTTGAAAGAAGATAGGAAAGCATCCCTTTGGCTCTCCAAGATAATTTTGAATCAGATAAGAATTCTTTATTCATCATTACATAGGGATTATCTTTGTTTTTACTAACTCTAACAATAGACTTTTCAGCCATAATAAAACCACACTCCTGTTAATTTATCATAAGTAAAAAGGGTAAACTAAACAGGACTATTGTATTGACTAATCACCATCAATTTGATAAAATAGATTTAAGGCAATTGAATACAAAATGTCCTATAAATCCTGTTTATTTCGCTTTGGTCGGCTGAGAGTAAACAGGATTTTTACATGTTTCAACATTTAATTTAGATTTATAGTAACATATGGGAAATAATTTGACAATAATATACCCCTAAATAACCAGAATACATAGGGAGAGTAAGATTACAAAGAAATTTACTACACAAAACTACCTTAATATTACACAAATATACCTTCAATTTACACAAAACTACCTTAATATTACACACAACAACCTTAAAACTGCACATGAATACCTTGATTTTGCACAACAATCAAATTACACAAAACTACCTTAATTTTGCACATCTTGGATTACATCTAAATTCCAATAAATTCTAACTTTTTTAAACTTATATGTTTTTGAATCCACATCAAAAGGTATATCAATTTGAGTAACTATTTCATCATCTCTTAAAATTTCTTCTGTTCTGCGTAAATAGTCCAAGAACCTATTTATGTATTGCTGATATCTTGAACCAACAATTTTGAAATTAGATTCGCCCATCAAATTATATATACTTATATCTGTATAAGTATTACCACTATCAACATTTATTTTTCTTAACTTTGAGATATAGTATCCTAAATTTTTCATTGTCGGATTGTTAGCTGCCATTTTTAAAATGGAAGTGGAAAACTTATTATCTACTTGTAAAGTATAATACGAAGATATATCTTGAATTACCGACAGCTTATATTTTAAGCCCTTAATTTTAGTATTATCATGACTATAGTATATGAAATTATCAACATTTAATAAAAATCCTTCTACAGCTCCAACATCAAAATCTTTGATATTATGATATGCAAAATTATTAGAATCATTAATATCTATTTTTACACTAGTATTTCTTAGTATATCAATACATTTTCTATAATTTTCATAATCATCATTAGATAGAGTAGAAGATATATTTTTCCCTGAATGTCCACGATAATTAAAATGCATATCATCAATTTCAATAGTCGCATAGCCTAATTCATCTTTATATTCAAACCAATGAGAAAATAAAATTGAATATACATCTCTGGTTAAACTATCTAGGTTATCTATACGTTCCTTGATTTTTTTTACAACTTCTTGTTTACTAGTTGTTTGTAATAAAATTGCAGGATTTTTAATAATATCATATTCAGTAATTTTTACAAACACTTCTGGAGATGTTGTAGCAATAGCTTCAGTTTCTTCTTGAGATAATTTAAACATTTCTTTCTCTGTTAAAAGTTTTCCTATTTCATATAACTCTTTATTATTTATTACTGATATATATCTCTTAAATGGTTTGTTAGACTTTTTTGCCATAATATTACCTCCAATATTATTCTACCATATATATTAAAAAGGGTATACCCTATCGCTAAAATTTACTTCTAGAAAATAATAATTTTACAGAAGTAAGTGGATATGATACACTAATTTTGAGGTGATTATATAATGATAAACTTTTCAGATGAGTGTCCACAGGTACTTAAAGACTTTATTAATTATTGTTATTTATCTAAAAATCTATCACAAGGAACTCTAAAACAATACTATTTCGACCTTATGAAATTTATTAAATACTTTGCCAAATTTAAACCAATTAATTTCGATATAACTGAAATTGAAAGAATAACATCGTCAGATTTACAAAACTATCTTTATGACACTACTATTGATAAATCTGCTCCCAGTAGAGCAAGAAAAATAGCGTCGATTAAATCATTTTTTAAATGGCTATATGTTAATGAAAAGGCTATTAATCAAAATATTACTGAAGTTTTAAACACGCCTAAAATACCAAAGTCTTTACCTTTATATCTTACGGTTGAAGAATGTAAAAAGTTATTATCTGTTGTTGATGGAGATTTTAAAGAGCGTGACTATGCTATTCTCAATACATTTCTATTGACTGGTATTAGACTTAGTGAACTATGTGGTATAAATTTGTCTGATATCAAAGATAATGTGTTAAAAGTCAAAGGAAAAGGGAAAAAGGATAGGTCTATTCCCCTTTCTTCAACCTGTATCCAATCAATTGAAAATTACATAAAAGTTAGACTTATACCTAAAAACGATAAAGATTCTCTTTTTGTAAGCCGATTAAGAACAAGAATTTCGCATAGTTCAGTTGAAAAACTAGTAGCCAAGTATATTCAAAAAGCTGGACTAGACAAAAAATTATCTGTACATAAACTTAGACACTCTTTTGGTACTATTTCTTATGAGTATGGTAATAAAGATATTAGAGCATTACAAGAATTAATGGGACATGAAAGTATTCAAACTACTACTATCTACACTCATATAAAACAAGAGCAATTAAGAGAAATGATTAATAAAAATCCTTTAAATAAAATGTAGTACTAGTATTAGTACTAAGAATAGTACTACAAATAAATAGGAAAATACTATTGAAAACATTACCAATATGGTATATAATAGCAACAATATTAATAATGTGAGGTGTATAAACAAATGCCAAAAGTAATTAGTTTCTTTTTGCAAAAAGGTGGAAGTGGAAAATCTACTTCTGCTGTGAACTTACTCTCTGCTTATGCTAAAACTTATCCAGAAAAAAAATGTTGTTTACTTGATTTCGACCCACAAGGTCATAGTTGTTTATCAGTTGGAATTAATACTGATAAATTAAATAAAACAATATTTGAAGCCATTATAGGTGAATGTAGCATTGAAGATACTATCATTCAAACAAAATTTAATTTTGACATTATTCCTTCAAATGATAATCTTAGTGAATTTGATTTGGTAGTAATAGAAAACAAAGAATCAATAGATAATACATCATTAGTTTTAAAAGAAGCTCTGTCCCCTATTATTAATAATTATGATGTAGTTTTTATTGATTGTCCCCCATCTAGAGGATTATTAACTATAAATGCTTTATCAGTATCAACAGATGTAATTATTCCAATGCAAACAGAATATTTTGCAACAAATGGTGTTTCAAAAGCCATAAAAACTATAAGAAAAGTTCAAAGTACGTCAAACAAAGATTTAAATATTTTAGGTATTCTTCCTACTATGTGTGACCCTCGAACAAGTTTATCTTCAATTGTTGTTCAAGAAGCAAGAAAATCATTTGCTAATACTGATATTAAAGTTTTTGAAAATGTAATCCCAAAATGTGTCCGTTTTGCTGATAGTCCTATGATGGGAACACCAGCGGTTATTCTATATCCTACCGAAAGACTAGTACAACCATACTATAATTTAATTGAGGAGGTGTTTTAGGTGGCAACTCCAAAATTGAAGGTTCCAGCAAATGGCTTATTTAACCTATCTGCTGATGAAAATGATATTAGTACTGAAATTAAAGATATAATTAGTGGCAAAGATAGTACTAAACTTAGTACTACATCTAGTACCACAATTAATACTAATGATAATGTTGAAAATAAAAATGTAAATGTTGTTAATGGTGCTAACACAACTACAATCAATACTGAAAATAGTAATACTAACAAGAATATAACTACAAGTAATTCTAATAACAAAAATAAATCTAAATCTACAGTTAATAGTAGGACTAGAACTAAAAATAAAGATAAACCTACAAATACTACTAATGATAAGAATACAAGCAAAAGTAATAATACTAATAAATCCAATAACAAGGTTAATACTAATGATGACCTTATAAGTGGTATTGTAATTCCAACTAAAACTAAATACACAGATAATCGTAAACAACGTTCTTACTATGTATTTAAAGATAACTTGGAGCAAATGGAGGCTATTGTTGATAAGTATGGTCTTGATAGAAGTGATATGGTAAATCAAGCCTTGTCTATGTTCTTTAAAGCTCTCGAAAAGTTGGAACAGAGACAAGATGGGTAAAAAAAATAGGGAGTACTATATCTAATAAATGATACAATACTCCCTATTTTTTCGTAACTATTTACCCAAATACTTTAAAACATTATAAATTACTTGTGCAAGTGTTTCTCTATTAACCACATCTTTAGGATTAAATTCATTATTTGAACCACCCATTAATCCTTTTTCTTGTAAGTCATATACAGCAGTCTTTGCCCATTTACTTATTTCTGAATCATCTTTATATAACATATTAATAACCTCCTCAACATTGTTTAATATATCTAATTCTTTCTTTATTAATGGTATGAAATTCTTATTAGCAGACTCTTTACTATTGCCTCCATAGAAATTAGAGCCTGGGCAAGTCTTCTTTGCACTAGGCATCCACGTGTGGTAAAGAATAGTAGATGTACTAGGTATAATATTGAACTTTTTACACAGTACAGCCACCATAAAAATTATTGTTTCCTTTTGTTCTTCAGTCATAATATCCTTACCAATATCAAACCACCCAACATTTTCGATAGTTATAGAGTTTTTGTTTTCATTACCATAAAACCCTCCACCATCTAAACTAAAACTACGACCTGTACAAATTAAACCATCAGGGAAACTACTTAAATGCTGTGCAATAGTTTGGAATCCACGTTGTAAATGAGCATTTTTCATTGACTCCATTAATTTTATTTGATTTTTACCATTACAATTAGCATAACTTGGCGATGCTGTATGATGTATTTGTATTGTAGTAAAGTTCTTATCTACCTTTAAATTATCTATGTAAGATTTAAAATTTTCTCTAGTAAAAAGACTAAAATTATATTTTTCAGACATACTTTATTTCACTTCACTTTCTATAGTATTAATGTTATAATTTTAATATCCAAAAATAGGTCATAATAAAAAGAAGAGAAAATAAGTCTTATAGACCTAAAATCTCTTCTTTTTATTGAAAATCACATCAAAGCGAGTAATAATGCTACTTTCAGCCATTTTTTAAGCCTTGAAACCGTTGATACTGTAAGGTTAAAAACCGAACCAAATAGTTGTTTTATTAAAAGCAGTATTATATTGTTTTATCTTATTACAATTCTGTAGTTCTTTTTCGTCCAATAACCCAAGGTAAATATTTATTAAATAAATCAAAAAACACAATCTTAATGATGCCAACTTTTAGAACAACAATTATAACTTTATACAATATAATATCCGTCTTAACATTTATTCCCAAAAATGATAGTATAGAATAAACGATAATTACCGATATACTCTCTAAACCACATAATATTAAAGTATTCTTTCCAATATTTAATAAAAATTTAGATTGTCTTAATGCAAATGAAACTATAATATTAGCAGCAATTAATATAAAAGTTACAAATATTGTAAAAAATTGAAAGGCATATGTTATTAAAATATCAAATGGCATTATATAAGCAATTTTCATAAGCATAACGTCAAAATTTTGATATTTCCCATATACATAAAAAGTAAACATTAATATTATAATACAAAGCAATTGAATGATTCTTTTATGTAAGAGATTTTTATTAAAAAGTGCTAAATTTTCTATCTTCGGATAAACGATATCTCCCACACAATAGAACAAAGTATAATATAATGCACTATCAATATTAAAAAATACTGATGGAACATTTGGCATTTTAAGAATAACTGCACTTAATAAGGCAGAAATTAATGTAATAATAACTAGCAGTACTTTTTTTTTAATAATTCTATTTAATAAATAATATAATATCTGAATGCTAAAAAGACATGTAAAAAACCATAATTGACCACCAAAGTCTATATGAATACGAATGCCAAAAAATGCTTGCTTTAAATATGTTTTAGCTATTACTAGAGGGCTTCCTTGTGTCACAATATAAAATACTATACCTAAAGAACAGAAGAAAATGTAAGGAATTAAAGTTCCTTTGAAACATTCAACCAAATATTCTTTAATTGATAATATTCTTCTTTTATTATAAAAAAATCCTGACAAAAAGAAAAATAGGGGGATATGATATCTAAAGACAAAAGTCGTTACTATATCAGTATTACCAACATGTCCTATAAAAATTGCCAATATAGCTAATCCCCTACACACATCCACCCATTCAATTCTTTTTGACTCCATAAATAACCTCCCATAGTAAAATATGTATATTATCTATGAACAATTATATAATATTATCTATATATATTCAATTAAAATAAACTCTAATGGAGTTTGCCCCGTAGCAAGTAATGCACCTGTTCCAGAATTCACAAACCTTATTAAAAACCTTCCTTCTTTCCAGTTGGCACTACCTACTTTTAATGTATAGCCACCCGTGAATGAATAGAAATTTGCTGTTGCTTTAATAGGTATTGTTACTAACCCATACTCGGTTGCTGAAAAATCATATTGTCCTAGTTTGAGTGCATCTGTTGCTAAAGCAAATGTTGATGGGTTAGCCCATAAAGAGTTATCCTTTACAACATAATACTCAACTCTTGAGCCATCTAACACTGTTAATGTTCTAGGAATCAATAAATTCAAAGGCATTCCAAAATTAGGTAACATTATCTTGAATTCTGTCGGAATGTTTGACGCATCAATAGTCCTAAATCCTGTAATCTTTTTTGTATAGTTAACAAGACCGTCAATTTGGCTGCTTTCAAATGGCAATTCTTTAGATGAATAATAGCCATAAGTGTCAACTGTAGTGTTAGGATTTGCACTACTATGAAAAGTATTTAGTACTTTATATTCAGGAATTCTACCATATCCATTAAGATATTTAGATGTGTCTGTTAGAACATTTATATTAATTGGCGTACAACCATCAAAACATATACTACCTTTTGAACCTCTATTAGTTCCACTTAAAAGAATTGTTTCAGTAGTTGAATATAAATTAGCTATTGTTGTATCACTATCAAAATAATTGTTTTTAAATAATGCCTTACCAGCAACAGGCGTTTTTATTAACGTCACAGATTGACCATAGCAAGAACCCCAACAATCTTGCATAGTAAAACCCAATACGTTAGAACCCGTCCAAGAGGCATAGCCTTCAGAGCTATCTGAATAAGCTATTACAGGTTTTATATAAGGATTTCTAAACTCAAATTTTATATTTTCTAAATCATATTTTGAACCCTGATAATACGTACCTGTACAATTAAATTTAACAAATGTTCCACTTCCAATCCAAGAACCACCTTCAAAAGTCCACGATGCACCGCAATTATTTACTATACCTACTGAATTTTCATTGCCCGTAAAAGTACATATTAAGTCAACATCGACGCCATATAACTGTACAGCTTGTACATTGTTTATCTCTATTGCTACGTTATAATCCCATATACCAACTTTGTGTAATGTTGTCCCGTCCAAGTGTGTGTCTTGAGTATGGTTTGGTTGTGTAGAATCACCGCTGAATACAATACCTTTGTTAAAATTTTTAATATGTAGAAACTCAAAGTTATTCTTCCAGTTTGCGTTTCCGGCGGCATCAAAATAGTCTTGTAATTCAATTGCTGTATTCACTCTAACATTAGTATCCTCTAGCGTCATCTTTTGAAGTATAATATATCCAGAGTTTGGTCCTATATAGAATAATGATTTCGAAGAAGTAGAGTTAAATTTTAATACAGTATGCATCATATGCACCCCTGTTATTTCAAGACGCTCTGGAGATTGTCCTGCGGTGATATTATCACCAATTTTTAATGTATCAGTAATTAAATAAGTACCACTAGGTATTTCACATTTTACCTTATTTGCTATGGCGGCATCAATTGCATTTTGAAAAGCTATTGTATCATCTGTTACACCATCACCTTTTGCACCATATGATTTAACATTGATACTCATAGTATTAAAGATGTTAATTTTATCATTTAACACTTTACCTTGACTTGCATCTAAAACATTTCCAGTTGATGTTTCATTCAATGTATTTTTAATTTGAATTTTATCAATTTTATCATTAGACAAAATGCCAATTTTATCACTATTTATCTCAACCTCAGTTTGAATTTTATCTACTGAATCACTTACTCTCTTTACGCTCTTTACATTCTCATCTACAGCCGCTTTTAAATCACTTGCACATGATATAGTTACAGATGGTACAGTAGATATACTTGAATCATAATACCAACCAAAATCGTAATATTCACCCGAAAGAGCACCAGTAATTGTAAATGAAAATCCATCACTTGCTACAGTACAAGTTGAGATATCAACAGGAGTTAATGTGCCATCAACATTATTTATTTTATTAACATATTTTAGAGTTTTAATAGGATAAGCTGTAAGAGTAGACGGTATAGTTATTTTTGTATCATAACCATCAGCATATGTACAAGCTGGATTTGTATAAACTATTCCATTTGGTGTTGCAATAATTGTTTTTGCAGGAAGAAGATATTTTTCTTTTGGTGTCGCTAGTTGATACAGTACAGTTATTGGATTTGCAGCAAGCCATGATTTAAACTGTGCTACTGTATTTGCACTCTGACTTTCTACATAAACAATAATCTTACCATCAATACTCATAGCAATACCATCAATATTATTATAAGTATTTGCTGGCGATACAGCGTTTAACTTATCACATGCTACAACACTAATTGTTTCATTAGTTGCATTAGGCTTTGCATCTGATAATGCCATTACAAACCTATTTTTACCTGTTACAACTGAAGTAGATGAACTCCAAGACTCACTACCGTTTAAGACGATTTTTCCAACATTCTGCGTAAGCTTACCTATAATCACATCGAATATATCCCTAAAGCTATCATTTACAGCTCTCAACTCAGGTATTTGCACTACTGTTTCTGAGTATGGTTCGTAAGGTAATGCTGTAGAACCTTCGTTTAGCATTATATTAGTATAATCTACTTCTCCACTGGCAGAAGTAGCAGTTGTACAAAAGAAAGAAATAGTAACTATATTTTCAGAATTTGTTGTAAAAGTAAAAACATTACTACCATTAGCCAAAGTACCAGTATTTGTAAATAAAATATTTGTTTCACTGCCATCCCTAACAGTTATCCCTGCCGAACCAGAAATAATGCTAATATTCATCGAAAATTTATATGAAGTGTTAGGTTTAATGGGAATCTTTATTCTTACTTGTGAATATACGGCGGTAACTGTATTTTTTACTTTAATTCCGTTATTAATTATAGTTTTAATTGCTCCAGATTGAGCATAAGAAACAGGTTTATATAAGTTAAATAAATTCTTCCCAGTTACAACCAATTCCTGTGGTTGGGTATTGGTAAGTCCATAGCCGATAAAGTTTGGGAATCTCACATTCATTTGGTCAGCTGTTAGATTATAATATAGTCCGGGAGAATCAGTACCCATATCAAGAACAACAACTTCTTTGACCTCCATAACCTTGCCGTTTGCCAGTGTTGTATCACTATATTGAGACCTTATTGCTATACGCACAAATCCATTTAGAGCAGTATCTTCTGAGTATATCGTCCCAGTTAGTGTATACCAAGTATCTTTAACTGGTAAAGCTTGAGAATTCCCTATCACCCACGAACCTGTTACTGATGTACCACCATAAAGCGACAATAATGTACAATCTGTATTGGTGACACGCACCTTACATCTTACAAAATATTTCCTGCGTGGTTGCCATACTGATGTGGAATTCTGAGCCACTTGTACAAACGAATTTGTGCCTGTTCCTGTAATAGATGCAACATTATTTGATACCGAAATTGACGCACCAGTACCAGACCAGTTTCCAATACTTGAAAAATTACCATTCGATAATATACTATTTACAACCTGCCCTGCAAGTTCGCACTTAGCTAAAGGGGCATTTACTGAGGTATTTGAAATACTTCCAACATTATAAACTGTTTGTTCGGAAGTATAGGTAGGGGAGTCAACTTTTCCAGATAAAATGCTGATTTTGTCATCTAATGTTTTTCCTTGAGTTGCGTCTAGTACATTACCTGTTGCTGTTTCAGTTAAATTGTTTTTAATTTGAGAAGTATTTATTTTATTATTAAGTTGTCCCTGTATTCCACTAGTTACACCTTTAACATGGTTTAGTTCTGTTACTGAGGGTGTTAAACCGTTTAAAGTTTCAGCACTATCTACAATACCATCATTATCAGTATCGTAAATTTCTTTACGCATATCACCAGAACCAATTGTGGCTTGCCAAATAGTACCAGTCCAATACTTAATAATTGAAGCAGATGTATCAAACCAAATTTGATTTACATATGGAGAAGAAGGGGCTGTAGAGCCAATATAATAATCACCTTTTAAGGCTATACAAATCCACTTGCTTGTATCAGTAGGTAAAACTCCAGTACATCCAACTTTGTTTTGATATAACGAACCTTGATATGTAACTTTATTTAAGGGAACATATGCTTTAGTATTATTGTAAGCCTCACAAACTTGATAAGCAGTATCTCTAGAAATTCTAGCAGTCTCATTAGTTTGTCTAGTTGTCTCAGCAGATGCTCTTGCCGATTCAGCACTTACTCTATTAGATTCAACAGTAACTCTGCTGTTTTCTGCTGTAACTCTACCACTTTCGGCAGTTGCTCGATTTGTTTCAGTAGTTTGACGGTTTGTTTCATTAGTCTGCCTTGTTGTTTCATTTGATTTTCGTGTATTTTCTTGGGATACACGAGTATTTTCAGCAGAGACCCTTAAAGCTTCAGCATTGGAAATATTGGTGTTCGTTGTATTAGCAGTTGTTGCAGCATTGTTCGCATTTAGAGTAGCAGCTTTTGCATTATCTATAGTTATATTTAATAAATTCAACGCATCAATTGCAATCTTTCCTGCATCAATAATCTCCGCAAGTGTTTCAAGTACATGCCCATTAGAGTCCAATTTCGTCCAAATCCTGTCCACAGGTATGAAATGACAACCAGTCCCACGAAAATTAAACTGTAATATTTTTCCAATACTGGAGGGACTGAAAAATACAAATCCAAGATTATAATCAACTTTAAATTGATTATCTGCTAAATCCGAATCGTCAAAAACTTCGTAATAAATATTACCAGTAGAAGGTTCTGTTACAGTAACATGATGTTGAATACTTGGTATTTCTGAAAGCAAAGTAATATTTTCATTCATTTTTCTTGACTCGGTTATTGAGTCATAAGGGTCTTCAATAGTACCCAATCGCCTTTCAAATACCAAACTAGTATTAAAAGAAAAAGCCATAAGTTTACTCCTCCTTTGTAATAGAATCTAAATTTGTATTGACTGGATTATTTAAAATAGATAATAATTCATTCATTGCAGATAGTTCATTGAACCCCTGTAATTGGACTCGATTTAAGAATCCTAATAGATTTTGTTTAACTTTATCATTTATTTCATAAACCATGTAAAACATCCTCCTATGTTATTTTTATATTATTAAATTTGATGAAATTTCTCTTTTATTGCGTTTTTGGGCATAATAAAAGAACCTACTTAACTTTAAATAGGTTCTTTTATTTACATCAAAATATTAAATTTTAGTTTATTGTCATACTTTACTGCCATTTTTATTTGTATTTAAAATCTCTTGTAATAATTGAATTATTTCTGATATCCCAACAAATAATGTACCAAAGATTATTGAAGTTATTATTACTCCAACTCCATACCAAATGTCTTTTATTTCAAATAATAAATAAAGAAACAGGAATATTCCTATGCAAATTATAGCCCAACCAATATAACTTATCATTTTAGCAATACCATTCATTACAAATCACTCCTTAATTAAGTTATTTAACCCAAATAATACCATTAATAATAAGGGATAGTCAATATTATATAAAATATTAAAATAATATTATTTACACTTGACAAAAATTAATTATAGGAATATAATGTAATTGTAAGAAATTGATTGAAAGGATTGGTTTATTATGAAAATTAACTTTAAGAGTTTTGTTAGTGGTATATTAATAGGAATAACTATTACAGCATCAATCTCGGCATTTGCAGTTACACAATTAAATGTTAAACCTAACCCGTATCCAGTTTTAATTGATGGAGAAGTGGCAGATGTTGATGGTTATAATATAAATGCTTCTACCTACTTAAAACTTGGCGATTTAGAGCAAGTTGGAGTAGGTGTTAAATTTGAGAATAAACAAATTCTTCTAACTTCTTCTAATCAAACAGAAGAAAATATGACAAAAGGAGGTGAAGAACAATTGACTACAACTGCATTACCAGATTTAACTGTTCCTGAGATAAATGACTCAAATAAGTATTTAAATCCTATACGATTAGTTGATGGTGACAACTTTCAATTAACGAAATTTGGAGATTATACTGCTATTATTTATAATTCAAACACTTATATATTATCGACTGAATTTTCCAAAAAAACAAAAATAACAGAGAAATTCAATGGAAAAAATAACACTGTTAAATTATACAAGGACAATACTGTTATTTTAGAAACAGAAGATGCAAACCCAATAAATTTCATTTTCTATAGTGGATACTTATATTTTAATATAAACTTTTTGGGTAAAAACCTAGAGAATTAATCTCTAGGTTTTTAATAAATACTATGATAATGAGTAAAACCTCCACTTTCAGACCAAACTACACTACCAACAATTTTTCCTGTTATATCACAAATTGCCAGTCTAGTACCCCCAGATATGCCATGATTATGATTAGGCTGAGTCCAAGAAGATGATTCAATTCCATACACCGTTCCATTAAATGTTACAGTTTGACTTTGAATTTGAAGTGCATAACCTCCACCATTACCTAAATATAAACCTTGATAACTATTTACGAACATATTTCCATTTATATCTAGTTTTATATTACATAAGGAAGTTGACCCACTATTATAAAAATTTAGTGTTTTTTCTTCATTGCTATATATGTCACCTATATTAACACTTTCACTGAGATTTGCTATACCACCATATATTTGTTGTGCATTTATTACTCCTGAATATATCCAATTGCTTTTTACAGTATCAGCAGTAATAGTACCAGTAATATTTGCACTGTTTACATATAATGAGTCTGCTGAAATACTTGAACCTTTAATTAATCCATTTGTTGTTAATATACTAGTACCATTAATCTGAAAATCCTTTGCATTTACTATACCACCAAAGTAACCTTGACCGTTTGTATCAACACTAAACATAGTTGTATTAAAATTTCCATTACTACCTGTCATTATTTTAAATCCATCAGTAGCATTTATAATCGTTTTTACTTTATTATCAGAACGAATCACATTAATTCCTGATGAAGAGTCTATTACAACATTATTATATGATTGCCCTAATTTTACATAAGCATTAGCAACAGAAGGAGAGAGTTGTGACTCTTGAATTCCACCAACTATCTCTAAAGCACTATTTGTTAACTTTATGCCCCGTTTAGCACTACCATCTATTGATGAAGTGTAATTGCCTATTTCACAGTCAAGAACATTAGTGGATGGATTATAGATTTCAAGTTTATTGAATTTTCCTTGGTTTCCTACAATAATCTTACCACCTATGATTTCTCCCCATACTTGACCTTTACCTATTGCCACATTCCAGCTACTTCCAGAATTTTCGCTTAATAATAGACCATTGCTGGAGTAAACGCTCATATATTGTGGGTTTGTAATGTCCCTAAAAACAAGCCCTCTATCATTTAATTCATAGCTATTTGTAGAATTAGTAATACTTTGTGAAATAGTATTTATATTATTGCTCATGTATTCATTAATAGCTGAATTCGCTTCTTTCCCTAGCATCCAATTATCAATATTTAATGCAATCAAATCTCTACTCTCAGAAGCACTAGTAAGTAATTCTTTAACTTTAAATGAAGGGTCTTGAATATCTTTTTGGTTACTGAGAGTTACAGTCACTTTACAATCGTCAAACGATTCTTCTATTGATATTATTCTAACATCAATATTTACATCAATTTTCTTAACATATATTTTAGCAATAGACCCTAATTCCAAGGATTCAACTGTTAATTTACTTTCTCGGTCATTAAGAAAAGTTATACCTAATAAATCTACAGAAACATCAACTCTAGGGCAATTATTTCTTCTTAAATATTCTTTACCTGCTTCAAGTAATTCTTTTAACTCCACATCTGTTGTACCTTTACTTGTAATGACTGTATCGTTAAAGTCTTCTTCAATAATATATTCATTTAAAAGTTTTATTTGGTCAGTTGTTAAAAAGTTAGTGATTAAAAGAGAATTACTTAATGTAGTTATCTGACCATTTTTAGCTGTTATTTGAGATTGAACACTTGTAATTTCAGAGTTCTTTATTGATATATTATTCTGAATTGTAGCTAATTCTGTTTTTCTAGTATTAGCTAAAGCATCATTTTTGTCAGCACTAGCCACATCAATCTGAATTTGCTTTTGTATTGCACTATCAGTTAGAACTTTTAAATCATTTTGTTTAGTATTTAAAGTAGATTGAAAAGTTGACAATTCGTTAAGATATATATTGTATTGTGATTGTGCATTGGATATTGCAGTTTCATAACTATTTAAATTATCAATCATACTTTGGGACATATAAGTTAAATTCTTAAAGAAACTGAAATCATCCACATAATCTCTACCAAAGTTAACACTATGTACGGATATTCCATCTTTCCCGAATATATGTAAACGAGTAATTATTGATGATTCTTTCATATCTAATGATAAACTCTTTATGAAATTTTCTGCGGTTAAATATCCGCCTTTGAATATTCCATTTTTATAATCAACAAAGTTTATTTTTTTATCAGGAGTCTCTTGCCATATACAATCCCAATACTCACATAAAGTGTCTAAAGCAGACAGACATTTTGAATTTATATCAACTGCTCGAATTTTCAAATCTAAAGATGTAGATACAGTTCCTAAAGAATAATTTGTGTTCTGTAAAACTAATTGGGCTGTATCTGATAAATTCTTAGCGTTAATAACCGTAGAACCTTGCACAATACCAGTTTGAACCTTACATTTATATTGATTTAATTGATATGCTCTACCAAAGCATGTCACATCAATGTATTTTACTTTATTTTCAACTCGTTTATCAATCTTCTCAATTATATACCAATGATTATCAATATAAGTTAAATAGTGATATTGAACAAACTGTATATCTGGATTATCAATTTGATGGTCTGTTTCAGTATCTTTTGTTAATTCAGGAATGCTAAATTTATATTCGTTGCAGCCAGAATATTTTTTAATTCTTGTAGGTTTTAATACTTCAATATTTGCAATTTGTGTTTCGTCAGGTTTATATATTGAAATTATATTATAATTCATTTCAATGTCACCTCCTTATTTATAAAACTATTTTATGTCAAATAAAAATACCGATATTTAATCTTCAAATTACACGCATTAACTCTAAGAATGTTATTCCCAGTAACTAAACTAAAGAAAGTACTTCCATCTGTGATATTTGAATATCTATACTGTCCAAGTGTCTTAATTAAATCTACATTGAGCTTATTCTTTTCCATATCAATTTTTATTATTTCATCTTTATAGAGTTGGTGTCCATTTGAATCTGTCTTGAGTTCAAACCACTGTCCACCATTGGTGAGATTAGTGATTCTTATTGTTGCTCCAGTAGTTAATGGAATTATCTCAAATATAGGGAAACAGGGGATAGACCCTTGATTATTAATAGTTATATCAGTAGTTGTTGTTACATATCTTGTTTCAGTCATCCAAGGACTTGTAGAATAAGGACTACTACATACCATATCCAAACTTAAAGAGTACCCATTACTATACACATTAAATTCTGATGAAGTTGCTATACAATTATAAATATGTAAGTTATCATAAGTGATTAAATCTGCATATCTGTCTAATATAAATATTCTTGCTAACTCTTCAATTCTTTCCTCTGTGAATATTTCTTCAGAACCAAATTCCAAAGTAAAAGACATTGCTTCTTTCTCAATCTTTTGTAAATAGAATTTATCATTAATTCTATCCGTTACTAAATTTCTGCTACTTACAAAATTTTCTTTAGTCTTATCTATGTTAATTTTTATACTGTGCAATTTTAATACACTTGATTCAATATTGTCCCATTTAAAAAGTGTACTTCTGTGCATTATAATCACTTCCTTTCGTATTGATTGAAATAAAATAGGGAAGGGGGAAAAGTGCCCTTCCCATAATGTTAAATACCATTTAAAGCTAATTTGGTGTTAAGATTAGTAAATATTTTCTTTTCAACCAAAGATGCTAATCTTTCTTCATCCATACCTTGTGATGGGTATACATGTGTTTCAATTTTATCAATTTGAATACTCTTACCAAGATTATTTATGAGGTTTGCAGGATTAAATGTTCTCAGATTGGGAATTAAACTCTTTGTTATATCAATAGTCTTCATCATATCTGGTAAATTCTTAACCAGTTCATCAAACATCTTAGTTTGTTGAGGACTTAATGTTCTTTCTGGTTCAATTACGTCCTTGAACATAAACCCTTTTCCAAATGCAGTACCACCTTGGTCAAAATTAATTCCCTTTTTAGATAATAATTTCTTTATTTCTTCAATAGTACCAGTCCAATGACCATCAATATTATCAATACCACTAGCTTTTATTTCAGAAGGGTCAAAAACCTTTCCATCAATATGAACTTTATTGTTTTTCCATTCAACCTTATGACCATTTGAATTAAGATAATCAGCCATTTGTACAACTTGGTTATTATTATATGAAGGCATTAAAGAATCAATATTACTATTTGGAGTAATTGGATTATCCATATTGATAGATTGAGCCTGTTTTAATTTGGTAATAAGATTGTCATAAACACCATTAGCTGTTTTATTTAGATTATCATAATATGATATAACCTTATCAATAGAAAGCTTACTTATGTTATCTTGTTGATTATAAAAGTCTTGTGTCCCTGAAAGCATTTTATCAATATTTGATTGGAAAGCTTTATATTTATCATCTTCAAGCTTTTTCTGGTCTTTTATATTCTTTTCTTTCAAATCAAGTAAATCATTAAGCAAATCTTTCTCTTGGTCTCTTGTATGTTCTCTAACAGTATCTTCTTTCTTTTCTTGTAAATCAAGGAGTTCTGCATTAAGTTGTGCTTTTCTAGCTTGTGCTTCAGCAGAATTATCTAATGCTAATGCATTTAATTCATTTTGTTTTGCTTGAATTCCTGAATCTTGTTTAGCAATGTTTCTTTGATAATCTTCAGCATCATGAAGTTTATCTCTTTCCTTAATCATTTTATCTATAGTAGATTTATATCTATCTAACTCATCGTCAAGATTATCCATTACATCTTCATGACGTTTCTGTTCTGCATCTTTTAAAGCATTAATAGAATCAATACGAATAGTATTAGCACGTTCAATCATTGCTTCTTCAAGCTGATATTGTTGCTGATTTAATTTAGATAATTCTTCTTTATATAACTCTTTCTCAGCTTCAGTTTTAGCAGACTTCATCAAATTTGTATATTCTGTAATTTGCTTATTAACTGTATCAAACAATTTTTGTTTTACAGCTAATTGTTCATTCAGATTTTTTTCTTTACCTGCTAAATCTGAATCTCCTAGCATTTTATATTGATGTTCAAGTTCAGACAATTTATCATTAAGAGGTTCTAATGTATTATCAAACTGTTTAAATGAAAGAGATATTTTATCAAGATTTAAGTCACCAAGTAAATCCTGTAATGTAGACTTCTGTTCACTAGATAAACCTTTTGATTTTAATCTAGCAGTTACCTTTGCAATGTAAGCATCAATATTAAGTTTCTTATCATCATATAAATCCTTCCACTGTGATAATTCGTCATTAAATGCTTTTTCTGCGAGTTGCTTTCTACCAGAATAAACTTCTATCTCATATTTACGATAGTCATCGAGATATTTTTTCTTATTTAAAAAATACTTATTATTGAGTTTTTCAAGCTGGTTATAGTATTCTGCTTCGGATATTTTATCTTTATCACGTAAATATTGAAGATTATTTAATTCCTTTTCAAAAGATTCAATATATGGGTCTTTAGATGAATTATTTTTGCTGGAAGTTCCAAATTTAGAAGTACTTAATAGTTTCTTTCTTTTTTCTATTGAATCATAAAGATTACCTAATTTTAAATAAGCTTTACTTGCTTCTTGTGCCGATAAATATTCTTCTTCATTTTTATACGGATTAGTAGAACCAGTTGCACTTTTAACTTTAATATATTCAGAATAAGACAAATCTGAATAAGATAAATCTAACCCTGATATCGCCGCCTGAGCTGAAGCTAAATCCTTAATTGAGTTAATTTCATCTTGATAAGCAGTTAGTCTTGTGCTAGATTGTAATATAACTTCTTTAGTTTTTTGAACTTCCGCATCTAAAGCAGTATTTAATTCATCAGTTTTTATTTGCCTTAATATTTCTAATCCTTCAGATTCAATCTTGTAAGAATCTCCAACTTGAACAATATATTTACTTAACTCTGGATATTTAGTAAGTAAATCATTTATTTGCTCTCCATTGAATTTTTCTCCTTTGTGCACATCATCTAAAGTTTGATTAAGATATGATAATTCAGATTCATAACTCTCGACTGATTTAGTTGTTTCATCAAGAGATTTTTGTAAAGATTCTAAGGATTGCTTTTGACTATTTAATCCATCAGATGCATTATCGCTTGATTCGCCAATAGAATTAAATAAATCATCTACAAATGTCTTATAACCAGTTATATATCCTTTTCCAGTAATTATGCTTGATTGAATTTTTCCCAATTGCTGTTCAATTGCAGACTTTTTATTACTATCTTTCTCATTAACTAATTGATTTTGTAAGTCGTGAACTTCGGAAATTTGTTCTTTATAATTACTATAAAAGTCAGCCTCGGCATACTTATTCCAAATTTCAGTATTTTTTTGCAATTTTTCGTTAAGTGTAGAATATTGATTGGCAATACTATTGGCAATACCTTCATAGTCTTTATCTTTTTCAGCAACTTTAGTTACTGCATCAGATAACTCACCAAGTATTTGAACTCTATCTTCCAAAGTTCCGTTCACTTTAAATGTACTATTTCCAGTTAATAAACTTTTATCATCTAAAATAAACTTATCTGAATAACGTTTTTGCAGGTCGGTAAATACTTTGTCTAATTCTGTGGTTGCAGACAAATAGCCATATTTATATGCTTTTGGATTAAACAAAGAAAACGAATTTAAATCTACATCTGTAGTATTATTTCCAAACAAGTTTCTTTGAGCTTCAAATCCTGATGCCCCCATTGAACGTTTTAATTCTTCATATTTTTTGGCAGATGCTTGGTCTATAACCTTTATTTGGTCTCTATATTTTCCATTAACTAAATCTATAGCATTTGCTTCAATACCATAAGTCTCAATTAATTGGTCTTGAATAGATTTAAGACGCTGTTTTGACTCTGTAGTTGAATCACCTGATTGAGAAATTTCTGTGTACTGATTCTTTAAATCATTTAATGCATTAGATTCATCACGTAATTTCTGAGTATATTGTTCAGCTTTTTGTTTAATCTCTTCTTGCTTTTGATTAAATATATCCATTGCGGTAACTACCAGTGTAACGCCCGTTAATATCAACCCCAATGGATTTGCTTTAATCGTTGTCCACAAAGACTTTAATGCCATATTTAAACTTAAAGTAGCTGTTGCAGATGAACGTTCAAGTATAATAGTAGAACCTAAAGCTATATTATAATTTCGTAAAGAAGTAATTCCTGATAATACTGACTTCCCTAATGATGTAAAGAAACTTGTTATTGCAGTACCTTTCCATAAAGCTAATGTTGTTCCAATTAAAAGTAATACTGTTTGAAGATTACCAAAAGTATTTATTAGAGTAGTTACACTACTAATTGCACCTTTAATCAAGTCCGAATCAATCATACCAACGGACATTTTTTGCCATGCAGAAGATAACTGTGATAAACGACCTTCAATACTATTTAAATACTTTTCGTTTTCTTTTAATGCACTACCAGTTGAATTATTTGCACTTTGAATTGCTTTATCAACACTTTGCCAATTGCTTAAAATTGAATTAAGTACTTTAACTTGTCTATTTCCAGCCGCAAGTTCACCTAAATACTGTCTCTGCTGTTCTGTAAGGGTAGGGAATACCGTTGCCATATCTTTTAATATATTATATGTGCTACGAAGTCCACCTGTTTCTGGGTCTACTATTGATATCTTTGCTATATTCATGAATTCATCTTGTAATTTTGGCATCAAACCATCAATAGCTTCACCATCTTCACCAATACCACGTAATCTTTGAGATATCATATTTAAACCAGAAGAAACCATTTCCATGTTTCTTAATGGTTCAAAACCACCTACAAGTAAACCTGTTAATTCTTGTACTTGTGTACCTGTTTGCCCAACCGTTCCTGCTGTTCTACGTAAACCATCTGCCAAATCATCAAAATTTGTAGCTGTAGTATTTGAAACCTCATTCATCATGCTAGTAATATCCATAGCTTTACTAGCTTCCATTTGATAACCTTTAAGAACAGCTATAAGTGCAGATGAAGCTTCTGTTACATCATCAATTCCTTCTGCTACATTTGTCATAACCAATGCTGACTTTGCTAATTCAAGGGATTGCTCGACATTATAACCAGCTTTAGAAAATTCACTTGTAGCATCAATTACATCTTTACCTGTTTTACCAATTTGTGAACCTACCTGAAATGCTTTATTCAAATATGAATTAAGCGACTCTCCAGCTAAATCAGTTGTTTTCTGTAAGTCTACAATTGAAGAATCCAAATCTTGAATTGTGCTAATCATACTTTTTACAGCATTAACCGCACCATACCATGAAACAGTTGCTACAGACCAAATTGCAAATTTTTCGTATGCATTTGATAACATTTTACCAAAACTCATTTGGCGATTAATAACATCTTTTAATCCATTGTCCATTAAACGCATTTCGCCAGTAGTTTTGTTTAAAGTTGCTTGATACATTCTCCATTTATCAGCACCTTCTTTAACTCTAAAATTTGCTTGCGTTATTATTTCACCAGTTTTTAATTGTTTATCATTAAATTTACCAATTAATTCAGCAGATTCTCCATATTGTTCTTTTATATAAGAAGAAAATCCTTTACTTGAATCAAAAGTAGAGGCATTTACCCCTTGAATTAAATTACCAAAATTAAAGTCTCTTATAGATGTCGCTTGCTTTATTGCTTCAGCTTGTGCAGTATTATCCACGGCATTCAAGCCAGTAGTTCTAAATGTTTTTATCTTTTTTAATTCATCATTAACTTTTTGGGTACTTTCAACCCATTTCATTGTTTCTGTAACTGTTTGACCAAGTTCTTTATTATAATATGTAAGAGTAGCGGTTTCTAATTTATTTCTACCTTTAGCATCTACACTATATTGAGTTTGTACTTTTGCTAATGCATCTACATTCTTTTTTACTTCTCGTAGTCTAGCTGTGATTTCATCTGCCGCTTGTTTCTCAACTTTTGCGTTAATAAACAAAGAATCGGTCATTACCGATTTGGCTTTTATTTTTTTCTTAGCTTCATTGACTTGTTTTTCAACTACTTGTAAATCACTTGCATCTATTTTTAGTTTTAATTCTAATCGCTCTTTAATTTGACCAGATAACTTCCTTATTTGCTCATCTAAATTCGAATCTTTAGCTGAAGCCAAGATTGCAGATATCCTAATATCAAGAGAATCCATAAAATCACCCTTTCACTTTTATTTTTATACAATAAAAGAGAAGGGGAGACACCCTTCTCTAACTTTTATTATTTAAATCACTTTTATCCAATTTAAATCCTATATTTCTTTGATATTCATGTTGACAATTTTGATTACAAAAATATCTTTCATTTTTATCATACTTATATTTAGTGACTTGTATTTCGTTATTACAATTATTACAATGAACCACATGTCTATTTTTACGAGATTCTGAACTACATTTGCTACTACAATAATGATGTTCTTGCTTAATATAATGAGAGGTTAATTGTTCCTTTTCTTTCCCACACAGCTCACAATTATAAGTAGTCCATTTGTCAATTTGTTTACGACTCATTTTTTCTTTTACAGATGTATTAATAATCATTTTTAAATCATCAAAATTCCAATCCATATATGGAACAATTATATTAGTATTTAAAATTAAATCTCCATTATATGTATAATTACATGAATGATAATTTTGTAATATACCTTTATTCTTTATGTATTCTCTTATGAGATTTAGACATAAATCAGGATAATTATATATATCATATTCCCATAAATATAAGATTTGAATATTATAGTTATTTAAAATAGTTGTATGTTTTATTTTATCCATTCTAATTCTATTTACTTGTATATCATAATTTATATTTGGATATTTTCTACTATCACAATGCCAATATGTACCCATAACTTCAATTATTAAGTTATAATCTACTAAATAATTATCGACTACTGTATAATCAAATGCCTTTTCATTTACATATTTAATATTTATTTTATCTAATAACTCATTTACTATTAATTGAGGTTTAGATTGTGTCTGACTCACCAATCCATTTTCTAATATATAAATAGACCTTTCTCTCATAGCTTGTTTATTTTCTTCTTGTTGACACCATACTTTTTCAAACCATTCTTGTCTACATTCTTTACAACAAAATCTTTTACTTTCATTATCTATTTCATAAGGTTTAACTAAAAAATCCTTACCGCACCATTCACATTGTTTTGTTCTATCTTCTATAGAAAAATAATGATTATATCCATTAGAATTTTCTCCGACTAAATATTGTGACTGCCATATATTTTGACATTCAGTAGAACAAAATCTTTGAGTACTAATTATTTTGCATTTATATTCTTTTTCACATATTTCACATATTCTAGTTTCTTTTGATTGTTCACTTCTATATTTATCAGCACACTCATGACAACAAAAATGATTTTTTGAACGATTATATTGATATGGAATTAATTCATGTTCTTTTCCGCAATATTCGCAATTAAATTTAATTTTATTTATTCTACTTTCTTGGCTACATTTAGGAGAACAATATTTATCTTTGCTAGCAGTAACTTTACCAGTAGATACTTCGAATTCTATACCACAATATTGACATATTCTCTTATGCAATATTATTTTGTCTTGATTATTAATATTTGCTTGATATTCACCATTGCATTTATAACTACAAAAATGTTGTTGTTTGTCTAGAAACTGATACAATTTTATACTAATATCAATGTTACAGTTTACACATTTTCCTTTAATTCTTATAGGAGTTTTACCTGCTATTTTTAAATCACTGTTTAACAATAAACATAATTGTTCTAATGATTTATTATTCAGATATTTACAAATTTCATTTATATATTCAACTTTTCTGTTAAGTAAATTATCTAATATAATTCTATATTCTTCTATTGTCCAATTTTCTTTGATTATTATATTTTTATGGCGTTTAAAGTAATCGCAAACTTTACAAATATTTTGATTTGATAAAAACTCATTTGCAGGTTTTTCTTCACTACATATTTTACATACTTTAGTTTCTACTTCTTTACATTCATGACACATAATACATTCCTCCGTTTAATTAAATTTCCTCCGTATAAATAGAAAGAGTAGTCCCACGGAGGTAGGACTACCCATAAAATATATCTAAAACAGAGCCACGTCACCCGTCGGCAACACTCTGTAATATTCTAACAAAATTTATATTAATATTTAATTATAATCATATTGACAATTTGTGATGATTACTGTAAAATTAACCATGTTAATGATACATATTGATTAATATTGCCTTGTATATTGTTCATAGATAATTACATAGAGTCTTATAGATTCTATGAATCTTATTACAAGGAGGTCACAAAAGATGACCAATTTAACTTTGCAGGACTTAACTGCAACAATTCACAGAACGTCTAGACATAATGGTGGTCAATTTGACTTAGTTCACATTGAAACACTTATTGTATCAGACCAACCAATTCCATCGGACGATACATGGTTTATACCTAATGCTAAACCAATCGACCCAATGTTCAAATCTATTTTTGAACAAAACAACATTACTCTTACTCCAATCCACAACTCATTAATGTTAGAAAAAATCAACGATGCTTCAGATGCTCTACAACAAGCACAAGCTGAAAATCAAGAAGAAACCAAGAAAGACATTTTAAATCTTGCTTTGATTTCTGTTATGTCTAAAACAGCATTGAAGCCAATTGAGGGGACTACTAATGTATACTTATTGTCTTATGATTACAAGCTTTTCCCTGTAGCCCCAAACACATTTGAGTTAAAGATTGTACTTCCGTTTCATGGATTTGTTATTCAAGACGGGGGAGACGAAGTTAAATTAACTGTAGTAGCACCTATTGATGCTCAAATAAATGCTACTGAAACACTGGGAATAGATAGTAATGGTAATCCTATACCACCAGAAATACTATTTCAGCAAACACGTAAACAAATTGTGGCATTCAATTATAGAATTGACCCAACGTTTACAATAAAATATTCTTACAATGCTTAATTAATTTATATAAGAAGCCTAGAGAAATCTAGGCTTTTACATATTTATTCATTATATCAGAAATTCTCAATCCCATATCAAGTATAGCCTTCTGACTACCACCTTCAATATGCTGTTCATATATACTCATAATCATTGATTCTAATTCTGCAATTATTTCACATTTGCATGACAATTCTTCATCTTTCAATTTTACTGTTGTTGTTAACCAATTAACTTGTTTTTCCAACTCAGCAGTATAACTATATTCGTTAGTTACCTGCTCTTTTCCAAAAACATTACCACAACATTGATTCTGTTCACACATGTATAAGTCCTCCTTTTAATGTACTAAATACTTATATTATTAATCAGAACATTTAGCCCTATTAATTTTAATAGAATTTTACTTTCATTTCAAAATAGAAAGGGAGTAGATTTATAAATCTACTCCACAATCTCTTAAAAACTTTATTTTTGATGACTTAAAATCATTATATTCTTCTTTAGTAATTTCTCCTTTAATATACTTTGCACTAATATATTTGAGAAATATCAAACATAATTGGATTAATTCTTCTTTTTCATTCATATTATATCACCCAACTATTATGTTAATCAGTATATTGCAATTATATACAAAAATTTGTAAAAAATCAACATAAAGTTATATAACTGATATATAACTTATATTTAATTATCATATATCATATAATAACTTTGGGTGATAATATGGCTTTAAGTGAAAATAAAAAGGAATATTTAATTGTATTAGAAAAAAGTATAAAAAGAAAGATTGATGAAATTGCGAAACAAGAATCACGCTCATCAAGCAACTTAATTAACTTGATTTTAAAGCAGTATATTCAAAGTAGGGAAGGGGAGAAGTAATTATAAATCACTTAATGATTTCTTTTCTACTTGTTTAATTCCACCTTCATCAAAATATTTACCGACTTCATCATCTACCTCAGTATCATTGTAGATATCTACCATACTAGTACTCTCCCAGCCGATAATATCTTTAATAACTGATGCTGGAATATTAGCTTGACACAGAGCAGTGCAAAAATAATGTCGGTTGCTATGCCAGTACCAATCAATACCCAATATGTTTGAAAATGTTATAGCCCAACTATTGAGAGTAGAGATATCAGCAGGTTTCCATACACCATTTCTCTTGTTGAAAAATAATTCATCTCCAGTAATACCTAGTTCTTCTCTTTCTTTCATCCATAAGTCAAAATACGGCTTGAATGTACTCACAAGACACCATCTATAGATTAACTTGCCCTTACTCGTGCGACCTTTCGTTTTAATCTTTTCAGGTGTTTTATATAATGCACCATATTTTATATTTTCATCAATAAAATAGCTAACTTTAAATCTTAATATTTCTGCCTTTCTAGAGCCACTTGAAACAGCTAATGCAACAGCACACGCTTGTTGGTACTTTTTCTTATCAACAAGATATTTAAGTAGTTCATTTACTTGTTCATCACTCATAACTGTTTTTTCTCGTACTTCAACTTTATCTGGAGCAGGAATCTTATTGACAATGTTTTTAAAATCAGGAAAATCTTCATCTAAAATAGCTTCAATAAAATTTGACATGCTACTAATAGCTGACTTTAATCTTCTTACTCTATTAGAACTATGTTTTAAATCATGAATTAAATAATTCTGATATTTTACTATATCTCTTTTAGTAAATTTAATAAAAAATTTATTATCATTGTGTTCAACATTCCAACAGAAGAATATATGCAAGTCATTTATGTATGAATCTATAGTATTTGGGGACTTATCTACCGATTTAAGATAATTTATAAATTCATTCATTAATTCTTTATTTTCTTTCGATATTCTAGTTATAAGTTCTTCAGAAGTAAGGTTATTATATATAGTTTTTCTTGGCATTACTGTTCCTCCTTGTACATAAAATTATTTTATTATTGATATTGACATATCTATATAAAGGAGGTATAATTTAATTATTGGAATACCTCCACAGGTATTTTAAAGAAGAAGAACGACTAACAAACATTGCAGGCTTGGATAGTCGTTCTTTTATTTTATCAAATCTCTATCTTATAAACATTTATAACCTTTTATTTCTAATAATTCTTTCATCCTTGTTTTAATATATTTATCTTCATTAATCCAATCAACAGTTCTTTCAACCATATGAATACCAGTATAAGAATTAATACTAGAATGTTGACCTTCTTCAATCCAAATAGGCAATAATTCTCCATATGACATTCCATTCCATTCACTAGAACCATCAGTTATATTCATATGAGAAGGGAAGAAGCCTACAGTTTTAGCTTCTACAGGAGTAATTTTATTTTCATCGAAATAAATCTCTACCTCAAATGAATTACCATTCTTTTTGACTGGTGTACAAGTAATAGATTCTATAAGCATATTCGTTCTATCATAATGAGTAGGCATATAGGATTTGTACCAATCATTCAGAAGTGTTGTACGCAAATAGCTTTTAACTTCTTCACCAATTTTTTGAAGATTTAATACTATATTATTTTCTAAATGTTTCATAAGAGCTTCAATTGAGTTAAATGTAGGCATTAAACCTCACCCTCCAATTCTTTAATCTTATCCTGAAGTAATTTAATATGCTTTTCATAATACAAGATATCTGAAGAACCCTTACATGTCTTAAGAGCTTCTTCATACCCCTTAATTGCAATAGTATATTCTTTGATTATAGAAGTTGACATAATTAATCACCAACCTTAAAGACCTTTTAAAGCAATATTTTTAGTAATCTTATCATAAACTAATGAGTGAACTTTTTTTGCTAACTTATCAATATCAACATCACAATTACAAGTAATTGATGTATTACATTTTTTAGTGTCAATCTGATTAAGTATTGAAGGGAGTAGTTCTACAAGTTTATTAAAATCTTCAGCTTGCTTTTTAGTTAATATCATCATAATTTATTCCTCAACTTTCTTGTTTTCTTTCTCAGCTTTTCTTCTTTGCTGTCTGTTAGGCTTAACTTTACCAGTATTCCAACCTATTGCCTGAGATAAATACTGAAGCTTTTCAGGTTCAATGTCTTTAATCATATCAGGAAGTTTAGTCATGATATATTTCACACCATCCTCAGAAGGAAGTTTTGATAAAAGTTTATCTACAGCATTTTTAAACTGAATTCCAATACTTCTTTTATCATCTAAATACTGTTGAATTTCTTTTTCAACATTAATTTTTATAAAATATGCTTCATCGCTGGGAATTTGTTCAAGAATAGCAAGAAGAGTTCCGTTTTCTTTTATTTCATCATATTGGACAACTGTATCTTCATCTGACAATTTGTAGTCTGTATAGTTAATTAGAAGTGAAACCTCTGTAAAGAAATCTACTAGAGAAAATTCAACATTACCTGTTTCTTCATCAATTACTGACGAAACTATATTTTTTATTATTACCTGTTTAAGTGACAAAGGCAAATAGTTTTTAACCGTTATATCTGACATATATGTATAATCTCCTTTAACTTTAAATTATTTTATTACTAAAAAGCAAATAGAATGTTACTTTTATTTGCTTAATTGCTTAAATTTACTACATTTAAAATCATGAATTTCTTCTTGAATTTTCCCTTCTTTAGCTTTTAATAATAAACTACAGTTTCGATTATATCTGGTACAAACGATGCAATTAGACTCAAATTCTTCTAATTGAGATATATCTTTAAATATACCTATGTAGTCTACAGGTTTAATTTCTATTTCAATCCTTGGATTTTCAGAAGAATAGAATATTCTTTGTACTCTTTCACATAATTGAACATCATCTATCCACACACTTTCTGAATCAGTTATAGCATCAGCCATACATTTAAAATAATTATTAGCATCCATGTCTGTTCTAGGAAAATAGAAATAACAATCCATATAATAATGTTGTGATTTATTTTCAGACTTAATCCATTCTTGTAACTTGACTTGTTCTTTAACATAATTCGTGAAATCTTTTTGATATTTTTTCGCTTCTGGAGTTTTATATGACAATGCTAAAGGTTTTTTATTTTTAAGAATTGCTCTCCAAGCTAAATAGTGATTTACTGAAGGTGGGATAGGTGATACTAATTTTAGTATTTGAGAAATAAAATCATCTCCTTATATATTATTATTTGAAATTTTAGAATAGCGAATAGAGGGGAAGAGATAAAAAAATAAATAAAGAGTAGGAAATAAAGTCCTACTCTTATGAACCAGTTATTATAGTCCAATCTGATACATTTTTATTAACACTTGAAGTTCTTATCCATTTAGATGGCGTTCCTTCCGCTGAATTTCTAATTTCATGTCCAACTGGCAAGGCATCTAAAAGAGAATAACCGTCAGAGTTAGATATGTTTGCTGTTTTTGAATCATTGAAAGTATTCCAATCATTATTACTACAATATTTGAATGTTGTAGTACCAGTAGGTCTATAAACTTTACTACAACCAATTATTTTATTATCCTTTAGTATTACATTCCAATTTGTATTGTCCATGTGAATACAATAAGAATTTGTATTTGGGACTGTAAATATATTATTTACAAATTGAACGTCTGCACTAAAAGTTCTGCCAACAAAAACTTGTAAATAAGCTCCTCTAGCACTTGCATCGTTTGTCACAGAAATTTCATTATATGCATTATATGATTGATTTGTACTACCATTTTCATATTGAAGTAATATTCCACGACATACGTTAGTTATTTTATTACCATAAGTACTTCTACAATTTGTTAATCCAACAGAATTTGGAACAGATGTATCCACATTTATAATATTATCCCTACAAGTATTTGCCAATGTGAATATACTTTGAACTTTTCCTCTTATAGTGTTATTATACACATTTTCTACACCTTTAACTCCATGCTTAAAATAATATGTAGCATTAACATTTACTACATTCGTTTCAAAATATGTATCAGAAGAATTAATATCTTTCCAAACAATATAAGTAGTATTAACGGAAGGGTCAAAAGTCGTATTTACATTCCATGTATTATGGTGCATTTTAATATCTCTTGTTGAACCAGTACCTCCACCAATATGAACAACAGCTAAACTTACATCATCTACAGTTATCGTATTGTTACAAAACTCTATATCTTGACAGATATCACCGTCTCCCATAGCCTTAAATGTAAAAGTGACTGGAGATACCGTAGTTGATTTCAATTGATTAAAAATACAATTTCTAATCTTAATATTTCTAATGTTTTCTTTACATGTATATATAGCAAGTATTTCATCATGTGATTTCTTATTAAATATACAATCATCAATAAGCACATTTTCTGAAAAACTACCAACGTCATTTGAAAAGTTTCTAACCCATATACATCCTCCATCAATAAAAGAATCAGATAGTAAATCAAACTTACAGTGTAAAATTTTAACGTTACGCCAATTACCGTATAAATCAAGACAACTTGCTCCACAGTAAGCCAATGGATTGTCTACAGGGTTTGGAACTCTAAAATAGCAATATTCAATTGTTACATTTTGAACATTAAATAATCCCAACATTTGACGTAATTTCATATCGGAACAATCTTTTGTTCTTAAGTATTCAAAAGTAATACCTCTAATTGTAAATGAAGGTGCAGTACTTGCATTATAGTTCCAAGATGAGTTTTCACTATATATCCATGCTTCACCATTACCTATACCATCATTATCAATAAAAATAACTGCATTATTTAGAGAGCCTTCTAAATTAACTTTATTTCTTAAAATTAGATGAGTATTTACTTTATATCTTCCTTTTGGAAAATAAACTGTTCCTCCACCTAATGATTTGACGTAATCAATAGCATTTTGAATAGCAACAGTATCATCATTAATACCTTCCCCTGTAACTCCAAAGCTTTTTATATTAATTGAAATTTCTTTTAATTGAGAATTGATTCCATTTAGTTCACTTGTTAAATTTATTCCTAACTCTTGTCTTACTAACCCCATTTTTAAATACCTCCTTTCAATTTTATACATATAAAAAATATATCTTTCATTTCTAATTATAAAATTTTAAGAAAGTATTTCTGTATATGCTAAAACCTCAAACTCAAATTATTTCTTAGTTATTACTGGTATTAATTGACTTAATGTATCTATTAACTTATAAAGAAAACCTAAAAAAGTAATACCACCACTAATTCCCGCCACTTTTGTCCAATTTTCTTTAAGCCAATTTGTTTTTACCTCTTTTTGAATATCTCTTAAATCAATTTTATTTTTATTTTCAGATTTGTAAAATTCAGTTTTAAAATTGTGAAAACTTGCATTTAAGGAATCAATATCAGACTTATTTTCCTGTAAAGATGATTGCATGTCCTTCATTGTAAGTTTTATTTCTATCATTGTATTTGAGGACTCTTTTATGTTGTCTGATAATTGTTTGTTTATTTCACATTGCTCTTTTCTATCCTCCATTATTTGATTTATTAGTAAATCGGATTTTAAAGAGTCTTTTTCAAGATTTTTTATCTTGTCATCGTATTTTTCTACTTTTTCGATTAGATTACTAAGTATGTTATTATTAACACAGTTATGTTCCATAAGCATTACCTCGCTTTGTTGTATATGAAATACAAGGAAATTTATTTATATATTATATTGACAATACAGTTATGCTTTGGTAAGATATAACTGTATTAAATTTTTAATACACCCATCAAAACGAAAAAGGTTGGTAGCCTGTTTTGGTGGGTATTACATATTTATAAATTAGATATAAAAGATAACAATTAATAGATGAAACCATACCATCTAAGTTTTTGACCAGAATTACCTAATACTTGTATATTCTTTATTGATAGGTCATTCAATGTATAATAACCATTTTCTGGAACAAAAATACAATATTCAGATGGGAGTATCTGAATATATAATGGCGTATTTTCTGCCTCTATTGTTAAAGAATTAAGAATTTGCTGATTATTACTTTTATCAACAAATGAAATTATTTGATTTGCAGAAGTAGTAGTATAATACGGAATTAAGCTATCTTTATGAATTGAGCTTATAAACCCAAAATGTTTTATATCTGACATTTTTTCACGTCCTTTTGTTATTTATTATTAATGAAATGTCATTTTTATTTAGTTTTATTTTGAGTGTAAAAAAATAAGGTAGGAGTAGGAATTATCAAACTCCATATTCCTACCTTATTTTTAACCAAGTAATTTTTCTACATCAATCCATGTTTTATCTACAGGAGTAAAACACATTTTGATAAATTCTAAATCCATAACTTTTTCAAAATTTCCATCGGTTATATGTAATCCATCTTTTTGTTTTGATATAAGATATTCAACATTTAATCTCAATCCATAAGGTGGATATGCTGGACAAGAATAAACAAGTCTAACATTTTTTAATGTGTCCATACAAGACCTCCTAAAATTATTTTATTATTCGTAAATCTTATATGTAGCCATGTCAGAAGAAGATGAATCTTTAAGCAAGTCAAATTCAATTTCTAAAGTTGTGATATCAGACGCACTCATTGTTATAGACCAATTTGACTTTGGTTTTGCATTCAAATATGTAATCTGAACAAACTGGTCATCTCCATCTGTGGCTCTGATTAATGTATCTGCTACAATTTCAAAATTCTTACTAAATTTATCTGCATTTACAGTAAGAGTTTTTGCTGTTGCAGTAGATGTTTTAATATAATAAGCTACAACCTTTGAACCAACAGGACAAGAAGTTGCATTTAATGTTACTTCCAAAGAAGAAATACTATAGGTATCTTGTGTACTAGCTGGAGTAC
>JAEWOE010000006.1 GCA_023460995.1 Bacillota bacterium | reverse complement strand
GAATTTATAGTTTAATATCTTCTTGTTTATTTAATTCTCCATCTATCAATACATTTAGAGAATTTATTAGATTATCATCATCTGTTTTTACTCGTTTTTTAGGACCTTTTGTATGTCCCCCACTTTTTCGTAATTTTGCATTCATATGTCTTTCATATAATAGCTGATCAATATTACTATCGTTATATATCATTCCCTTAGGATGAACAGCAAAAGCCTTTTTAGAAAGCGCTATAGTAGCAAGACCAAAATCTTGTGTAACTAATATATCGTTATTTTGAATATCATTAGCAATAACCATATCAACACTTTGATATCCTTTTGATAAAGTTATGACTTTGGCATAATCACTTTTTATATTATGCGTATTGTCAGTATAAAGAGTTAACTTAATGTTATTTTTAATAGCTAAATCAGTTATCAAATTAATAGCTGGACATGCATCAGCATCAACAATTATATTCATATTATCACCACCATGTCATTATAACATAAAAAAAGATAATTTAATTATCTTTTCCTTATCACAAATATTTTATGTTTTTCAAATAAACCTTTTCTATAAGTTACTTCTTCAATAATAACAGTATTTAATTTATTAAATAGTTTTAACCAGTAATTTCTTTTTAAATACCTTATATTTTCTTGATGATTATCTTTAAGTAGATTGGAAACTGGTATATCAAATAAAACTGCTTCACCAGCCGATATAGAAAACTTTAGTATCTTAATTATATCTTTATCGCTGTAGTATTGAAGTAATTCATCAAAACAAACTAGATCAAACTGATTATTATAAATTCTAATATTAAAGATAGAGTTACTAATAACATTCATATATTTATACTCATCATACTTATTTATATCATCAGTTATTATACTTAATTTGTATTTTTTATTTATAAGTTCATCTATACTTTTTATATCACTTATATTAAGTATTAAGCCATTCTTATTAAGACTATACTTTTTAAATAATTTAATAAGTTTACTCATAATAATTATCTTATTGTTTTAATCACCCTTTTAACTTCTTTAGTATAAGAGGCAACCGTTACAATATCATATATTCCTTCAACTATTAAAATAGCGCCTAATACTCTTATAAAAATTTCTACTGCTTCAAATGGATTAGAAATAAGAATGCAACCTATAATAAGTAAAATAATAGCAGACACTAAAGTATGCCACCATTTATAATAATTAGCTGATTTTAACTCAGCTGATTGTTTAATTTTATTTAAAGCATTTACTATAATAACTAATCCTGAAACTAGAGGAATTATTGATGTTATAAACTTAGGATTAAGTAATATATAAGTACCTGCTAAAGTACCGATTATTCCTAATGCCAGTGTGACTTTTACTATATTACTATAACTCTTTTTATGAAAGTATATAGTTATTTGTGATATACCAAATAATAATATTAGTACACCTACAATAGTACTAAAAAAGTTATTTACAAAGACTGGAAAAATAACCATTATAATTCCTAATATAATATAAACTGATGCAGATGTAACTAATGTTTTTTTCATATCTTTTAATATATTCATTTTATCCTCCTTACATGAGTGGGGCAAATAGTCTAAATATACGCCCCAAAAATCTCATAAATATGTTGTATTTTTTATTACTTTCTTTAGTAATTTCAACGCATTTAGTTAGTGTTTCTTCAAAATCTTTTTCAATATTAGTAATTTCTTTACATTTGTATAAATATGCTGCACATTCAAAATGCAAATACAAACTTCTATAGTCTAAATTAATTGAGCCAACAACAGCTTCTAAATCATCAGTTATAAACTGTTTAGCATGAACAAACCCATTGGAATACTGATATATTTTTACACCAGCTTCTAATAGTTCACCATAAAAACTTCTAGCTAGTATATATGCATACCATTTGTCTGGAATACTAGGCATTATAATTATAGTTTCGACTCCTCTTTTAGCAGCATATTTTAGTGAAGATAAAAGTTCATAATCTAAAATAAGATATGGAGTCATTATATGAAGATACTTTGTTGAAGTATTAATTAAGTCTAAATAAACATCTTTACCTATTTCATATTTATCTAGAGGGTTATCGCTATATGGCATTACGTACCCACTAGCACTTTCTACCTTATGATTTCTTATATATTTTCCATAACTTAAACAGCGTTTTTCTGTTACATTCCACATAGATAAAAACATTATTGTAAAACTATTAACAGCTTGCCCTTCAAGCATAATAGCGGTATCTTTCCAATAACCAAATCTATCTACTTCATTGATATACTCATCGGCAATATTAAAACCACCAGTAAAAGCAATTTTTCCATCTATAACTGTTATTTTGCGATGATCACGATTATTTTGGTGAGTAGATAAAATAGGAACAACTTTATTAAACATCTTGCATTTTATTCCATAAGAAGCTAATGTTTCAGGATAATTATGCGCTAAAAGAGACATAGAACACATTCCATCATACATAAAATATACTTCAACGCCCTCTTTAACTTTCTCCTTTAAAATCTCTAAAACGCTATACCAAAAGCGACCATGTGCAACTATAAAATATTCCATAAAAATAAATTCTTTTGCGTCCTTAAGTTGTTTTAAGAAAGTAGGATACATCTCTTCGCCAGAACTAAAATATTTAATATCTGTATTATTATAAATAGGATAACATCCATAATTGTTAACATATTTAACTAAATTAGATACATGTCTATCTTCATTATATATGTCTTCAAATATCCTTGCATCCTGTTCTAAATACTTCTTCGTCTTTTTCTTATTATATTCAAGAATACTATTGATTTTTTTAGGAATTATTTGATTATTAGAAATTATATAAATAAGAATTCCAAAGACAGGAACTAATAAAATTGGTATAATCCAAGCAAGTTTAAACATTGGATTTGAAGCATCATTTAAAATATCAACAATAATAGAAAAGCCAAGTAAAATAAAGAGTAAGTAAAAATAAGTTAAATACTCATTAAAAAAATAATATAAACCAAAAATAATAAAAGCCTGCACTAAGATAGAAACAGTAAATATAACAGCACGACTAAATATAATTTTTAAAAAACCTCTTACTATTTTCATTTTACACCTCGCTTATTCTTATTACATTATAACATAAAAGCACAAAAAAATAACTTTTAACAGTTATCTTTAATGACAAAATACTTTATTAATTATTACTTATTAAAATGTTCTTAAAGTTTACTTCGTTGATATTGTTGTTTAGAAATAGTCTAAAAGTTACTGGTTTTGATATAAGTTCATCACAATCAGTAATAAACTTTTCTAATTGATCATTATTCTTTTCTTTTAAAATTATACTAGTAATATAATACTTACTATTTAAGTCGTTTTCTAGTGATAAAGTAACTAAATTATCTTTAAAAACTATCTTTGCTATATTACACATTCTATTTATTTCTTTCATAAATCACCACTACTTAATATTAAATTTTCTTTAAGTGTTAATTATTATTGTAGCAGTTATTTTAGAATATAACTAATACTTCTTTTATATATATGGTATAACCAAATCATAAAGCATTAATTGTTATTTATGATTTATATAACTTTTGATTATACAAAAAGAACTTATTTCAAGTTCTTTTGCCCTAAAAACATATCAATAAATTTGCGAGGTGCAGGAGGTAGGAAGTTCTCAATATAAACTAAATTTATCTCTAAATCCGGTAATTTTTCTTTAGTATTTATTTTATATAGTTGTTTTAATTCTAGTTCCATTCTTACTGATTCTTCTGCTACAACGCAAATACCAAAACCTTTTTTAGCTGCAGAGATAGCCATTTCTGTTGTTTCTATTTCAATTATATTGTTTAGTTTAATATTATTTGATGATAAAAGCGCTTCGAGTTCTCTTCTTCTGCTACTACGATTAACTGGTAATATAAATGCTTCTTTCTCAAAATCTTTTAATGATTTTATTTCATTATCATATTGTTTTTTTGTTATAAAAGAAGTTGGAAATGAAACTAATTTTTCAATAATTATATTATTGTACTTAGTGTTTATTGGTGAAGAATCTATCATGAAATCTATTTCATGAGATTCAAGTTGTTCTAACATTTCTTTTGTTGATCGACTTACTATCTTTATATGAATATTAGGATAATCCTTTTTGAACTTTTCTATATATTCAAACAAAAAGAAAGAACCAATGTGTGAAGGTACACCAATTGAAATTTTACCTCGTTCTAAGGCTTTACTTTCAACTAATGTTCTTTCAGCGGTAAGGACACTATTGTAAGCGTTCTCTACATAAAATAATAATGTTTCACCAAATTCAGTAAGTTGAACACCAGTAAGTGTACGATAGAATAAATCCACATTAAGTAGTTCTTCTAACTTCTTTAAAGACTTAGAAATAGCTGGCTGAGATATGTATATTTTTTTAGCAGCTGCAGATATACTACCTTCTTTAGCTACATAATAAAATACACGATATAAATTAAGATTGATTCCGTCTTTGTATTCTATCATATTATTCACCTTCTTTTAGTATATTAAATAATAAGTTATCTATTCCCTCAATCGTCTTAACTAGATCACCATTTGGTTTAATCATAACGTGGTTTTGTTCTAAATTAAGAGTTGTTACTGTCTCAATTTCAAAACTATTATCATGATTTCTTCTAACTTCAACAATTTTTCTTATAAAATCATCAGTAGTTGTTGAATACCTATCTTTGTTTTTATAAGCTGTTCCTCTAAAACTAACAAATTTAATTAGTTTCCATTTAAAAATTTTAAACTTCTTTATTTCATTATATATATCAATAAGTAATTCCTTATTATCTCTTAAAATAACAGTATTTATTTTTACTTTAATATCAGGAAGTTCACTATTTATGTACGTAATTATTTCCTTTAAATGACTAAAATAATTATCTCCTCTACCAAATTTGATATTATCTTCATCAGTTATAAAATCTAAAGAAAAAGTTATACTATCAAGATTACTAAACTTTTCTTTAATTATTTTAGGTGTTAATGTACTACCGTTAGTAATTAAATTATTAATTATTCCCATATCGTGAGATTTATTTATTAATACTTCGATATTAGGATATAGTGTTGCTTCGCCACCTGTCCATGTTATAGATTTAGTGCCTTCTTTTTTAAGCGTTTCTAATATTTTCATATTATCTTCTAAAGAAAGTTCTTCACTATTTCTAAATCTAAAACAATGTTTACAAGTTCTATTACATTTTTCTGTTATGTTCCAACATATTTTGTTTACATTCACTCTTTTCATCTAATCTCAACTCTCTATAATCATAAATATTTATACCATATTTTTTATATACCTCTTCAGTATTGCATGATACTATCTCATACTTTCTTAAGTTAAGTTTATCTATTACATCATCAATTTCTTTCATTGAATTACCTTCAATTTCTAGATATGGTGGTATTAATGGCCAAAAATCTATGTCTAGTTCTGTACCATTAATGCTGTAAGTAATTCTTCTTTTTTCTTGATAATTTCTAAAAGAAAATCCCAACTGTTCAAGTAATGCATTTGCATCTTTAATAGAAGGTACTTCAACTTCTGCTTCTAGAACTGGTTGTAAAAAATCTATAGTAGTTTCTAGTATATTTTTAACTGTAATAGTGGTTTTATTGTTCGTTTCTCTTAAACGGACCCATTTATTGGGATTAATCCCAAAATTAGAAACTAAACTTTGAACCACTTTTTCGTTTACAAAGCTCGTAAGTTCTTGCATATTATTAGTATTCATTACAATTTGTACTAAATTATCTATTCCATAATTTTGTATTAACAAAGATTTCATATCAGGTGTCATCAAGTTATCTATTTCAAAAAATAATAGATTAAATTTCGATTTCATTAATTCAAAATTATCATCCTTAAATTGTAATAATAAGTCTCTATATCTACCTACTATTGTACCTAGATCATATGTATAAATTTTTTGTATACACTCTTCTACAAATACACCATTATTATTCTTAATAATATCTACTACACTATCTAAATCAATATTAAGTACTTTAACTTCTTTTTCCATTTTCGCCATACAATCACCCCTTATATGTCCCATGGCTGCTATTATACCATATATAAATATTTTTTCAAGAAAAAAAAGCTGTTATGTAAACAACTTATTTGAATTATAATTAACTAACTTACTAATTATTTTTTTAATATTTTAACTGAATTATACCAATTGCTAAAATCCTTTAAAGCCGAGGTTTTATGTTCCCTACGGTTATTTCTTTCTTCATCCGTCATTTCGGCTAAAGTTTTACTATAGCCATCTGGTATAAATACATACCATAAATCTGACCACTTTTTAGATGAATCAGTTCCTTTTATTTGATTACTTAAAGTACCATAACTATTACTATAAAAATATTTAAGTTCTAGACCATCATAATAAGCCAAACACTCTTTAAAATAACACTTACGATCTGTAACGTCTTTCATATTAACTAATAAACCATTAATACCCATTTTATCTAATAATTCTCTTTTTGGGAAGGCTCCTGGAAAATTAGGATTGCCTGGATAATTAGGTATATAAAAACCAGCATCTAAAGCAATGCAGGGCTTCCCAGTATGTTTATAAGCATACAGTACTTTTTCTTTAGCTATATATTCTATATCATTAATATCTGGTTCTATAAAACCAAAATCTTCACAAACAACAATAGTATTATTTAATGTTTCTTCAGCTGTTTTTCTTTTTCCTTGATTACCTGTTACAAATATTACTTCCTTCATAAATACCTCACATAGTTCCCTTAAATTTATATAACTTATAAGTCATTGGACTATGATCTACTTTCGATAGATCTTCACCATTATTTTCAGCTAGTTTTTTAGTTAAATACATAGCCTGTAATGTCATAAAAAATTCATCAGTTAGTTCATCTGGATTAGGGTAAAAATTTCTCAGCAGAATTACCTCAGTATAGTATTTTTTAGCATCATCTAATATAATTTTATCTAATTCTTTATTATTATTACTTAAGTAAATTAGACCATTATTATTCTTATATGACACTGTGCTTCTACCATGACAATATTCATATTTATCATGAACAAGAGGTATTGCTATTCCAGATTCTGTCATAGTACTCTCTAAATATTTTATAGTTGTACTATTCTCTATACCCCCAATTATTTCATATATATCGTTCCATTTAATATTAACTTAATTCTTTCAAACATCTCTTCGATAATGCTTATATAATGAGGATTTCTTAAACCCATATAGCAGTTAAGAAGAATAGACATCGGCATCAAAGTTGAAGCTAGAGAAATAAAGCTATCTTCCTTAGTAAGAGTATTATCATAGATTAAATTAGTTACACCTTCATATTTTATATCAGTATTAGATAATAAATATTTATTTAACTTATTATTTAGTCCCAGTTCAACTGCTGTACCCTTACCACTATAACTAACAACTAAAATATTATTAAAATTTGTTAAATTAATATGTCCTAAATCACGAGGCTGCTTACATAAAACAATACCATCACTTAATTTTGATAATATTTTAGAAGCATACTCAGCAACCACATTAGATCCACCAACTCCAACACATATGGTGTTACCTTTAATTTTTAAAAGAGTATTTTTAATTTTTAATAAATCACTAGTTTTATTAGTATCAATTATTCTTTTATTTAATAATTCAAAATTTTCTTGCATGTTCTTTTCCATAAAAAATTCCTCCTAAGTAAAGAATACTACTTAAGTAGGAATTATATGGTCTACTCATAATTTTCGTCTAAAATTTTTATTTCACTAATTCTTTTTAGTTCAAAGTGGCGAATATCTTTTCTAAGTTCGCAGTATGCAGCAGCATACCAGCCATCACTAAATAAAAACAATTCTATCGGACAAATTATTCTTACATTTTCACCTTTATTATATGAATAGTACTTTATTTTAACTTTTCTTTTTTCTTTTATAGCTCTAGTTAAGATATTATATTTATCATTAACACCTTCTATATCAAGCTCTCTTGCTTCTTCTTTAGAACCCTTGAAAACCCCTCTTACTTTATCAGTAAGAATATATAGTTCATTTTTAAGTTTATTATCAGAAAGTTTAATATTTATATCATTTAAAAGATCTACATCTTTTTTTCTAAATTTTCTAACTGGAATTCTTATACTTTGATTAAGAACATATCCACCATATGGACCCATTATTGTATCTACATAAATGCCTGCTTTATCTAATTCTTCTTTATAAGCTCTAACCATTCTTGGTGTTACTTCTAGTATATTAGATAATTCATCAACGGTATATTTTCTACCAGTATTTAATAACTGCATCATCGTAATAACATTAGAAACTTTTCCCATAGTCACCACTTCTTAAAATCATTCTTTTAACATTTGATACTTCTGCTTGTTTATTTTGTATTTTTTTTAATCTGTCATAAAGTTCAACATCAAAAGGCATACCATAAAGAATTCTCTTGAAATTATTTTTACTCATTTCTTTATCTAAAATATAAAATTTATTCTTTTCTTTAAAGTTTTCATAGAATAACGCTGTCGGTGAAATTAAAAAGTCTCCTGCTTTTTCATAAGATTTAGTTATTAAATTACAAATGAAGCTATTAAATTCATTCAAAATTATCTTGTTTTGTAATAAATTTGCTTCAGTAAATAAATCTAAAGTTTCGAAAACACCTTCCATATTAGCATTATGTTCACTCATAAATATTTCGTGATTAGCTAAATAGAACTCATAATATTTATTATGGACAATAAATGAATCTTTAATTAATTGAGCTTCGGGAGTGTTTTTAAAAGAGTGAACTACTTTATTTTGCTTTATATGCGTAAGTTCATGAGTTATGTACGCTAAATAAATAGCGTATATAAATATTAAATCATTATTATCAAAAGCCTCTTTTTCCTTCAAATAAGTTTCACTAATGATAAGACTAATCATTCTGTCATCATCTATATGTAATTTTTTTGTTAGAGGACTATAAATAAATATTAAATTGCATTCTAAAGCTTCCTTTGGTAGCTCTAGAACTAACTCATTAAAGTATCTATTTAAATTATTCTTATTAACATAATCCTTAATATACTTTTTTATAAAATCTAGTTCAATAAGATTATCTTTCTTTATTTCTTTGACAAGTAATTCTCTTATATCTTGCATATCTTCACCACTCCCAAATATATAATAAATTTCTTAAAAAGTTAATACTTTTCTTATTATAACATTTTTTGTTTTTTACGCAAGAAAAAGATGCATAACTTACTATACATCTTTTTTAAGTAAATAATTATAAGGATTTAATATGTTTTTTTATTTTCTTAATCGCCCAGTCATAATGACTACAAGAAACTGATACACAATAACTTCCAATTGCATTTCCACCTGTCCATTTAAAAATTCCTTTTTCAAATAATTCTTCATTAGAAAATTTTTCGATTAAATTCATAACTTCAAAATGACTTTTTTCTAGCATTTTTTTTGAATCATCATAGGAAGTATTTTGATGTTTTTTCCATAGTTCAACATTCATATCTCCATATGTTTTCCAATTATAAGGTTCTAATAAAAATTGTTTTGAATTGCCTTTCATATTAGAATCAACCCAATTCAATAATAATTGATGCCACTCGTATAAGTGAATTAATACATCTCTAATATTCTTATCTCTTTTCCAGTGCGCCTCTTTTTCGCCTTGTATATCAAAAGTAAACTCCTTTGTTTGTTCTTCTCGACTCATCGTATTAATAAGATTTATTAATTTTATATATTGCTCATTTGCAGCTATAACTAGATCTTTTTTTGTTGTTGGTCTTGCCATTTTATTCATTCCTTTCTTTTATTTGAAAACAAGATTCAGTAATCCAATTATTAGAATTATTATCTTGTGCTGGTGAAACATGAAATATATTAAATGTTGGCTGTACTAACTGATAATTATTAGATTCTATCCATATCATAACGGACTTTGTCACATCTACCATTTTTTCATAACTTCCATTAAAAGTAATAGACGCTACATTTAAATCTGGCATATTATATATATTTACTATATCAGAATCAATATGTGAATGAGTGTCTATACTTACTTGAACCTCAATATCAACATCACTTTCTTTATATTCTAAATCATGATATATCGCAGTAGGATAACAATTATTTAGTACTTTTATATTATTATCATTTATTATTTTATATAGTTCATTCCATAAAATATTTTCATCCATATAACTTGGAATTACTCTTCTTAAGCTTAGCACTCTTCTTTTGCAAATTGTCTTCTTCACAACGTTATAGTAATTACTACTAAAATTATTTTCAATTATTCTTTTTAATTCATTTTGAGTCTTAGTGATTGTATCTATCTCATCTTGCAATTCAATAATTTTCTTACTAAAATGATAGTTAATCTTTTCTAAATCTTTTTCTTTTATAATTTCTTTTATAATCTTATTGGCAAATCCTAATTTTCTTAATTTCATAATCATATTTGCTATTTCAAGTTGTTCTACTTTGTAAAACCTATAATTAGTTTTTTCACAAGTAAATGATGGCTTAAGTATATTTTGTTTATCATAGTATCTAAGCATTCTTATACTTATATATGAAAGTTTTGAAAAATCACCAATTTTTAACATTATTACCTCCTAATAAAAATATAAACTATGACATCATGTTAGAGTCAATAGTTTATTATAATTATTTTAAATTTAATTTTTACTGCGTTTTTTATTTTCAGGAAGTTTTTCATAGACTGTTTTTACTATTTCACATAGATATTCCTTGTCATCAATATCGGTTATTAAATAACTTGGTTTTGCTCCATCATACATTGGTTGTTCAATAACTTCTTTAAGCATTTCTCTTACTTCCTTAACAGGTTTTAAATACATCTGATCATCACATATGCCAACACAATATTTTCCTTTTACATAAATTATATATTCCCCCATCATAGGACGATATGTTACTTCACCTAAACTAGATAACTGGGAACAAATATATTCTACAAATTCTTTTTTGCTTGCCATTAACATTTCTCCTTTAACATAACAATAACTATATTATTAGTTAATTATATCATACTTTTTAAAGTAATTACGATAGACAAAAAAAGTTAATAATAATTAACTTTTTTATCTAGAATTAATCGAGAAATAGCTTAATTATAAAATTGCAGTGATTTAATTCAAATCATTAATATAACTAGTTAATTTATTATTTAAATTATTATACTTTTCTAAATAATTAGAATATGTATCATATGAATCAATACTTAAATAATACATGTCGTTTAGTGTGTCACTGATTTTAACTAATGTATTATAATTAGAATCATTATTATACTCATTATTGATATCGATATAAAGCTGGTTTAGATAAGCAAGGGTTAAGTTATTGTCACCTAAATCATTATGAGCTGTTATAGCACATGATACTGCATCTGATTCTATACTATATACTGAAAGATATTTGCACCACGCATTGCTTAAATTTGATTCTTCTATACTCGTTATTTCAGAAATGTCTTTAATACTTATCTTTTCATTTTCTGCATAATATTTACGCACATTTAAATTATCATCTAACAGTACTTTTACTTCTCTCATTGCGTCCTCATATACTACGCTACTAATTATATTGGTATCTTCTGTCTTAACATTAGCAAAAATGGATAATATAATTGGTATGAAGGTTGAAAATACAAATATTATAATAATTAAAGAAGCTGACGCACTATTTTTATTGTATGGATCATTGTTTCCTAAGTTATTTTTAAGATTAAATTTCCAATTTTTTGTTTCTTTATTAGCGTTATTAATTATTTTTGCATTATGAGGTGACACAATTTTAGTAGAAGCACCACCTAAAACTACTCTTTCACCATATTTATTTTTCATTAAAGAGAAACCACATCTAGTACAATATAGTTCACCATAGTGTACTTCTTTATTACATTTTGAACATATTCTCATAACTACCTCACTTCTATATATTTGTATTTCTTATATCTTCAATAATATTGTTTTTATTAATCCTATTAATCATATACAAGTATATTATAACATTACATATTGATATAACAATACACATAATAATTGTTTCTTTTATAGGATAACTATAATTTTTAGGACTATTTGTATTAGTATTTATAGCGTTAAAGAATAAATATATACTACAGTATGCTAGAACTATCCCTATAATTAATGCTTTTATGCCTACATTTATGCTTTCTAAGAAGACCATTTTCTTTACAGACTTATTTGTCATACCTATAGATTTTAGCACAGCAAACTCTGTTTTTCTAAGCATTAAACTACTCGCAATTGTATTAATCATAAAAGTCATGCATATTAAAATTATTAATGTAAGAACAACTCCTACTAAAAATTTTAAAGTTATAATCGTCATTTTAGCATTAAGATAATCAACTGCTGGAGCAGAATAATATATATCTTTATCACCAATTTGATTTATTATATCTTGTAATTCTTTACCAACTTCATAAATATTTTTCTTACTATTTATATAAATAGTGCTTGTAGGGTTTTCTTTAAAACTTTGACAAGTAAAATTATTACATGCTTCTAATATTTTATTAAACATCTTTTCATTACTTATTATAAAACCATTATTAACTGTCTCACCAATTAATACTCTATCATCATTAATTAAATTAACGCTACTATAACTAAGATAACAATCAGTCATAGTACTTATAAAAGCATTATTTTCACCATCAAAACTACTATCATAATTACAAAAATCCAGTTTAAACTTAGCATCTTCTTTAAATATTTTTTCTTTAGAAACATAGTTTCCTTGCATATCATAAATAAAATATGTATTTACTATTATAGGATAGTTATCATTTAAATTATACTTCTTAATGTAATGATTAAATGTTTCGTCTGAAACTTGAAAAAGCACCATACTTTCAACTTGACGATTAATATAATTATCTTTTTTAATTAAATATAAATTATCATTTGGTTTAGCAAACGCTACAAAAGATGTTTTTACTACTTCTATACTATCGGTATTTTTTATATTATTAAATGATGAAACTTGGTTTTCTTTTACACCACTAATAGAAAAATCATAATTTGACTGAATTGTAGCTGAGTTAATACCGTCAGTATATATATTTATTAAACTTGAAGAAAATAGAAATAATAAAATACTAATACTTATAGTTATTATAATGATTCTATATTTAGATGAATTTCTTTTAGTATTTTTAGATGCAAGAATACCTTCTATCTTAAATATTTTAGCCAAATAACTATCCTTTTTAAATTTTCTTTTTTTAGAATTAAAAGTTTTATTTTCAGAGATAGATTCTATTGGAGATGCCTGGCTTACTTTTCTAGCAGGAGAAAGTACTGCTAGAAATAAAGTTACTATTCCAAAAGCTAGTGATGTTAATAAATATGGAGGATAAATACTTATAAAAAACTGTACTGAACCAGTATTCTTTAAAAGATAATTTACTATACCAAGAACCTGCATTAGAAGTAAAAAACTAAGTAAGAATGCAATAAACATAGATATAATGCCTATATATAAGCCTTCTAATAACACCATAAAGACTATTTGTTTTCTAGTCGTACCAACACTAGATAATATACCAAACTGCTTAATTCTTTCTTTTACTGACATACTAAAAGAATTAACTAGTATGAAAAATGCTGCCAGAGAAATTACTGATAAAATAACAATCAACATTAGCTTAAGCATGGCTCCTGCACCACTTTTGGCATATTCACCATATAGTTCTAATAGCTGATCATTATATGAAACATTTTCATACCTTATTATACCGCCAGTACCATGCATTCTTTTAAAACCCATTTGTCTCGCAAGCGCATTTACCTTACTATGAGAACCCTCTATCTTCTTATAAGTTATATAATATGAACCAGCATCTGTTTCTCTATAATTTGTAATTACTTGATAATCTGCTACATAATAACTATCTTCATAATTATAATGTGTTAAATTACATTTTTCATATACTCCTACTACCTGATAAGAGCTAATATAATCACCAATATTAATATCATCAAATATTTGAGTTGATCTAGATATAATAACTTCTCCATCTTTTGGGTAACTACCTTCATATAAAGTAATATCTTTGTCATAAGAAAGATTGTAACTAGACAACATATAATTTTGATTATTATTTTCATTTTTTATGATTTCATTATTCAAAATATAATAACTTTTTATATCATTATTATCAGTTATTAGATTACTTTTTTCCTTATCGACATTTGATAATACATAGTGATATGCTCCACCGTAGGTAGTAATGTTTTTTAGCATACTATTTCTTACACTTGCTACACCTAGAGCTATTAAGAACATTAGGGTAAAAGCTAAAGTTGTTCCTATTATGGTTGTTAATGTTCTAGTTTTATTTTCTTTCATGGATTTTACTACTAATTGATTTAATACTTTCATAAAAACTCCTACCTTATAAAAGTATTATAACATAAAAAGGAGCATATGCTCCTCTATGTTTTATAAAGATAAATTTATTTATAATTATATTTTAGATAATATCTTTAATTTTTTTATTACCTTCTTTTCTATTCTAGATATATAAGACTGGCTTATACCTAGTAAACTAGCAACATCTTTTTGAGTCATTTCTTCCTTGTTATATAAACCATATCTTAATATCATTATTTGTTTATCACGCTCATTTAAATTAGCTATAACTTTATATAATAACTTCCTATCATCTGAATCTTCAATACACTTTGTGACAACATCTTCTTCTGTACCAAGGATATCTTCTAGATGTAGTTCATTACCCTCACTATCATAACTTAGACTGTCTTCAAAACTTATCTCAGTTTTTCTTTTTTTATTTTTTCTTAAGAACATAAGAATCTCATTATCTATACACCTAGATGCATATGTCGCAAGTTTAATATTTTTATCTAGTTTGTATGTATTTACTCCTTTTATTAAACCTATTGTTCCTATACTTACTAAATCTTCTAAATCTACACCTGTATTCTCATATTTCTTAGATAAAAATACTACTAATCTAAGATTATGTTCAATAAGTTTTTTCCTAGCTTTTTCATCACCTTCCATAGATAGTTCTACGTATCTTACTTCGTCTTCTTTAGTAAGAGGCTCAGGTAATTTATCTGTTGAACCAATAAAAAATATATCAGTCTCTTCATTAAAAATACTTATTATAAAATCAATTATCTTTTTAAACATTTATTTCCTCCAATAATTTAGTATTTAATATTAAATCTACTCCATTTATATTTATATTATCTTCCATAAGTCCTATAAGGACATTATTTTTACTTCCTATGCCCTTTATATCAACTTTAGAAGCAACAATGCAATCTAATACCTTAGATTCAGATATCGTTCTATAAGGTACTAAAACCATCTGAAACTCATTAATATCATATATTAACTTTTTCTTATTTAATATAATAACAGGTCTTTTTAAATACGGATCAGTAAGCTTATTACCAGTATCTAAAAAGGCATTAACTTTAATAAGATAATTATTTAAATATATATCTACCTTATAATAATCAGCATAATTATTCTTTAATTCCTTAATTTGTTTTGTATACAAATAAAGAATTAAAGGAGAAAAAAGAAGAATAAATACATAATTTATGCTTAATCCATAATTTTTAAATAGAATTCCTATATTTTTATATGAAAACTGTATATTTAAAAAGTATATAAATCCTCCTAGAATAATACTTACTATATATAAATAACTCATATTTTTTAAAGTATACTTTATATTTCTATAAGAAAAAGTAGCAACAGTCATTAAAATACTTATTACTACCTTTAATAAAAATAGTTCTAGTGAACCTACTTTAATAAATAAAAAAAGCGTTGTAAGAGAACCTATTGAAGCTCCTAATATTAACCTACTACTTTTTACATTTCTTTTAAGTACATAAGATGTAGTAATTAAAAGAACTAAATCTATAAGAAAATTAAGTACTAATACTAGATCAATATACACTTTCATAATATCACCATTTATATTATAAAAAAACGACACCGTTTATTGTGTCGTTTTAAGTATTAAAATCCTCTTTTTCTTAAACTAGAGAAAATATAACCATCATCGTCGTCATCACCTGTTACATCATCTTCAGTCAATGTTTCAATTTTAGCATGATTTGCTGCTGCTGCAGAAGCACTAGCTGCCGCTAATTTAGCATTCTTTTCAGCATCTTCAAAACCTGTTGCAATTACAGTTACAATTATTTCATCATTTAAATTTTCGTTAATAACAGCTCCAAAAATAGTATTAATATCAGTACCACTTGATGTTCTTATTACTTCAGCAGCTTCTTCAACTTCAAATAAAGTTAAGTTAGCTCCACCGGTAACGTTAATAATGGCATCAGTTGCACCGCTTATACTAGTTTCAAGAAGCGGACTAGAAACTGCTTGTCTAGCAGCCTCAGTTGCTCTACCTTCTCCAACTCCTATACCAATACCTATAAGGGCATTTCCTCTTTTTTCCATAACTGTTTTAACATCCGCAAAGTCAAGGTTAATTAACCCCGCAACTGCGATTAAATCTGAAATTGATTGTACACCTCTACGAAGTACATTATCAACTTCTTTAAATGATTCTAAAAGTGGTGTGGTTTTGTCTATTATTTCTCTTAATTTATCGTTTGGTATAACAATTAATGTATCTACATGTTTTTTTAATTCATCTAACCCAGCTTGAGCATGTAACATTCTCTTTCTTCCTTCGAAAGAGAAAGGTTTAGTTACTATACCTACAGTAAGTGCTCCAAGTTGTTGAGCAATATCAGCTATTACTGGAGCAGCTCCAGTACCAGTTCCACCACCCATACCACAAGTAACAAATACCATGTCGGCACCTTCTAAGGCTTTTTCAATTTCACCTTTAGATTCAAGAGCAGCTTCTCTACCAATATCTGGATTAGCACCAGCTCCTAAACCATTTGTAAGTTTAGTTCCTATTTGTATTTTGTTCTCAGCTTTTGAATTATTTAAAACTTGTAAGTCAGTATTAGCTACTATAAATTCTACACCTTGTACACCAGACTCAATCATACGATTAACAGCATTGTTTCCACCGCCACCAACACCTATAACTTTAATTTTTGCTAATTGATCCATTTCTAAACCAAACATAAATTGTCCTCCTTATTCGCCAAAAAAGTAACCAACAACTTTGCCAAGCATTGAATCACTTGAAATATTAGCGTTATTTTTCTTCACAGATGATAAATCTTCGCTATCTTTTGTACTTACCATCGAGTAATTTTTACCTTTTAATTTTAATTTACTGATAAAATAAATAATATTTCCAGTAGCAGCAGAGTAAATGTTATTTCTAACACCAATTATTCTCATATTACCAACAGCTGCCTTTTTACCAAACTTTTCTTCAATTAAATAATTAAAATGGGTCATCTCACTAATGCCACCAGTAAAAATTATATAATCTAAATCCCTATTTGATAAACTTATTATCTCTTTGTTAACTAACTCTAGAAGATCATTTAACCTAGAATTTGTAATTTCAGAAACCTCATATTGATTTATTTTAATGTCTTCGTTTAGTTCATTCTTTGTTTCATAGAAATCACTAACACTCGCATATTTCTTGTAAGCTAAAGCAAATGTTTCTTTTATTTTTCTTGCTTCATCAGGGCTCACTTTATAAGAATATGCTATATCGTTATCTAATACCTTGCCACCTACACCAATAATAGAATTTTTCACTATAACTGCTTTGTTATATAAAGATATTGTTGTAGTATCAGAACCAATATCAACTATTGCCCCAATCATATTATTAATATCCTTATTTTTAAATGAATTTACATTGCCAATACCATTAATCATAATATCAACAATATCTACTCCTAAACTTTCTAAAACACTTACTACAGAATAGATATTTTTTTTTGGTGTTGTAACCATTATAGCTTTTGTACTAAGAATTTGTCCAGTATGGCCAAGTGGATTAGAAATTCCTTCTGTCTCATCCAATTTAAAATCAATTGGAATAATTGTAACCATTTCTTTGTCTACTGTAAGTTTACTATCCATAGCAGCACCAAGTACTTCTACGACATCTTCACTACCAACAACATGCTGTTCATTTATAACACTTACTGTTCCTTTTATAAATGAAAACTCAGCAAAATAACTAGGTATTGAAGCAATAACCTTCTTGATTTTTATACCAAGCATAGACTCTACTTTACCAAAAACATTTTTTATAGATTCAGCAGCTTCTTCGGCATTAACTATTATTCCTCTTTTTATTCCCTTTGAAGTTACAGAAGATGCGGCCAATAAGTTCAGTTTGTTGTTATGAAGTTCACAAACAACAACTTTTACATTATCAGAACCGATATCGATACTTGTAAATATGTTCTTCAACAATATCATCTCCTATAATCTAGAACAATTATACTATAAATTTATTAAAAGTAAAAGAGAAAACGAAAAAAAAGTTCTAAAAGAACTAATTTTCTATTATTTTAAAATATCCACCAGAATTAAGATATAAAATACCTTTTTTATTGTTAAACTCTTTAACTATATAGTTATAGTCATTTATTAAATCAAACTTAAGCATTGTTACATATGCATAGTTGCCATCAGTCATAGTAAAAAGAATTCTTTCTTTATCTACTTCATCAGGGTCATATTTTATTTCTGATACTTTTCTGAAGACATCATCATCAATTTTTGCCATATTTTCTATGAATTCGTCATAAATATTGCTTCCAACTTCATTAACAAGTACTGGTGTATCAAATTTATCATCGACAGTTTGACCGTCAGCTAAAATTGTTTTACCAATTGCATTATCATAAAATAAAGGTTTGTTTTCTTTTATTTCAATATATACGCTAGTGAAAAATTTCTTTTTAATAGTTACACTATCAATTAAAATATCACTTTCAAGTCTATTTTCAATTGTTTTCTTTGGATTAAGCATAGATGGCGGATAATTTTCAAGACCAGCCATCTCTATTATCTTCCAGTCACTATAATAATTATTACCACTAATATAAATATTTGATATAGGTTTATTAATTATATAATATATAAAACAACCTACTAAATAAAGGCATAATAACGCAATTAGAAATGTATGCATTTTAAGTTTAAACCTTTTTTTCTTAACTTTTTTATAAACAACTTTTTTCTCAACACGATATTTCTCTCTCGTTTTCGAATTTTTACTTATATTAGAATTCTTTTTTGTGGCCCCTTTTTTTGCCATTTTATCACCGTTATTCTACAAATTCTTGTTCAACTTTTAAATCAATATTATATTTTGCTTTAACTTTCTTTTGTATATCTAAGATGAGTTTCTTTATATCATCACCACTTGCATGACCAGTATTTATTATAAAATTAGCGTGTTTTAAACTTACCATCGCATCGCCAACTTTTTTTCCTTTATAACCAATTCCCTCAACCAAACGCCATGCAGCATCATCAGTAGGATTTCTAAACACTGAACCAGCGCTAGGAAACTCTAAAGGTTGTGTATCTAATCTTCTTTTTTTTCTATCTCTAATAACCTCTAAGATTGCTTCTCTATCACCCTTGTGTAATTTTAGTGTTGCCTCTAAACATGTATAATCTGGGTGCTTTTTTAGAAAGGAAGTTCTATAGTGATATTCAAGTTCTTTATTCTCCATTGTAACTACTTCACCATTTGGTGTTAGGACTTTGATGTTTTTTATCAAATACCCCATATCACTTCCATAAGCTCCGGCATTCATATATACCGCTCCGCCTACAGTACCTGGTATACCACTTGCGAACTCTAAACCAGCCAAACCTTCACGGGCTGCTAATAAAGATAGTTTTATCATACTATAACCGGCACCTACTGTTATTTCATTGCCATTTACATTTATATCATTAAACTCATCTAATTTAACTAGAATACCATCATATAAACCATCACTAAATATTAAATTAGAACCAAAACCTAATATTTTATATTTAATGTTATTCTCTTTTATATATTTCATTAGCCTAGTCAAACCATTTATACTATCTGGAATAGCTAGTAGTCTTGCTGTTCCACCAGCTTTATATGTAGTATATTTTTTTAAATCAATATTTTCTATTAATTTACCAGTTTTTAATTTTGTAATTTCATCTATATTCATACTATTTCCTACTCACTAACTTCTTGATGTTTTCATATATGATAGTAGCACTACTACCTGTATTTAACTTCTTAAGATTTTCTTTCATAAATACAATTTTTTGGTTATCTGTAATTATACTATCAATAGATTTAATTAACAAGTCACCTGTCAAATCTTTTTCTTCAATCAAAATACATGCCTTATTATTAACTAAGTCTAAGGCATTTTTGTATTGATGATTATTTGGTACATATGGACTTGGAATTAAAATTGATGGTATTTGAAGAGCAATTATTTCACTTAAAGTTGAAGCTCCTGCACGAGATATAACAACATCTGTTTTCTTTAATAATCTTGTCATATTTTCAATATAAGGTAAAACTTTTACGTTATTAGGGAATTTACTTTTACTTATTTCGTCATATGCATCTTTGCCTGTTACAAAGACAATTTCATAATCTTTAGTCTTAAATTTATCCATAGTATTAACGAAGAACTCATTCATTTTTGATGATCCAAGAGAACCCATTACGATTAATACTAGTTTCTTATTAGGATTAAGTTTGAACTCAGTCTTATCACATGCTTTAATTTTCAGTGCGCTATCGCTGCAAGGATTTCCTGTAACAACAACTTTCTCCTTTGGAAAATATTTCGCAGATGATGCAAAAGAAACTGCGACAATATCGGCATACTTAGTTAAATACTTATTAGCTTTACCAGGTATACTATTTTGCTCATGAATCATAGTTGGATATCCGAGTTTTTTAGCTGCTTTAATAACTGGAGTAGTTACATACCCCCCTACTCCAATAACTATGTCTGGTTTAAAGTCACTTATAATTTTTTCACATTCTTTTTCGGCTTTTAGTAAAAGTCTAACAACATTTATAGCTTTTATAGGATTTTTACTATTAAAACCATATACTTCTATTCCTTTAAAAGGGATCCCATTACGAGGGACAATGTCTTTCTCCATACGATTAAATGTTCCAATATATAAAAATTCACTACCTTGATCTACTTCTTTTATTTTATTCAAAATAGCTAGAGCTGGGTAAATATGGCCACCAGTTCCTCCAGCACTAATAATAACTCTCATGCTTCTCACATCCTATTTCGATTATACCATAATTATATGCTTTTCAAAAGTAAATATATGTCTATCTATGTCAATAACATAAAAAAGAGGCATGCCTCTTTTATCATTTGATAATCTAATTATTTCTTAAACAGTCTTTTAATTTTTGTTTCTTCTTTATGTTTTAATAATTTAGAATCCTGTTCTAATTTTATTTTTTCTTGCATTTTAGCTTCACCTTGTTTAAAAAAAATATCCAACTCTTGAGTATAATCATCTTTATTTTTATGCTCTTTTAAATAGTCTTCAATTACTCTTAACTCTATAACTTCTTCAAGTCCACTATATTCAGGAGTAGTTATATAACTATCTATTAGCTTAACATTTGAAATATAAGTATGAACTTGCCCAATAGTAAACTTTTTTCTTTTATTATATGGTGCATCCGGTCTATAAATACCATAAACTAGAGGTATTAATTTACCTGTTCTAATTTCTTTAACAAAAAGTTTATTTATTGTTTTCGTAACAAGTATTTGTCCAAAATATATATCGCTTTTTTCTCCGTTATTACGATAATACTGATCATATGGATAAAATAAGTTTCTTGCATCTATATCTGTTAAATCATTATCGCCACTACCTGATACTATATACCCTTGCTTATTACTTACTTGTAATAAACTACATTCATATACTTTCTTCATTTTCGCACCTTCTTCTATTATTATGGAAAGTTTACTTGATTTTAAAATAAAAAGAGAGACAAAATGTCTCTCTAAATATTTTACTACTTTTTATGAATTAATTGTTTTGCTATATCATTTTGATTAAGTAATTCTGACATAAAACTTGAATTAGCTATTAAACTATTTCTTCTTGCTTTTTCAATAGTTTCTTTCAACTCTTTAAGTTCATCTAATGAAATAGCTGTTGTTATAGCGATTTCTCCATCTACTACACCTTTAGTTTCAACACTTTTTATAGTAAAACAATTAAATATATTATTAATTATTAAAGTTAACTCTTCATCATTAATTTCTTTTTCCTTATTGGATAAAATAATAGAATTATTAAATCCAATATTTTCAATTTTAATAATACCTGTTTTTGGTTTATTTAAAACTAGATTATCATCAATACTTTTTATTTTACATATATATTTGTATAAATTATTTAAATCAATTACCTTAGCAAGTATAAGACTACTAATGACTATTTCAATTGCTGGATGTCTTTTTATATCAGCTGCAACATCAGCATAAACAGGACCACCAAAGACTGGACCATCTCCAAATGAAGTTGAATAAGTGTTTGTTGTTACTGAGTCAATAACTTCAATATTACCATGAATAAAATGATCAGAAATACCTCTTGGACCATCAATTCTAACATTTTCTCTTGTTATAGTTTCATAGTCTGAATACTTTTTAACTAAGTCTTCTTTAAGTAACCTTAGTTTTTCTTCATCAAGATCAATTTTATAAGTCATATAATTAGCATCGTTCATAACTACATATAATTTTGAATTGTCTCTTCCTTCTTTTTTTGAAACTCTGTCAAAAAGTCTATCAGTATTTAATTTTTCCATACCTTCACCCCACAATAATATAACAAAAAAAGAATAGAAAATCTATTCCTTTTTATATTTTTATATATTTTCTTCTCTTATTGCATCAAGTATATTTTCTCTTTTAATTCGTTTAGTAGCGTATATCATTGATAATCCAATAACAATAAATACACCTATAATCGCTATAATTATACTTTCCCATGGTATTAATATATGTTCTATTTGAACTATATTATTCATAGATAAATGCATCAAATATATAATACCAAATGATACTGGAAGAGCATATAGAAGAGATTTTAATCCAAAGAATAAACTTTCAAAATAAAGTGTTTTATTAAAGCCCTTTGGAGTAAGCCCAATACTACGAAGAACAGCAAATTCTTTTCTACGTAAAGCTATACTAGTATTAATAGTATTAAATACACTAGTAACACCTATTAATGTAACCAAAGTTATGAAACCATAAATTAATATCTTCATAACAAGAACTAAATTTTTCATTAATCTCATTTGTTCTGCTATATTTTGATAATTAAAATAATCTGTTTCTTTAATTTTACCATCATCAATATAACTATTAATAACTTTATCTATGTGTTTATATTCTGGAGCCTTAATAATTAATATATTATTAGTATCAGCAAAATTATATTTTTCAGCAAGTTTATTATTAAGTATTATTATTGGATTAGTACTTGCTTCTAACATTTCAAGACTTAAGAAGCTTGTATTAGTTAAATAATAATCACTTAGTGTATCAATAGTCTCATATGTTGGCTTTTGATCTTCGGTATTATATTCAGCTGTTTCATAAGTGATAGTTTTATATTTAGAATTTTGTCCAGTTGTTTCAGGATATATCTCATTAGATATATTTATATTACCTACTTTACTTTCATCAAATCTATCATATGTATATCCCTTACGACTATTTTCGCCATAGACAATGCCACTATATTTATTATATATAATAGGTTTTGCTTCTTTTTCACCAATACTCTTTAAATATGCAGTATATGCATCATCTTCAAGAACAATAACAACTACACTATTAGAAACTTCAATACTTTTATCAGTTAAAAACTGACTATATTTATCAGTATACATTGGTTTTAAATCCGTTGTAGTATATAAATATTGCATTTTAAAAGTAATGCTTTCTTTAACATCTTCATTTTTCTTAATATTTTCAATTATATCACTATTAACACTATCAGAATATTCTACCTCAATATCAAACTCTGGAACACTTAAATAACTAGATGTGCCCGCTAAAGTATAAGTTAAATAACCTGAGAATGATATAAATAATACAATACTTATAAATAATGAAGCAACTGTAATACGATATTTTTTCTTATTACGTTTCATATTTTTATGAGCTATAGTACCTTCAATTCCAAATAATTTTTTTACCCATTTTGGAGATTTGACCTTTTTACCTTTAATTTTGATATCATCATTAAGCCTTATAGCTTCAATTGGTGATATTTTACTAGCTTTTTTAGCAGGTAAGAAGGCACTTACAAAGATTGTTATAATCATAAATAAGATTGGTACAAGTACAAACATAGGATAAGTTGATAAATGTATATTAATTCCATTTAGCATTTCGCCTAATAAATTATTCATTATAAGAACTACTATACCTATTCCTAAGTAAGCGCTTAATATACCCAGAGGTATACCAATTATACTTACTACTATAGCTTCAAATAATACTGTTTTTCTTATTTGTTTTTTAGTAGCACCAATACTTGAGAATAATCCAAATTGTTTCTTTCTTTCCATTACAGAAATCGCAAATGAATTATAAATAACTATAATACAAGCAATAGAAACAAGTCCTAACATAATAGATAACATTCCTATCATGCCACCCATCATATTGTCATATTTAGAAGCACCATACATAGAAAGTAAACTATCATTATAACTAATTTCTTCATACTCTTCTCCGTCTGCATCTATTGATTTAAAGCCAAGTGATGATGCGATAGAAGCAGATATTTTATACGAATCAGCTGGTTTATTATACTTTAAGAAAACAGTTAATCCATTATCACAAGTACTATCTAATTTTGTAAAAACACTATATCCAGGTGATGAGTAATCCTCTAAAACATCTCTAGCTACAACCCCCACTATTTTATATGTTTTAGTTTTAGTTGGCTCCAATGTTTCTCCTTCTTTGTACTCGCCACCAGATAATTTTTCACCATTTAGATATCTATCCCCTAAGTTTAAAGTAATAGTATCACCAACATTAAGTTTAATACCACCATAAGTATCTATGTGTTTAGAAATAACTATTTCATCAGAGCTATTTGGAAGTCTTCCACTTAATAACTCTAAATTATCAAAATAACTATCCGAAGCACCATATAATTCATAGTATGGCTTATACATATATTCGGCTTCTTCATTATCTATTTTAGAATAACCCATATACTGTTTATAATATAGATTATCTACATTGCTATTATTATCAATGGTACTTACTTTGCTAGTATCAACATTTACAATAGCAGCATGATAATCTCCTTTATACTGAACTATGTCATCAATCATTAATTCTCTAAAAGTTGATAGAAGTAGTCCTATACCAACCATTAAAGCAGTTGAAAGAACAATACCAATAATTGAAACTATTGTTCTTTTTTTATTCATTGTTAAATGCTTAATTGTAAGTTTGTTTAGAATATTCATGTTATCTTACCTTTTCATCACTTATAATTTTACCATCATCAATAGTAATAATACGGTCAGCATTTAACGCTAAATTATGATCATGAGTAATCATAATAATTGTTTGTTTATATTTTTGGTTAGATAATTTAAGTAATTCAATAATATCTTTACTTGATTTACTATCCAAATTACCTGTTGGTTCATCAGCAAGTAATAAAGCTGGTCTATTCATTAAAGCACGTCCAATAGATACTCTTTGTTGTTGACCTCCTGATAACTCATTTGGTAAATGTTTTACTCTATTTTCAAGTCCTAATGTATCAATTAGTTCTTTTAAATACTCTTCATCAGGTGTTTTACCATCTAATAAAATAGGTAAAGTTACATTCTCAGTAACATTAAGAATTGGTATTAAATTATAAAACTGATAAATAAGTCCTACTTGACGACGACGAAATATAGCTAAGTTAGTTTCATTTAAACTATAAACATCCTCACCATCAATAATAATTTTCCCACTTGTTGGTCTATCTACTCCACCAAGTAAATGTAATAATGTACTTTTTCCAGACCCGCTTGCTCCTACAATAGCAACAAATTCGCCTTTTTCAACTTTAAAGTTTATACCATCTAAAGCTTTTACTAAGGTTTCTCCTTTTCCATATGTCTTTTTTAAATCTTCTACTCTTAAAATTTCCATATTCTTCCTCCTAACAATATCATTATATAATCACTAAATGACTATAAGATGACTAAAATACTTACAATTAAGTCACAAAAGAAAAACACTAGTTTTCCTAGTGTCATTATATCACATTTTTATAAAATTTAATTTCAAATGTCGTTCCTTTATTTTCCTCTGATTTAACTGTAATATCTCCAGCTTGCATATCAATAATCTTTTTAGCCATATTAAGACCTATACCTATACTTTCTTTATTACCTTTACCTTTATAGAATCTTTCAAATATATGAGGCTTATCAGTACTACTTATACCTATTCCTGTATCTGTTATATTAATTCCTACGTAAATTGGGTTCTCTGTACATTTAATAGTAACTTGTCCATTTTCTGGTGTATGTTCATAAGCATTCTTAATTATATTTATTAAAGCTTCTGCTGTCCAATTAAAATCTAATTTGGCTTTAATTTTAGCATCACAAATAATAACTAAGTTTATATTTTTAAGTTCTAATGGTATTTTAAGAGGTTCAACTGCTTTATCTATAATTTTATTAAGCTCAATACTTTGTCTTCTTAAAACCTCACTACCACTATCTAGACGAGACATTTTAAGCAAACTTGATACTAACCATTCAATTCTTCCTAACTGATTTTTATTTTTAGTTAAAAGTTCTTTTTTAGTATCCTTGTCAACTGTATTATCATATAACAATTCATTTATGACATACATACTAGTAAGTGGAGTCTTAATTTGATGAGATATATCCGACAATGTATCTTCAAGATACTTTTTATCCTTTAAAGAAATTTCACTTTGTTCTTTAAGTTTAACTGTCATTTTATATAAATCATTCTTTAAATTACTTATATCTCCTTCTTCATACTCTCTAATATCCATATTATATTTATTATTAAGAATGTTATTTGTATATTTAGATAAATCGTTTATTTTCTTATATGTCCTTTTAATAAATAAGCTAAAAATTGTAAACATAATCACTATTATTCCAAGTACATAACATAAATTAATAGTTATTGTTTTATCTCTTAAAATTTCATTCATGTTTATATAATCAATATTTTCTAAATCATGTAGTCCATATTTTTTAAGTAGAGCAACACTTTCAGAATAGGTTATATTTTGATTTGTTAAACTACTTATTACTTGATCTTCTAACTCAGGATTTTTTTCTATAATTCTATTTACTATATAAGCATTATTTTTTATAAGTTCCTTTTTATAATTAATGTACATATGGTTACTTATAGCATACATAATAATAACTCCAAGTATCCCTATAATAACTTCTATTGTAATAACTTTTGTAACTTCACTATTTTTAAACATCTATCTCACCTATTTTATAGCCAATACCACGAACTGTAACTATTATTTTAGGATTAGATGGGTCTTCCTCAATCTTTTCTCTTATTCTTTTTATATAAACAGTAAGAGTATTATCGTTAACATATTCTTCGTTAACATCCCATATATCAGCTAGTATTTTTTCTCGAGTAAATACAGTGTTTGGATTAAGGGCTAAAGCTAGTAGAATTTTATATTCTAAAGCTGTAAGCATAACATCTATATTATTTTTAAATACTTTAGCTTGCTTCATATCAATAGATATGTTACCTAATCTTATTATACTTGAATTATCTGTACTGTTTGTCCTTCTAAGAACACTATTAATTCTTGAGATTAGCTCTCTAGCTCTAAAGGGCTTTGTAATATAATCATCTGCTCCCATATCTATACCCATAACTATAGATACTTCTAAATCATTTGCAGTTAAAAAGATAATTGGAAAATCTTTTATTTTTTTTATATCTTTAAATAAATCAAAACCATTCACATCAGGTAAATTTATATCCAAAAGAATTATTTCAATATCAAGATTATTCTTAATTTTGGTAATTGCTTCTTCACCATTACTCGCTAAAAGTACATCAAAAGATTCCTGTTCTAAATAGTACTTTAAACCTATTTTAATTGTTTCGTCATCTTCTACAATAAGTATTTTTTTCATCCAAGTCACCTCTTCATATATTATACTATAAAAAAATATTTTATATCTTACAAATAAGTAAGATTACTTTATTTTGCAAAGCTATTTAGTTATTTAGAAGCGCCATGCCTAATAAAGTTAGACATGTTTTATTGACAAAATAGTTTCTTTTCGAATATAATGTAATAAAGTTATGATGTTCATAGGAGGATAGTAACAGAGACATTTTAATTAGCGCATGGACCTTCGGGTTGACGAGGATGATAGTTATCGAACTTATTTTATAAGATAATCAGCGGATGCTATCACGGAAGTGTATTCGATAGATATATTACAAATAGTAAAATCAATATTACGACAAAAAATATATCGCACATATATTTTTATTATGCATTAAAATGCACAGGAGGAAGTAAAAATGTGTGGTATTATTGGTTATGTAGGAGATAAAAGATGCCTACAAGTTATTATAGATGGTCTTGAAAGACTAGAATATAGAGGTTATGATTCTGCAGGAATAGCCTTTGTTAAAAATGATAAATTGGAAATTGAAAAAGAAAAAGGTAAAATTGCTAATTTAAAAAACAAATTAAATATGAAAACGGAAGCAAATTTAGGTATAGGTCATACTAGATGGGCAACTCATGGTGAACCTAACTATGTAAATAGTCATCCTCATAAAGTAGGAAAAATCTCAATAGTACATAATGGTATTATTGAAAATTATGTTGATTTAAAAAAAGAATTAATAGAAAACGGTTATGTATTTAAGTCTAGTACTGATACTGAAGTAGCTTGTGCTTTACTTGATCATATCTATCAAGAAACAAATAGTATGGAACAAACCATTGCCATATTTAAAGAAAGAGCAATCGGTGCTTATGCTCTTGGGATAATTTGTGATGATCATCTTCATCATTTATATGCAGTAAAAAAAGATAGTCCACTTATTATAGCGCTTGGTAATGAAGAAAATTATATAGCTAGTGACGTACCAGCAATACTTAAATATACTAATAAATATATCATTCTTGATGATGGTGAATTTGCTAAAATGAGTAATGAAAGAGTTATTGTATATGATAGAAATGCTGATATTGTAAAAAAAGATGTTAAAACTTTTGAAGGAAGTAGTAATGTTATAGATAAGAATGGTTATGACCATTACATGCTTAAAGAAATATTTGAAGAGCCTGAAATAATCAAAGCTACTGCCCTACCATATATTGAAAATGGAATCAGTAGTTTAAAAGAAAATATGCCAGACTTTAGTAAATATAAAAGAATTGATATAGTTGCTTGTGGTAGTGCAATGCACGCTGGAATGGTTGGAAAAAGTGTTATAGAGGAGTTTGCTAATATCCCTACTAATGTTGAAGTGGCAAGCGAATATCGCTATAAAAAATTATTTTTAGATAAAGACACTTTAGTAATTGTTGTTTCGCAATCAGGAGAAACAGCTGATAGTTTAGCAGCTTTAAAAATAGCTAAAGAAGCTGGGGCTGATACTCTTGGTATTATAAACGTTGTAGGAAGTACTATTTCTAGAAATGCTGATATGGTTTTATATACTAAAGCTGGGGCTGAAATAGCTGTTGCTACAACAAAAGCATATAGTTCTCAAATTACTATATTAGCTCTTATAGCGATGAATATTGCTATAAATAATGGTAGTATTAGTGATGAAGAAGCAAATGATATTATCTCTTGCATCAGAAAACTACCTACTAACATTCAATCTACATTAAATGAACATGATGAGTATAAAGAAATAGCAAAAAAACTATATAAGCATAATGATATATTCTTTATAGGAAGAAATATTGACTATGCTCTTGCTATGGAGGGTTCTTTAAAACTTAAAGAAATATCTTACATAAATTCTCAAAGTTATCCAGCTGGTGAATTAAAGCATGGAACAATTTCACTAATTGATAAAGGTACACCTGTTATTGCTATAGTAACTGAGGCTAAAATAGCGGATAAGACAATTAGTAATATAAAGGAATGTAAATCTCGTGGAGCAAATGTTACATTAATTGTAACTGAAGACTTAGATGTTAATGATAATTTTTACGATCAGAAAGTAATTATTCCAAAAACAAGTAAGTTAGTTCAAGCGGTATTAACAGTAGTTCCATTACAATTAATTTCATATGAGATAGCAAAATATCGTAAATGTGATATAGATAAGCCTAAAAATTTAGCCAAATCCGTTACGGTTGAATAAAACAGAAAAAAGTAGATTATATCTACTTTTTATTTTTTTCTAATGGGTATTTGAATTTCAGTAAGCCAGTCTTCTGAATTATCTTTATTCCACATACCATCTATATATCTTTCTCTAATATTATCTATTATTTCATAATTATTTTCTTGTACCCATTTTACTCCAAAAGCATAAGCACTGCCTAATTTACTATAGTCTCCCTTATGGTAAATGCAAACAGCTTTGACTGGTTCTAACTTTTTAAACTTAATATTATTACCTTCTTTGCCCATTTCAGTTACGGCCTGCGCATATACTACATGAATGTCACTTTCTTTAAATTCTCCATCAAGATAATTAACATAACAATAATCTGGAGAAATACACTTAATATAAGGGTTAAGTATACGACACTCTTCAGCAGAACTTAATATAAAATTTGTTAACTCTGTAAAATTACTAATTATTCCTTCCTTATAATAAACAATATAGTTTGGCAATTCATTAATCACAGCTTCATATTTCATTTCTTTTCCCTCCAATAAATAATTTATTCTAGAAAGTTGATCTTCACAAATAGATATCTCTGATTTTAATTCTTCCTTACGTAAATTCAGTATTTTATCGATATTTCCACCATCAAAAATCTCTTTAATATTATCAATTGTCATTCCTATTTGTCTTAATGATATAATTTTACTTAGATCTAATAACTGCGCAGTTTCATAAAATCTATATCCATTAGTATTATCAGTATATGATGGTATTAATAACCCCTCTTTTTCATAATATCTTAAAGTTTTTATTGTCGTTTTAGAAAGAACTGAAAATTCTCCAATTCTATACATAAAAATCACCTCCTGAATTAACTTTACTATTTACCCTAAGGGGAGAGTCAAGACTTTTTTTACTATAATTAAAAAATCTTTCTTGGTTATATTTTACCATAGAAAGATTTTAATTTATTTATTATCTTGTTTTTGTTTCTTCCTTTGAAACTTGATTAGAATCTAATGTATGACATTCTTTAATAATTGTCATTAAATTAGATACATTATCAGCATTCTCAGAAATAGCTTTTAAATCAGCTGATACTTCACCATATTCAGTTGTTGTAACCCATGTTGAATCTTTAGTATCTTTATATTTATTTTCAGCATTAATATAGTTCTTAAGTGTATTATCACCCATAAGAACTCCAGTAATAATTGCATCTGATATAAAGTCAGCTCCATCTTCTTGGGAAAGAGTTATTTTACTTCCATCATTAAATGTATAACCAACTGTTTTATCAAAATTAGGTGCTACAAATTTTTCAGCTACTAACGTTTGAATTTGAGCAGTTTTTTCATCTTCTTTTAATGTTTCATCAGATGCTATCTTTTTAGATCCTTCAATAACATAACCAGCTCCATGAGCCGCTATTTTTCTATCAGTTTCATCCATAAAAGCTATAGTCCAATCAACAGTATCATCTTTTGTAGTTACTTCATTTGTAACAATTTGCCCAATAATATGACCTGTTTTACTTAATGTTTCAACTTCATCCATACCATCTAATACTTTAGTAAGTAGCTCAGGATTAGTTTCCTTTAGATGTGTTATATTTGCTACTGTCACATAAGTTAATGCATCAGATGCAGTAACAGTAATACCGTGATCCGCAAGTTCTTTAATGAAGTCTTCTGTTGTTTCAATAAGCATGTTTTCTGTTATTTCTGTATATCTAGAATCTTCTTTTAAATCATCTATTGTTGTAGCAACAGTAGGCGTTGGAGATTGTGTTTCATCTAGTGAAGCAACTTTATTTTTACTACCAGAATGTGATTTAACACCTACTGCAATAGCAATAGCTATAGCTGCTAAAAGAGCAATCTTACCAACCCTCTTCAACCACTTTTTCTTATTAGATGGTTCAACATCATCGTACTTAGCTTCTTGCTTTTCTTGTTCTTCAGCAATCTCTTCGCCTTCTAAAATTTCTTCATCTTCTAAATCAGTTTCAGCAGTAGCATCATCTGGAATAATCACTGGAATTTTATCATTGTCTTCAGTTGTTGCTTCTTTCGAAAGTTCATTAGCATAATCTATGCCGTATTCATCTTCATCAAAATACTGATTACTTTTAGCAATTTGGTCTTGCTCATTTTGAACTTTCTTCATGTTTTCTACTTCTTTAATAGTTTCTTTAACACCTTTAATAACATAATCAATTCTTTCATTTCTTTTCCCAAAAAGTGTTAATGGTTCTTTAGCTTCTTGAATTTCATTATTTTGATCAATATATTTATAAACTAAATCGTCCCCTACTATTTTATATCCTAAAAATCTTTTTATATCCATATATATTCCTCCTTGATAATTACATTAATTAACAAATAAATTTTCCTATATAAACAATATAGTTGCGAACCTTGGAGTGCGCAACTATATGTGTGTTAACTACATTTTTTATTTCCAGTTAATGAATAACCTTGACTAATTAAAGTAGTATCATTATCAGATTTACTCCATACAGTTTTTACATCACCTGAAATATATTGTCTTTGTTTATATCTATAGTATGTGACTGTTTCATAAACATTTTGTAATTCATAAACAGCAACTGTTTTTGCACAAGTTGATCCATTTAATGTATATCCGCTTGGACAAGAATATGAAGTTGATGTTAATAAACTAGTTGTACTCGATACAGAACCATAACATCTTTCACCACTTAATGTGTATCCTGTTGGGCAACTTGGTCTTAACGTAACTTGAGATGCTGTTGACTTGTAACATAATGAACCACTTAATGTGTATCCACTTGCACAAGTAGCAGTTTTACTATCAGTTGTTGTTGTTGTTTTATAACATACACCATTATTTAATGTATAATTTGTTGCACATGATGCAGCTGTTTTATCACTTAAATCTACAGTCTTGTAACACATACCATTACTTAATGTATAATTTGTTGCACATGATGCAGCTGTAGTTAATGTTGTTGTTCCACCACCTGTTGTAGTAGCAACTGCTTTATAAACTTTATATGTATAAACCCATCTAAATGCACATGAATTTGAACAATCATAAACATAATCAGATGATACAGTTTCATAATAGTAAGAACTACTATTTGCTGGAACTGAAGTTCCAGTTTTAGTAGAAACATAATCACCTTTTGTATAAGTTGTTGTTCCACCACTAGTTACTTTTTTAGTACAAGTACTACCGCTTAAAGAGTAACCACTTGGACAGCTAGGTGTCATTGTAACTGTTGATGAACCTGTCTTATAACAATAATTTCCACTTAATGTATATCCACTTGGACAACTTGGAACCATAGTTACTTGACTAGTGCCTGATTTATAACATGTTGTACCACTTCTTGTATATCCACTTGGACATACTGGATCAGTACTTACATTTGTATATTTAGTACCATAACATACGCCATTACTCATTGTATATCCTGTTGGACATTTTGCATTATAATAGCCTGTTGAAGTTGCAATACAATATGCTCCATTACTACTTCTTGTATATCCACTTGGACAATAAGTAGTAGTACTTGCTGTAGCACCTATTGTTTCAACTCTAGTACCAGTTTGAACTTGTTGTGTTCCTTTAAGAACTTGTTCTTTTTTCATTTCAACTTGACGATAATCAGTTTGATCAATTTTATTTGTAGACCAACTTGACCAAGTACCATAATCTCCCCATTTACCATTGATAACTAACTTATACTCATAACTACAAGTTGTTGTCGTTGGAGTTGGTGTAGGTGTTGGAGTTGGCGTATTTTTTGTAACTGTTGTTGTTTCTTCTTTTTCACATACTCCTGAAGCATCACAATAATCGTAGCAACCTAAGTGAACAATTATGTAAGCATCATTATCAGTACATGATAAATTAATCTTCATTTGGTATTCATCTTCAAATTTAACTACTTCTACATAAGACTCAGTTAAATTACATGCATTGCCATTACCATCAGTAAATTCTACTAATAATTTTTCTGAAAGCATTTCCTTTAATGTCATTGATTTAACATCTTTAATATTTTGTGGTAATCTTTCAGTAGTATAGTAACTTACTGCAGCATCCTTCATTGTTTGTAAATTATCATTAAAGATTCCACTTGTTAAAGCATCTAATCTGCTGTTTAAATCAGCAAATTGATTGTTCACACTAGCCTTTGTTGGAAATAACCATACTAGAATAAATACAAACAAAATAATAAATAATAATTGGATAAAAATATCTCTTATAGAAAATCCATCATTCTTTTCATTATACATATAACTTTCCCCCTTTAAGTGCCATTATTATAGCACAAAAATAACCTTTGTCAAATTAAATATCTATTTTGCGTATGGCATATACAAAACAGCAATAAAATAAACAATATAAAATAAATTGTATAACTAAATTATATCATTACAATATTGCATTGTCAAAGTTATATTCACGAAAAGTACACATTTTTTCACTTGCAAGAATCTATAAATACCTTAATTATATTTCCTTGGTTAGAATCGTACTCATCCATAAGTTCTGGATGCCACTGAACGCCTAAATAAAACTTACATTTTGGGTCCTCGGCAGCCTCAACTATACCATCTTCACTTATAGCGGAAATATTCAAATTTACTTGATTACCTATATTGAATTTATGTCTACTATTAACACTAACATCAGTTGCACCTAAAATATCATACAATTTTGTGTTAGGTTTAATTGATACTTTATGAACATATTTTATACCTAGTGCTTGATGATTAATTTCTGTATCATTTTTATATGTTTTAAGTTCATCGTCTTCATCATCTTTTTCTTTTCTTGATACATATCCCATTATTTGTAGACCCTGGCATATTCCAAGTACAGGAATATTATTCTTATGAGCATACTCACATATAAATTCTTCGTATTCATACCATCTACTACCACCTGGAAGCATAATACCGTCACAAATATTAATAACTTCAATTAGTTTTTCTTTCTCGTGAACTGTGAGTCTTGGTACTTCTTTTGGAGATAAATCAGTATATAGAATATCTTGTACTGGAAGTATACCTATTGGTATTCCTCCATATTCACTAACTACCTTAACATAGTATTCACCAATCTCATTTATTTTTGTCATATTCATAAGCATCTTTTCTTGATCAAATCTACTTACTATTCCTATTATTGGATTTTTTTTCATTTATTTTCCCCCATCTAAATTATTTGCTTTTAGATAATTATATGTATCTTCAGCTGCTTTTTCTATAAAATTAATAACTTCATCTATTTTAAATACATAATTCTTTTCTTTTTTTGAGTTTTCTATAATAATTCCCATTTTTTCAATAATTAAATTAACCTTATCCATAGGTATCTCTTCTATCATGCTTTTTGGATAATTAAATTCTTCATAAAATAAAGATAAATCTAAATTATAATAATCAATTAAGTCTACATTTAAACTTGTATAATCATTATATATTAAATTTGATAATTCCTCTTGTTTAACTTTAACAATAGTACCATCTAATAATTTAATATTATCATTTAGAACTAAATTATCTAAAAAACCATTAAACCATAGTTTATCAGTATATAAATGCACTAAATAACCAAGTTCAAAATCTTTATTTAATTCACTTCTATATTTATTAACAAACGTTTCTATATTTGGCACATCGCTTTTAAGAGTACCTGATAAAAAATGTGAATATGTTTTAGGTAAACCCACGTGTTTAGTTAGGTCGGGCGCTATTGCACCTAGAAAAAAATCTTTTTCGTTTCTTTTTAATTTTTCATTTATTTTTTTTGCCACACAAATATGTATTATTGCTGATGCCATCCTATCAACTCCTCTAAATAATTTTTGTATTTTATAACAACTATATTTTAATTTCTATAATTTAATTTTATAATAAAATGTATTAACATCTTCTTTTATTAATTTTCCATTATTTGCTAATATAACTTTACTTGAGTAAATATTATATTTCATACACTGCAAATATACTTCTGACATTTTTAGTTTTCTACATTCTTCTAAAGCTAACTTAAGCATGATTTTACCATAACCTTTATTTCTTTCTGAAGGCCTAATTTTATATCCAATATTTCCTGAATATTCTTTCCAGTAAGCATTTAATACTGGTCTTATCATAATTTCACCTACAGGGTAATCATTTACATACATTATATATGTAATACGTGGTGTTTTCTTTTCATCCAACAATGCAAATTCTTCTTCTAAGCGCTCTTTTATTAAAAGATAATAATTAATAAAATCAGTTCCTTTTAAATTATTTAATGCTCCATTTTCACTTGTTGGTATTTCTTGATACATCATGTATTCTAAATCGCCTATATCATTACTTAGTTTTTTAAGAATTTGATTCATATTATCACCATTATCATTATATCAAAAAAAGAGACATTAGTCTCTTTTATTTTCCTAGTCTTTTTCTTTCTCTATTTAGGTATGCATAATAAACATTTCTTATTAAAGCTTGAATAGTCATAGGTCCTACACCTCCAGGTACTGGAGTAATAAATGATGTTTTTGCCTTAACAGCTTCAAAATCAACATCGCCTTCTAATTTTCCGTTAATTCTGCTTATTCCTACATCAACTATAACTGCACCATCTTTAACCATATCTGCCTTAATTAAACTTGGACTACCGGCTGCAACAACAATAATATCCGCAAGTTTAGAATAACTTTCTAAATTTTCAGTTTTTGTATGAACTATTGTAATAGTAGCATCTCTATTTAGAAATAATGGTATTAATGGTTTTCCAACCAAATTACTTCTACCAACTAAAAGAACATTTTTTCCTTTTAATTTAACATTATATGCATCTAATAAATCAATAACACCAAGTGCAGTGCATGGACATAATACATCTTGATCATGCATAAGTCCTCCAATATTCTTATCGGTTAATCCATCTACATCTTTAGATGGGTCAATTTCATTTATAAGATCATGGGCATCCATTGTATTTGGTACTGGTAATTGTAAAAGTATTCCATCAATATCATCATCTTCATTTAAATACTGGATGATTGAAACTATTTCTTCTTTAGAAGTAGTAGCAGTAAAAATATACTTTTCTAGATCCATCCCCATGTCTTTACAAGCTTTTTCTTTCTGTTTTATATATATTTGACTAGCTTCATCTGGGTTAATAGAAAGAATAGCTAAACAAGGTTTCCTTCTAAGCATTTTTATTCTTTCTTTATAATTCTTCATTATTTCTTGACTTGTTTTCTTACCATCTAATATTTCCATATCTGCTTACCTTCCTAAATAAACTTTCTAGTAAATAAAACACATTCCCTATCTTCAATTGGTCCAAGTGCAAAATCTTTTTTACTTTCTGATTCAAGCCTATCAAGTGAAACCTTGCGATTATAATTGAAAGGTTTATCAAAAATAATCTTTACTTTCCTATCTGGGTCATAATAATTCTCGTCAAAATAATATGAGTCCCATATATAAATATATTCTTCATCTATAGCTGTCGCTATAACATAATGCTCTCCTTTTTGATAAGTTCTAATTAAAACAACACCTTTGTTATTTAAACATCTTCTTATTAAATCAAGATTTACCTCTTTATCAATATATCTTTCACAGTGAATGTCAAATAAATTTCTTTTAGCATATCCTTCTATCCAGGTAGTCATTAAATTCATTGCTTCGCGGCTAGTTCCGCCATCACCTAATTTACCGTCTTCACCATAACAATCAAGTGTATATGTAGACACTGCTCTTATTAGTTCTGCTGGTATTGTCTCCCTTTCATATAAAAAGCTAATGGCATTTTGTAGTGCTAGTGTACCACAATCAAATTCTGTTATTTGAAATCTTAATGGAATTTTCATTTCGTTACCTCCTAAATTATACTGCTTTATCTTATAATTTAATTATAGCAAAAAAATGTAAAAATGTCTTTTTATTTACAAAAATATAAATACTTATGTAAATAAAAAGAGACTTTTTGTCTCTTAGTTTTCTGCTTCTTTTAACATGTTAGTTATAAATATTCCATATCCTTTAGTCGGATTTTCAACAACGACATGAGTTACAGCTCCAATAATGTAGTCACCCTGTATAATTGGAGAGCCACTCATTCCTTGCACTATGCCACCAGTTTTTTCTAAAAGTCCAGCATCTGTGATTTCAAACACTAAATTTTTAGTATCTCCATTATCATTTATTTTTGTAATATTAATAGTATATTCTTTAACTTCAGTACCGGATAAAACTGTCAGTATTTTTGCTTCTCCTTTTTTAATATTATCTACTTTAGCTACTTTATATAGATGACTATCATCTATAGTGCTAGAATAGTAACCAAAGATACCTTTGGTAGTATTCTCATATATGGTTCCATTTATTTCAGAACTAAAATATCTTGCATTTTTTTCACCAGGTGTACCATTAGTACTTTTTTGTACATTTATAACTTCGGAGTCGAATATAGTTCCACTTTCTGTATCTACTATCTTTCCAGTAGATTGCTCCAATATTTCATGCCCAAGGGCACCAAAAATTTTTGTATTGGGGTCAATGAAAGTCAGTGTACCTATTCCTGTAATACTGTCTTTAACGTAAAGACCTGTCTTACAAGTGTTATCATCAAAAGCAAGTTTTAAAGTAGTACTATAAGTTTTATCATTTCTTTTATAGTCAACATCTATTTTTTTACATGTTTTACTATCGATAGAATTCATAAAATCTTCAATGGTTGTTATTTTTTTATCTTCACTAGATACTATAACGTCACCAACTTTTATACCAGAATCAGATGCAAGTAAATTATCACCAACCATATATGTACCAACTACTAGAATACCTTCGGTGTTAATCGTAATACCTATTGTATCTCCACCTACTGCGAGATAGTCTGAATAAGCATAGGTTTTTGATGGAATACTAACTAATAGTGCAAGCAGAAGTATGGGTTTCGCTAGTTTTTTAAAAAACATAAACTCAACTCCTTAATTACAGACTACACTATTAGTATGCTCTAATAAATATTAAATAGTCGTAAATTAAGAATATGTTATAACAAAAAAAGTGCCATTTTATGGCACTATAATACAACACTAAAAATCAAAAAGAATACAAAGAATACGCAAGAAAACAAGAATACTATATATAAAGTTCATACACGTGAACAAAAAATCCGTCATTAATATTTTATTAAAATTATATCATACTATTTGGGCTGCATTTTAAAGACAGATAGATTGGATTTTATCTAAATGCATAGTACTATAATTGTTAGTTTTTAAATTATATAATTTACTTAAACAAGAATGTTGGGCATATCTCGTTTACATATATAATTATACTATATTTTTTATTCTTTGCAAGTACTAAAAATAAAATATCTTATTACTTTACATATTTTACACTATTCTGTTATTTCAAAACTTTTTAAAGTTCCATCTTCAGCAACAATCTTGCTTATTTTCTCTTCAGCTTTTTTTAATGAATCATCACACTCTTTAATAAGCTTCATAGCTTCTGTATATTTATTTATAGAATCATCTAAATTAATTTCATCTTTTTCAAGTTCATTTATTATTGTTTCTACTTTTGCCATTTTTTCTTCAAATTTCATATTATTTATCCTCCATAATGTCTTTAACTTCGACTAAAGCATGACCATTATATAATTTTAAATTTAAATTATCACTAATTTTAATATCTTTTATAGTATTAACAGGTTTATCATTTTTATAAGTTATTGAATATCCTCTTTTAAGTACATTAAGTGGACTTACTAACTCTAATTTATCTATTAAATGACTTATTAATTTTTTAGAATTATCAACTTTGTAATTAATTAAATCATTTAATTTAGTATCAATCATAATTAAATCTTTTCGCTTATTAATGCATATTTGTTCTGGACTAACATATCTTATTTTCTCTACTAGATGAAATAGATTAGCTTTTCTTAATTCTAGTTTATGTTTTAATAAAGAAATTATTTTTTCATGATACTGATCTAATAATATTTTTTTATTTTCATACATTATAACTGGATTTTTAATTATAAATGAATTTTTATATGAATCTAAAAGTAACTTATTATAATTTACTTTTTTTACTATATTTTCCTTTAAGCGAATACTTAAACTATTTAATGTATTTTTAACCTCAATAATATTTGGTACAGCTATTTCAGCAGCACCAGTAGGCGTTGGGGCTCTATGATCAGCTACAAAGTCCGCTATTGTAAAATCAACTTCATGTCCTACCGCACTTATTGTCGGAATCGGACAATCATATATAGCTCTAGCAACTATTTCTTCGTTAAAAGCCCATAAATCTTCAATTGATCCACCACCACGGCCAACAATAAGAACATCTAAATCGTAATTTTCAGCTCTCTTAATATTTTTAACTATATCTGGAGCAGCATATTCTCCTTGAACTAAACTAGGTAGTAAAATTATATCACATACTGGATATCTTCTTTCAATAGTTGAAATAATATCTCTTATAGCAGCACCAGTTGCGGCTGTAATTACACCAACTCTTCTTGGAAATCTTGGTATAGGCTTTTTATGGCTTTCGTCAAATAATCCTTCTTTAGCAAGATCAGCTTTAAGTTTCTCGTATGCTACATAAAGATTACCAACACCATCTTCCATCATTTCTGATGCATAGATTTGATAATTACCAGTTGATTCATAAACACTAATTCTTCCAATTACTAGTACTTTAGTACCATCCATAGGAACAAAGTTTAATTTTTTTGCATTTGCACCAAACATAATAGCATTTATTTTGCTTTTTTCATCTTTAATAGAAAAATACAAATGACCAGCTGTATGACTCTTAAAGTTAGATATTTCCCCCTTTAAAAAGACACACTTTAAATGTTCATCTGTATCAAATTTATATTTTAAATAACCAGTTAAAGCGCTAACTGTTAAATACTTATTTATATCATCATTCATTTTATCACCTATTTATTATGATAAACTTTGTCTAATACTCCATTAATCATTTTTCTAACATCATCATCACTGTAAGCCTTTGCTAATTCGATTGCTTCATTTATTGCAACTACTTCAGGAGTTTTTGTATATAATAATTCATATATACCTATTCTAAGTATAGCTTGATCAGTATTACCTAATCTAGTAATCTTCCAGCCACTTAGATATTCGTTAGCTTTTTCATCAATTGCTGCTTTATTATCAAGAACACCATGTACTACTTCTTTAACAAACTCATTTTCTATTTCTAGATTTTCCCTTATTACGTCATCTACATTATATTGCATCTTGTTAGCATCATAAACATTTATTTGATATAAAACTGTCATTATTATCTTTCTTAATTCACTTCTATTTAATTGTTCCACTTCAATCACCTAATTCATTATAACATATAAACTAGATAATTTGAATAATTTTAAAAACAAAACTGCTAGCTTTTATATAGTTAGCAGTTTTCTTTTATATATATTTCTCCGCCGTTCCTTTTGAAAGCATTATTACATTCCATATTGTTAAATAAAGCATCATAACACTAAAACATATCCAGCCTATAACAGGTATTATTATACATAATATCCATGTGTATGGTGAAAGATATAGTTCACTTCCTGGTACTTCTAATTTAGCGGCAACTTCACATGTCATTTGAATGATAAAAATATTTACCATAACGATTCCTGGTATAATGAAAAATAAAAATCCTAATACCCAATTTTTCCAGTTAGCATACCAAGCATCTTTTTTAAAACATTTAAGTAGTGCTGCTAATAGAAGTGCACTTGTATCAGCAGTAAAAATAGTAAGTATTAACCAAACCCACCAGTTTTCTTTTTTTAATATATCCATACTATCCTCCTAAAATACTTCTGATTTTTTCAATCATTGATTCATTATCAAGTTCTAACTTCCTTACTATTATATCACATTTGCCTTGTTTTATGAATTTATCATGAATGCCAAATGTATATATTGGTGTACTTGAACCTTTATTACATGCATAAGCACATAATCTTTCTCCTAATGAACCAATAGAAGCAACTTCTTCATAAACAAAGATAGGTTTTCCTTTGGCAAGCATACTATCAAACAACTCAGTATCAAATGGTTTAATAAACCTAGCATTAACTACACCTATACTATGTTTATGTCTAAATAATTCCTTACTTATTTCAAGTGCATTATTTACAAAGTCACCATAACTTATTATAGTACCGTCAAGACCCTTTCTTAATTCTTCCCAAGAACCAATCGCAATTTTACGATATTCGGCTTCTTTATAATCAATTCTATTTCTTGAGTATCTTATTGCACAAGGTTTATTAGAATTAAAAGCTGTATAAAGCATATTGCCGCTTTCAATACTATCTTTTGGTGCCATAATTACCATATTTGGAATATGTGAAAGTAATGGTACATCATAAATTCCTTGATGAGTTTCCCCATCCTCTCCTACTATACCTGCACGATCAACACCTATTACTACATTACCATTCATTCTAGCAATATCTTGTTGTATTTCATCATATCCTCTTTGCATAAAGGTTGAATATATAGAAATGAATGGCTTCTTACCACATAAGGCCATAGAATTAGCCATAACTAGACCATGTTCTTCTGCAATACCTACATCAATAAATCTCTTAGGAAATTCCTCTTTAAACTTATTTAGTTTAGAACCATTAGTCATGGCTGGAGTAATAGCAACTATATCTTCATCTAAGCCCGCTAAATCAATTAACTGACGAGAAATAACTTCACTCCAACTTGTTTTATTATCATCAACTTTAATAGCTTTACCGGTTTCTTTATCAAATTTGCCAATACCGTGCCATTCACCACTAGTATCCTCTTCAGCATATTTATAACCTTTACCTTTTTCAGTTATAACATGAAGAAGAACAGGTCTATTTTCCTTCTTAGCCATCTCTAAATACAAAATCATTTCATCATAATCATGACCATTAATTGGACCATAGTAATTAAAACCAAATTCTTCAAAAAGATAACCTTCTTTCATGTATATCTTCTTTATAGACTCTTTTACGAGTCTAACCCCTTTATATAACTTATTTCCTATTAGTGGAAATTTTTTTAGAATACTTTTAGTCTCACTTTTGGCGTGATTATATTTATAAGTACTTCTTATTTTATCTAAAGTATTATGTAAGGCTCCAACATTTTTTGAAATACTCATTTCATTGTCATTTAAAATAACAATTAATTTAGTATCTAAACTACCGATATGATTTAATGCTTCATAAGCAAGACCATTACCTATTGAACCATCACCTATTACTGCAATAACACTATATTTCTTTTTATCTAAATCACGTGCAAGAGAAAATCCTAATGCTGCGCTTAAACTAGTTGAAGAATGTCCTGCTTCATAGCAATCATGTATTGATTCTGATCTTTTTTGAAAACCTGATAACCCACCATATTGTCTTAAATTTTTAAAATCGGCTGCTCTACCAGTTAGTATTTTATGAGTATATGCTTGATGACCAACATCAAAAATGATTTTATCTTTTGGACTATCAAAAACTTTATGAATAGCAATTGTTAAATCGACAACACCTAAATTAGAAGATAGATGTCCTCCTGTTTTAGAAACATTGTCTACTAGGAAATCTCTTATTTCTAAACTTAATCTTTCCAGTTCTTTCTTTTTCATATGCTTTATAAATTTAGGATTCTTAATTTGGGATACATCCATATATACTCACCTCTTATCTTATTTATTATTTATTTTTTCTTTTAATCTATATAATATGTTTAATGCATCTAGTGGAGTAACTTCCATTACATTAATCTTATCAAGTTCTTCTTCAACTTCACTTTTGACATTAATTAAATCATCAAGTGGAAGAGACTCTTGAACTTTAATATCTCTTTTAATTTCCTTGTCTTCATATACTTTTAATATTTGATTAGCTCTATCTATAAGATTTTTAGGCATTTTAGCGAGTCTTGCGACATAAATACCATAACTCTTATCAACACTACCATCTTTAATTTTATGAAGAAATGTTATATTACCATTTTCTTCATAAGCACTAACATGAATATTCTTAAGTCCTTTTAGATTATCTTCTAAATCAGTAAGTTCATGATAATGTGTCGAAAATAAAGTTTTAGCTTTAATATTTTCACTTATATATTCTATTATAGCTTGCGCTAAACTCATACCATCAAATGTAGCTGTTCCACGGCCAAGTTCATCAAACAGAATCAAACTATTTTCAGTAGCATTAGTAATTGCATTATTAGCTTCTAACATTTCAACCATAAACGTTGATTCGCCACTAACTAAATCATCGCTTGCACCAATTCTAGTAAATATTTGGTCAAATATTGGTAAATAAGCCTCTTTTGCTGGGACAAAACATCCAATTTGAGCCATTATAACAGTAATGGCCATTTGCCTCATATAAGTACTCTTACCAGCCATATTAGGTCCAGTAATTAATAGAATATTGGTATTATTATCCATAATGATATCATTAGGTACAAACTCACCACCAGTTACTTTTTCTACAACCGGGTGTCTACCTTCAATTACATTAACAATTCTATCATCTGAAATAATTGGTCTTATATAATTATTTGATTCAGCCACAGTTGCGAAAGACTGTAAGACATCTATTTCACTTATTACTTTAGATATTTCTTGAAGTTTAGGAATATAGTTCTTAATTTGCTCTCTTATGTTTCCAAATAACTCATATTCTAAATCAAATATTTTTTCTTCAGCATTAAGAATTAAAGATTCTTTCTCTTTTAATATTGGACTTATATATCTTTCACAGTTTGAAAGAGTTTGTCTTCTTTCATAACCATATTCATCTTTAACAAGGTTAGTACTACCTTTAGATACTTCAATATAATAACCAAAAACTTTATTATAACCAATCTTTAAATTCTTAATACCAGTTCTTTCTTTTTCCTCAGTTTCAAATCTAGCGACAAAATCTTTACCGCCTTTTCTTAAATCTTTTAATTCATCAAGTTCAGCATTATATCCTTCTTTTATTAAGTAACCTTCTTTTAAAGATATAGGAGGATTTTCATAAATACTTTCCTCAAGTAAGTTATATAAATCATTAATGGGAGTTACTTGTTTGTAAAAATTAATTTGATTTAATATCTCACTAATTTTAGGAAGTACTTTAAGAGAAGTTTTAAGTTGTAATAAATCTCTTGCATTAGCGCTTCCAAAAGCTATACGACCAGATAATCTTTCTAAATCGTATACTTCATAAAGTAAGTTTTGTAAATCTTCTTTTAAAATAAATTCTTTAAGTAATACTTCTACAGTATCATATCTTCTTTCAATCTCTTTTTTATTAATAAGAGGATTTTCTATCATATTTTTAAGCATACGAGAACCCATAGCTGTTTTAGTTTTGTCTAAAAGCCAGATTAAAGAATAATTACGGTCTTTTAATCTTAATGTTTCTGTAAGTTCTAAATTTCTTTTAGTATGGATATCCATTTTTAAATAATCTTTATTATCTTTAATAATTGCCTTTTGTAAATGTGAAAGACTACGCATCTGGGTATTAGTTATATAAGTAAGTAAATGTTTAATTGTTTCTATATATCTTATGTCACCAATATCTTCATATATATAATCATATTCTTTATTACTTGTTACTTCATCAGTAATAGTTGTTGTTATTTTAAACTGATTTTTAAGAAGAGCATTAACACTAACATCAACTTTACTAGTCATTATTATTTCTTTTATTCCAATACTTATTATTTCACTGACAAGTTTTGAAGTATTATGTTCTATCATACTTACATACATATCACCAGTAGAAATATCAGTGTACGCTAGAATATATGCATGACTAAAATCAACAATACTACCAATATAGTTATTAGCTTTTTCATTTAAACTATCATTACTAATAACAGTTCCTACACTTACTATTCTTGTTAAATCTCTTCTTACTAATCCTTTAGTAAATCTAGGATCTTCCATTTGCTCACATATACCAACTTTATAGCCTTTTTCAATTAATTTTTCTAAATATATATTAACGGCATGATGAGGAACACCACACATTGGTACTTTTTCATCTAACCCACAATTTTTACCTGTTAATGTAAGTTCAAGTTCTCTTGATACATTTATTGCATCCTCAAAAAACATCTCATAAAAATCACCAATTCTAAACATAATTATTATGTCTGGATTAGCATCCTTTACCTCGATGTACTGACGCATCATAGGCGAAACTTTATCTATGTCAACTTCATTACGCTTCATTTAAATCACCTTAATATATTTTAACATTTTTTAACGAAAAAGACTACAAATTATTACATTTATAGCCTTTTTATAAGATATTTTTTTGTTTTGTTACATAATGCTTTCTAAGTAATCAACTGCTTCATTAAATGTACTTATTTTAACAATTTCAATTTTATAATTTTTTTCTTCTTTTAATTTAATTGCTTCTTCATAATTTTCACCAGCCGGTACTAGAAATATTTTAGCGTGTTTTTTAACTGCGCCAGCTAGTTTATATTTAATTCCAGCTATTTCACCAACACTGCCATCTTTTTCAATTGTTCCTGTTCCAGCAATCTTTTTACCACCTGTTATATCATCTTCTATTAGATAATTATAAATAGTAAGAGCAGTCATTAACCCTCCAGATGATCCTGATTCAGCAGATTTGTATGATAGAGTGCACTCTGGATCTGTTTTAATATCTCTTGTTTCAAGTAATATAATACCTATCTTAGCTTCACCATCTAATTCAACCATTTTAGCATACCTAGTATATTTTTTATTCTTGTTTGTAACTCCAATAGATAATTTATCCCCAACTTTAAATTTCTTTAAAAATTCTGTTAAGCTTAAATAATCTAGTATTTTATTACCATTAATGCTATCAATGGTATCACCAACTTTTAAATCAGTATCAGCTTCCTCTGTACGGTATACAACAACTGTTTTTTCATTTTGTTCAGTTACATCTAATCCAGCCTTCTTATACGCTATTTCGACCGCATCCTTAGCTCCTTCGCGCATAGTAATACGACCATACTCAATTACTTCATCTACGGTCATATCGCCATAAGTTATTTCTTCTTCTTTTACTATATCCCAGTTATCATTAAATAAACTTATTACCCATAGAGGAATAGTAGCTCTAACCTCATTAACATAAGCCATATTGAAACTACCTTTTTTTTCATAAGAATCTTCTATTGAAACTCTAGTAGAAGTATTTATTAGTCCTCCAGTAGAGTCAATATAAAATGGCAACTTATATGTACATATTGCTATAGTAATAATAAATAATATTATATACTTCCAATTTTCTTTGAAATATTTTTTTAAATTCACATATATTTTATTAATCATAAACTCTCCTTTATATAGAATATGGTGGCCAAATGAAAAAAATAATCAAAAGTATCTTAATTACTTGCACCCTATTATTTATTGTATCACAAATTCTTATAAATTCTGCATCAATACTTGATTCAGTTACCTTTGCACTAGACATATGGAAAGACAAATTATTTCCTTCCCTATTTCCTTTTTTTGTTATTTCTAGTCTATTAATAAACTATGGTTTTGTCGAATTTGTTAGTGAAGTATTTAAACCATTTATGACAATATTTTTTAGGACCAGCGGTAACTCCTCTTTTATTTTTATTATGAGTATTATATCGGGTATACCAAGTAACGCTAAATATATAAATGATTTACTTGATAAAAAAATGATAGATATTAATGAAGCAGAAAAATTACTTATGTTTACACATTTTTCAAATCCTCTATTTATTCTTGGGACAGTTGGAATACTATTTTTTAATAATTATAGAATTGGTTTACTAATTTTAGGTGCACACTATATTAGCAATATTATTATTGGTATATGTGTTAGAAATTATCATCCTATAGATTCAAATATCTCTTTTTCATTAAAAAAAGCAATTATAGATATGGATAATAAAAGAACTAGTAGTGAAACATTTGGAAAAGTTCTTACTAAAGCATTACTAGATGCCATAAATACACTAATGCTTATTCTAGGTGTTATAACGTTTTTCTTAATTATTACAACTATAATTAATAGTCAAATGAATTTAAATCCTTTAGCTAAAAGTATAATTAGCGGTCTATTTGAAATGACACAAGGTCTTAGTTTTATTAGTACCCTAGATATTTCTATGAAAGTTAAAATTATTTTAGCTACAATGATTATATCATTTGGTGGATTTAGTTGTCATATGCAAGTAATAAGCATTCTAAGTGAAAAAAAGATAAGGTATTTGCCTTATCTTGTTTCAAGAATAATTCATGCTCTTTTATCAGGAATTATTATATATATTTACTTAACGCTCTGACTTATTAAAAGTATAGTAAGCAGATATAACAAAGATCATAAACTGTAATGAGTATATTACAAGTCTCTCAGTAAGACCAAGTATATTAAGTTCTAATCCCATACCAATTGGATTTGTAAGTCCTGTTATTGTTATAACAATGGCCATAATTAGAATAAACTTACCAAGTTTATTTTTTTGCTTTAAATAACCATAAGATAAAAAGTAACTTGATGCTATTGTAGTAAATACTACTATTACTGTAACAATAATATGCATTAGATTTTGTAAGTTCATTTCAGTTTTATCACCAGTTATTGGGAAAAGACTATACCCTACGAAAGAAACTAATTGCATTATAAACATAATAATATAGCCTGTTTTTAAAGAAAAATGATATTTTCTAAAAGCTTTAACTATTAAGCCTACTAAGAATAGCAACATTGAAATACCATAAATATAGGTAAATATTAAGAGTAATTCGCGATTTGGAGCACCTACTGCAGTTAGTGAACTAATATCAGTAGTTATAGGATTATACGAATTCCAAAGAATTTGCCCTAAAATAGTATGAATTAAATATGCGATTACCCCAATCATTCCTAAAGGAGTGGTATATTTTTCAAGTTTCTTCATTTGGTCACCTCATATCATTATTTATTTTTACTCTGATAAAATACTAATTAATGTAATTTTTACATATCCATTTCCAATATGTCCGTTTTCATAACTATTTCCATTTGTAGTTGGAAAACTATCTGCACCAGTAGCTAAAATATCACAAGTAATTGCGACAGTGTTATTGCAGAAACTTGAGCCGCCACCACCACCGCCGTAACGTGATCCGCCACCGCCACCATAGTATCCGCCACCACCGCCACCGGCTGATGAAGTGACTGAACCATTTTGATAACTAGCTCCATTACCACCATTACCAAATGTGCCAGCCTTAGCTAAAGTAATTATATTGTCTGTATATGTTGCAGCTGCACCACCAGATGTTGGTGTTCCAGCTCCACCTAAATAACTTGCAGCACTACAGGTTCCAATACCAGCTGTAGTACCTCCACCTGCGCCACCATTACAAGTAGCAGTAGAATCATTACGTGATCCACCACCGCCACCGCCACCAGCAACTAAAATCCTTGAGGATAGTGTTGGTGAATTTAATCTGATGTCACTTGCTCCACCACCTGATGAAGCATAGTCTGAAGTACTTATTCCAGAATCTCCACCACCATTGTAACCGCCATTTGCTGCAGTTCCACTAATTCCAGAAGTACCCTCACCACCAACATTAATATGTAAAGTATCTAAAGTAGTAAGTTTAATCGTACCAGAGGTATATCCACCTCTTCCTTTCATTATGGTTGTACCACCACCTGACGCACCCCAGGCTTCAATTTTATATGTTCCAGTTATAGGAATTTTTAAAATTTCTGCACTACCCTTAAATTCATAAGTATATTCTGAGGCAAGAACAGTAACGCTTCTCGTAGCTTGGCTCATAATATTATTATTCATATCATAAATTGTATAAGTTATATAATATGTCTCTCCAATTTCATTACCAACTTCACCTGTAACTTTTACTAAACTTTCTAACTCTGTCTTATCTGTTATAACAGTTCCTGACGTATTATCAACAACATAATAACCAGAATCTATATAATCAACATCTTTAAATTTTATATCATCATCATTAATTAAATATACTTTCTTTTCTGCATCAACAATATCACTTACATTTATATTAGAAAGTGATACTACGTTACTATTATATTGATAATTTATTCTCATTCCAAAATTCTCTTTTTCAACAAGTTTATGATAAATAGGAATATCAATTGAAAGAATACCATTTAAGGTAGTAGCGTCATTCACATTAACCAAAGTTTCTTTAGAAATCTTGATATTTCCAATTTCACTACCATTTATTAAGACAGTTTTTAAATTACCCCAAGTAATAGAATTATCTTCTCTATCTACTATTAATTTCTTTTGAACATTTTTAAAACCAAAATTTATACAAACTTCTTTATCGTAATCGGCATCTGCCTCACTACATTTAGATGCATACACTAACTGCAACGAAGTAAAATCATCATTAATAATTTCTGAAAGTACAGCCTGTTTTGTTAATAGTTTTGTTTTAATACCTGAAGAAACATATAAATCTTTTAAAACAAATATTATTTCTAACAAGAAAAATACGATTATTGAAACAAGGGTAAAAGAAACAACTAATTCAACTGTAGTAAAACCTTTTTTATTCATTCTATTACACCTCTTTATAATATAAATTAACTGTCGTGTTCCAACCAGGCATAGTTACTGTGTCTTGTTCAGCACTATCATAGTTATATCCAGCTATATTTTTTTTGTATTGCTCAACTAGAACTTCGTTACCACAAAAACTATTTACAATGGTTGAAGTTGAAATTGCCTGTGTTGTTCCAAATTTATAGTGATTTATTGTTAGATTTGATTGATATTTACTGTAATAAATTGTAGCATTATTTACATCTTCATCTAAACTTAAATTAATACTATTAGATGGACCAACTTTAGAAGCATAATAACAGCTATTATCAGTTTTCGCATAATTCATTACAATGATACTAGTTCCACAAGCCAATTCTCCAACAGTATCATCTGCTAAAGTTATTCCTTCTGTTGCACTTGCTTCAGCAATAGCAATATGATTTATTCTATATTTAACTTTTGTTTCAGCATTACAGGCATTACCTATAACAAATTCAAAATTATCACCATTTAATACTTTTATACTTGCATATGTTCCGTCATTAAAAGAACTAACTAAATGATACCCATCTTTATTTTCATAATTTATATTATTTAAAAAATCATCAAATTTACTATCAAAATCATTATTTTTAGTTAAATCATAAAGATTTTCATTAGTCATTATCAATTTTTTTATACCTAACTTATTAAATAATGTTTCACAATAATCAGTATTAGTAAAATAAGTACCCGGACAGTTTGTCAAGTCAACATAACTACTATTTTTTAATTTTTCTGCTATCATACTATAATTAGATTGCTCAATATATAATTTAGCGTTGTACAAATTATAACTACTACCAACAGTATTGTAAGTAAAACTTTCATAGAAACTTCTAGTAACGTTTTTAAATTGTACATATAGTATAACTAATACTGCTATAAGCATTGTAGAAACAATTAATGTCTCTGTTAACATGAACCCCTTTTTATCCAATTTTCTCATAAAAGTCGTCCTTCCTTATTGTGTTTACTTTAAATATATTATATAATATATTTAGGATAAATGCTAGTCCAAAAGTTTAAAAAGGGGATGAATTTTAATGTTAAAAACATTTGATTTTGAGAAGATGCCAATAGTAGAAATAGTAAATGAAATATTGGTTGATGCTTCTAAGAGAGGCGCGAGTGATGTTCACTTTGATCCTCTTGAAAAATATATGAAAGCGAGAATTCGTATTGATGGTGCACTCCAAGACTATGCCGAAATACCTAATGCAGTTAAGAAAAATTTAACTACTCGTATTAAGATTATAGCTGGAATGAATATTACTGAATCTAGATTACCACAAGATGGTGCCATTAAGGCAACTCTTCAAGAGATGGATTTAGACCTTCGTGTTTCTGTGCTACCAGTTAGTAATGGCGAGAAGATAGTTATCCGTATTCTCGACTATACAAAAAGTTTGAATGGAATTGAACAATTGGACTTTAGTGTTGAAAATTATAATAAATTATTATATATGATTGGAGTTCCAAATGGTATCATACTTGTTACCGGAGCTACTGGTAGTGGTAAATCTACTACTGTATACTCAATTCTTCAAAGATTAAATAAAGAAGATACTAATCTTATTACTGTTGAGGATCCGATAGAAATGGACATAGAAGGCATTAACCAAGTACAAGTTAATAGTGAAATTGGTCTTACTTTTGCTACTGCCCTACGTTCTATTTTACGTCAAGACCCTAACATTATAATGATTGGAGAAATTCGTGATACCGAGACAGCAAAGATAGCCGTTCGTGCTTCTATTACTGGACACTTGGTATTATCAACAATCCACACCAACAACTCGTTAAATACAATTGAACGTCTACTTGATATGGATGTTGAACGTTACCTTCTATCAAGTGCTTTAACAGGAATTATCTCACAAAAATTGGCTCGTAGATTATGTCCTAAATGTAAAGCACTTAGAAAAACAAATGAATATGAGAAACAATTATTTAGAAAAGTATTAGATAAAGAAGTAAATGAAATATATGCAGCAGTTGGTTGTGAAGAATGTGGTAATGGCTACACTGGACGTATTGCTATCCATGAAGTACTTGTTATTAATCAAGATATTCGTGATGCATTATCAAGCGGTATGACAAAAGAAAAACTTCGTAGCCTTGTATATAGTTCTGATGTTATTACATTATTACAAGATGGACTTTCAAAAGTTGTTGAAGGACATTCCACTTTTGAAGAAGTACTTAAATTAATAGAACTTGAAGATGATGATAAATTAGCTGGTGAATTAGATCTTAAAAAAGCTCTTGAATTTACTGAAATAGCAAATGAAGATAAAACTGAACAACCGGTCCCAACAACTGGTATATCTGAAATTACGGGTAATAATTTAGCAGCTACATTTGATAATACAGCTAACGATGTCGTTAATAATATTCCAATAATTAATAATACTCCAGTAATAGATCCATACATGCAAGGTGCTCCAATAATTACTGAAGTACCAGTAACCCAATATACTAATGCTAATGTTATGCCAGGTGTAACAGAACAAGTAATACAACAACCCGTTCAACAAGTATATACAAGTCCAGTTAATGTAGCTCCAATAGCAGAAATTATTACACCAAATACATTAATGCCTGGCGTTGATACAACTAATCAAACAATAAATGCTAATGCTGTTTCTGGAATACCTGAAATAAACAGTTAATAATAAAAGATGATAATATATCATCTTTTTTTTGTTAATAAAAAAGTATGTTAATTTAATAACATACTTATAAGAGATGTCATATCAAAATGTGTAAACATTATAATAAGCGCCCCAAATGATAAAAATGGTCCAAATGGAATAATATTTGTTTTTTTAGTTTTTAATGTTATTAAGGATATTGGTAATCCAATTAAAGAACCTATAAATATTGAAAATATAGCCATTTCCCATCCCAGAACAAATCCAAAGAAGAATAATAACTTAATGTCACCACCACCCATTGAATCCGTCTTAAATAAGAAATCTCCGAACTTTTTTATTCCAAACATACATGCAAATGCTATTATGCCATTTAACATAGATGTTAGTGTAACCATTATACCTGATATAGCAAAAGTCTCTATAAATAATAATATTCCAAAAACTATTAATACCTCGTCTGGTATGATCATATAATAGTAATCGCTTACTATTAAAATGGCAAGCATTGAAGCAAATGTAAGAGCAATTATTAAATTGGTACTAATACCAAAAGATAAATAGCATCCAAGAAATAATAAACCTACAAATATCTCAAATAATGGATGAAATATTGGTACTCTGCATTTACATTTCTTGCATTTTCCTCCTTGCATTATATAAGATAACACTGGTATCAACTCAATTGGTTTAAGCATATGCCCGCATTTTGGACAATGACTGCCTGGTTTTACTATTGACTTACCATCCGGCAATCTATCACCTACTACGTTGTAAAAGGAACCAAAAATGGTTCCAAATATAAACATAACAATTCCATAATATAATTCCATAAATACCCCCTCTTTTGATTATCCTAGTTGATTATACATGTCAAACATTGGAATTACTATAGAAAGAACAATAACACCAACTGCTCCAGTTAGGAACAAAATTAGTATTGGCTCAATAAAAGCTTTAATTCTACCAACTGCATTTTTATGAAGTTCCTGGTAATAATCTGAAACCTTTTGCATCATTTCTGGCAATTGCCCAGTACGCTCTCCAGTTACAATCATTTCATATGCAGGTATTGGCACAGCCCAATGATCTTGGAACGCAAGAGAAATTTTTTCTCCCTTTGCCAAGTTTGTAATTGTGTCTAAAATAAGCATTTTCCAAATTTCATTATTTGTAATTTTATTTAAAATTTCCATTGTATCAGTAATAAATACATTATGTTTTAATAATGAAGCAAAAGTTTTAGTAAACATTGTAACTTCATTATAAATTATTACATTTCCTATAATAGGCAATTTCATCATAAACCACTGAATAAGTGTTCTAAATAGTTTTACATTCTTATATAAATAGAAGAATATAAATATAGCTCCAAATATTGTTGCTATTACATATATCCAGTAATTTTTTAAGAAATCACTTAGATTCATTATTGCAACAGTTATTCCTGGTAACTTAGCATTATCCATATCAGCATATATGCCTGCAAATTGTGGAACTATATATATCATAATGAAAGTAATAGCTCCAATAGCAAGTACAAATACTATTGTTGGATAAGTAAGGGCAGTAATCATTTGTTTTTTTGTTTTTTCTGCTTCTTCAAAATAAACTTGCATATCATCAAGTGTTTCTGGAAGTTCTCCAGTCATTTCAGAAGTTTTAATCATATTTACAAGTAATTTTGGAAAAGCTGTTCCTTGCTTTTCTAAAGCAACACTAAAGTTATCACCCATTGTTAAATCGTATATTAAAGATCTAAATACTTTTTGATATCCTTTTTGAGGAAATTGTCTACTTAAAATTCTAAGTGATTCAACAAGTGGAATACCAGCTTTAATATACGTAGATAACTGTGTCAAGAAAAATATTAAATCTTTATTTTTAAATCTTACATTTCTTGATTCCTTAGCCCCATGTAGAAATTTAATTAAAGGGCTTGTTTTGATACTATATACTTCAAAACCCTCACTTAATAAAAACGAATGCACTTCAACTTTAGAAAATGCTTCAAAATATGCTTTTATTAATTTGCCTTCGGCATTTTTACCAACATATTCATAAACTATTTTCTTATCACTTTTCTTAGCATCATCACTCTCAAAGTCAATAAGTAAAGCTTCGCGGTGCATGTCTTCTTGATTACGCTTATTTCTTGCAAAAGAAGAATTGGTAAAACTTTTCTTAACATTTTGAGATAAAAGTTTTGGAACTTTTATAAGTACTTCTAATCCCGAATTAATTCGATCACCAAGTGTTTTCTTTTCAATAACAACCTTATCATTAATGTAAGTATTTTTTTCTTTTAACTTTTTCTTTTCTGCCGCAAGTTCTTTTCTGCGTTGAATCTTTTCTTGTTTTAGTTTTTGTTTAGCAGCCTTAGCTTCTTCTTTTTTTGTTAATTCTAAACTCTTAACTTTTTCTTTCTTCGGTTGTGAAATAGCTTCAACTTTTTTCTTTTTATCTAAAGCAGCATCAAATTCTTGCTTACGCTTATATTCACGCATTAATCTTTGTTGTTCTTTTAACTCTTCAGCTGCTTCTTGTTTTTTCTTAGCTGCTTCCTCGTCAGCCTTTTTCTTTTCTATTTTATCTAATTGAGCTTTTTGTTTTGCTGCTTTTATTTCTTCTTTTTTACGAAGTTGCTCCATTTTTTTAGCATGAATAGCAGCCTCTTTATCAGCAACTTCTTTTAACTTTTTAAGTTCCTTGTCAACCTTTAAGGCTTCTTCTTTACTATTATGTTTCTTAGTAAGTTGACCTGCGTTAAGTACAGCAGTAGTTGTACCAGCTGCCTTAGCTGGTTCCGGTCTTAATTTAATCAAATTCTTTGTCTTTGGTTCAACCTTAGTTTTTTCTATTGAACTAGTTGTTTCTTTATGTTGAGAAACCTTCTTATCTTTTAAAAATCTCGTAATCAATACAAAAGGAAAAGATATTCCTAAAAATAAATATTTTAAGAAACTCCACCAAATAAATGAAATAAATATTCCTAAATCAACAAATACTTCTATTATTGTATATATCGAAAAAAAGAATCCCATTAAAAAATAATGAATTATAGCCAGTGGAAGTTTTAGAATTATTATTACAATTCTATAAACTAGTATAAATGGCCATACGTATATAGGCTTATTTTGCATATGTAGCACCTGCCAATTCCCTTTTACTCTATTTTATATATATAAATTATAACATACTTTAATTAAATATAAAAGAGTTTTTAAAAGAAGTTACAATGTTACTTGTAACTTCTTTTACACTCTATGTTTAAACATTTTCCAGGGCTTTAATTTAGAAATATCCTTACTATAACTAGTATATAACGCTATAGGATAATTATCCTTATCTACAAATAATATATTTTCTTCACCATATAAATTATCAATTATTTTACCATTTAAGATATCTTCTTCTAAAAATATATCAGCTGTAATTTTTTTATAGGTAGATAAACATTCTACTATACTAATTAAACTAGTTGTGTCTGTTATATCCTCTATTTTTTGACTTTTTTCTATAGAAAAATTACCTTGTTTAGTTCTTCTTAATGCCGTCATTATAGCATTTGTTCCTAAAATGTTTGCAATATCGTTACCCAAACTTCGAATATATGTGCCCTTACTTACATGGCATTTCATAGTAACTAATGTATGATTATCTTCAATCTTAAAATCTAGAAGTTCTAGGTTTGAAATAGTAACTTCATGTTTTGGAAGTTCAACTTCAAGTCCTTCTCTTGCATAATCATATAGTTTTTTACCATTAATTTTAACAGCAGAATATATAGGAACTTCTTGCATATAAGTCCCTTCTATTTGCTTCATGGCATGGATAATAGCTGACTTTTCTAATATGCATTCTTCGTCCTTAATAATATTACCTAAAATATCAAGAGTGTCTGTTAAAACACCAAACTTAAATGTAGCAATATACTCTTTATCATAACTAGTTAATAGTTCTACTATTTTAGTAGCTCTATTTATACAAATAACTAATACTCCAGTTGCTAAAGGATCTAGTGTACCTGTATGACCCACTTTTTTTGTATGATATTTCTTACTTATTATATTTACTATATCTCTACTTGTATAATTTATAGGTTTATCTACTATTATTACTCCATCCATATAATCCTCCTATATAGAAAAGATAACAATTAATGTTATCTTTTTAATCTCTTATCTCGTAAGTTGTTCCTTCTCTAGTATCTTTAATAAAAATATTCTTATTAGCTAGTTCGTCTCTAATTTCATCTGCTAAAGCAAAATTTTTATCTTTTTTAGCAATATTTCTCTTTTCAATCATATCATCTATGTATTTTTTAGTATCATTATTAATTTCTACTATATTATCATTAAGTAAATTTAATGATAATACTTTATCAAACTCAGAAATTATAAATAACTTAGAATTATTATTTAAATCACTTTTTAGAACATCATATAGTATTGTTAAAGATGTTGCTGTATTTAAATCATCAGCTAATGAATTTTTAAATTGTTCTAAATATTCATCAGTTCTTTCGACATTGCCTTCTCTATTATCCATTAAATTTTTAATTTTACTTAATAATTTGTTATAAGCACTAGTTGCATTATCTAAAGCATCATATGTAAATAATAATTGTTTGCGATAATGTGATTGCATACACATTAAACGATACGCAAGCGGACTATAACCTTTTTCTTCAAGTAAAGAAACGGTTAAGAATTCCCCTTTTGACTTACTCATTTTACCAGTACTATCATTTAGATGTTCAACATGAAACCAGTGATTACACCATCTATGACCCAAATAACTTTCTGACTGAGCAATTTCATTTGTATGATGTGGAAATATATTATCGACACCACCGCAATGTATGTCTAAGTATTCGCCTAAATATTTAAGTGAAATACCTGAACATTCAATATGCCATCCTGGATACCCATATCCCCATGGGCTCTCCCATTTAAGTTCTTGATCAGCAAACTTTGATTTAGTAAACCAAAGAACAAAATCTGCTTGATTTCTCTTATTATTATCTTCTTCAACACCGTCTCTTACGCCAACAACCATTTCATCTTCTTTATGGTTAGTAAGTACATAATAATCTTTTAACTTTGATGTATGAAAATAAACATTTCCGCCTGCTATATAAGCATATTTAGTCTCTAACAACTCTGTTATTATTTTAATATATTCATGTATGTTATCGGTAGCTGATGATACTATTTTAGGCCATGCTATATTAAGTTTTTTACAATCTTCTTTAAATGCCTCTGTATAATATGCTGCAATTTCAAGAACTGATTTATGCTCTCTAACAGCACCCTTAAGCATTTTATCTTCGCCACTATCAGAATCACTGCTAAGATGCCCAACATCTGTAATATTCATACATCTTTTAACATTATAACCTAAATAGTTTAATGACTTTTCTAGTATATCTTCACATATATAAGATCTTAAATTACCTATATGCGCATAATGATAAACAGTAGGACCACATGTATACATAGTTACTTGTTTATCACTGATTGGTTTAAAATCTTCTATTTCTTTTGTTAATGTATTATATAATCTCATAAATTCCTCCTATAATTAAATATATGTTAATAATTATACTCGCAACATCGATTATATATTATTTTATTTAACATAAAATCACTTCCTAAAATTAATTATATCATAATAGTATACAAATAAAAAGTAATGTATAAAATATAGCTTTATAAATTACACAAAATATCAAATTTAATTTGTTTTTTTATCTTACCTATAGTTACTATATTATTATCGTTGATATCATTTATATTTGCCTTCAAAATTTGATTATTAGAAAAAGTATTAAAATAGTAATCACCAGTATTTATATTCATAAAAGCTGTATACTGTGTATAGTCATCAGTACCTCTTTTTGTTATGACTACACCTCTTGGGATGGTAACACTTTTCATAATATTAAAACAAGTATTTACAGCTTCATCATTTGTTAAAGGTATACTAGTAAAACTCTTTAAAAAAGCAGTTCTTACAAAACGAGATGGTGATGTATAATCTCCAGGTAACCCAGTAGTTCCTGCTCCTTGACCAAAAGGACTAAGCAAAACATCTTTCCAAAAGACTCTTTCTAACTGGTTTGGATTTACATTTAAATAATTTCTCAAATTCGACATATGCCAATCAAAGACAGGACTATTTGATAAAATTTTTAACTCGTTATTAAATATTTTTAAACTGTTAGAAGTTTTTTCTACGGTAATACAATTATTGTTCTTATCAATAAATATCCAGTGAAGAGGTGCGACAGAATTAGTTATTGCATCTTCTTTGCCAGTAATATTAATATTATTTAATACTTTTATAGTCTCATTAATATCGCTACAATTACCTAATATATAGTTAATTAAATCTGTTGATCCAATATAAATATTATTTTTCTTATTATCATAAGAGTTATAATCTGCATAACCCGGAAAATATAATACTGCTCCGGCAAGACCAAGTTCGTTAGTCCCGTCCGCAAATGTAACATTTCCGATATTTTGACCTATACCAATAAACTTATACTTATTAGTAACTGCATGGTTATTTATACCAGTATTCCAAGTATAATTACGAGGTACAATGTAAACTTCAGGATCTAATTCATATGAAAAGTCCATTGTTCTACCAAAAAAGACATTGTTGTTTTTTGCTATTAAAGACATGGCAGTACACATATAATCACTTCCTAATAATAAATAATATGATTATTATCTTATTATATCTACTATTATTAATAATTACTTAATATCATTTATTTCTTTAAAATGACCTAAATGAATACCAATATGACCTATACCAAGAATAATCACTGCTATAACCATTAATAAGTTTTTTCCATATATAGCAAGTAATAAAAAGGCAAAAACTGGCAAAGTCGCACCCGCTAATGGAATACCTAATACACTATTATAAAAATCTTTCATTGTTTTATTACTATTAAAATATTTAATCCAGTAAAATTCATATAGAAGCATTATTAAAAAAGATATTAATAGTATTATTGTCCAGTAACTAAAGTGATATATATTAAAATCCTTAAAAATTAACGCAAAACAAGTTACCAGTATTTGCCCTATTTTTTCAAACAGCTGTAAAACTTTATTTTCATTTACTGCATACTTTTCATAATCTTTTGGTATATTTTTACTCCACATAATATTTGGTATAATTAGCATCATAATAAAAAATAGTCCAACATAAGAAAACCCAAAGTTAAAATTCATACTACATCTCCGTTTCAATTTATAATTAGTCTTATAATACTATTATAACAAAAATATATAATTTTTTTCAGATATAAGAACTTTATATTTTAATTATCATGATTTTTATTATTAAATATAACGTAAACTTCTTGATTAAAGAACTGCCCATCTAAAAAACAACTTTCTTTTTTTGTAGATTCATACTTAAAATTACATTTTTGGGCAACTTTAATAGAAGCAATATTGGTACTTATAATTTGTGCTTCAATACGATGAATATTAAGAAAGTTTAAAATATATTCAATAGTTTTTTTAACAGCCTCAGTTGTATAACCATAGTTTGAATACCTTTTACTAATTATATATCCTAAACCGCAGGTTTTATTTTGATAATCAATAGTATGTATAGTTATTATTCCTATCGGTTCAAAAGTACTTTTTAAACACACTGTTAAACTTATTAAATTATTTACTAGATTTTGATTATCTACCGCGTCTATAATATATTGATAGGTCTTAAAACTATCAATATAAAAAGGAGAATAGTACTTATAATAAGTATAATCATTAAAAATATTATTATATAGTGTTAAAGCATCTCTAACTATAGTTTTTCTAAGAATAAGTCTTTCTGTAAAAAATCCATTTAAAAAATTTAAATCAATCATATTTTCACCAATTAAATATATGTTTCATATATATTAAAAAGGTTATATTTATTGTGTTTCTTTTCTAAAATAGATAAATAAAATACCTAGACTAAGCCTAGGTATTTTATTATTTATTTTTTTCCAGTTCTACCCTATTAATAAACCTATCAAAAATTGGTTTTAAATAGTCTATATCTTCCGGATGAAATTGTACGCCAACAAAATAATTATCGTCATCTATATATTCAATACCCTCTATGATACCATCTTCAGATCTTGCCGATACTTTAAATGGTAATTCTGTATGAATAACAGTCTTTTCGTGCCTACTATTTACCATTAGGCTATTTCCAAATATTTTATACATATAACTGTCTTCACTTATATTTATGTTATGTTCTATAATTTCTTCGTCAAAATTTAATTTATGTCTAACTATTTTATCCAACTTCAAATCATCTATTAAAGTTACACATTCTGGTCCAAAAAAATATCTAGACATAGATTGGAACCCTAAACATATTGCTAAAACAGGTTTCTTCTTTCTTTTGGCGTAATCAAATATCTTATAATGAAAATCACTTGAGTAAGATCCTCCTTGAAAAAGAAAGCCATCACACATTTCTAGCACATTTTCTCCTATTACATCCTCTGCATTTGTTACTAAAGCTATTGGTTCTCCACCTGAAAGTTCAATGGCTTTAACATCATTTTGTACTACACTAATTTTGTTGTTAACAGTAACATTGCTAACTATTCCTATAATTGGTTTCATATACTTCCTCATTTACTTATTTTTTTATTTTATATATCTATATACATCACTCAATAAATGTGACTTATTTCAAAGCATTATATCAGTTATGTAAAATTTTTGCCCCTACTTCTTATTTTAAATAATCTGAAGTAATCTTTTGTAAAGAGCATCAAATTCGCAGCCACAAGAACCACATTCTATGTCTGCGTGTTTTACAGCATTTATTAATTTTACTTTATCCTTATCACCTTCAAGCCATGCTTTTGATGGTTCAGCAATAAGATCCCATCCAGATTCGGCAAATTTTTTTATAATTTCATCTAATTCATCATGATTAATATCCGTCATAATTTAACCTCCTATATTTCATTTTATCATATTACTTAATATTTTTCATTATTTTTATATTCCGATTCCGCAATTAAATTAGAAAACCAATACTCTATCTTTTTATTGTCATGCTTGTAGTTTAAATGAATAACAATGCACTAGTAATAGTGAAATAATATTATCTAAAGTAATGTATTTTCTCGGTATACTAATAATTTTCTTAATGTTGTACATCGAGCACTATCCAAGTAAAAGAGTATAATACAGGTATTAAACAAAAAAAGACTGCAATACGTTATAGTTATAAAAAAGGAATAGTCGTTAACTATTCTTTTTAATATTTTTAAGACGATAAACAGGTTTACTTGAATAATCATTCTTAATCAAGACATCAGAGTCCGAGATACTAAAAGCATCCCCAATATTTAATGAAATATCATTTACTATTCCAAAATTATGAATACCCAAATCAGCTAATAAATATTGATTTGATTTGCCAATAATAAAACCTTTATTTAGCTTTTTTTTATAACTTTCTAAAATATCTCTTTGATTTTCATTTTTATATTGTTTCATTATTTCAAAATGTTCTTTTCTTATTTCATAAGGTAGTTGTTCCAATTTTCCAGATGGAATCATATAAGAATCACTATATGGATTTATTGCTTGAATATATAATTTATATTCTTTAAGATAATCAATTGTCTTATGAAGATCATCTTCTGTTTCATAAGGAAATCCAGTCATTAAAACGGTTGAAATAAATAATTTATCATTACTTTTAAGTGTGTCTAAAATATTTAGGCAATCTTTCAAACTATGTCCTCGTCCCATTAATTTTAATAAATTATCACTAAATGTCTCTAAATGAATAACCGAGGATCTGATTTTGGTATTGTTTTTTATCATTTCTAATAAATCTGGATACATATCTTGAATAGTTATACCATTTAAGGTGATAAATTCTAAATCCTCAATTTTTAATAATTCATTTATTAGTTTATGAAGAATTTGTTTATTTTCTAAATCTAGCCCATACTTAGATAAATTGTCACCAACAAGCTCAATTACCTTCATTCCATTATGTACTAAAGTGTTTACATATTCTAAAACTGCTTGATATGGAATACTAGTAATGGGATGATTCATATAATTTGTTTTACAAAAAGTACAATGGTTATTACACCCTTTTTCAATGGTTAAAGAGCCAGACACGACATTAGGGGCGTCACCGTAGACATCAAAGTTGATGTCACACATTTCTTTATCATCGAATTTTATTTGATCATTATTGACATAATTAACAACATCAACCGGCCATGATTCATTACCAAAAAAGTATATATTTTTAAAATACTTTTCAAAATTTTCTTTAAAATTATAGACTTTATTTAAGCACCCAGCTAATAATAATTTAGATTCATTATTCATTCGTTCATTAATAGCAAGTAGTGTATCAAGATTATTTCTTATAGCCTCTTCTGTAAACCCACAACTTTGAACTATAACATAATCTAAATCTTTTATACAACTTCCATCTTTGAGCAGATAAAGTTCATTGTAAGCTGATAAATTCTTCAATAGATAATGATACTGATTATAACAATTTGTACACCCCAAAACAACAATACCAATTTTTGCCATATATTAACCTCTTTCAGATAAGTATTATACAAGTAGTTCACCATTTTAAAGATAACTTATAATTTTTGATGTTTCTTCATTAATATCTTTTAACTAGTCATCATCTCCCCTTAAAAGATGATAATGCTCGTTAATTTATTGCCATATATACTAAACTTATTTATTCAATTAGTCAATAACTTTTTTAAATTAGTTAGATACTGTATGTTTTTGTTGAAACTACAAAAAAAATCAATCTATTTCTAAATTGATTTTCATCACTATAAGAATACCAATAACATCTATATCTAAAATATTAAGACATATAAACATAAATGAAACAATGAAAACATATACTCATTTATTTAAAAAAGTTTATGAAGATAACTTAAAATTAATAGATGATTATAATAAAGATAATATAAAATAAGACCAAAAATAAGACCAAAACATTTTATAACAAAAGAAAACCGTTGAAAATCAACGGTTAATATCAATCTGGTGCGAGTGAAGGGACTTGAACCCATATGCCTCACGGCGCTAGATCCTAAGTCTAGTGCGTCTGCCAATTTCGCCACACTCGCAACAAGTGGTGGACCCTGTAGGACTCGGACCTACGACCGCCCGGTTATGAGCCGGATGCTCTAACCAACTGAGCTAAGGGTCCAACTAACACTGCCCTTTAAATATACCATATCAAAAATAATTATTCAATACTTTTTTTTAATTTTTTTCTTTTTTTGGATATATTTTGGGCAGTATATTATTTAATTTCTTCTAATTTTACACTTACTAATTTAGATACTCCAGATTCTTGCATAGTTATACCATATAATGTATTAACAAACTCCATTGTTTTCTTTTTATGTGTTATAACTATAAATTGCGTTTTAGTTGCTAAATTAATTAAGTATTTACCAAAACTTCCTACGTTCACATCATCAAGTGCTGCTTCAACTTCATCTAAAATACAGAACGGAACCTGGCGGCTTTTTAGTATTGCAAACAGTAAACTAATAGCTGTAAATGTTTTTTCTCCACCTGACAATAAAGAAATTGATGTAAGCTTTTTTCCTGGTGGACAAGCTATTATTTCAACACCTGTTTCAAGTATATTACTTGGATCAGTAAGTTTAAGTTCTGCTGTCCCACCGTTGAATAACTCTTTAAATGTTGTAGAAAAATTTTCTTTAATTATGTCAAAGGTTTTCATGAAATCATCTTTCATGACATTATCCATTTCCTCTATTATTTCAAGAAGAGTTGTTTCTGCATTAGTTAAATCTTCTTTTTGTTTGATCAAGAATTCATATCTTTCACTTACTTTATCATATTCATCAATAGCTGCTAAATTAACCATGCCTAAGTCACGCATCTTTTTTCTTAAACTATTTACTTTACTTCTAGCTTCTTCGACATCAATAGATAGTTTATACTCACCAAATGCTTTTTCATATGTCATATTATATGTTTCACTTAATGTAGCTAGCATATTATCGAGTTTAACATCCATTCTATTTACTTCTATTTCTAAGTTATTTAATTCTTTAGTTTTAGCATTATAAGTAGAATTTTCTTGTTTTAAAGAATGCTCATATTCATCAAGTTCTTCTTTATAATTATCACGCTCGTTAGATAACGATTCTAGATTATTAGTAATCATTTCTTTATCTTTTAAAGCAGCGTAGTATTCTTTAATAACCATATCTTCTTCACTTGATAAAGAACCACCTAACATATTATTTATGCTAACTGCTTCGTTTTTTAAATCTTCAAGTATATCATTTAATTCAGATATACTCATTTTTTTACTACTTATTTCATCTTCTAATATATTCTTATTCTTAGTTAATAAGTATAATTTATCTGATTCAGCTGCAATATTAGCATCAGTAATATTCATATTATCTTCTATTTTAGATATATCTTCAGTAGTTTGTTTATATTCCTTTATTAAGTTTTCTAATTCATATTTTAAAGTAATAACATTACGATTAGTTATTTTATTACCACCAGTAATAGAACCTCCTACATGAAGCATATTACCATCTAAAGTAACTATTCTATAACGATAATTAATCTTTTTACTTATTATATTGGCACAGTCAATATCCTTTACAACAACTACATTACCTAGTTGATTTACTATAATATTATAATATTTTTTATCATATGATACTAAATCACTCGCAATAGCAATAAATCCATTAGAACTACGAAGTGTATTCATAGTTTCAGTATCTATTCCCTTTGGTTTAATAATGTTTAGTGGAAAGAATGTAGCCCTACCCAAATTATTGTTTTTTAGGTAGTTTATAGCCTCTTTAGCGACAAATTCATTATCTACTACTATATTAGCACTAGCTACTCCTAAAGCTGTCGAAATAGCTACAGAATAAGATTCATCAAGTTCAAATAAGTTTCCAATAACATCATGTACTCCAGAAAGTTTAGGATTATCTAAAACAGCCTTAGTACTACTAGGTAAAATACTATTGTTTTCAATATTATCTCTTAGAATTTCTACCTTGTTTTTTAAGATATTTTGTTTACGATAATTTTCACCTATTGCACTATCTAACTTAGTTCTAAGTAATTTTAAATCATTAACATCTTTTTCTTTTAAATTACACTTTTCTCTTAAATCACTGACTTCATCACTCTTTATAATAATTAAATTATTAGTACTAGCAATATCAGTTTCTATTTTTAAGATTTTTTCTTTAGTACCAACTAAAGAAGTATGTAATTTACTATCTTCTACTTGATATTTTTGTCTTTCTAAAATTATATTCTTACGGCTATTAATTTTCTCAACTTTCGTAGTAATATCAAGTAATTCTCTTTGCTTAGAAGCAATTTCATTGTTAAGATTATCTATTTTTAATTTAAGTTCACTAATTCTAGCTTCATTTCCTGTATTACTAGTAGAAATAGATAATATTTCTGTATTAAGTTTCTCTATTAAGTTTTTCTTCTCTTTATACTCTTCATTTATTAAATTAATGTCATTAGCAATAACAGCTATTTCAATATCTTCAAGTTCTTCTTTAACATCTAAATACTCTAATGCTTTTTCTTTTTGCTGTTTAAGAGGAAGAACTTGTTTTTCAAGTTCACCTATTATATCTTCAACTCTACTCATATTATCATGAGTTCTTTCAAGTTTTCTTAAGGCTTCTTCTTTTCTTTTTTTATATTTCAAAACACCTGCTGCTTCTTCAAATATAACTCTTCTATCTTGAGCCTTATTAGATAAAATATCATCTATTTTACCCTGAGATATAATGTTAAAACTCTCTTTTGCAATACCACTATCTAAAAGTATATCAGTAATATCTTTAAGTCTACATTTCTCACCATTTAAATGATACTCATTAGTACCATCTCTATATACTCTTCTTTTTATAGCTACTTCATTAAAATCTATTGGTAGATAGTGATCAGTATTATCAAACACTAAAGTTACACTAGCTACATTTAAAGGATTTCTTGATTTAGAACCAGAAAATATTACATCAGTCATATTGTCACTACCACGTAATGACTTTACCGATTGTTCACCTAGTACCCAACGTACTGCATCAACTACATTACTTTTTCCTGAACCATTTGGTCCTACTATACCCGTAATATTACCATCTAAATCTATTGTTATTTTATCCGCAAAAGATTTGAAACCATGTGCCTTTATTTCTTTTAAATACATACTATCACCCTAAACTAACATTAATTGTATCAAAAATAACAATAAAAAACAATAAAAGAAACCAGTATTTACTAGTTTCCTTATAATTTTATTACTATATTTTAACCTATTAAAATGTTTGCGATAAATTCTACAAAATCATATCTAATATCTTTAAGCCAGTATCTAAACGATTTAAAAAATGATATTTTCTTACTAGTAACATTTATCTCAAACAGATATTCATCATGAGCACCTTTTTTTAATACTTTTGAACCATATCTTTCATAACGATATCTAATTTCTTCATGTTCATAATCTAACCCTTGAACATATAAATAAACCTTTTCACTTGCGAGTAAAATACTATTTTTTACAAAACTTCTAAAGAATGGTGTTATTGTATCAAAATCAGAAATTATATAGTCGAAACTTTGCTTTTTAAATTCTTTTTTTAATTTCTTAATATCAATATTTCTTTCACCTTTAAACTTTTTCTTTCTTTTATTTTTTTTATTTTTGCCTTTTGAATTATTATTTAATGTATAAACATTATTAATATTACTATTATTTTTTAAATCATTTACTAGTTTTCCATTATCATCAAAACCAATTACAAGCACAGAACCTTTTAATTTTTTTGGTAGTCCATTTAATTCTTGCATCTTAATCACCCACTATATCATTAATTATAAAACTAGCACATAATAGTCCTGCAGTTGCTGGAACAAATGGTGTAGAACCAATTGTTTTTCCTTCAATTTTCTTAGGTTCCTCTTTAGAACATACTACCATTACTTTATTATTAATTCTTTCGTCTTTAACCATTTTTCTAAGTATCTTAGCAATTGGATCATAGCTGGTTTTTCTTATATCAATTATTTCTAATTTAGTTAGATCCATTTTTTTACCTGTTCCCATTGAAGAAATTAATTTTATATTTTTACTATTACATATTTTAATTAGTGTTTTCTTAACTTCAATAGTATCACAAGCATCTACTACATAATCTATTTTATCTTCAAATAAATTAATCGTATTTTCTTTAGTTAAATATATAGGCTTTTTTATTACCTTACAAGCAGGATTTATATCTAATATTCTCTTTTCACATACATCTACTTTAAGAAGTCCAATGTTGGAATGTAAAGATATTACTTGCCTATTTAAATTACTTATATCTACTATATCATTATCTACTATAATTATTGTACCTATACCTGCTCTAACTAGAGCTTCAACAGCGTAACCGCCTACTCCACCTACGCCTACTACAAGTACTGTTTTGTTATAAATATCTTTAATCTTATTACCTATTAAAAGTTCCAATCTACTAAACTGCATACTATCACCTTAATATATTATATATTAAAAAGGTATGAAAATAAATAAAAAGATAGTTTTTTCAACTATCTTTTATATCTATGAATTTATAAACTTCTCATAATTTCTTCTAATTTTTTCTTCTTTTGTAAATATGTTGATATATTTAAATACAAATATTGTAAGCCTGATACTACAAAACATACATTATCTAACATTTTTTCTTCTCTCCATTTTAAATTAATAGATGATATTATGATAATATCCCCATCAATTAAGTTGATATTATAGCACATATATTAATTTATGTAAAATTGGAACTAAAGCACAAAAAAACCTAGGAAACAGTAGCATAACGAGTAAAACCCGATCTCCCAGGTGGGTATCACATTATAAACTTTAGGATTCTTAACGTAGTAAGCATTCAACACCATCTATAAATTTGATTCCCAATTCGTTATATTTGTAGATTTTTCATAAGTGCTACTATATGTTTCTTAGGTATTTTAATTATAACATAAATTCTAAGATTTGAAAATAGAGTTTACATTAATACTCCACTTTATTTTCAAATAAAGTAAGTATAAAAGAATTATTTTTAATTTTTTAATAGCTATTACTTAATTATAATCTCTCAATAAACAAGCTGAAACTAGTTTAGAACTTTCAACTCCAATTAAATTTGATGTATCAGGTAAATTATTAATTGATGTTGAAAATGGATTATCACAAAATGCACCAAACCAAAGTGAATTTAATTTACTTAAATTATTTATCTTGATATCAGATATTTGATTGCTAGCAAAAGCCGCTGTTCCTATATGAACGACATTATTACTTCCAGTAAAATCTAAACTTTCAATGTTATTTCCCGAAAAGGCACCAGTTCTTATAATAGCTAAACTACTTAGATTAGTTATATTTAGCTTATTAATACTGCTTCCATTAAAAGCCGCATATCCTATTGTTGTAAGCTTATTTAAACCAGAAAGATTTAAACTTAATAAATTAGTATCACTAAAACTAGAATCACCTATATAAGTTAATTCAGTTAAACTACCAATATTAATATAATTTAATGATGTTTTAGCAAATGCCAAATTATCAATATAAGTTACAGTGCTTGGAAGAGTAATTCCTAGTAGTTTATTACCACTACCACCTACAACAATTCCTTCAACATTATATAAACTACAACCACAGCTAAATTCTCCATCAGCGGTATGATCATAAATACTTGTATAACTAACACAGTTATCTTCTCCTGCTAAAGTATATTTTGATGAAAGTGGAGTAGCAGTTATTTTTGTAGAGGATGTTCCTGTTATTGTTAAAGATGGAACTAAAAATTCTGCTTTTGGGTCACAAGCTTCAGGAGAATTTTTGTTTGTATCAGCAAAAGCTGCAAATCCTATCTTTGTTACTGGTAATCCTTCTATTGTTGAAGGGACTGTAACATATCCTAAACAAGAATTGTTATTATAATCAAAATTAGTAATAGTTACTTTGCCATTAGATTTTGTATAAGTAAAGCAATCAAGATCAGTTGACGGACATTCTCCCTCTATAATATTCAAATCATCAATTGGTCCATTCGCGCAATATCTGCCATTAGTAATATTCTTTGCCTCTAATTTTCCGGTTATAGTGTTGTATATTATTAACCCGTTTTTATACTGATTCTTATTTTCTATTTCTATTTCATCTGATAATACTGATAACCCAGAAGCTGGAATCCCATTTTCTGCATTAGCAGAATAATAATTTTGTGCTGATGATATAACATTTTTTATAGATTCACCATATGATTTAACTGAAAATTCTTCTTCAATATTATTAACTGAATAAATAGCAACGCCTGCAACTATCGCAAGCATAACAAAAACTGCAAGCAATTCTATTAAAGTAAAACCTTTTTTACTTTTTTTATTACGTTTTAACATTTTACTTTTAAATTTGTCTATTTCTTTAATCATAAATACTCCTACTTTCTTACTATCAACAGTATATCATATTTGATAAAATGTGACAAAAAAAGAATAAAACAATTTAGTTTTACTCTTTTATAATCATATTAAGGGTTTAATCTATTTGGTCCTCTAAATATAAACATTGCTTCTTTTAAAGAAGGTAAATTTAATAATAACATAGTTAATCTATCAACACCTAGACCAAATCCACCATGCGGAGGGCATCCATACTTGAAGAATTCTAAATAGAACTCAACATCTTTATCTAATCCTTTTTCAGCAGCTTGCTCTTTAAGTATATCATAGCGATGTTCTCTTTGAGCACCTGTTGTTATTTCAACACCACGCCATATTAAATCAAATCCTTGTGGTATACCATCTTTACGCATATGATAGAATGCACGCTTATCTTTTGGATAATCTGTAACAAATATGAATTCAGAATCAAATTCTTCCATAGCATACTTATATGCTAATTTTTCGGCTTCTGTAGTTAAATCTGTATAGGCTGATTCTGGAATACTGTATCCATATCTTTTCTCAAGTTCATTATATAAGTCAGCAAGTTTAATTCTAGGAAATTTTTTAGTTGGAACAATTACATCTACTTGATATAATTCTTTTATCATATTTCCATATTTTTCATGAACTTTTTTAAGCATGTAAGTTAACATTTCCTCTTCAAGATCCATTACATCAACATAAGAATCAATATAACTAAATTCTAAATCAAAACCAGTAAATTCTGTTGTATGTCTATTAGTATTAGAATTTTCTGCTCTAAAAACAGGGCCAACTTCAAATATTCTTTCAAAACCAGCAGACATTGCCATTTGCTTATAAAATTGTGGTGATTGTGCTAGATATGCTTTACGATCAAAATATTTTACTTCAAAAACTTCTGATCCACTTTCACTAGCAGCACCAATTAATTTAGGTGTATGAATTTCAGTAAAGTCTTTACTGTATAAACACTCACGCATAGCTTTAACAAGTTCACTTTGCACTTTAAATATTCCAGCATTATACTCATTACGTAAATCTAAGAATCTAAAGTCTAATCTAGTATCTATTTCAGAAGCATTCTTATCTTTAATATTAACTGGCAGTTCTCCAAAAGAACTAGAAGTAACTTCGATACTTGATGGAGTTAATTCCATTCCATTTAGTTTGACTTTTGGGTTTTCTATAGCCTTACCAATTACTTTGATAGTGCTTTCTAAAGTTAAATTACTAATTAATTCAACCATTTCTTTATTTTTTTCTTCACTTTTTTCAATAGTTATTTGTACTTTACCAGTTTTATCTCTTAATATAACGAATTGTACCCATTGTAAATCTCTAATATTATCAACAAAACCTTCAAGCATAATTTCATCATTAAAATTATTAATTATCTCATTTATTTTAATCTTCTTCATGGTGTTCCTCCTCTATTTGTTCATCAAAGAAATCTATTAATTCTTCTAAATTAATTTTATATTCTTCTTTGGTTTCATTATTTTTAATAGTAAGGATATTACTATTAATTTCCTCTTCACCAATTATAATTACATATTTTACATTATATCTATCTGCTTGTTTAAAATTAGCCGCTATCTTACGATTCATATAATCTATATCAGCACTAAAACCTGACATTCTTAATGTTTGAGTTAAAGCAAAAGCATACGTTTTTTGTTCTTCACTCATAGGTATTACATAAATATCTAATCCTTTATCATAAGGAAGTGTTATTTCCTCTGCTTCAAGTGCATTAAGTAAACGCTCTAGTCCCAAGGCAAAACCTACACCACTTGTTTCTGGTCCACCTAAGTTTTCTATTAAGCCATTATATCTACCACCACCGCAAAGCACATTTTGAGAACCAAATGACTCAATACATGCCTCTACTTCAAATACAGTGTGAGTATAATAATCAAGTCCTCTAACAACACTAGGATTGACAACATAATCTACATCTAATGAATCCAAGCATTCTTTTACCCTATCGAAATGTTTTTTGCTTACTTCATTTAAATATTCTATTGTTGTTGGAGCATTTTTCATTTCAGGTTTTTCATGGTCTATTTTACAGTCAAGTATTCTAAGCGGATTCTTTTTAAATCTTTCTCTACAATCTTCACAATATGTATCAATAACAGGCGCAAAATGATTTATTAATGCTTCACGATAGTTTTCACGTGACTCTTTATCTCCTAAACTATTAATGTTCACTTTAATTCCTTTTAAACCTAACATTTTATAAATATTAACTGGAATACTTATAACTTCAGCGTCTGTCATTGGGTCATCACTTCCAAATACTTCTACACCAAATTGGTTAAATTCTCTAAATCTACCAGATTGTGGTCTTTCATATCTAAACATAGGACCGAAATACCATGCTTTGACAGGCATAGTAGGATTACCATACATCTTATTTTCAACAAAACTTCTTACTACACCAGCGGTTCCCTCAGGTCTTAAAGTCATATCTCTATCTCCACGATCTTTAAAATCATAAGTTTCTTTAGTTACTATATCAGTAGTTTCTCCTACTCCTCTATGGAATAGTTCACTTGCTTCAAATATAGGTGTTTTAAAATACTCATAGTTATATTTTGTCATTAATGCTTTTAATAAGTCTTCAATATAAGATATTTGTTTTCCTTTTTCACCATATACATCATATGTTCCTTTTGGTTTTTGTATCATAGTATACCTTCTTCCTTTTTAATATAAAAAGTCTATAAATGTAAGGACGTACATCACGTGTTGCCACCTTACTTTATAGACTTTATCTACCTTGAATTCCTTAACGCAGAAATACGATTATCTTTAGTTTTAGTGTCATTCATTATATAACTTTATCAACTTTCACCAACCGTTAATTCTCTTTTCAAAGTCAAAATAATTACTAATCTAAAACAATAATTACTAATTAATTATAAGGTTTATTTTAAAAATAGTCAATATCTTTTTAATTCATACCTTTTTGTTTTAATTTTTGATTATCCGGAGCAAGTTCCATACCAGCACTTTCATCTTTACATAAAGTGTTTTTATATTTCATAACTTCATTTAAAGCATCCTTATTAAAAGTAATTCTTTTTAGTTTTCTTGTTCCTTGACCTTCTTCTATATTTCTTCTAAAAACTTCTTCCATTAGAATATGGCCACTCTTCTTTTTAAGAAGCATAACTTTACCTGGATCATCTACAGCTTCTTTTGGTAAATATAGTATTTTATAAACATTAGGATTCCTATTGATTTCATCCCCGACATTTGATAAACATCTTGAAATTATATTACTAAGACCACGGCCACCCGTTTTAAGTTTAATTGCTGCAGCAGCCACTGTTTCAATGAACTCTTCATCATAAACGAGTTCAACTCCTTTAGAGTTAAAGTAAGCTTTTTCTACTTCAATATTTGAAGTAGCCTCTGTTGTTTCAAGTTCTATAAGTGACTCTAAAGTATGAGGTGGATATAATATCACAGATTGAAATCTACCTATAAACTGATTATCTAATCCATACTTAACCAAATCTTCAGGTTTAACCTCGTTATACTTTTTAAATTCATCTTCTTCATTTTTTAATTGACTAGTAAAACCTAAGCGCTTCTCTCCTTTTTCTTTTTCATCAAAATACTCTTGGAAAGCACCACTTGCCATTACTCCAACTTTTGAAGTATCAAATGGTATCGCTTGTTTGCCTACTTCAGCAGTATAAGTAGTTCCATCCATAAATTTAAGTAGTTGATCTACTACTGCACCACAGTTGACATTATCTTTAGAGCTATCACCTTTTTCTGCTCTTTTATCAATTTCATCAAGGACAACAATTCCAGTCTCAGCAAGTTCTAAATCAGCTGGTGTGATTGTACCATTATCTTTTTTACCTTTATTATTTATATTGTGGGCTTCTATAAGTAATGCACCTAACACGTTTTTTTCTATCTTACCACCAATATAACCTTCTTGTGTTAACTGATTTGTATCTACTATGACAATAGGTCTATCAGGCATTGCTTTTTTTAGTTCATTAAATGTTTGTGTTTTACCTGTACCTGTTGTACCAGCTATTAAAACCGAATACTTTTTATTTGTACCAACTGATGCATCCATTTTATCTATAGCTGTAAGAATACTACCTATTTGTCTATCTCTACCTATTATTCTTTCGATCATTTGACTATACACATTTACATAATTAAACCTTGAGTTAGTTATACTTTTTTTATTAATAGTACTTTCTGGTTCTTCTTGTTTTTTTTCATGTTCTATGTTTACTTCAACTAACTCATTCTTCTTTGATAAATCATCATATGTTTTAGATATAGCGCTGATATTTTTAAATTGAGAATTTTTAATTTCAGTTATACCTTTTTTAATATCGTCTATATTATCTAATTTTAAAAGTTCCTCATATTTATCAATTAATGAATATAAATAGTCTTGTGCTAAATCAACATGTGGTCCTAGATTTTGCTTGCCATCAAGAACATAACTTAAATCAGTATATACATCAACAATTTGCTTTACTGTTTCTTTTAATCTTTCAATATCGTCTATAGCAAGAAAAGCATCATAGCTAGCATTAAATAAATCTGTAATGTGCTTACCTGTTACTTTTCTTTCAAAAAACTGTTCCACATTAAGACTTTTAGGAGGTTCAATATCACCATTTTCATCAACTAGTAATGCGTGCATACTATCATATGCACTCTTTATTACATTAAGTTTTTCTTTCATTTCTTCAAAAGATTTTGATTCATATATATCATTAAACATATCAATGGTAATATAAACATACTCACTCGCCTTAAGTTCTTCAAAATTTGTCAGACCATTATTTGTATCATCAAAACCACTCATATCCGGTTGCACAAAGGTACTGCTCGGTATCTTAATTATATTAGAATCTGGATTTCTTTTCATACTATTAATTGTATTAGACATTGTTAACAAATCTACTGGCATTACAGCAATTAAATCTTCATCAAACACATAAAAACCTAAGTGAGCCATATCACGAACTTCATCAAAGTAAGCAACCTTTGCCTCGGGAATCGATAAATCAGGATATTTTTTAGTTAAATCTTCATCAGATATAATATATCCAACAGCTGTTTCCTCATCAGTTGACAATGTTTCAGTATCATGAATTGTTAAATATTCATTTTCTAATGTATCAGTAAAATATACATTTTTTTCTTCTTGTGTAATTGTACCCTCAATTAAATATTCAGGTTTAAATAAATAGATTCCAGTGCTAATTAGTTTTCTATTCATTAGTACACCAAAATAAGTTAGATCATTCTTTTCAACGCTTGCCATATTCAAAAACCTCCTATAAATACGCAAAAAGTCTATAAATACAAGGGCGTGATGCACGCTGTACCACCTTGTTTTATAGACTTTAATCTACCTCTAATCCTTTAACGCAGAATTACGATTACCTTACTTCATAGTGTTTTTCATTATAAACATTGTCATGTTTACACCAACCACATTTTCTCTAGAACATAGTTTATAAGTACTTGTCTATGAAAATAATATTGCTATTACAAAACAGTATAGATTAATTTGGAAAATTAGTCAATAACATAAATCTACTTTTTTGGAAAAACAGTACAATAACTATATTATTGTACTAATTAATATTATCGTAAAAATAGTATTATGACAAAAAAAGAAAATATTAATTATTTTCTTCTTTTAATTCTTCTATTTTCTCTGTTATATCACTTTTATAATAATTATATGTTGTGATCATAATTATTGCTACTGGTAAAGAAATAATAATACCTATTAATCCAAATAGTATGCCTCCTGCAAAAACAGAAAATATTACTATTATTGGTGAAGCCTCAGTAGACTTTCCATATACAAATGGATTAATTATATAACTATCAACTAATGATAGTATAGCAAACACTATTAAAGCTTTTACAAATAATGAAGGTCCAACAACAAAAGCAGTAATAAGTGCAATTAAATTAGTAGCTATACCACCAAAATATGGAATTAAATTACCTAGTGCTGCAATGCAACCTAAAAGTACTGCATCTGGATGACCAATAACTGTAAAAGCAAAAGTATACTCAAGTACAGTTATTAACACTATTTTAGTAAAACCATCCATATAACCTTTCATAGCGTTATCAAGTGCAATTACATAGTTATAAGTTTTTCTACCTTTTTTCTTATAATGTCTCTTAATAGCTTTTCTTATTCTATCCATATCAAAAAGTAAATATATAGATGACGCTAATATTACTATAAAAGTTCCAATGTAACTTAAACTAGTTGATATTATAGAAATGGCTCCATCACTAATATACTTACCGAAATTCTTAATAATATCATCAAATGAATTAGAAAGAGTTTCCTGAAGTGGACCAAAATCAAGATCATATTTTAATGATATATCTCTAATAAAAGCAATAATACCATTAAATAAATTTCCTAACTGTTCAAATAATAATGGTAAAGCTAAAGTTCCAATTAAGATAAATATACCAAAAAATACAAATAAAACAATAAGAATACTAAATCCTTTTGGAATATTATATTTTCTAAGTTTAAGTGTAAATGGATATAATGCATATGCTAGAGCAAAAGCTAGTAAGAAAGGAAAAAGGACTTTAAATATTTTGTCTATAACTAAACTCCATAATCCACCACTTTGATACATAAGCCCAATTATTAATACAAAAATAGCCGTATTAATAAGTTTAAAATCTAGTCTATTTTTAATCATATTATTCCTCACTATCCATAAATATCGTTATAGGACCATCATTAATTAATGCCACTTTCATATCAGCACCAAATATGCCTGTTTCAATATTTACACCAGTCTTTCTTAAGTTTTCATTCCATTTATCATATAAAATTGTAGCTTCTTCACCTCTTAGAGCTTTAACATAACTAGGCCTACGTCCTTTTTTAGTATCAGCATATAATGTAAACTGCGAAATGCTAAGAATAGAACCACCAACATCTATCAATGATCTATTCATAACACCATTCTCATCATCAAAAATTCTTAAATTAATAGCCTTGCTAATCATTTTATCAATGACTTTTTCATTATCTGTATCAGTAAATCCTACAAGTATAACAAGACCACTATTAATTTGCCCTACTATCTTTTCACTAACTGTAACGCTTGCTTCCTTACTTCTTTGAATAACTAAACGCATTATTTAATTATCCTTTCAACATCACCAACACTAGGAATAATAAGTAAATCATTCATAAACTTCATTAGTTTTTCACTTGATTCAACTAATATAGTAATTTCAAATATAAATCCTTCTTTAGAATTCATAGAATTAATACTTTGTACAGTTATGTCCGAATTAGAAGTTTTAGAAATAATATCTAAAAGAACATTTTTATTATTATCTGCTCTTACAAGTAACGCTGTAGGATATTTTTTAGTACTTTGATCATTCCATTTAACATCAATCAATCTTTCTTCAAGTTCATTAACATTAGGACATACTGCTCTATGAACAGTTATACCATTTCCTTTAGTTATATATCCAATAATCCTGTCTCCTGGAATTGGCTTACAACAAGAAGCAACATTTACTTTAATTTCATCTATACCTTCCACTAAAATATCATTTTTTATTGTAGGTAAAATTATTTCAGTAGTTGTTGTTGCTTTCTTTAAGATTAAGTCAGCTTTACTTACATTATCACCATTTACAATATTAATAATATTTGTCGAAGTAACTTTACCATTACCTATATTAATATATAATTCTTCAATACCAGAAAACTTTAATTCTTTTAATATTTTATCAATATTTTCAGAAGATAAGAAATCATTAAAGACTATTTTCTTTTTGCGAAAATCTTCTTTTAATATTTCTTCACCTTTTTTTAAATAACCTTCTTTATCTATTTTATTAAAGAAAGCTTTTATTTTATTTTTGGCTTGTGAAGTATAGGCCATATTAATCCATTCTCTAGATGGACCAGCACTATTTTTATTAGTGTTTATCTTTATTATGTCATTATCTTTTAACTTATAATCAAGTGGAACTATATTATTGTTAACAATAGCTCCTATCATTTTATCCCCAACACCGCTATGTACACGATATGCAAAATCAATTGGAGTAGCCCCATCAGGAAGCTCAATAACGTCTCCTTTTGGAGTAAATACATAAATATTTTCTTTTAATATATCTTCACTAACAGCTTGAACAAATTCCGCATCATTAGCTTCTTCGCTTTTAAGATCCATTATATTTCTAAAGAACTGTAACTTTTGTTCCATAGCGTTTTGCATATTTGCTCTAACATTAGATCCTTTTTCTTTATAAGACCAATGAGAAGCAATACCAAGTTCCGCTATTTGATCCATTATATATGTTCTTATTTGAATTTCATATAATTGTCCGCCTTCACCAAATACCGTAGTATGAAGTGATTGATACATATTTGTTTTAGGCATAGCTACATAGTCTTTAAACCTTTTTGGTATAGGTCTAAATTTAGAATGAATTATACCAAGCGCTTGATAACACTCTGCTTCTGATTCAACAAAAACTCTAAGAGCTAGCAAATCGTATATATCACTAAATTTTTTCCCTTTATCAAGCTTTTTAAAAATACTATAAATACTTTTAGCTCTTCCCTTTATTTCATGTTTAATACCATGCTCATTTAAAGAATCAGAAACACTACTCATCATACTTTCAACTAAGTCATCTCTTTCAGTCTTAGACTGATTAAGTTTTTCTACTATTTCAAAATAAACATCTGGTTTATAATATCGAAGAGATAAATCCTCGAGTTCGCTTTTAATACTACCAATACCTAGTCTATGCGCAATAGGTGTTAATATTTCTAATGTCTCTTTAGCTTTTAATTTTTGTTTCTTTTCTGGCAATACCCAAAGTGTACGCATATTATGAAGCCTATCAGCAAGTTTTATTATAATAACACGAACATCTTCAGAAAGACCTACTATTATCTTACGATGATTTGCTATCATAGCTTCATTATCACCATTAAAATTAAGCCTATTTATCTTAGTTACGCCATCAACAAGAAGAGCAATTTCAGAACCATACTTTTCTTCTATTTCATCTTTTTTAACATCACAGTCCTCTACTACATCATGTAAAAGAGCAGCACATATTGTTGGAGCATCGGCATATATTTCAGTCAAAATATAGGCAACATTAAGAGGATGAACTATATAATCTTCACCCGTTAAGCGTTTTATACCAAAATGTTTTTCAAAAGCAAACATATATGCACTTCTAACTAAATCTAAATCACTTTCTTCAGTCATATAAGTACATAATTTATCTCTTAATTCTTCAAATGTTATATTTGGTTTATCTTTTCTCATACTGTTCACCGTAACTTCCAATAAAACAATTATATAATAATTAGTATTCTTTATCAAGAATATTTAATCATATAACCATTATTTAATCTTTCTATTTTATATAAGAAAAAGAAAACTATTTAGTTTTCTTTTTAGTTGTATTTTTTTCTTTATCTATTTTTTTCTTATCTTTCTTTTTTGGTTTTTCATCTGGTTCTTCATACCATTTTTTCTTAATTGGTTTACCAATTCTTCTAATTTCAATTTCATAGAACAATTGGCATGCAATAAAGACCGTAGATAATACACCTGCTATTAAACCAAAGAACATAGCCAAATTAAAATTAATTATTTCATGAGCTCCAAATAATATTAACATAGCTACTGGAATTAAAGTAGTAAGCGTAGTAATTATAGATCTAATTAAAGTTAAATTTACTGCTTCATTAATAGCATCTTCAAGTTGTTTTGGAGACTTGATTAAACCATCATTCTCATTACGTAAAGTCTCTCTAACTCGGTCAAATGAAACAATTGTATCATTAACAGAGAATCCTATAATAGATAAAATTGCTGCGATAAAGATACTTGTCACTTCAAGTTTTAATAAACTAAATGCGACTATTATAACAAAGGCATCATGTAATAACGCAATTATTGCTGTTATAGCGTAACTAAATCTAAATCTAGATGATACATATAAAAGTATACCAATTATTGCTACAATAACTGCTAGAATAGCGTTTTTAACTAAATCTCTTTTAACCATGTTTGAAACTACACCAATAGTTGTTGTTGCTTCATATTCATCATTAAAATGAGTTTCAGTTTCTAATACTTCTTCTTCGTTAAAAGATTCTTCTACCTTTAATATAACATTATTATCACTAATAACCTCTGAGTCATATAAAGTATATCCCATATCTTCAAGTTCAGAACCTATTTTATCAACATTTAATTTTTCATCACTAGTAATACTAATTGATGAACCACCTTTAAAGTCAATTCCTAGTGTTAATTTATTTGTAAATAATGATACTGTTCCTACTATAATAAGTAATGCCATATATACATATACAAATTTACGTATTTTTATAAAATTAAATTGCTTTCTGATTTTCTTTTTTTGTTTAAATCCAATAAATAAATTTAATTTATTATCAAACATACCTGTTTTAACAAATAATCCTAATAAATTTCTTGTTAAGAATACCATTATAACCATTGTAACAATTGTACTAATAATTAACATAGTAGCAAAACCTTTAACACTACTTTCACCTAGTATAAATAATACAATTGCTGATATAAGTGTTGTTAAATTTGAGTCTAAGATAGCCATAAATGAGTTTTGATTACCCTTTTTATAAGCTCCCTCTAATCTTATATTTTCCTTAAGTTCATCTTTTATTCTAGCAAAAGATATAACACATGAATCAACAGCCATACCTATACCTATAACTAAAGCTGCTATACCAGGAAGAGTAAGAACTCCACCAAATAACCAGAAAGATACAAATGTTAAGAATGTATAAATTAATATACCTATACTAGCTACAAAACCAGCGAAATGATATATTAGAATCATGATAAGCATAATTCCTACTACACCCATAATACCAGCCTTAGCAGTAAGTTCAAGTGAATTAGCTCCAAATGATGCTTCGACTGTTTTAGATGATATTTCAGTTAATTTTGTTGGTAAAGATCCAGAATTAATTAAACTAACTAGTTCTGATACTTCATCACTTGTAAAGTTACCTTGAATAATAACATCACTAGCAAATCCTTGTGATACTGTAGCAGCACTTAAACAACCCGCTGCATTATCTCCACCACATTTTCCTGCTTGCTTTTCATATGATGAAGTTCCATCATAGTCAAGCCATATTACTATTAATTTATCTTTTGTTTGACTAATTTCTTTAGTAACTTCAAAGAATTCATCCTTATCAGATATAGTAAGTGAAACAGCTGGATTCCCACTTGCATCTTGCCCTATTTTAGCACTACCAGCTTTAAGCACATCACTACTCATAAGTAATTTATCAGATGAATCACGAAATGATAAACTTGCTACTGAACTAAGTGTTTTACGAGCCTCAGCAGGCTCAGTAACCCCGGCTAATTGAACACGGATACGGTCATCACCTTCAACAACTATTTCAGGTTCACTAACACCAAGAGAGTCGATTCTCTTAGAAATAGTCTTATAGGTATTAGTTACCATATCAGTAGTAACTTTTTCACCATTTAAACTTTCAACTTGATATAAAACTTCAAAACCACCTTGTAAATCCAATCCAAATTTTAAATTCTTTAATAATGTTGGAGTAACTAATCCCATTGCTATTAAAATAACAGCTATTATTAATGTACTCTTTATGAAATTAAAATTATTATTCTTGTCTCTCTTCACCATGTAAATTCCTCCTACTCAAAATAAACTTTTCTTTCTTTTAGATTAAGTTTATCTTTTAAATAACTATCAATTAAAATATTATCAATATTAAGTACATCACTTACCATTTGATATAAATTTAAATTTCTAGATGTTCTCCATTTTACTTCTTTTAAATAATTCCATACATCTTCTTCTTTGACATAATCAAAGCCATCTCGACGCATTTCCTCAGTTTTGGTTTTTAAAGCTGGTTTTAATCTTTTATAAAGTTCTTCTAATGAACCAAATTCAATGTCCATAAAAATACCTCCATGCTTATGCCTAGATACATTATATATTAATTTATTAATTTTTGAAAGCATTTTCTATTATTTTTGTTTATTTATATTGCTTTTCACCTACGTACATTATATAATTAAATGGACGTTTTGCAAAAACCACAAATGTAATTACATACTACATGAAAATGTGGTTTTTTGCGTTGTTTAGAGGAGGATAAAAAGATGGATGACTTTAAAGAAGAACAAGGCTATTTGAAAGAAGTATTGGCCATTGTCGAAGAAAAAATCAAGAAAACTATTGATACTACTGAAAAATTGAGAAAGGAAGTAGAAAATATTGGTACACCTAATTGGGATGAACGTAAATATTTTCAAAACTGTAAAAACAAAATATATAATTCAGGTAGAATTTTAAAAGAATTTGATGATACCAAAAATATCCCTTATTTTGGTAGAATGGATCTGAAAATTATTGAGGAAGATAATATAGAAAATTTAATGATGTATATTGGTGAAAAAAGTATTATTGATGATCAAAAGAAAAACTTAGTATATGATTGGCGTAGTCCAGTTGCTAACTTATATTATATGAATAATCAAGATGATTTTACCTATGGTGATAGTAAATTTGAATTGAACCTAAAAAGACAAATTGAAATTGACAACTCAGTTCTAATAAATATATATGATTCATATAAAAGAGGATCTGATATGAATATTCAAGATACTTTCTTACAAAAAGTCCTTGAAACAAAAAAAACTCGTAATGAGTTTACTGATATAATTAAAACAATCCAGTCTAATCAAAATTCAATTATTAGAGATGACTTATTTACTAATAGTATTGTTCAAGGTGTAGCTGGATCTGGCAAAACAGTTGTTCTACTACATAGACTATCCTATTTAATATATAATTATAAAGATATGAATAAAAGTAAATTAGTCTTTATTACTCCATCTAGAATATTTCAATCCAAACTTTCTAAAATTAATAGAAGTTTATCACTAACAACAGTTAAAATGCTACCTATGGAAGAATATTATTTAGAAAAGATTAAAATCTATATCCCCTCTTTTAAAGTTAAAATAGTAGATAAAGATGATGGAAATGAAGATATGTTAAAGTTTATTTATAGTGATGGTTTTATAAATTATTTAGATGATATTATGAATAATTATTTTAAAGAGTACCTTGAACTAATTAAAATAAGTAATAAATTGATCTTTAATGAAGGCAAAATACTATCTTCTTTAACTAGTAATGATAACATGATAAAAAAACTACTTAATGGTTCAAACATAAAAACACAAGATGAGAAAGATACACTTGTAGAATTGCAAGTTTTAACAAAGAAATATTTAAAAAAAGATAATCTAAAGAAAATACTTGATATTATATATCATGACTTATCAAAAAAATTTGGATTAAATATAAAAAGTTATGTTAACAAAGAAAGATGTAATAAATGTTATATTTATATAATACTTTGGTTATATTTAAAATATGGATTTACTACTTATAATGATTATAAATATATGTATATAGATGAAATGCAAGATTATAGTGATAATGAGTTTAGATTAATAGTTAATATGGAAAAAGGTCCTCATTTGAATTTATACGGCGATATTAATCAAAATATTTTAAAATATATTGATAAAAAAAGTATAGATGGATTAAATACTCTAATTAAAGAAATACTTTGTACTGATAAAGTGTTAAATTATAAATTACTAGAAAATTATCGTAATAGTAAACAAATAACTAGTTATTGCAATCAGTTTATTCAAAATAAAATGATTTCTATGGGAATAAATAGTGATGAAGTAAGTATTACTAATATAAATAAAAAAGAAGTATATAATAATATACTTGAAAATTTTAATAATAAAGATATCGTTATTATTACAAAAGATATAGAATTAGAAGAAAAATTGAGAAGTGATAATTATGAAGTATATAGTGTCAAAACAGCTAAAGGATTAGAATTTTCAAAAGTATTAGTTATTGAAGAAGATTATAGTTTAACTGAAAAGTATGTAGCATATACTAGAACATTAGACAAATTGTTTATATACAAAATAAATGAGTAAATTAAAATTACTCATTTTTTTTATTTTGTAATCTATTTTTTCCGACTCTTTTACATAACTCTAGACAAAAATCTTTTTTGTTTGTTGGAACAAAATATATATAGCCTTTTGATTTTAATCTTATATCAACTCGCCAATTTGTTTCTTTTATTTTGACAATATCTGTATAAAGAATTTTTTTATCTCCTAGATCAATATCCCCTATTTTAGTTGATTCGATGATTCCCTCATCAGAAAGTATTAATATATCTTTATACATAAATATAACAGTAAAAAACATAATAGTTACTAAAGCAGTTAATACTGTAAAAATAAGACTATCATTTAAGTTTCCACTAAAAATATTATAAAAACCAACAAAGTTTGGAAATGTAAAAAAAATTATAAATATTATTATTGTAGGTGTATTTTTTAATGTATTATTACTATACAATAAAAAGTCACTTACTTTAGTATTATTAGTTTCTATGTTTATAGGAATATTTAAACCTAGTGTTAGTAATTTTGTATTTAATATTGAAATAAACTTTTCTTCATTAGTAATATCTAGTACTACACAGTTAGATAAACCTTTATAAGTTAGGTAAATATTTCTTTCTTTGACAGTTATATCTAATAACTCTTCATAAGGAATCATAATTAGTCCATTTCGTATAATTACTGATCCGCTTACATCACTAACGTGTCTATGGTAACCTCTATTGGGTACTATTATTCTTTTATCAGTAAGTATTACTTTTGATACTATATTAAATCGATAAAATAAGTTTAAAAATACTAAGACACACCATCCAAGTGCAAAAGGTAAAAACCATAAATTTGCTGAGTTTAAGAAAACAATTAACAAAAATGGTAAAGTAACAAACAGTGCAGGTATAATCAATGCTGCTTTAAGTATCATCGGAATTCTTTCCTTAAATTTATATGAACTCTTATTCAATTTATTACGTACCACAAAAACACCTCTTAATACTTATATTGTATAAATATATTATCTAATTATATATATAATTTTCATTACGAACGAGGAAAATTATTTGTTTCTTTCTATGGCTTAGTTGTTAATTCAGTATCTTCTAATATTTCATATTCTTCGCCATCATAACTAATATATGCATAGCTGCTACCACAAGGTTCTTTAAATAGACCCTGAATAACTCTATTATCATCAATAACTATCCAGCTATCACCACTAGGAAGTGTGCCGCCTATTGAAACTTTTATATCTGAAACATAATAACTACCATTATCTTTAATATCCAAAATTAAACTTTTATTAAGTTCGCTGACATAAGTCTTAACATTATATACCGCTACTTCTAAAACAGCACTATTACCCTCATGCTCTTTTTTATTACTGATATAAGATTGTACCTTGGGAATACTTATATCTAATATAAAAACTATTATTGCAAGGACAATCATTAACTCTACTAATCCGAAACCCTTACTATCTTTCATTTAATTCACCATACACCCTACTATATTAAACTCTAATTCCATTTTACTATCAAAAAATAAAAATACAATATCTTTTTTAGAAATATGTACTTTTTGTGTACATTTTAATTTGTATTTTAAGCATGAGATTTAATTATTTAATATATTACATATTAAATTATATAACCATAAATATAGTATGACAAGCATATAAATAACTAGGGTGAATCATGAAAAGTAAATTTATTAAATCAACATTTATATTATTAATTGGTGGACTTGTTACTAAAATACTAGGTATGGTAATAAAAATAGTTATGACTAGAATATTAGGTACTGAAGGTATAGGGACATATATGCTTATTATGCCTACTTTTAGTTTACTTATTGCCTTTGCTCAATTGGGGTTTCCAGTTGCAATATCAAAATTAGTAGCTGAAGAAACTAAAAATAATAAGAATTTAGTTTTTACTACTATTCCTATATCATTAATTCTAAATTTGATTATCATATTTATATTAATACTATCTAGTAGTTTTATATCAGACAATTTACTTCATGAAAGCAATACTAGATATGGCCTAATATGTATCGGATTTGTTTTACCATTTATAAGTATTTCAAGTATTCTTAGAGGTTATTTTTTTGGAAAACAAAGAATGTTTCCTCATGTTATATCAAATATAGTTGAAGATGTGGTAAGACTAATTATTATTTTTCTAGGAGTACCTATATTTCTATTAAAGGGGTTAGATTACGCCATTGCTTTTATAATACTATCTAATGTTGTAAGTGAACTTACATCTATCATTATTTTATTCTTCTTTTTACCTAAGAACTTTAAAATACAAAAAAAAGATTTAATACCTAATAAAGAAAATTTATCTGATGTTTTTAGTATAAGTATACCTACAACTATAAGTAGATTAATTGGAAATATAGGTTATTTCTTTGAGCCAATAATTCTTACTACTATATTATTAAGTTTAAATTATAGTAGTACTTTTATAACAAGAGAGTATGGTGTTATAAATGGTTATGTTTTACCTATGTTACTTTTACCTTCGTTCTTCACAATGGCTATTAGCCAAGCATTAATACCAGTTATATCTAAAAGTTATGTTTGTAAAGATATGAATAATGTTAGAAGAAAAATAAAACAAGCAATCTTTTTTTCATTAATAGTTGGTATTCCTGTAACGGTAATCTTATTTCTTTATCCAGAATTCTTTTTAAAATTCATATACAATACTGATGAAGGAATAAACTATATAAAAATACTTGCTCCTGTGTTTCTACTACAATATATTCAATCACCCCTTTCTGCAAGTTTACAGGCTATGGGAAAAGCAAAAATAAGTATGTATGGAACATTAATGGGTATTATTATAAAAACCTCTACACTAGCCTTGTTTACATCATTTAGAATAGGTATGTGGGGACATATTATATCAATAACTTTTGGGATTATCTTTGTAACATGTTATGATTTATGGAATATAAAAAAGCTAGATAAAATCTAACTTTCAGTTTACTAATATACTTTTGTTTTTGATACTGTTATAACAGGACGTACACCGATACCTGAATTAGTGGTAGGTAATACACTATGTATTCTACTATCACGATCCATAGCCCATACAGAACCCCATCTTGCAGTAGAAGTCCAGTATCCCCATAAAGTTGAAGTTTCTGGCGTATTTTCTATATTATTAGGACAATTGCTGGTTTCTTTACAAGCTATATTTAATCTATCATATAACCAACCATAATGATAGTCAGATAAACTTTCAGGAGCTGTTGAAGTAAGAGTATCAATATATACTTCATTTTGAGTTGAAGCAAATTCATCATACCCTACAATTTGCGCTATTTCAGCAGCAGTTATTAATCTTGCATTAAGAGTTGCATTCCAAGTAGAGGTATCACTTATTAAACTTGCTGCAACTTCTTTCATAGTTGTACTTATGTTGTCAGAATTAAATGCTACACTTAATGTTGTATTATGATCAAGTAATAAATTTACTGTTGTATTTCCAGTATCGCTAAAATTAAGAGCATACCATTTCATACATCCTGTTTTAGTTCCTGATGTGCTTACTGCACTAGCTGAAGGGCATTTTGCATTTGATTCTGGATTATAATATACAATGTCACCATTTGCAGGATCCTTAACGATAACAGTCCTCCTAGACGTTTCCTTATTGCCGCTTGAATCTTCAGCTGTATAAATGATTGTGTAAACTCCAATTTGTTTTAAACTTAAATTACTACTAGCCGTCACCTTAGGAACATCTCCACTATTATCTGATGCTATTACACCATCCATTACGTTATAAGTAGAATTAGATGTAGAAATCTTTTCTTCCGTCGGGTTAACTGTAATTGTTGGAGCAGTTGTATCAATTACTTTAACTATTCTTTCAATCGCATAATCTTTCCCATCAATTGTAGCACTATATTTTATAGTATATATACCTATTTTAGTGGTATCAACATATGCAACTGTCACCTTATTTTTATTAATAATTTCTGTTACATAACTTACTACTTCCCCAGCCTTATTTTTAGCATTTGCACCAGGTTCAACATATTGTCCTCCTACCCCGACTTCAAAAGACATATTGTTATTACCAATAAGTGCAAACTCAATATTAGGTTTTGAAACTGTACATGTATCAGTTAAAACATATACACTTTTTCCATTTTCAAAAGTTGTTTTAACAAACTTATCTGTATCATCTAAAGATGATATCTCTTTATTAGTTAAATTTCCATTATCAATAAGTTGTTCAATAGTTATACAATAAGTATAATCATCATTCTTAGGATATATATCATTTTTTTCTAATAAAAAATCAGTTGTCGCATCTTCTATAACCGTTATTGTAGCATTATCTATTTTATCATTAGTATCTTTTATTATTTTAGTAAGTGAAGGGAACATTATCATAAATACCACTATCAATATAATAAGTACCCCTAGCATTTCTACTAGAGTAAAACCTTTATTCTCTCTCATACTATCACCTAGTATAATTATAACACATATAAAATAATTTAATCTACCCAAAATAAAAATCTTGGATTTTATCTATTAAATCCAAGACTCTATATTTATGATTCTTTTTTTATACTATATAAAGTGTATGAACCATCATTTTGCTTGTTAAAAGTAAAAGTATAAATTGAAATCTTGTCTAAGATCCACAACAAAAAAAGAAAATAAATATTTCCTTTTAATCTTGATCTAAAAATGCCACTTTTGCAGACGACAACTGCCCAGCTTCCAGTTTATCAATTTTTAAATTGTTTCTTTGTAAGAATGCTAAATCCGCAAATGACCACATAATAAACCAAAACACTAATGATCCAACTTCAAGGACTGTTCCTATTATATTTTTCATAAATAAAAGGTAGAACATTAAAAAGCTTAAAACACCAAATACTAAAAGAATTAAATATTTATCACGATTCTCATTTAGAAGAAGCATTTTATCACCAAGTTTAAGACCAAAATATGTTTTAATAACTTTTTCAATTACTTTCTTTTGCTCATCTGTGAATTTTTTGCCAGTTATTTCAATTACTATTGGTTCCTCAACTGGAATATAGTATGCCATTAATTCTAAATGATCAGCAAAATCTTTATTAATCCATTCATAATTATCAACAGAATATTTAGATACAATATCACTATAATCATCAACTTTAACAGTTATATAAGCACTATTTTGATCCATATAATAGTCATTTATAAACTTATTTAAATTAAATTCTTTTTTTCTAAACATTTGAATGTTTTTAGCTTTAGTTGAATTTTTTCTTAAAAAATGCATTTTATTTCTCCTATCTTAATTAACTAAATATAATGTTATTTCTCTACTTCTGTCACTTTAGTACCAACTATATCATATGTGATTTGAAAACCATCTACATAAAATACCGCTTCACTAACTTTACCTTTTTCATTAATATAAACCATACTATTTAGGTTTGGACCTTCTTTTCCAAAATCAATATCAGATATTGTTACAGCATCAGGTAATACTTCTAATGTTTCTTCATTAACTTCTGTTAAAACATTCGTTTGTTTTAGCATATACATACCTGGTTTTATTGCATACTTACTGTCTTTTTCTTTTAATACTGATACTGCATTTTCAACAGCATCAACATAATTATATGTGGCACTTTTTAATGTTAACTTTTTTATTTCTAAAGAAAGTTTTTGTGTAATAGTAAGGTTTTCACTCTTATACTCTTCTAACTGTTTTGTTTGACCTGTTTTCATAATAAAATATGTTGTAAATGCACCTATTGTTAAGCCTACCACAAGTCCCATTATAAGTGCTAAAACTAATTTGTTATTCTTCATAAAATAACCTCCTTTTAGTCTACTATAATTCCATCCATACTCCATGTTTTTACATCTTTAATTTTAACTTTTACTATTTCTCCTAAATATTTAGGATCAGCCTTAACGTTAACAAGTTTCATAGTATCTGTATATCCCATAAGCATACTTTCATCTTTTTCACTATAATTTTCTAAAAGTACTGGTACTATTTTATCTTTATAATTGTCATTAGCTTCTCTAGCATATTTATTTACTAAATCATTTAGTTCATATAATCTATTATTTTTTTCAGCAATAGTTATATCATCATTCATACGACAAGCGGGTGTTCCTATTCTTGGAGAAAATACAAAAGTGAATGCTGAATCATATTTACATTTATTAACAACCTCAAGTGTTTCCTCAAAATCTTCTCTTGTTTCACCAGGAAAACCAACAATTATATCAGTAGTTATAGAACTATATGGGAGGCTTCTTTTTAGCTTATCATATAAAGCTAAATAGTCTTCCTTAGTATATCTTCTTCCCATTAATTTCAATATCTTAGATGATCCTGATTGAAGAGGAAGATGGATATAAGGCATTATATTATCATATTTACTAATTATATCTATCATATCATCATTAAAATCCCAAGGATGACTAGTAACAAACCTAATACGCGCAATACCTGTTTTAGCAACGTCTTCAAGTAAATTAGACATCGTATAATTAATATCTAAATCTTTTCCATAGGCATTTACATTCTGTCCTAAAAGAGTTATTTCTTTATAACCATCTTTAATAAGTTCTTTAACTTCATCTAATATAAACTTGGGTTCCCTACTTCTTTGTTTACCTCTAGTATAAGGTACTATACAGTAAGTACAGAATTTGTCGCATCCATACATAATATTAACCCATGCTTTATACTTACTATCCCTTTTTACAGGAATATTTTCTAAAACATCACCCTCAATACTTTGTACTTCTACTTCTAAAGCATTTTTTGATAACGCTGTATTTAAAATATTTGGTAAATTATGAATATTATGTGTACCAAATACAACGTCCATCCATTTGAATTTTTTAATTATTTCATCAACTACAGCTTCTTCTTGCATCATACAACCACATACACCTGTAATAATATCTGGTTTCGTTTCTTTAAGATGCTTAATCCTGCCAATCATACCAAATACTTTATTATGCGCATTTTCTCTTATTGCACATGTATTTAATAATATAAAGTCAGCATCTTCCATATTTTCAGTTTCCTTAAAACTCATATCTTCAAGAATTGCTTTTATATTTTCAGAATCATGTTCATTCATTTGACAACCATAAGTCTTAATGAAATATTTTTTATTTTTACCTAAAACTTTCAAATTATCATTTAAGACATACTCGTCAGTTTTAATTTCTATTTTTCTACTAGTTCTTTTTTGTGCTTCTTTTAAACTAGGTGTTTGCATATAAATCACTCATTTCCACCTAAAGATAATACCATATATAGGCATTTTTTTCAAGAGTATTAGAAAAGTAGATAGAAGATCTATCTACTTTATTTTTATAAATATATGTTATTTTATTTCTCCAGCTTTCTTCAAACTCATTTTAACTAAAAATGGTCCAATCATATCAAAAATAAAACTTGCTGCAATAGTAATAGTTATTAATGTATCTCCATAATTAGGAAAAACCTCTTTAGCCACTAATGCAAGTCCAATAGCAATTCCTGTTTCAGAAAGTAATGTTGGTCCTAAATACTTGCGTACATTATTAGAACTATGTCCTACTGATGCACCTAAATATGCGCCAAATACTTTACCAAATGCTCTTGATAATATAAATATTATTCCGATTAATCCTACTTCTGGAAGAACTTTAAAATCTAAACTAGCGCCACTTATTACAAAAAATATTATCATAAGGGGTGAAGATATATTATCCATAGCGTCAAGTACCTTATCAGTAAATATTCTATTATACGCATTAACAAAAACTATTCCAGTAATCATACACATAAGTAGTGAAGATATGCCTGCATAATCCGCGATTAATATGGCTGTAAAAACTGTTACTAATATCATGCATATGATATTATTTTTAGTTTTAAATAGTTTAGCAGTTATACCAAGAAAAAGACCTAAAACTGTACCCATAACTAATGATATACCTATTTCAGAAAAAGGCTCTAATAATCCAGATAAAGTAGCGCTACCTACTTCTAAATACTGGGCTATTACTATAGTAAATCCAAATATAACAACTGAACTAACATCTTCTATAGCTATAACACTAAGCATAGTATCAGTAACTTCACCTCTTGCTTTATATTCTTTAACAATCATCATTATAGCAGCTGGTGCTGTAGCTGCCGCTATGGCACCCATAATTAAAGAAAAACTCAAATTACTTCCTGATAAATATAAACAAACTGTCACGGCAAACATAGTAAATACTGAACATGTTAAACCTATTATAAATGGTTTTACACCAAGTCTTTTTACATACTTCCATTTAAATTCAGCACCAATCAAGAAAGATACAAAAGATAATGCAATAGTAGAAAATAATTCCATACTATTTAAACTATCAGAAGTAACTAAATTTAAAACATAAGGTCCTATAACAACTCCGGATATTAAGTAACCAATTACTTCTGGTAACTTTATTATTTTAAAAGCTTGTCCAATTAATAAACCAAAAACAAATATTATAGATAAATCAAATAAAACTTCCATTACTTTTCAAGACCTATTATTTCTTCTAAATTAATAACCATTAACGTGTATTGTTCACTTGGTACTAAACTTTTAATAATATTTTTTACTTCTTCTAATTTTTCAGTATTTACAGGAATCAATATTGTTCTACTTTCATCATTATAATAATCTAAAATATATCTAATAGAATTTAGTATATTAGATTGATGGTTTCTTTTACTTCCAACTTTTTCAGTTTCATATGAATCACTTTGAATAACAGTAATGTTTTTAATATTACTATTTGTGCATTTTTTTACAAATTTATCTAGTACTTCTTCTTCTTTCAATATTAAGACAACTAATTTCATATAATTTCCTACCTTCTTCTTTTATTATATATTTTTTTACATTTTATATCAATAAAAAAAGAAGTATTAAACTTCTTTTAAATAAATCCTAGTGTATTAATGATAATATAACCTGATAAAATTAGACCAATAAGCGCAAATACCTTGCCAATAATACCACTTTTACCAAAACCAGTAAGGCAAAGAAGAAATGATAAACAAGCTACAATTGGAAAATTAAAATAAATATATTCATATACCGAGTAAGAAACTAATGATAATAAAAAGCCTATAAATGATGAAGAAAATAATGCCTTAAAAAATCGTAATACAATAAATAATATTATTATTATAATTGCTCCTGGAATAAGTAATCCAGATGATCCTAAATTTTCTACAATTACTTCTTTCATACTACCACCTCTATTATAATTATATCATAATAAAAGAATTTTATTAACAAAAAAAGAGGTATTAAACCTCTTGCATAACAAGTAGAACCATTGGTTTACATTCTGTCTCTGCATATAAATATCTACCAACTTTATCTCTTATACCAGCTTTTATTTTATTAAAATCAACGTAGCTTTCTTTTATATTATCGTTAATTACATCTAACGAAATTCTTTCAGCTTCTTTAATTATATCTATATTATCTTTTATATAAATAAAACCACGTGTTAATATTTCTGGCCCTGCTAAGACTTTTTTTGTTGCTCTATCTATAGTTGCTGTTACAACAACTATACCATTATCGCTAAGTGCTTCACGATCTTTTAATACAGCTTCACCAATATCTCCTATTGTTTTACCATCTATTAAAATATCGTCAACTTTCACTTTTTCATTATTGTTAACTAAATTACCATTTTCAAAAGTTATTACTTCGCCATCTAATCTAAGAAGAATATTTTCTTCTTTCATACCTATTTGCTTAGCAACTTCTGCATTAGCAACTTGATGTCTATACTCACCTATTACAGGTAAATAGTATTTTGGTTGCATTAAATCAAGCATAAGCATTAAATCTTCACTTGATGCATGAAGTGATAAATACTTTTTAGTTGATAATATAACTAAGTTACATCCTAGTTTAGCTAAGCTATCATATACAGCTGTAGCTGTTTTTTCCATTCCATCATATACTTGAGATGCGAATACTACTGTATCAGCTGTTGTAATTTTGATAAATTTATCTATTCCTCTAATTATTCTTTTAATATTTGAGAATGGTTTTTCTCTTTCATCAGAAATAATTACGACAGTACCTCTTTCATTAACATCATGAATACTACCTATTTGAGTTTTATCAAACTTCACATAATTATTATCAATACAGTTATATATAAGTGTTTCTAACGTTTTACCCATTATAACTACTTTTCTCTTTGTTTTACCAATTTCAGTTAATAATTCTTGAATTCTATAAACTTGAGAATCATATATATTGAAAAGAATTCTTCCCTCATTTTTACCAAGCATTTCACGAAATATTCCTGAACATCTGTGTTGTGGTGAAGTATATCCTTTTTTGTCAGCATATAATGATTCACTAAGTAAACAAAGTACTCCTTGTTTACCAACATAAGCAAGTTTACCAATATCCGTTTTATATGGTCCTACCATTGTAGGATCAAAAGCAAAGTTTCCAGTATAGAATATAGCTCCATCTGGTGTATATAGTACATACCCTACTGTATCTGGTACAGAGTGAGTAAGACTAATTGGAAATATAGAATTACTTCCAAAATCTACTTTACGATGTGGTTTTAATTCAACTAAATTTTCAGTTTTAACTCCATCAGTAATTAGTTCTTCTCTTAAAATATTTAAAGTAAACGCAGTACCATAAATTTTCAAAGTAGGTAATTCCGTTAATATATCAGATACTGCCCCCATTTGTAATTGATGCCCGTGGGTAATAAATAACCCTTGAATTCTAGCTATATTTTCTTTTAAATAATCAAAGTTAGGAATAATATAATCAACCCCTAACATTCTGTCATCCGCATATTTTAATCCTGCATCAAATAAGAATATATCTTTATCGACTTCAACAACATACATGTTCTTACCGATATCATTTAATCCCCCTAATGCAAATATTTTTATTTTACTCATAAATCTCCTTTCTTTTATTAAAAAAGCCTAACTAATTATAACACAATATAACTAATTAGGCAATTAAGTTTATACTATAAGTTTATTGTTTTATTATATCTATCTTAAGTCCATTTTCAAATAGACTCTTATATGTATCATAAGAAACACCTGCATCACTAGTACCATTATATATTGAAATACCTAAATAAGTAGTATTAGCTGATGTAGTAAAATTATTACCGTTTGATACATTAAATGAATAAATAAAAGCATGATTAGAATCTAATGTGCGAATTAGTACGCGATAAGTACTGTTAGAAATAGTAACTTTGTAAGTTGTGCTTGGTTTTCCAGTTACATAATCATTTAAGCAAATTCTATTATTATGTGCCTGATAAATTCCAGTTGTCATGCTGTATTGACCTGTTCGCCAATTTGAAAAATCTCTTAAATTTATAGTATCTATTTCATATATAATGTCATTTCCAGTTACGCAATTACCTTTTGTAATAGTTAAACTATTTTTCTTACCATTAGCGCAGTAGTTTCCATCAGTAACATTGATGACAGTAATAGTACCATTGTTATTATAAAGTGTACCACTAGTAAAAATATTAACATTCTTTGTTTCAAACAAATTGTTAGTTTGGATATTAGTTATAGTTAAACCACTAGTCCAATCTTCAAAATCACTTTCTGCCATATAATTTGAAGCAGCTTTTATTAATCCTACAACACTACTTTCGAAGGAATCTTTCTTTGATTTATCTAAAGTTTTTAGTGTTGAAGGAATTATAATTGATGCAATAATTCCTAGTACTATTATAACTGCCAGTAATTCAACTAGTGAAAAAGCATTTTTCTTTCTTTTCATACTACCACCCTATCATCTATAGATAGTATATCATCTTTTTTATAAGAAAAAAAGAGACAAATCTCTTTTACTACTGTTATTATCTTATAGAAAAAATCCCTAAATCACCATCAACTGTATTAATATTGTATAAAATTAAGCAGTCATTTATGGCTTTATTTTCCAAAATATATTTACTTATACTTGTCTTATAATATCTTGGATCAATAACATGTATTTTTTTATAATGATTTATTAGAAAAGGAATTATACTATTGGCAAAACTATCTTTTATTACAATTAACTCTTTATCAGTATCAATATTATTATTAGTTATCACTATTAAGGGATGATTATTATCTAAGAAATAAGAATATTTATCTTTCTTATCTAGATAACTTTCTTCATATAGTGAATTAGTTTCTTTTTTACTATAAACATAATCTACAGTATAACTAGTATTTGGTAAATTAAAAGTATATATAGAATCAGACTCTCTAGTATAATCGCTTGTTTTAGAATATAATGTTCCATTAAAATCACTAGTAACCTTCTCTATATCAAAACTATTTAGACTATACGGTTTTAAATTATTAGCTTTCGCGTATTCTACATAGGCATAATAAGCACCATAACTAGTCCAGTGATGATCTAATTTATAATACATCTGATAATCACTATTATGATTTAAGAAAGTTTCATATAGATTTATAGTATCAAAATGTATTTGCTTATAAATATAGTTAATATTATCTATTTCATTATAAGTTGGTGCATTACTAGGTAGTAAATCACTATTTATACTTATACTAGTAGGAACAAGCATTAAGTTCATATTTACATAATTGATAGTTTTATTAAAACTATTTAAAACTTTTACAAGTCTATCACTATTAACTGGCTTATTATATTTTTCAAGTAAATAGCCATCACTAGATAGATATACACCATTAATGTCTTCTTTTCCAAGAAGTTTATCTGTTTTAGTTTTGATACTCATAAAACCATCTCTAAAAGGAAAATGATCAGTTAAGTAATCTTCTAACTCACTTACATATTTACCATTAAATAATCTCTTTATTGTAAAATTAGGAAAGTCTTGGAGTAATCTATTTTCATTATCTGAAAAATCACTTTTAGGCTCAGTAAAAAAAATTATAGAAAGACTAAATATAATTAATATTAATATAACAGAAATAACTTTATTATAATTTTTTTTCATATTTCACCTCAAAATCTAAAATACAAGAATGGATTATATGTATCATTAACTATGTAACCAATTGTAACTATAAATAATAAAACATATATGGTAAGTACTATAATAAATAAAGTCTTTGGAAATTTAACTTTCCTTAGATTCTCTTTTATCTTTGAATATACTGGCATAGAAAATATAATACTAATTAGGATAATAATAAAATAATTTTTAAAGTAATATAAAAAATTACTATTAATAAAATCTACATCACCAAAGCCAAACATTATTTTAGCAAAACTTCCAAGTTTGTTCATATCGTCAAAAGCAAATATCAACCATCCAATTAAAATTAAAAATAATGTGTATGTGTGCTTTATAACATTTGGAAGCCTATCTATATATTTCTTAAGTATAAATTTTTCTAATATTAATACTATACCGTAATATAGCCCCCATAGAACAAAGTTAAGATTAGCACCATGCCATAATCCAGTTAACATCCATACGATTAATATATTTCTAATATTAATAATTCTTGACACTCTAGAACCACCAAGAGGAATATATACATATTCTTTAAACCATGTTGAAAGTGATATGTGCCATCTTCTCCAAAACTCAGTAATACTCTTAGAAATATACGGATGATCAAAATTTTCAAGATATGTAAAACCTAACATTTTTCCCATACCAATTGCCATATCACTATAACCGCTAAAATCAAAATATATTTGGAAAGTAAAAGCAATAACACCAAGCCATGCTGATAATACTGATATTTCACTTGTTGTCATTGTACTAATAACTGTAAATAAATAACCTACATTGTTAGCAATAAGAACTTTTTTAAATAAACCTCTCATAAATCTAAGTAAACCTTCACTAAATTTATGAAATGTTATCTCTTTATGTTTTAGTTCTTTAGCTACATCTTCATATCTAACAATTGGTCCCGCTATTAACTGAGGAAACATTGTTACATATGCCATGTAGTTTAAAAAATTATGTTCTGTCTTTACAGTTCCTCTATATACATCAATTGAATAACTCATTGTTTGAAAAGTATAAAAACTTATTCCTATTGGAAGTGCTAAATTAAGAAGTGGTATATTTATATTAAATATGTTGTTTACTATCCCAATTAAGAAATCTGAATATTTAAAGAATCCTAGTAAACTAAGGTTAATAATTATTGAAATAATTAAAAATAATCTTTTCTTTTTCTTATTATTTCTATATTTTTCTATATTTAAACCATTCGCATAGTCAACAACTGAAGAAAATATCATTAACAATATGTATATTGGTTCTCCCCAAGCGTAAAATATTAAACTAAATATTAAGAGAATAATATTCTTATACTTATATGGTGCAGCATAGTATAAAATTAAGAATATAGGAAAAAAGAAAAATATAAATGGAATGCTACTAAAAACCATTGTTATCTTCCTTTCTAATTGCTTGCTTTTATTTTGGCAATTACACTATCTGTATCATCATTTACTACATATATAATATAATTCCCATATTTTTCAGTAACGCCATCATTAACTAACTTTGTTTCATCAGGAAAATAACCATTATCCCAACTCTCTGTGTATTTATCTATAAAATATGTAGCTTCGTCTTCTGCTTCTTCGTAAGAATTTCCAACTTCAAAAATAGCGTACATTTTACTTGTTGTTCCTGCTTCATTCATTACTATCAAATAATCTTTAAATACGCTTACATCTAAACCATAATTGCCTGTTAATACATCTTCATCTACTTTTATAAAGTCAGCATAATCATCTTTTAAATTTTCATATACATTATCTAAATTAATATTCTTACTGCTTGAGCAACCTGCTAAGAAAAATGTAAAAATACTACAAACCACAACTAAAAAAAACTTTTTCATTACTATTCTCCTATCTAAAGATATGATACCAAAAAAAGAGTATATTGTCAAAAAAAAGGAGTAATATAATACCTTTTTTATTTTTAAATATATAAGAATTTTTAATTTATACTTATCACCCTTTAAGCTAAGTTTATATTAGCAAAAGCTTATTAATCAAAGAGTACTATTTATATAAACTGTATTAGCTTCGCTTAATAAAATATGTTTCATCATTCATATAAAAAGCATAGTATATATTTTCAAGTTCCAAATTGTTTTTTTCCATATTATTAATTAGCCAAAAAGAGTTTTTTCTAATCTTTTTTAATGAATCATAGTTTATATCACCAGATATAATTAGCGGTACCGGCATATTAATATAGGATTTATTTTTAATTTCTTTCTTTTTTCTTTTATAAAAGTAATTATTAATTATATATTTATTTATAAACAAGAAAGTTACTGCAAGAGTAATATCAACTATATCAATAATATTCAAAATAAAAACACTACCAACTGTTATTATCATTACAAGAAAATTTAGATTGCTATAAAATCTATTTTTATCTAACATATCAAAAACAATAACAAGTGCAGTATATAGTAAACATAATTTTATACTTATCATCATAATAATATCACCATTTAATTATGTACTTGTAATATTAAATTATACAAATAAATATAATATTATAGGTGATTATATGAACTACTTAAAAAAATTAGGAATATGCCTAATATATACCATTATTACATTATTGATAGGAATACTATTAATAACAATTTTGAATTATTTTAGTTTGTTTAGTATTAAATTAGTAAATATATTTAAGATATTAGTACTTATTATGTCAATACTTATAGGAAGTTTTAAATTAGGAATTACTTCTAATAAAAAAGGTTACCTCGAGGGAATAAAATATGGGATGTTATTATCATTTATTTTATTAATATTAAATCTAATCTTTTATCATAGTTTTGAGTTGAAGAATTTTCTTTTATATCTAATTATTATTATTTGCAGCAGTTTAGGCAGTATGATAGGAATAGCTAGACATAAAGATGAAGCAAAAACTTAATGTCTCTTTATTTTTAAAAAAGGAAACTTTATTAGTTTCCTTTTTTATTATATCTATTTATAAATTCTTCACGATATTGTAATATATTATCATTTTCAATTGCTATTCTTAAATCTTCCGTTAATTTAATTAGAAATCTAATATTATGAATTGATAATAATGTTCCACCTAAACTTTCTTCACAAGCTATTAGATGTCTAATATATGCTCTTGTATAATGCTTACATGCATAGCAATCACAATCATTTTCTATTGGCGCAAAATCTTCTTTAAATTTGGCATTTTTAATATTTATTTTACCATCTTTAGTAAAAGCATTTCCATGTCTTGCTATTCTAGTAGGAAGAACACAGTCAAACATATCTATTCCTCTAATTACACCTTCAATAATATCAATAGGATCTCCTACTCCCATTAAATATCTTGGTTTATCTTGAGGCAAGTATCTAACACCATCTTCAACCATTTTATACATGGTTTCTTTACCTTCACCAACACTAGTGCCTCCAATACTATAGCCGTCAAAATCCATTTTAACTGTTTCTTTAGCGCTATATTCTCTTAAATCTGTATATTCTCCACCTTGTACTATACCAAATAATGATTGGCGAGGATTATTGAAGACATCTTTTCCTCTTTTTGCCCATCTTAAAGTTCTTTCAGTACTTGCTTTAGCATAATCATAATTAGCTGGGTAAGGAATACATTCATCAAAACTCATAGCGATATCACTATCAAGTTTGTTTTGAATTTGAATAGATAGCTCAGGAGTTAAGAAAAGTTTTGAACCATCTAAGTGACTTTTAAATGTTACTCCCTCTTCAGATATATCCTTAGGTCTGGCTAAAGAAAATACTTGAAAACCACCACTGTCGGTAAGTATTGGGCCATCATAATTCATAAATTTATGAAGACCGCCTGCATGATCAATAACATCTTCTCCCGGTCTTAACCATAAGTGATATGTATTTGATAATATAACACCAGAACCCACTTCTTTAACTTGCTCAGGAGTAAGTGTTTTTACGGTTGCAAGAGTCCCTACTGGCATGAACATTGGTGTATCAAATGTTCCATAATTTGTTGATAATTTTCCCCTTCTTGCATTAGTATTTTTCTCATTATGTAATAATTCATATTTTATTTTCATAAGTTTACCTCCTGTTTCACCATACCATTATATATGAAAAAAAACTATTTTACAATAGTCTTTTTCTTTAATGAATTTGTATGGATTTCGTTAACAATACCATTAAAAACATTATTATTTACTTCATAAGAAAAATGATCATTTACAGTTTTTCCAAATACTGATTGTCCTAAAGGTGACGCAACTGAAATAATCTTTTTTCCTGCTATTTTATGCCCATTTTCAACAAGCACGTATGTTTCCTTTTCTTTTTCACCAAAAAAATCAACAGTCGCAGTAAACTCACTACCAATTCCAATAATTTCACTAGGCGCAGCATCAACAATTGTACATGTCTTTAAAATCAACTCTAATTCATGTATTTCATTGATGATTTCATTAATATCTACACTTAATTGGTTATCTGGAATATCTGTAAATCCCTCTGTTGTATAATTAGCATTTACAAAATCATTTTTCTTTATCTCTTTTAACCTTTTATTTGTATCTCTTAATTTTTCTAATTTTTCATTAATTTGAACAACTTGTTCAGGTAACAACTTCATACTACTCCTCCAAACGCATTTTATAATACTTATTTATTAATTAAAAGTCAATATATAAAATATGAATATATACTATTCAATTTATTTATGTCTGATAAGTTAACAAGTTAATACAAAAAATATATGAATTATTAGTCCATATATTTTGTCATTGATTTCATCATTTGATTAACTTGCTTTTGACTTGGTGTTCTTCCCATTTGTGTCATCATTGCTTTAATCATTTGTTCATTAATTGGTGGATTCTTTTTCATATATTTTTGCATATATCTTTTTGCTCCGAAGAATCCAATAACAGCGCCTATTACTAGACCAACTACTACTTGTAATACATCTATTAAAAATGCTCCCATTTTTTCATCCCTCTCTAATAGTATTTTACTAAATTATCCTTTATATTTCAAGTATATATTATATTATTTAACAATATCAACATTTGTTAAAATCTTAAGTGAATTAACAACTTCAAATATTTCTTTAAATTTCTTATTTTTTTCAATTTGACCAATATCAACTTTTTCTTTATCATCAATAATTATAGTTATAATGATACATATATTTTTTAAATTTATAAAACAAAAAAGTTCAATTTTTTCTGTCTCAGTATAATCTATAACAATAAAATTAGCAGTATAATCATCAGTTTCAAAATCAAAAGTTCTTAGTACATCATATTCTTTACTTAAACTTATATTATTTATTATTTTTGATACAATATCATTCTTTAAACTAATGTATTCAAAAGTAACAAAATTTTGACTATTATCTTTAAATACTAGTAATGGTTTTGAATTAGATAATAAGCAATACTTATTTAAATCTGTTGGAACTTTATCCCAATTATTAGGATATTCAAATGTTAAGTCTAATTCAAAATTATCATATCTTTTTTTTAAATTCAAAATATCCGCCAGTTCAAAAACAAATCTATCGTAGAACATTGAAATTTCATCTTCAAGATCACTTCTAAATAATGTATATTTTTCTCCTTCAACTTCTATTTGTAACATATTAGTATTTTTACTATTATTAATGCTTTTTTTACTAGTTAAATCTTTGATTTTTTTAAAATTTTCATCAATAACAATAGCTATTTCTGCAGTCTTGTCTAAATCAACATATTCTTCTTTATTTATACTTTTATTAATAACTATTTTACCATTGTTATTAGCAGTAAGGGTAAAGGAATAATCATTTATACCAAAATTGATACATAGTAAACTATATTTCTTATTATCTAAAGTAACACTGTTTTTTGAAACTTCGTTTTTTAATTCTTCTATTTCAAATTCCGGCTCCTTTATCTCCTTTTTTTTATTAAAATTAAAAATCTTCATATTGCCTCCTACTACACTAATTATTCTTATATAATTATACCATATTATTAACCAAAAATTGAATATAAAAAAAGATTAACTAAATAATCTTTTTACTCTCTCTTTTATCTGATCGTATGTGAAATTACAGTATTCTTCTACTTCTCCTCTTGTGCCGCTTGTTCCAAACATATCAATTGTCATTAAGTATTTTTCATTATAAACATATTTATGCCATCCAAATGATGATCCAGCTTCAATAACAATTGTTTTATAACCAACTGGAATTAATGCTTGCTTATATTTATCAGATTGTTTTTCATAAACCTCCATACAAGGCATGCTTATTACTCTTAAATCTAATTTACTTTCTTTGTATAATTGTTCTGCTAAAAGGACAGCTGTATGTACTTCACTACCTGTTGCAATAATAATACCATGGATTTTTTCTTGTTCCTTGCGAACTGGATAAGCTCCATATTTAACATATTCACTACTTGTAGTAGTTAAATTTTTCATATCTTGTCTAGATAGAATTAGTGCATTAGGATCTTTACTATTTAACATTAAATTCCAACAGCCTACTATTTCACTTGAATCTGCTGGCCTATAAACACTTAGATTTGGAATACTTCTAAGCATAGCTAATTGCTCTATTGGTTGATGCGTTGGGCCATCTTGACCAATACCTATTGAATCATGAGTAAATATAAAATTTACTGGAGTGTGCATAAGAGCAGAAAGTCTTATAGCAGGTTTCATGTAATCAGAGAATGTTAAAAATGTTGAACCAAATACTTTAAAGTTAGTTAAACTTAATCCATTTAAAATAGCACCCATTGCATGCTCTCTAACACCAAACCATATATTTTTCCCGAGATAATGATCATCTTTTATATCATCACCATTTTTAATATATGTTTTTGTTGAACTTGCTAAATCTGCACTTCCACCAATAAAATTTGTTACTATTTTAGCAATTTCTTGCATTATTTCGCCATTTTGTTCTCTCGTACTTTTTTTAACTTCATTATCAAATTGCCATGTGTAATTTAATAAGTCATATTGTTTATCACGAAGAATTACTTCAAAATCATTTTCTTCTTTTAAATTAAGATTATTTTTATATTCATTATAAGCTCTTCCCCATATCTCATACTTTCGTTCACTACGTGAAGTAATTTGATTTCTAAAATTGCGGACAGCTTCAGCATCAATATAAAAGGAATTTTCTGGTAAACCTAAATTTCTTTTAAGCAACTTTATATCATCATTAGATAATACTTTTCCGTGTGCCTCACTAGTTCCCGCCATCATTGAACCATTTCCAATAATTGTTTTAATCTCAATGAATGATGGTTTGCCAGATTTTTTCGCTGCTATAATTGCTTTATCAATTTCTTCAACATTTGAACCATTTAAAACTTTAGAAGTATACCACCCCATTGCTTTAAAACGATCTTGAACATTTTCAGTAAAAGTATTAGATGTGTCTCCATCTAAACTAATATTATTAGAATCATATAAAACAATAAGATTATCTAAATTTAAAGTTCCGGCTAGAGAAGCTGCTTCATAACTAACGCCTTCCATTAAATCGCCATCACCACATAATACATAAACATTGTAATTAATTAAAGCTTTGTCTGCTAACATCGTGCTTGTACTTGGAATTATAAATTTATTTTCTAAAATCTTTTCTCCTAGAGCCATACCTACCGCACTAGCTAAACCCTGACCTAATGGTCCTGTTGACATATCAACTCCTGGTGTTACACCTAGTTCTGGATGTCCTGGTGTTTTAGAGCCACTTCTTCTAAAACGCTTTAAATCATCTTCTGAAATGTCATAACCTGCCATAAATAATGTAGCATATAGTAAAGCCGAACCATGCCCAGCTGACATAACAAATCTATCTCTTGATATCCACTTATCATCGTTAGTATTTATATTCATATGTCTAGCATATAAAGTATATATAATTGGTGCAGCGCCAAGAACAATACCAGGATGTCCTGACCCTGCTGTATCAATCATATCAATGCCCAAAGCTTTCAAATTAGCAATTATTTTATTATCCATATTTGCACCTCTCTATTATAATCATATTATATCAAAACTAAATAATTTAATAAAGAGATATTATAAACTTACTACATATTAATAGAGGTTGTATTGGTTATAGAATTGCTTACATCTACATTTCTTGTCATTAAACCTCCTACAAAAAATAATAGAACTAGGAAAACTATTGTACCTACCATTAATTTGTTTTCACTGATTTTTTCCATTTTATTTCCTCCTTTACTATATTGATTTTATCATGAACATTTGTTCGTGTCAATACAAAAACAAACAAATGTTTGACATCTTATGTAAAGTATGTTAAGATGTATATGTAAAGTAAAAGGAGGTTAGTGATGGATAACTTAACAAGAAGACAAGAAGAAATACTTAACTATGTTAAAGAATATATTGTTTCGCATGGATACCCGCCTACTGTAAGAGAAATTGGAAAAGATTTAGGTGTTTCATCCCCTGCAACTATTCATACACATTTAAATAAACTAGTAGAAAAAGGTTTCATAAAAAAGGATGGTTCTAAGAATAGAGCTATTGAATTATTGGTAGAAAATCAATTTATTAAAAAGGATGAAGACGTTATTGAAGTACCACTTCTTGGTAAAATAACAGCTGGTTCCCCTATTGAAGCAATTGAAATGCCTGATGAATTTTTTTCATTACCAGCTTATCTAGTACCTAGTGATAAAGATGTATTTACTTTAAGAGTTAGTGGTTCAAGTATGATAAATGCTGGTATATTAGATGGTGATATTGTTATTGTTCAAAGACAAAGTGTTGCAAGAAATGGTGAAATTGTAGTAGCTATGACTGATGAGGATGAAGTAACATTAAAAACTTTCTATAAAGAGAATGGTTACTTTAGATTACAACCAGAAAATGATACAATGGATCCAATTATACTTAATAATGTATCAATACTTGGTAAAGCAATAGGTTTATATAGAAAATTCTAAGATAAAAAAAGGAATGACAATAATGTCATTCCTTTTTTGTTATATCAAAATTAATCAATTAATGATTTGGATATTGTAATAACTGGTCGTACACCGTTATCATTACTCTTAACTACATAGACATTCGTAAGTTCACCGTGATTAAAAACAATCCAAGCTATGTCAGAACTATTAGATGTAGCTGTAGAAGTCCAGTATCCATAGTTACTTGCATCTGATATATTACATCCATAATTGATACATCCATTTGTATAATCAAATAACCAGTCATAATTACTAGCGCCTTGAGATGTTGCAGTTTGTGTTTGATTATTGCTATCTAAATAAAACCAATTTGTATATTGAGATGTTTCATCTGCAAAACTAGTATTACCAGTTATTTGTGCAATCTCTGAAGCTGTTATTAGTCTTGCTTTATACGTATCATAATTTATAGTATAATTTGCTATACCATTATTAACAGTATATATATCTGTTCTCGTTGGCACCCCTGCCCATGAATTAGTATCTAATTTAAGTTGTGTCATTATATTTGTTGGTCCCAAGACATTACTTCCAGTAGAGTTCCAAGCTACTGTAGCTGTTGTATTATGGTCCAGTATTAAATTAATTGACGAAGTGGTATTTCCACCGTCATTAAAAGTATACCATTTCATGCACCCTGTTTTAGTTCCAGTTGTACTTACAGCATCGCCTGATGCACATTTTGCTCCAGTTACAGGATTAAAATATACTGCCGTACCATTTGTATATGTTGCATATGTTTCAATTGGATCATCAGGTTCATCTATTGTATCCCCAGTACAGTAAACCGAATAAGAAATTGTATTGTTTGAATGTTTTAAGACATATACAAAAGTATTAGCTATTGTACAGTCTGTTGGATTATTTATATCTTTTTTAAAATATCCTTTATCTATTAGAGAATTAGCAGTTACTTGAACAAAACCACCAGGTATATCTAAAGTTGGAAAGTTAGTTAAATCCGTTTCAACATATACTTGAGCAGCTTCTTTTAAACTTGTTTCAAAAGCCTCAATTTCTTTAATTTGATTATTCTTAATTGTTCTTGTCATACTTACAAAAGATACTAAAGATATAACAGATATTATAATTATAACAGCTATTAATTCTACTAATGTAAAACCACTTTTTGTATTTCTTATTTTCGTTTTCATACTATCACCTATCATCTATAAATAGTATACCTTTTTTTATATATTTTGGCAATTAAAAAGATTAAGTATACTTAATCTTTAAACTTAAAATCATCTAAAAAATCATCAATAGTTAAAATCTTTTCATCAATACTATTTAAATCAACAGACTTTTCTATTACTTTTTTTTCTTCTGGTTCTTCTTTAACTTCTTCAATTTGATTAGCTTCTTTAACTAATTCTTTTTTAAGAAAAACGTCATCTATATTTGCTTTAGTTAATAAAGTCCCAGTTGAATATCTATCTGTAATTGGAAGCTCTGTAAGTTTTATCTCTTTAAAATCCATTCCTAATTTTAATAATATTAAACTTCTTGATGTAGATAAGAATGTTTTTACAATACTATATGGATTAGTTTTAACATCTCTAACCATAAGTACACCTTTTCTTGCTCTTGACATCATATCAAACTCTGATATTTTGATTCTTTTACCAGTACCCTTATCAGTGATTACTGATAAGTACTCCATATTACTAAATACATGAGCACATTTTACCTCATCATTTTTAAGAGTAATTGCTTTCACACCTGCTGCTCTTAAACCGATTGGAGATACTTCTGAAGTAGCATATCGCAATCCATAACCATTTTTTGTAGTTATAAATATTTCATCACCACTATTAATAGTAACGGTAACTACCTCATCATGATCTTTTAATTTCATACATGTTATTGGTTTAGAATATCTTTGAACCTTAAATTCTTCTAACTTTGTTCTCTTAACCATACCATTTTTTGTAAAAATAGTAATATATTCTTCTTTTTCAAAATCAAATACTGGAATACTTTCAATGATAGCTTCTTCAGCATCTATTTTAATAACATTACTTATATGTTTACCTAGTTCTTTCCATTTTAATTCTGGAAGTTCATAAACTGGAGTAAATAAATAATTACCTAAGTTAGTAAACATTAGAAGTGTATTCATGGTGTTCATTTGATATAAACCTATAACATAATCACCATCTTTAGTAAGAGTATCTTCTTCTGAATTATAACTACGAAGAGAAACACGCTTAACATAACCTTCTCTTGTTACTACAACCATACAATCTTCTTTTGGAATCATTTCAGTTGTATCAATCTTTATTTCAGTTATTTCATCCTTTATTTCAGTTTTTCTTGGACCTGCGTATTCTTTTTTTACCTTACGAAGTTCTTCTTTCATAACATCTTTAAGTTTTTCTTCATCAGCTAGAATAGCTTTTAATCCAGCTATAACTAATTGTAATTGATCAAATTCTTCTTTTAAGGCTACTATATCCATATTAGTTAATCTATATAATTGTAATACCAGTATAGCTTCAGCTTGTTTTTCTGTAAAACCATATTTACTTACTAAATTAGCTTTAGCATCCGCTTTATCCTTACTAGATCTAATTGTTTTAATAACATCATCTAATATAGATAAAGCTTTCATTAATCCTTCAACAATATGCATTCTAGATTCTGCAAAGTTTAAATCAAACTCAGTTCTTCTAGTAATAACCTCTTTTTGATGTGCTATAAATGCATCAAGTATTGGTAATATTCCTAAAGTCATTGGTCTACGATTAACTATTGCTACCATATTATAATTATAAGCTACTTGTAAATCAGTATTTTTAAGTAAATAATTTAATATTAGTTCTTTAGAAGCACCTGCTTTTAAATCAATAGCAATTCTAAGACCTTCTCTATCTGATTCATCTCTAACTTCCAAGATACCATCTATTTTTTTATCAAGTCTAATATCATCTATCTTCTTAACCATAACAGCTTTGTTAACTTCATAAGGTATTTCAGTAACAATTATTTGTTCTTTTCCTTTTTCTTTAAAAAACTCAATTTTAGATCTAACAATAACTTTGCCGCGTCCTGTTTCGAAAGCTTCTCTTATTCCATCTTTGCCTTCAACTAAGCCTCCTGTTGGAAAGTCAGGTCCTTTTACTATATCTAAAATTGTGTCTAAATTGCAGTTAGGACTGTCTATTCTTTTTATTGTCGCATCAATTACCTCACCTAAATTATGTGTAGGTATATTAGTAGCATAACCAGCACTAATACCACTAGCACCATTAACTAATAAGTTAGGAAACTTAGTTGGAAGCACAGTTGGTTCAAGCTCTGTATCATCAAAATTTGGAGCCCAAGCAACCGTATTTTTATCTATATCTTTTAATAGTTCACTACTTATTTTAGATAATCTTGCCTCTGTGTAACGCATTGCGGCTGCACTATCTCCATCCATTGAACCATTATTACCTTGCATATCAATATATGGAGTATTTTGTTTCCACCACTGACTCATACGAACCATAGCATCATAGATACTAGAATCCCCATGTGGGTGATAATTACCCATGATACTACCTACTGTTTTAGCACTCTTACGATATGGTTTATCATAAGTATTATGTTCATGATACATACCATATAGAATTCTTCTTTGAACTGGTTTTAAACCATCGCGTACATCTGGTATAGCGCGGTCTTGAATGATAGATTTTGCATATCTACTAAATCTATCACCCATAATTTCTTCTAAAGCATAATCATGTATCCTTGTTACAACATCTTGCATTTTATCACCTACTATTATTTTCTTATTAATCTTTTTACTTTTTCTTGTAAATAATTATCTGCTTCTTTTTTATCAATCTTTTCCTGTTTCAAATCAATAGCATCCCCAAACTCAATAGTCGGCTTACTTCGAAATTTATAATTGCCTGATATACCAAAAGGAACCACTTTACAATTACTTATCATAGAAATTCCAGCTACGCCTTCTTTAAATGGTAACATTTCCACGCCATCATTTCTTGTCCCTTCTGGGAATATAACTACTATATTATTGTCTTTTAGTAATTTAATTGATTTTTTAACTGCCGTTATATCAATAGTATCACGGTCTATTGGAAAAGCTCCTGCTTTTTCAAAGAAGTATTTTAAAAGCAAATTTTTAAAAAATTCTTTTTTTGCCATAAATCTTGGATTATATTTTCTTAAAGCGTATGCAACAAGCAAAATATCATATCCTGATTTATGGTTTCCTACTAATAAATATCCATCCTCCGGTAATTTTTCACTACCTATTATTTGAGGTTTATAAAACTTATCTAAATACAAATCTGTAAAAAACCTACATCTTTTATAAAATTTAATTGAATATCTATCTTTTTCCATATTATTTATCTTCTATTTTAAAATTGTCTTCAAGTGAGAAGACAACATTCTCCTCTATCCATTCTTTACGTGGTTCTACTTTATCACCCATAAGAACACTCACTCTTTTTTCAGCTAAAGCTCCATCGTTAATATTAATTCTAATTAAGCTTCTCGTATCAGGATTCATTGTAGTTTCCCATAACTGGTCAGCATTCATTTCACCAAGTCCTTTATACCTAGAGATTGTTGGTTTACCGGAATTTTTAATTTTTATTTCCTCAAGTTCTCTATCTTCCCAAGCATAAAAATGTTTTTTACCATAATCTGCTTTATATAGAGGTGGTAAGGCTATAAAAAGTTTGCCACTTTCTATTAATGGCTTCATATATCTATAGAAGAAAGTAATTAACAATATTTGAATATGTGCTCCATCATCATCAGCATCGGTCATTATAATAATTTTATCATAATTAGAATCTTCGATTGTAAAATCTGATCCCACTCCTGCGCCAATAGCATGAATCATTGTATTAATTTCTTCATTTTTGAATATATCTTCCATATGAACTTTTTCAGTATTTAATACTTTACCACGAAGAGGAAGGATAGCTTGGAATTTTCTATCACGACCACCTTTAGCAGAACCACCAGCTGAATCTCCTTCGACTAAATATAGTTCATTTTTCTTAGGATTTTTACTTTGTGCTGGAGCAAGTTTACCTGAAAGAGCTCTTTCTTTTTTATTTTTATCTTTTCCTTGTCTTGCTTCATCTCTAGCTTTTCTAGCTGCTTCTCTAACCATTTTACTTTTAACCATTTTTTCAATAATGCTTGTCGCTATGGCTTTATTTTCTTCTAGGTAAAATTGAAGTTTTTCAGCTACTACACTTTCCACCACGTTTCTTGCAATAGGTGTACCTAATTTACTTTTGGTTTGACCTTCAAATTGCAATAAATTTTCTGGTATTTGTAGAGAAATAATCGCTGTTAATCCTTCCCTAGTATCTGGTCCTTCTAAATTCTTATCTTTAGCTTTTAGATAACCATTAGTTCTTGCATAATCGTTAAAAACACGAGTTAAGGCTGTTTTAAAACCAACTTCATGCGAACCTCCATCATTAGTTTTTACATTATTAACAAAAGATACTATATTTTCAGAATAACCATCAGTAAACTGAAAAGCTACTTCAACATTAATATCGTTTTTAGAGCCATTAAATGGTACTACTTTATGTAATTCTTTCTTATCATCATTAAGATATTCAACAAATGCACATAGTCCATTTTCATAATGAAATATTTCACTTCTAGCTTCTATCTCATCAACTACTTCAATTGTTAAATCTTTAAGTAGGAAAGCACTTTCTTGCATTCTTTCTGTAATTGTAGAATAAGAAAAATTTGTTACTTGAAATATCTCTGGATCTGGTTTAAATGTTACTGTGGTACCTGTTTTACTAGTTTTTTCTAGTTGTTTTAATGGTACGGCAACATGACCACCCTTTTCAAAACGAATGTAGTGTTCATATCCATCTCTTTTAATATTAACTTCCATCCACTCACTTAGAGCATTAACAACAGAACCACCTACACCATGAAGTCCACCTGAAACTTTGTATCCACCTGTTTCAAATTTTCCTCCTGCATGAAGTACTGTATATATAACCTCTGGCGTACTTTTACCAGATGTGTGCATTCCAACTGGAACACCACGACCTTCATCAGTAACTGATAAAGAGCCATTCTTATGTAATACTATTTTTATTTTTTTGCCAAAACCATTAATAACTTCATCAATAGAATTATCAACGATTTCCCATACTAAGTGATGTAATCCTCTTTTGTCTGTAGACCCAATATACATACCAGGTCTTTTTCTAACTGCATCTAACCCTTCAAGGATTTTAATTGAGTTCTCATCGTATTTTGCCATATCTATCACCCATATCATTATAACATACAAAGTTCAAATAAACAAAAGAAAATCCTTATTTATTAAGGATTTTCTTTATATTTTATTAGTTAAAACCACTTTTTTAGCAATTGATAATATACCTAAAGTTAATATTAATAATATACCTATAATTGCAATAGTAACACCAAATAAATTAATAGAATCATTATTTTCAATATTATATATATTATTAGAAACATCATAAACAATATCTATACTAGATATTTTCTTATTTTTTAAACTAAATACTATTTGCATTCCTGTATCATCATAAATAGAATTATAATAAGAAACTATAGCATCATTATATGTAGAAGTTCCTCTATATGCATATGTATATTTTATATTATCTTTTGTGTCTTCAAATAAAATGGGAATGATATCTTTTGTTATGTTAAGTTCACGGTTATTAAAATATATAGTAGTAGCATAATAACTTATATCATTAGAGTTAATAGTTATTTCAGAATCAACAATGTTTTCAAAGAAAATATCAGAATATTTTATATAATATATTCCATCTTCCTCATAAACGCCATTACTATTATCATGTTTAATATAACTTAAATCAGAATATTTAGATAGTGAATTCAAATTAACTATCTTATTACTATATTTCTCTTTTTTAATAAAATCATCTATCAAATTTATTTCATTATTATTTAGTCCACTTGGTATATAATTTTTATTTTTTAATAAAGATAAAACTATGTCGTCCATTTTTTCAGCTGAAGATAAATTAGATGCACATCCACACGTTATAGATGAAATTATAAGTAGTAAAATTAATAATATACTTTTTTTCATCATTAACATCCTCCTGATAATCGTCTAATTGTAAGTGATTCACCTGCTCGTAAAGCTAAAATATTTGTATCTTTTTTAACTTGACAATTGGTAGCTGTTTTACCATTACAATATTGATCTCCCGAAGCATGAACACGCCATTTTGTACCAGTAGTATCTACTCCTAAATAAATAGCTACATGTCTTCTTCCATAAATTAATAAATCTCCTGGTTTAGCATCATTAATACTATCTACACTACAGCCTAAACTTCGATATGAATCAGCAGTTCCTCTACTCATAGAATGTCCAACATCATTAAATACTCTATAAACAAATCCAGAACAGTCAACACCACCAGACCAACTTTCACCACCCCAAACATAAGCAGTCCCTAGATGATTTAAAGCAGTTTTAGTTACTTCGTTTGAATCAATAAAAGTTACATTCCCTGATGTTGATTGTCCTGTACTACCATATGAACTAGAATTGCTACCACTTACTATATTTATAGTACCTTTCTTAGATGAACTTTCATTTCTGGCATCATTCTTATTGTTTTCATTAATAGTCGCTAAAATAGTCTCTAATCGATCTTTTAACGCTGCTTTAATATCATTATCTTTTATTTTATTTGTTAATAAAAGTGCAGCATCATGATCATACATTTTTAATGAATTTTCTGCTAAATTAACAGCTTCATAAGCATTTGAAACATAAGCATCTTGAACATATTCTTCATTAGCATTTTCAAAACAAGCGGCATATTCAAAAGTGTTATCAGCCACCGACATTACTAAATCAATAATTACCGGAACAAAGAAAACAATTATAGCAGCAAGAATACGTCTAGGTATTTGATGAAGCTTACTATAAATTACATCTTGTTTATTTGAAATAACAGCTTTAATAATATCTATGCTCGCAAAAATTATTAAACCAACAGGCGCTATTATTTGTAATAAATCAATTATTTTTCTTATTAAAATCATTACTGATAATAAATCAGCATTACTACATACAGTCAATATCATAAAATCACAACCTTTTAACATTATAACATAGAAAAAGAAAAAGCAATTAAACTTTTTCTTTTATTTTATATACCCTGTTACATCTATAATACTAGTATTTATCTCAATTATTTTTTTGTCTTTTATTACTATATCAACTTTCATACCAGTACCATCATATGTAGAACGGTAAATAAATTCGTATCCGGTATCTAATTTATTTCCATCTAAATATATATAATTATATCTAGGATTTAATTTTGTCGCATTATAATTTGGATAGAAATATGATTCATATAAAATAGTATAATAATTATTACAAACAATACGTTTATTTAATTCAATTTCATAAATATCACTTTCTACATCTTCACCAGTATTAAATAGACCTAATTCGTTATATTTTATATAACAAGTATCATCATCTACCCACACACCAGTTGTGTTTGATTCACTAGTATAATATTCTTGTGATTTAGTCATATAATCACTAATATTTACTATTTGATCTTTATGAGTTAATTCTGATAAAAAGGTATTTATAGCAGGCAAATCTTCTTCAAATATTTTTTCTTTATCATATTCATCATTATTATAAAAAGATATAGCCTTATCAGAAATATTTTTATAATATTTAAAGTTTTTAGCCTGACAACCAGTTAACAATATAGTTATAATAAAACCTAATAATATTACTTTTTTCATTTTATCCACCTGCCGTAATCTTATAACCTGAAGACTGTGTTGGTATACCATATAAGGCTTCTATTTTAGTAGAGATTAAGCCGTTATCATAACCGGCTGGGCCATATAAAGTCATATGTAAATGCGGTGCCCAACCTATTGAAGTTGATGTACCTGCTGCGTTACCTACGAAACCTACTAGTTCACCTTTTTTAACTGTTCTATTACAACTTGATGAAGAACTACAACGATATATAATACCACTTAAATGAGTTAAAAATACTGTATCAACAGATACTCCTTGAACAGTTACTGCTTTTGGTAATTTTATTCCTACGGAATATGCTGTTTCATCTCCACCTTTATTTTTTGTATGTCCCCACTCTGAATACATAAGTGTGCCATCTACTGGAGAATAAATTGGTTCACCAAACTTAGCCATAAAGTCTATGCCAGTATGTTGATATACAAAATGATAACTACTATTTGTTGGAGTTACGGGAACAATAAATGTTCCTGCATATATTTTATAACCTGATAACTGTGTTGGTATTGAAGCATAATTTTTTGGCCATGCACCTAATGGCAATCCCGTTTTAGGGTCTTTTGGAAAAACAAAGTCGCTTGTTTTAACATATGACCAGCAATTAATTGCTGCGGAAGGATCAGGTTCAGAACTAAGGGCAATACCTTTCTGACAACTAGCATTACCACCTGATGAATAACTACCTACTATATTTAATTTTCCGCCACCAATTATAGTAGAAGTTGGAGACTTACTAATTATTGTTTCAGTTTTATCCATATCTTTTATTGTTTGTAAGACTACTTTTAATCTTTCTTCATAATTATCTTTTTCTAAGCCATCTTCAAGTTTCGATACTGCTAATTCTGCTTCATCATAATCAACTCTATTTAATGAAGATTCCGCTTTCGCTACTGCATTATCAGCACTATTAAGATAAGCTATTTTAATATTTTCTTCAGTAGCATTAGTAAAACATGAATTATACTCAAACGTATTGTCAGCAAAATTCATTATTAAGTCTAATACTGATGGAACGAAAAATACTATTATAGCTGCTGCTATTCTTACAGGCATCATTCTTTTTTGCTTAGCTATTTTATCAACATCACTTGCTATAATAGCTTTAACTAAATCAATACTTGCAAAAATTATTAATCCAATTGGCGCAATTATACTTAAAAGATTAATAGCTTTATTAACAATAAGCATTATCGATAATAAATTTGGATCGGAGCACACTGATAAAATCATAATACACCTCTATCTTATGATTATAGTATAACATAACTTTAAATAAGAAAAAAGACTCATTTTGAGTCTTTCAGATTATTAGCAAAGCTAGATATTAAATTTTAAATTAACAATTCAAATTAAAAGTGCACATACAAATATTTAATTTACTGCTTATTCTTATTTTATTATATCAAATCTGTGTAATACAAAATCTCTTTATTTAAGGATTTAGCAAATTCAATTTCGCTATTTGTACTATTTCCAATATAGCCATTTACATTCACGACTAATATGGCATCTGACAGTTTTATTTTTTCTTTATGCATTTTATTAAGTACTAAAACTTCTTCTTCAGTATAAGCATCTTTATCTATTCTTGTTGGATAAATAGGTGGCAACATACAATTGCCTTTTAATTCCATCATTTCACTTATTTCCATTATCTCTTTTTTAAATCTTAAACTTCCACATACTGTTATAATTTTCACTTCTATGCTCACTCCCATAATTTTTTTATATGAAAAATCAGACCATCTACTTTGTCAACAGTCTGAAATTTTCATATTTGCTTTTATCTGTCATCATCTTGAAGTTCTACTAATACTTCACGAGGCTTAGAACCATTTTGTGGTCCTACTATTCCTCTTTCTTCCAATTTATCAATTAAATTAGCCGCACGATTGTAGCCAATTCTAAATCTTCTTTGAACAAGAGAAGTACTAGCTTTTTTTGTAGTTACAACAAATTCAACAACTTGATCATAAAGTGGATCTTCCCCAGCATCATAATCTTGTCCTTCTGATTTACCACTATCTACCATTGTAGTAGCTCCCATTTCCTCTTCATCCATTGTGAGAGTTTCATCATAACGAGCTTTTTGTTGTTTGATTGTATAATCAACAACACTTTTAATTTCATCATCAGATATAAACGTTCCTTGAATACGAATTGGAGTATTTTCTCCTTGTGGAAGAAATAACATATCCCCTTTTCCAAGAAGTTTTTCTGCTCCTACTGCATCAAGTATAGTACGTGAATCAATACCGCTTGATACTGCAAAAGCTATACGAGATGGTATGTTTGCTTTAACAACACCTGTTATGACGTCAGTAGAAGGTCTTTGAGTAGCTACAATTAAATGAATACCTGCAGCACGAGCCATTTGTGTAATACGCATAATTGAGTCTTGTACATCCTTTGCTGCAACCAACATAAGGTCAGCAAGTTCGTCTATTATAATTACTATATATGGTATCTTGTTTAGTTTTTCACCATCAGAAAGTTTTTCATTCTTCTTTTCAATATAAGTATTATAACCTGCAATATTCTTAGTACCACTGTTTTCAAATAAATCGTAACGTTTTTCCATTTCAGCAACCATCTTTTTTAATGCTACATTAGCTTTTTTAGGATCAGTTACAACTGGAGCAAGTAAATGTGGAACACCATTATAAACTGAAAGTTCAACCTTTTTAGGGTCAACTAAAATTAGTTTAACTTCATCAGGTCTAGTACGCATAAGAATAGAAACTATCATACTATTAATACATACTGATTTACCACTACCAGTAGAGCCTGCTACAAGTAAATGAGGTGTTTTATTTATCTCACAATACTGTGGATTACCCATTATATCTCTACCTAATGTTACAGCAAGTTTACTTTCTGCCATGGCACTAGGAATTCTCTCTAAAACTTCACGAACACTTACCATAGCGTTTTTCTTATTAGGAAGCTCTATACCTACCGTTCCTTTTCCAGGAATAGGTGCTTGAATACGAACATCTTTAGCAGCAAGTGCCAACGCAAGTTCTCTATTTATAGCTGTTATTTTACTTAACTTTGTTCCTGTCTTCACTTCTAGTTCGTACTGTGTTACAGATGGACCAACATGTGCTGAAACAACTTTACTTTCAATATCAAAATCTTTTAAAACGGTTTCAATTAAAGGAACATTAGTCTTTATTGATTCCTCATTTTCTTTATTACTATTTTTAGAAGGCTTAGTTAATAGTGTTATAGGAGGATAGTAGTATACCTTGTTAGTTTCTTCAGTTTCCTCTTCCTTAACTTCACCAGTCTCTGGATCAATAACTGGTACATTAACTGGTGCCTTTTCTTCTTTTTTATCTCCAAAATGAGTTAACTCTTCCATACTTGATACAATTACCTTATCATCTGCTTCATATTCATCTTCTGCTTTTGATATAGCTAACTTATCTTTTTCTTTTGTCTTTGAAGTTACACTAGTAGCTTTATTTTTCATCCATTTCATTACATCATATATAGATAATCCTGTAAACATAATTGTTCCTATAGTAATAAGTACCCAGCTAACAACCATAGTGCCCTCTTTATCAAATAATAAAATAAATAAGGTACTAAAGCATCCACCAATTATTCCACCACCATATAGTTTAACATCTGGATTTTTAATAAATGCCCAAGAGTTTTCAAAAGTTTTTGAAATTATTTCAAAGCCTTTAAACTGTGAATAATCTAAATGACTTAATATAAGAACTGCAAGAATTAATATATATAGCCCAATTAAATTAGAATTGAAGTAATTAGGTTTTTCCCTTTTTACCATCATATATATACCAATAATGGCTAATATAACAAATAAAATAGAATACCATTCACCTACTAAGAAAGCAGCAAAACCTTTAAAAAAAGTTCCAACTATTCCAAACTCACATAAACCTATAAGTGAGATTAATATCATTAAAAGACCTCTTAGTTCTACTCCATAAGAACTGCCTTTTTTTTCTTCTTTTCTTTTCTTTTTCTTTGCCATAACTTCAACCTACTTTCACTACCATAATTATATCATGTTTATTTTTTTAATCAAACAAAAAAGCCTTATAAATGCTTATTTATTTTAACTACAAGTCTCTGCCAGTGCCTGTCTTTCTACATTAAAATTTTTATTTAATTTATCTTCTGATAAATTTATTATTGATCTAATACCATCGCTAACATTATGAATAATGATAGTATCTTCAGAAAGTTCCCAGCTTCCAGTAAGTTTAGTACCTTTAGTTTCAATGTTTTTTAAACAACCATTTGTCTCCTGAAATTCAACTACATTTATAGTTCTAATAATAGATATTGCATTTCTTAAATTATCTCTAAATAAATCATCTTTATTTTGTTTAGTTATTTCAGTATAAACAGGATAGGCAATACCAAAAATCACTGCCATTACTACTAAAATACCCATAAGTTCAATTAATGTAAAACCCTTATTATTCTTCATGTTACCACCTACTATTTAAATTATATAATATATATCTAGGGTAGTCAATCAAATCAAATAAAAAGATAGTCATACGGCTATCTATTTTATTCTATAAACTTCATTTTTAAACTCATCACCACGGTCTTCAAAACGCTCATATTGATCCCATGAAGCACAAGCTGGCGACAAAAGAATGATGTCCTTCTCTTTTGATTTATTCCATGCTTCAGTAGTTGCTTCAATTAAACTATTTGTAATAATACACTCTATACCATTTTCTTTACACCAAGAGTATATTCTCTCTTTAGTTTCACCATAACAAATTACATATCTAACATTTTGAATATGCCCTTTTAAATCGTCGAAAGAGTGTCCTCTATCGAGTCCTCCCATAATTAACACAGTAGGTCTATTAAAAGAATTTAAAGCTATAATGGTAGAATCAACATTAGTAGATTTACTGTCATTATAGAAATCTCTTTCCTTATAAGTTCTAACATACTCCATACGATGTTCAACTCCACCAAATGTAAGAAGAATAGATTTTATAATATCATTAGATACTCCAAACTCTTTTACTACCATAATAGCGCACATAGCATTCTCATAGTTATGTAATCCTTGCATTTTTATATCATCTAGACATATAATTTTTTCATCTTTATAAACAATGTAATTATCTTCAAGATAACAATCACACTTTATGTTAGCTGAAAAATAAATTTTAGTACTATCTATATCTTTAGTTAGTTCAAGTGAATCACTAGAACCCATATTTATAATAGCTATTTCATTCTTAGTATGATGATTAAATATTCTTTTCTTCATTTCTTTATAAACATCATAACTGCCATGAAAATCCAAATGATTTTGATATAAATTAGTTAGAACACTTATATCTGTTTTAAAATTATACATGTCAGTAAGTTGATGATCTGAGATTTCTAGTATCAAAGTATCACCGTCTTTGACAGTTCCCACTAGTGAAGATAAAGGATAACCTATATTACCACCTAAATAAGCAGAAATGCCGGCTTTTTTAAGTATATTATAAATTATAGTAGTAGTAGTTGTTTTACCATTTGAACCTGTAATACCAACTATTTTTACTTTAGGTAAAAATGAATAAGCTACCTCAAGTTCATTAATTACTTTTATATTAAGTTCTCTTGCTTTAACTACGCAAGGATGAGTTTTAATAATACCTGGATTTTTGACAAGTAAATTATATGTATCATCTAATAAACTTTCTGGTTTATCAGTAATTATATACTTTACACCTAAATCTATTAGTTCACTAACTTGTTTTGGATCTTGTTCTTTCATATCCGTTATAGTTATATCATTACCATACTTACTTAAAAGTTTTGCAACTTCATAGCCACTTCTTGCCATACCAAGAATCAATATTTTTTTATCGTTATACATAGAAAAAACCTCCTATTTAATTATATCATTAAACAGAAAGTTTTTTACTTATTCCTCTAATTATCTAAACTTATTATATTTACAGTATATATATTATCATCAGTAGTAACTAAATAATTATTAGCTTCATCTATAACAGTATCGTTTGTATAAGCAATGTTATTTACATATACACTGACATCATCACTAGTTTTTACAACTTTAAATGGATTACAATTTGATAAATAATTATGTATTATATTACCACCATTATCTATCAAATATATATCAGGATTACTGTCAATTTTAATCGTTACTGAGTAGTGCTTAATTAGCTTAGAGATTTCTAAAATATATATGCCATCTTCCGTAATTGTCATATTATTTTTAATCTTATCACCGTTTAATTTTGTGGTATAACCTTTACCAGCAAAATCTATATCAACAGCGCTATTAAAGTATAGTGTTTCATCATTAAAGAAACTGAATTCTTCATTATTAAATTTTAGTTCGAAAGAATAATCACTTTTAATTACAATTAAAGTAAATACAGAAATTAATACTAATACTACAGCTAAAGACGTTAATAAAATACTTCTAATGTTTTTAATGTTTTTTATATTCTTAACATTTAAAACTTTCTTCATAATACACACCCTATCATATTTTTATTATATCATAAACACGAATAAAAGATTAAAAAATTATTATTTGAATATTATTTTGGTGTTACAGTTGATGTGCCACAACCATAGAACATGTTAACAGTTGTCGCACCAGTAGTTGTCCAATTGCTTCCTACATAAATAGTAGTTAAATTATTAGAATAATTGAACATATAATTCATATTTGTTACTTTTGTTGTATTAAAATTACTTAAATCAAGATTAGTTAAACTAGTTGAATAACTAAACATGTTACTCATATCAGTTACTTTTGATGTATCAAAATTAACTATATTTAAACTTACTAAACTATTTGTTCTAGAAAACATTGATCTCATGCTGGTAACATTTGAAGTGTTAAAACTACTTAAGTTTAAACTTGTTAATTTAGTTGTAAAACTGAACATTTCATACATATAAGTAACATTAGATGTATTAAAACTACTTAAATCTAAACTTGTTAAATTGCTTGCAGAGCTAAACATACTACTCATACTAGTTACGCTTGATGTATTAAAGTTGCTTAAGTTTAGACTAGTTATACTGCTAGAATAATAAAACATTTCACTCATATCGTTTACTTTTGATGTATTAAAGTTACTTACATTTAAATCAACTAAACTTGATGTATGACGAAACATGCCTCGCATATCTACTACATTTGAAGTATTAAAATTACTTACATTTAGGTTTACTAATTTGTTTGCATAACTAAACATAAAAGACATACTGGTAACTTTTGATGTGTCAAAACTACTTAAATCTAAGCTTATTAAACTACTTGCATCACTAAACATACCACTCATACTAGATACGTTTGATGTATCAAAACTACTTAAATCTAAACTTGTTAGCTTACTTGCAGAACGAAACATACCACTCATACTAGTTACGCTTGATGTATCAAAATTGCTTAAGTTCAAATTAGTTAGACTGCTTGCAGAACTAAACATCTCCCCCATACTAGTTACTTTTGATGTATCAAAACTGCTTATATTTAAACTAGTTAGACTACTTGCACCAGAAAACATACCATACATACTAGTTACTTTTGATGTATCAAAATTGCTTAAATTCAAACTAGTTAGACCACTTGCACCAGAAAACATACCACTCATGTCTGTTACATTTGATGTGTTAAAATTGCTTAAATTCAAACTAGTTAGACCACTTGCACCAGAAAACATACCACTCATATGATTGACATTTGATGTGTCAAAATTACTCACATTTAAATACTTTAGACTTGTCATAGAGGAAAACATAGAACCCATGTTAGTTATTTTTGATGTATCAAAACTACTCAAATCTAAACTAGTCAATTTAGTTAAACCAGAAAACATTCTAAACGCTGATGTCACATTTGATGTGTCAAAGCTTCTCAAATCTAAACTAATTAGATTACTCACTGACCCGTAGAAATTATCATTCCAAAACATAAAGCTCATACTTGTTACCTTTGATGTATCAAAACTACTCAAATCCAAATTTTCTAAACCAAAAGTATCAGCAAACATACATTCCATATTTGTTACATTTGATGTGACAAAGTCGCTTAAATCTAGACTAGTTACAACTTCCATAGCGTAAAACATATAACTCATGTTTGTCACATTTGATGTATTAAAATTATCTAAATTTATTGAATAAAGAGTTTCAAACCCTTGAAACCAATGAGATGAATCGGGATTAGCATATATATATCCAGTACTACCTATGTACATTTTATAATATGATGGATTATTCGTATCTGGAATAAGCCATCCTGTTATTGTTCCGTTTTTCGCTGCAGATAAATCCCATGAAATAGTAGATCCTGTTGTATCCACATAATCAACAAAATCAATTGATTCAATTTTGTTTTGGTATGTACTATTCCATAGATAGTTACCTGGTGACCTAACCATGAGAGTATAAGCTGGTTTTTCAACCTTTATTTTTCTAGTTTTACTTGTGGTATTACCTGAAGAATCAGTTGCTATGTAAGTAACCGTATATTCTCCCTTAACCCCTAACATTAAATTCGATTTTGTCTTTATAGTAATTGTCTCACCGCTATTATCTGAAGCACTTACACCATCCATAATATTAAAAGTAGTATCACTTGTATTTAATGATGTATCAGCGACTCCAATAATTACTGGTTTTGTAGTATCAATTACATTTACTTTTCTAGTTACAGTTTTTATAATACCATCAGATAAAATTGTATACTTATATTTTATATTACTAGCAAGTGTACTTGTATCAATTACATCTGGTTTAACAATTTTATTTGTGATATCTATACCATCTGTATCTGTAGCCTTTGCGCCTGGATCAACAAAAGGTGTATTTATTTCAACATTAAGAGGATTTGAACCTAATAGATAGATTGAAGGCGCCCTACCTGTAGTCTCGCAATCAGAATCACTACCATCTACAAGTTCATTTCCAATAATAGCGTATGAATATTTCTTCTCATTTCTACTTATTGAGACCTCCATTGTATTATCTAAACATTTGCCACTTGAAGGATTTTTAATATCAAAATCCAAGTAACCTTGTTCTTTTAAATCAGCAAGAGTAACATTGACTGTTTCACCATCATCAAGTAAAGATTTATTATCTAACAGCCAGTTTTTAGAAGCTGCTATAATAGTACTTTTAGTAAAATCATATGCTTTTTCTTTGTTCTTTTTAACTACACTATCAACAGCGGGAACAGCTATTAACGCAATAACACCCATAATTACTACAACACCAAGTAATTCGACTAATGTAAAACCTTTTCTCATTATTCTACCTCACAAGTTTCGGTAAAATCAATATTGTCTTCATCTTGGAATGTGTATGTGTAATTGTTATTCTTTCTTGTTACTACAAGGACAGTGTCATTACTAAAACATAAATCGTTCATAGGATTTCTTGTTTCCACTTCTAAAAAACCTGCTACTTTTAAATCACCTATAGTTGCTGTTAAGGTTTCACCGTTTACTGTTGGAAGGGTTAAAGTTTTAGAAGCTGCCCAGTTCTTTAAGCCTGCTAATACTGCTTGTTTCTGAACATTATATGCGTCTTCTTTACCTCTTTTTATAATTGAATCTACTGTTGGAACCGCTATTAAAGCAAGTATACCAATAATTGTAATTACTGCTAAAATTTCGACTAACGTGAACCCTTTACTTTTCATACTATCACCTAGAATAATTATAACATAAAAATATTATTTTCAAACTAAAAATAAAAGAAGCCTAAGCTTCTTTTGGATTTACGTATTTATCTATTATCATAGAAGATGATATATCCCCTGTAACATTAAGTAATGTTGCTGGTGGATCAATTAACCATCCTATTGTAGCAATTATAGCAAAGGCTTCTGGTGGGAATCCATAAAGTGATACTATAAGCATTTCACCTATTAAACCACCACCAGGAATTCCTGACATAACTATACCACTTAATACTGAGATTAAAATAGCAATTAAATAAGTATCTACTCCTACAAAATCATAGTTAAATATACTAAATAAGAAAACAATTTTAAGAATAGATCCCATACAAGACCCTTCCATGTGCACTGTCGCACCTATTGGAAGAGCAACTTTACTTACATCTTCATCTATCTTCATATTATTAGCTGTATCTAAATTAGTTGGTAAAGTAGCAAGTGATGATTGCGTTGCTAAACTAGTTATTACTGAAGGAAAGATATGTTTGTAAAAGTTTCTTACACCTGCTTTTCCTTTACTAAAATAAGCATATACAGTATAGAATATTAAGAAATAAAAAACTGTTAGAATATAATATAAAACCATGCTTCTTGCATAACTACCAATAAGTTCCGGACCAAATTCAGCTACTAAAGCTGCAAAATAAGCAAATATACCTACTGGTGCATAATACATAATTATTTTAACAAATTTCATTAATGCATTTGATATTACTTCAAAAATATGCCCAACTTTTTTTTCTTTTCTCTCTATTAAGCAAAGAGATATACCAAATATTACCGAGAATATAATTAACGCAAGCATATGACTTCTTGAAAGTAAACTAGTAAAATCAGTAACAGTAATAGCCGCAACTATTTGATCTAAAACACTAATACTTTCTACTTCACTTGCTACTAAATCTATATATGTATTACCTACTGGATCTATAAACAACATAGTTGCCAACATTACTAATGTTGAAATTATACCAGTTATTATAAATACAAGAAAAGTAATTTTTAATATCTTACTAAGTTTTTTAATACTACTCATATTACTTATACTACTAACTATAGTAAAAAATACAAGTGGAACCACAATGGTAAACATCATATTTAAGAATATATCACCAAATGGTTTTAAATAAGTGGCAGAATTTGGAAAAAATATTCCTACAATACTACCTAATATCATAGATATTAATAGTATAATTGGAAACCTATAACTTTTAAATATTTTTTTCATTTAACCTCCTATAGAATTATATTTAATTAAATGAAAAAAATGCCTAACTTTAAAAGTTAAGCATAATCCATTCTGGTTTAAGTACAAGTAGTAATCCTATTATAATCATAATAATACCACCTATTAAATGTGATAATCTATTATACTTAGTAGTAATACCACTAATTTTAAATGTTGTCATAGCTATTATAAATATCACTATGTCGTCTATCAGGAAGAATACTATATAAAGTAATATGTAAAGAATACTAGCAAAACCATTTATACCATTTAAATCTAACATAGAAATAAATATAGTAGGAAAGCCTGCTGAACAAGCAAGTTCTACTAAGTTAACACTAGCCGCTAATGTTATAACACCAATTAATGATAATAACATGTTTTGTTCTAAAGTAAACTTCTTTATTTTTGTAAAATACTTTTTGCGTTTTTTTTCATCTACAACATGACATCCATCTTTAGGTGTTTTCAAATAACTATTTAAGTTAACAATACCACCTAAAATTGCTACAAAAGCAATTAATGTTCTCACCCAAACTACGGCTGTCATACCTATTACTACTGAAAGTCCTAGCATTGCTAAAAAATAAACAAATGCTGAAGTAAATAAGAAAGTAAAACCAAGTATCCACATTTTTTTACGATCTTTCATATTAAATAACATGTTTATCAAGAATAGCAAAATCCACATGGCACATGGATTAAAACCATCAATGGTTCCTAATATCACTGCAACAAGTGGAAGTGATACTTGTTTAGCATCTACATCACCTAGTAGTGGTAAATTAATTTTATTATCTTCTTCTATTACTTCTTCTTCATTATCATCCGAATCATCATCAGAAGCACCATTATTCATACTTTTAATATATGAATCAATAGTATTTTTCATTGTTTTACCAATGCTTTCACTATATCCAACATAATATTTTTGACCAATTACAGTAAAAGGTACGCCTGTTGACGTTGAACCAAATCTATCTTTTACTAACTGCATATAGTTACTATTTATTGCACTAGAAGTAACTTCATATCTTTTTATATCAATTTTATCTCCATACTCACTCGCAAGTTCATTTAGGAAAGCATTTTCAGCTTTGCAATGTACACAAGAACTACTATGAAAAAGATAAACAGTTACTTTAGTACTTTCTTTTTCTTCAACTATATCATAAACCTGATCCTTATAATCAAAAGTAGAAGCGTTAACTAATGTTGGAAATATAAATAATATAAAAGATAGAAATAATGCTTTAAGAAACTTTTTCATTAATTATTCCTCATTTCTAAAATAATTTTATTTATATCTTCATATTTTTTTTCTCCAATTAATCTTTTATATTCAACATTTTCTTTATAAAAAATTATTACAGGAAGTGTAGTTCCAACATCATATTTTTCTACTTCTTCACTATCCATATCCAAATCATATGTTGTTATTTCTAATTCTGGATATTCTTTTTCTATTTGTGTCCATACTTTATGCATAACTAGACACCCTGGGCACCACATCGCCCCTATTTTCACTATATTCATATATACCACCTATTTTATTTTTAAGCCAAGTAACCTTGACAATTCAACTGCTTGGTATGTATTTACCACGCAACCTTTTAATAATGCTACATTAACCGCAATGCCATCTATAATAGAATTTGAAAAATCTATATTACTTAAATTTGTATTTAGAAATTCTATTTCTTCAAGTTTGCATGTATCAAAAATAACATCTTTAAATTTAACATTTATAAAACTACTATTACCAGCATCTATATCCTTAAATATAATATTTTGAAGTTTACTATCAGAAAAATTAGAATAATTCATTTTACAGTTATTAAACTGTACATCTTTAAAAGATGAACTACTTAAATCTGTACCAATTAACTTACATTCTTCAAAAATAACACGTACAAATGTCGAAGATTCAAATATTGTATTTGATAAATCACAATTAATAAATTTAACATCTACAAATGTAGTTTTAGCCATATTTAAATTATTAATCGTTAATTTATTAAAAATACACTCATTAAATTCTAAAAAACGATATTTTAACGTTTTAACAACCTCATTGTTAAAAATACCACTTATTTTTTGTTCTGTAATCTCTAATTCTTTTTCTTCAAGTTCTCCTATTATAGGACTCATTATTTTCATCATTTTAATTTTAGTTCCTTATAACATTTATCAAATATTTCTAAGAAATTAGAAACTTCTGCTTTAGTAGTTATGTAAGATAAGCTTATTCTTAAGCTTGACTTTGCTCTATTTTCATCATTAGTAAGTACTAAGACACTTTGAGATAGATTCTTTTCAGAAGAACACGCTGTTTGAGTAGATATGTATACTTCATATTTTTCTAGAGCATGTAAGAAAGTTTCTGGTTTTATTCCTACTACACTAATATTTAATACATGAGGTAAACATTTATCGTTACTATTTACATATACATCAGAGTATTTCATAAGACCATTTTTTATGGTATTATTTAACTCAGTAACGTAATTATACTTAACATCAATATCTTCTACTGCTATTCTTAAAGCCTTAGAAATAGATACTATTAATGGATGAGCTGGCGTACCACTTCTAAATATAGTCGTGCTTTTACCACCATGGATAAGAGGATCTAAAACTATCTTATCTTTTTTAATTAAAACACCAATTCCTTTTAGTCCAAAAAACTTATGGGCTGAAAAAGATGCTAAATCAATATTAGATAAATCTATGTTTATTTTACCAACTGCTTGGGTAATATCAACATGATAAAAGCATTTAGAGTACTCGTGAACAACTTCACCTATCTCATTTATAGGCTGAATAATACCAATTTCACTATTTATTGCATTGACACTAACAAGTATGGTATCGTCTCTCATAAGCGATTTTAAATGCTTTAGATCAACTGTTCCATCTTCATTAGAATTTACAAAATCTACTTCATAACCTTGCGTTTGAAGATAGCCAATCGGACCATATACAGAAGAATGTTCATATTGTGTTGTTATAATATGTTTTCCTCTATTTTTATATTTATTACAAATGCCCTTTATAGCTAAATTGTTTGATTCACTAGATCCACTAGTATATATAATTTCTTTTGTACTTACTTTTAAAATATCAGCGATTTGTTTAGTAGCCATTTCTACTAAATCATTTGCTTTTACTCCAAGCGTATGAAGAGAATTAGAGTTTCCTGGAAAATCTAAACAAGCTTTACTAAAACTATCAAGAACTTCTTTATTAACCGGAGTACTTGCTGAATAATCTAAATAAATCATTTTATCACCTTAATCCTCATATGTAATTATACCATGATATGCCTATAAAAAAAAAGTAATAAATCGCCTTTCACCTATTGTTCACTAAAAAAGGACTTAGTCCTTTGAAAAATAAAGTTTATTACCTACATTTAAATGTAAATAATAATCATCCTCGACTAAGCAAGTAAATATTAGTTTGGGCTCATCTTTATTATTCTCTTCATTATTATTTTCTTCGTTATCATTACCATTATCTTCACCATTATTTTCGCCATCATCATTATCTTCTGGTATTGGAATAATAGTAGAATTACCAAATATATAATCAGTTGGATCTATTGCAGTACCGTCTTTTATTAATTCAAAATGTAGATGTCCTCCAAAAGCATAACCTGTTGCACCCATATAACCTAAAACTTGACCTTTTGTTACTCTATCTCCTTTAGAAACCCCTATTGTATTATAAGCAAGATGAGCATACCTTGTTTTATAACCGTTCTCATGATTTATTACTAAATAATTACCATAACTACCATTATCTTCAAACCCAGTAGCATTTGTTCTTATATCTTCTATTACTCCTGCCTCATAAGATGTAATATAATCTAAAACATGTACATTATTGTTATTACCTACAACATCTATACCATAATGACTAACAGCATTATATCCTTGTGTTAATACTTCATTATAATTTTTTAAAACCTTCATTTTATCACCTATTATATTATACTTAATAGTTAGTATTATAATTAAGTAAAAAAAACTAAAAGTTAAACTTTTAGTTTATTTTATACCACAAGTTCCTGCTGATCCTGTTCCAAGAATATTAAATAGCCCCAAAACAAAATTTAAAACTGCTGGTATTAAGAATAACAATGCAACTGCGATTAATCTTGTTGCAAAATTTTTATTGGCTTTTGCCATTGACTTATCATCACTACCAAATATTACTTTTATATAATCAAGTATTCCTAATACAACAGCAAGTGTTATACCAGCAATTCTAATATAATCAATAATAGTTTGTAAAAACTTTTGTAAGTCAGCGGAAATTATGTTACATGTAGCACCTGTAATAGCGCCAATTTTAAAGTCATTACCAGTTAAGTAACTATTTCTCGCTTGAACTGAAACTGTCTTTATCTCTGCTTCCATTGCTGCAGCATTATCAATATACTCATCAAAAGCTGCTGCTTTTTCTGTTTCTTTCATAGCTTCTAATCTAGATTGAATATTACCAAGAGTTTCTTTTAACTTTTGTATAACTTCTCCCCTATTAGTATTATAATCAGTATACGTATCAATCATAGCTAAAACCTTTTCTTTTGCTTCTTGACATAATGTACCATCAGTTGACAAACTTGTTAAGTAATTTAAAAACTCTGTTGATACATTTATAAATGTTGAAGATTTTAAAGCTGTATCTATTTCTGTTCCTATTTTCTCAAGTTTAGTAGCATCCTTTTCAGTTGAATACGATTTAGCACTATAACTACCATTTTGAGGGTTAGCACTTAAATATTTTGCTGCCACATCATCAATACTTTTTGAGGCTGCAAAGGCATTATTCATTTTACTACTAATTGTTGCTTTTATGTCATCATATGTTGAACATGTTTTTTTTGCAGTAAATGCAGGTTTTGGCATTTTGCAATAACTATCAAAGGAAAGTGAATCAGAATCAGCTGCAAATCTAACATCTGTTGTACCAGCAAAACTATCTGTATCAGGATCAAATGCTAACGTTTTAACTGTTTTATTTCTAGCTAAATTTGCAATATCTTCAAACCAAACAGTATCAACATTTTTAGGAGCTGTCCAATTTGTGTATTCCTCATATTTACTATCTTTTGCGTATGTTGCTAAAATTTGAATTTTCTTTCCTGCAGAAACTGATAAATCTATATTTAGTTTATCACATATACTATCTTTATTTTCGCCAGTATAATAAGACCATACATCTTCTTTTGGACTTATATAAACTTGATAATTGGTTTTAGAATAATTATATATCATTTTACATTGAGTACCCGGAGTTCCTGAGCAAGTATCATTTAATTCGTTAGAAAATAAAACTGTGTATTTGCTTCCACTATATTGTTCTAACGTCATAAATTTAGGACAACTATTATCATTTTTAGCATAGGCTGAAGTGAAAGTTGATCTTGTTTGATCAGTTTCCCTAATACTTGGAGTAAATTTATCGTTGAAATTCTCATTTACATTATTATAAAAACTACCACTCGCGTCAGTAACTTTCACTTTATAAGTATTACCGTCATAATCTAAAATTTCAGTATAAGCAATATGCAAATCACTTGAGTAAATACTTACATTACTACTTTTAATATTATCAGCACCATAACTTATATTATAAGAGCAGTCAAGATACATTAAAATCTTATCATCAGCTGCTAAAGCTTTGCCAGGTATTAATATAAATAGTAATCCAAAAAACAAAAATGATATTTTTATATTATTTTTATTCATTATTTTTCACCTTTACCTTCACTTGGTGTTGTTTCTGTTGGATTTGTATCTTTCTTACCATCTTCTTCAACCACACTGCCTACATTACAGTAAACTTCTTCTTTTAAAGTATAGTCTTCTACTCCGTATGGTGATTTAGGATAAATTATTACATATGTCAGATCTAAATCACAAGAAGCGTACTTTCCTTTGTTGAATATATCAAAGTCTATATCTTTATAAAGAGTCATAAAGTTCTTAATACTCATCTTTATACCATCTTTTTCATATTTAGCTAATACTGTTGCAAAACTAGTTGAATTATTTTCTACCACAGTCGGATGAAAAGTTTCTTCATAATAACTTTTTGCAAGAGCATCTAAAACTTTCTTAGGCGTTGTTGCATTTCTAAAGTTATCTATTACGCTTGTTATTACTAAAATAACAAGTGTTAGTATAATCATTATAATTGCTGTTTTTAAGGCACCTTTATTTGCCTCATAAAAATCTCTCATATAATCTACCTCACTATTTTACTAACTAAATTATAGCATAATAAAATAACAAAAAAAAGATAGTTTACATTATCTTTTCTTTTTTAGTGTATGCCACATGTTCCATTATCACCAGAACCTTGAATATTAAACAAATTTAAAACAAAGTTAATTACTGATGGTATCAAAAATAATAGCGCTAATACTATTAGCCTAGTTGTAAAACGTTTGTTAGCTTTTTCATTACTTTTGTCATCATTACCGAAGATTGTCTTAGTATAATCCATTATACTAAGTACAACTGTTAGGACCAGACCTGCTATTCTAATATAGTCTAACATTAGTTGCATAAATTCTATAAAATCGCTAGAAAAGATAGAACATCTTTCTTGATTATCATTATTACTTGTACCATTAGTGTTAGTGTTTTTACTAACTCCACCAGTTATTGTTTTATTATTATCTGTTGAAGTTTCAGATAAAACTGCTTTAATGCTATTTTCTTTATTTTCACTATATAATTTAGTTGTTATTTTAGTACCACTCATTCCATATACGACATATATATTAGTAGGACAAACTATTTCATCACCACTTTTAAAAGAAGCACTTTCTAAATTATTAGCAAACTTATAATCTCCTTTTATATCACCTGTTTTTTGTGTATCAAAATCAACAGTTATGTCAGTACCATTACTAGTAATATCATACTTAACATCATAATTACTAATTTTATAAATACATGAAGCACAGCCATATTTATCACAAGATGCAGCCCTTACACTATTTATTCCAATAAATAACATAAACAATATAAAACCATATATATATACTTTATTTTTCATATTATCTACTCGCAATCTAAATAAGTTTTAACTTTATAATTACCCTCTTTATAAGGTTTCTTTGGATAGATAATTATATAACTATTTTCTAAGTCACATATCTTATCATCACTAACAAAATAAGAAACATAATCTTTATTATCTTCAAGCAAAGTTTGTAAATTAACCTTATATCCGTCATCTTTAAAAATACTAAGTAAGCTTGTTCCATTTGTTTTAAATGTATCATATAAGCTACTTTTATAATAATTTTCACCAAGTTCTTTAGCTATATTGTTCATCTTACTACTACCATTATTATCAACAAATAGTGAAACAATACTTATAATAATAGATATACCTATAATAATAGAAGCAATTTTTATTTTTTTCTTATCGTCTTCAGTAAATTCCATTTATATCACACCTTTAAAAATATTGTTCTATTATAACACAAAAAATGGTTAATTTGAATTACATATTACAAAATAATTTTTTAGTTATTATTCTTAATGAATTAATAAAAAACCAGTGCCTTTTGCACTGGTTTAAAATATATATAAATTAAATAATATTTAATTTAATTTCTACTGTATAGATATTGTATATGGTGTTGCGTTAGTCCCACTACCTCCTGTTTTTGTTACACCTGATTTAAAGTTAATTATAGGTCTTAAACCAAATGTATAACCACCATTAGTATTAAATCTACCTGATTCTACTATTGCCCAGTATACCCATGTGCTTCCTGAGTATGGTGTTGCAAAATAGTAAAATCCACCTGGCTGTATCATTGAATCAGCTACATAAGTTGTATAGTTTGTACATGCTGCTGCTGAGTATGGTAAAGCATCATTACAATTAATACTTCTAGCACTTGCCGCATAAGTTGTATTTAAATACTTACCTGCTAAAGCATTAAATACTGCTCCATTAGTTCCACCATCTGAACCAATACATTCTGTAGTTCCTGCGGCTACTATTGAAACTGTACCTGTTGAACCACTTCCGCTTTTTGAAATAACTCTCCAGCCACTATAAGTATTAGCATAACCGCCATAACAACTTACACTTTGACCACCACAATTTGTACAGCCATTATTTCCTGTATAACTTATAAAATCTCCAACATTAACCACATCAACTAAATAGTATACACTTGGTGGTACTGTTGTTTGTGAAGCTGCAAAAGCTGTTGAATTACCGGCACTATCGTAAATGTATACATGGGTATTATATACTCCTGATTCATTATTGTGAGCACTAACATTTACTCTATAATACCAAGTTCCACTTCCAAGATTTGTTCCACTAGCCGCTGCATTAGTTTCCCAGCTTGGTTGCATATCATCTCCACCATTATAGTCAGTCCATGTTGGAAATTGTACTTTATTTATTCCTATATGAGCATCGCTTACTCCATATATATATACATCATATCCACTACTAGTTACATTTGTAATCGCATAACTACTATATACTGGAACAGTATTGTCTAAATAGAAAGCATTGCTTCCTGTAATTCTTGTATTTCCACTAGTATCTTTTCCTAATATCCATAAGTAATAAATACCAGTTGCTCCTGCTGGACTATTAATAGTTCCGCCATTAGTAAATGAAGTAGTAAATGATGCTTCACTTGGTGTACTTGTACTAGTACTCCATAGATATTTTAAACTACTTCCATTTATAGCAACGTTGTCACTTAAAGTAACAACAGAACTTCTTGTTTTTGCATATGTACTGTTACCATTTGTTCCAAATGTTACATTTGGTAAAACAGTATCTATAACATTAACAGTTCTAATTGCTGTAGCTGTATTTCCTGCTACATCTGTCACTCTATATGTTAGAGTATAACTTCCTAAAGCATTAACATTTATTGTACTTGTTGTTGTTATTTTACTAGTTACATTACCATCAACATCATCTAGTGCTGTAGCTCCTGCATCTGTATAACTACTACCAATATTAATGCTTACTGGATTACTTCCTAACATCGTAATAACTGGTGCACTAACATCTATAACATTAATTGTTCTTGTTACTGAAACTGCATTATTACCAGCAGTGTCTGTAGCATTATAAGTAATTGTATATGTTCCAACACTATTAGGATTTACAGTGCCTGTAGTTGTTACAGGAATGCTTCCATCTATATTGTCAGTAGCAGTTGCTCCTGCATCTGTATAAGAAGCTCCTACATTCACTGATACAGAACTACTGCCATTTAATGTTATTACTGGAATTTGATTATCTAAATTAAAAACATCAGTTCTTGATATAGATACATTACCACTACTATCTTTAGCTAATATCCATAAATAATAACCACCTGTCAAACTATTTGGAGTAGTTATTGTATTTCCATTAGTAAATGTTGTGTTAAATGAAACTTCATCTGGATTACTTGTACTTGTATTCCATAAGTATTTTAAACTACTGGTATCTATTACTCCATTATCACTAACTGTTACTGTCGTATTTCTCATTTTAGCATATGTGTTATTACCATTTGTTCCAAATACTATAGTTGGTTTAATAGTATCAATAACATTTATTTGACGTGTAACACTTGCTGTATTTCCAGCCGTATCAGTAGCACTATAAGTCATATTATATGTTCCAACAGTACTAGGATTAACTGTACCTGTTGTTACTATAGATATACTTTCATCAATGTTGTCAGTTGCCGAAGCACCTTCATCAATATAAGTATCATCTAAATTAATAGTAGCAGGATTACTGCCATTTAAATTTATAACGGGACTTGTATTATCTAAATAAAATACACTTGTTCTTGTTATTGCTGTATTACCACTAGTATCTTTAGCTAATATCCATAAATAGTATTCACCATTTGCATCACTTGGTGAACTTATAATATCATTATTTGTAAATGTATTAGTAATACTTGCTTCGTCTGGTATATTAGTTGTTATATTCCACAAATATTTTAAACTACTTTCATCAAGACCACTCTCATCACTTACAGTGATCTTTATATTAGCTGATTTAGAATACTTTGAATTACCGTTTGTATCAAATAATACAACAGGTTGCTCTAATGTATTTCCATCTACCACAGCTATGCTATCATCTGCTATAGTTTTTATTGCTGTGAAATTTCCATTAGTTAAATTTGCAGCAACTTTACAGTTTAAATCAACAGTAGCTGTACCATCTTTTGGTAAACTACCTTTTATATCTATTGTTGGTGATATTTCACCATTGGCAAAAATATACTTTGAAGTTACTGCTTCGTTATTCATTGTTTGTATATTACAAGTATTTTCTAATACATCCACTATATTATTTACGGATGTTTCAAAAGCACCTCTTTTACTTTCCTTAATCATTCTTGAAATTACTGGTACCGCAATTAAAGCAATTATTCCAAGTATTAAAATAACTGCTAAAAGTTCTATTAATGTAAACCCCTTAAAATACTTCTTTCTCATATTTGCCATCCTATCCATTGGTAAATTTTATTATAAAAATTTATTGATGTAAACGTATAATTTCAATTTTATTGTGCTCATTATATGTAAAATTATTTATTTTATTTAAAAATATATATTTAAAAATTAAAAAAAGATAATTAAAATTATCTTTTTATTTGATTCATCATTAATTCATATAATTGTTTATGTTTTTTAACAATAACTTCAAGAATAATACCAGTAATCCAAAGTAGAAGTGAAATTGTTAAAAATACACCTGCTACTATAAGACTTGGAAATTTTGGTACTAAACCAGTGTTAAAATATTCAATAAATACTGGTAATCCTAGTATTAAACATATAATTAAGAATATACTAGCAAAAATATTAAAAAAGAATGCTGGCTTATATTCTTTAAATAATGTTGCGATAGTTTTTAATACTTTAAAACCATCACTATATGTATTTAATTTAGAAACACTACCTGCCGGTCTGTCTCTATATGATACTGGAACTTCTACTAACATATAGTTCTTATCAACTGAATGGATAGTCATTTCTGTTTCTATTTCAAATCCTTTTGATATTACTGGAAATCCTTTTACAAATTCATAACTAAATGCTCTATAACCTGTCATAATATCTTTAACATTATTATTAAATAATTTGTTAATTAAAAATCTTACCATTTTATTTCCTAGATTATGAAATGCTCTTTTATTTTCTGTAAAATATGTACTAGATAATCTATCACCTATTACCATATCTGCCTTTCCCTCTAGAACTAAATCAACCATTTTACGAGCATCTTCAGCAGGATATGTATCATCGCCATCGATCATTAAATAACAATCAGCATCAATATCTCTAAACATGCTTCTTATAACATTGCCTTTTCCTTGACGATATTCATATCTAACAATAGCTCCTGCTTTTTTAGCTATTTCATCAGTATGATCTTTTGAATTATTATCATATACATAAATATCAGCTTCAGGAAGAACTTCTTTGTAATCTTTTACTACTTTTTCAATTGTCTTACTTTCATTGTAGCAAGGTATCAAAACAGCTACAGTCTTTTTTTCTTTTTTTCCAAACATATTAACACTCCTCTTTTTTACTAATTATATCTATAAATATTGCTATCATAACTGGCATAGCAAAGATATACGGCATAGCATATCTAAAGTATGTATTAGCAGGTGATGCCATACATACTAGTACTAACGATACTACTGGGGCTAAATATATTAAATATTTATATTTCTTATCTTTTATTAAAACTATAAACATATACATATAAATCCATACATTAAAACCAATATTTACTATCATTCCTAATATTGGAAAATATGGAAATGATAATGCATAGCTACTAAGTATATTACGTGGACCTTTTAGTTTATTAAAACTGTAATTAAAGGTATCCCCCTCTTGGCTAAGGCGTTTATCATATCTATAATATACATACCAGTTTGATGTATTAGGATCAAAGTAACCATATATATTATTTATTGTTGCTTGTATATATGAATCAGGATGTTTTAGTAATCCCTTATACCACTGTTTAAAATATGTACTTAACTCCTCATCAGTTGTGTACTTATTAAATTCATTTTTAACTGGATCTGCTAAATTAGGATTATATCTTTCACCTAAAGTATGAATTTTAAGAACATTATCAATAGCATCTATTTCTTCAGCATCTAAGTCATAGCTATACTCTTTTACATATCTAGCTGATTGCTGAAATGGTATTGATAACATTTCTCTTATACTTCCCTCAGTTATCTTTAAATATGGAAGAAGTGTATCCTCATACCTATTATATAAAACTACTGGAAGAACTAATATCATAATTAATTTGATTCTATTTTCTTTTTCAATTATAAATAAAAATGGAAAAGATAGAACAACCAAATATAAACCATTATTTCTCATAAGCATAATAGTAAGTAATAATAATGCAAGTAATAAGCACTTCCTATTACTATATTTTATAGTATTACGATACTTAATAAGATCATATATATTAATCATATATATAATAACTAAAGCTGTAAATATAGTATCCTTTACAGCACTCATTGCGTATAACGGAAATATAGGTACTAAACTATAAATAATTAAAGCACCAAACTTTATATAATATGGAACATTTAGTTTTTTCATATATTTAATTGTAAATGCTAATGCTGATAATAGAATTATTATTTGAATTATACTATATAGAAATAAACCTATATTAGTAGAGTCAAATAAAACCATTCCTATTTTTGTACAACCACCTAATAGAACTGTATGAAGTACTGGGTGGTGATTAGTAATAGTAACACTTTCATCAATTAAATCAACACTATCCATATATTTTGTATGAATACCAAAAAATTGTTTTATTTGATTTGCTGGATCTGGCGAAAGTATGGCTGGATAAAAACTAATAATATATGGAAGCCAGCATATAAGCATTATAGCTACGCTTGTTATAAAAGGCTTTTTATCAACTAAATCCTTTAATTTATTTGTAAATGGTAAATCTTTCTGAATATTACTATTCATAAAATCATAAAACTTATGAATAACACAATTAAATAATAAATAGTACCCCGTAATTCTTACGAGAGTTAGAAACCAAAATATTGGTTCACTAAAACATAAATCCCAGCTATCAGTTTGATCATAACTATATCCTACTACCACAAATATAGAAAATAGAAATGATAGTAATATAAACCAAGGACTATTCTTTTTTTTATTTAAGTAATAACTATTAAATAATTTATAAATAAATAATCCAACGACTAACATTAAGATAACGTTATCATTTTTTTTATCTATAATAATATTATTTATATCTAAATTAACAACTAAAGAAAACGTTGTCAAAATTGTAAAAATTAGAATTGTAAAGTATTTTAATAATTTTTTCTTTTTCATAATATACACCTCTTACATTATAACACTAATATTCAAAAAAAAGAATTACTGTTTTGTAATTCTTATTTTGTATCAATACTTGCTTTAACAAAATTATCAAATAAAGGATGTGGTCTAGTTGGTCTACTTTTAAATTCTGGATGAAATTGTCCAGCTATAAAGAATGGATGAGATGGTAATTCAATGATTTCTACTAAATTAGCTGCCTCATTTCTTCCAGAGAATACTAGTCCTTTCTCCTCTAACATTTCTTTATATTTATTATTAAATTCATAACGATGTCTATGTCTTTCAAGAATCTTATCTTCTTTATAAATTTTATGGGCTAAAGTTCCAGGTTTAAGCGTACATTCATAATTACCAAGTCTAAGAGTTCCGCCCATATTAATTATAGACTTTTGATCTGACATTAAATCTATTATTGGATTAGTACACATAGAATCAAATTCAGTAGAATTAACATCTTCTAAACCTACTACATTTTTAGCAAACTCTATAACTGCAAGTTGCATACCTAAACATATTCCTAAAAAAGGCACTTTATTTGTTCTTGCATAGTTAATTGCTTTTATTTTACCATTTATACCACGAGAACCAAATCCTCCTGGAACAAGTATACCTTTAGAATTTTTAAATATTTCTTTAAGATTGACATCTGAATTTTCTAAAGTTTCTGAGTCAACCCAATTAATATTAACTTTACGATTATATTTGTAACCAGCCGCCTTTAAAGATTCTGCTACTGATATATAGGCATCATGAAGTTCAATATATTTTCCTACTAAGGCTATTTCAACCTCATCTTTTAAATTATCTACTGTTTTAATTAAATCTTCCCAATATTTCAAATTGGCCTTTTTAGTTGGTAATTCAAATTGTTTTAAAACAATTTCATCAAAATGTTGTTCATAATAGTTAATTGGTATTTGATATATATTTTTCACATCAACAGAATCTATAACATTTTCTGCTGGTACAGAGCAAAACATTGATAACTTCTTCTTAATAGCATCACCAGTATTAAATGGTGCTCTACATACAAGTGCGTCTGGTCTAATACCCATATTTCTCAAATCTCTTACACTATTTTGTGTAGGTTTTGTTTTAAGTTCATCTGAACCATATATATATGGAATTAATGTAGTATGTACAAAAAATGTATCTTTACTACCTTTTTCATATTGAATTTGTCTTAAAGCTTCAATAAATGATTGTGATTCTATATCACCTACTGTACCACCTATTTCAGTAATAACTATATCAGCCTTTGAAGTTATACCTGCTTCATATACTTTGTTTTTAATTTCATTAGTAATATGTGGTACCATTTGAACAGTAGCGCCTAAATAGTCGCCTTTTCTTTCTTTTTCAATTACTGATGAGTAAATTTTACCACTAGTTATATTAGAAGTATAATTAAGTTCTTCATCAATAAATCTTTCGTAATGTCCTAGGTCAAGATCCGTCTCTGAACCATCATAGGTAACAAATACTTCCCCATGTTGAATTGGATTCATAGTTCCAGGATCAACATTTATATAAGGGTCAAACTTTTGCATAAAAACCTTATATCCACGTGATTTTAATAAAAGAGCTAATGATGACGCTGTAATACCTTTTCCAAGACCTGATACAACACCACCTGTTACAAATACATATTTTGTCATACTTTTACCTCCCTAAACAAAAACAAAAAAACTATCAGTTAGAGAACTGATAGGCTCTTTTTAATTATAACACTACTTTATAAATTAGTGAATACTTTGCACTAAATTTGCATTTATTTTCGTCTTAGTGTAAAATTAAATCTGTCAAATGAAAGAAAACTGTACGATTTTTATGATAAAAAATCATCTGCAGTGATATAATATAGTAAATTACTGAGGTGAAATAAGTTGAATCAAATTACTGAAGACAATGAATATTATATATTAGTTAAAGATATATTAGACAATAAACACTTTAATGAAATAGATAAAATAGAACATCATGGCACTTCTAGAATGCTTCATTCTATGAGGGTTTCATATTATTCTTATTTAGTTTCAAAAGCATTAAGGCTACATACTAGTGAAGTTGCTCGTGCAGGATTATTACATGATTTTTTTATGAGTAGCGAAGACAGAACAAGTATGGATAGATTTTCATCTACCTTTACACATCCTAAGTATGCAGTTAGAAATGCTGACAATATATTTGAACTTAACAATTTAGAACGTGATATTATAAAGTCACACATGTTTCCTATTAATATAGCTATTCCAAAATATTTGGAAAGTTGGTTAGTAAGTGTGGTTGATAAATGTGTTGCTTTATATGAATTTAGTTCTTCATATAGATTTAGATTAAGTTATGCTACTAATTATTTGTACTTATTCTTAATATTAAATTTAGTAAAATATGCTAATTAATTTGATGTTTTAAATTCAAAACTAGTTTTATACTAGTTTTATTTTTCATTAACAATAGTCCCTATTATTAATTTATCAATATATTAAAAGACTTTATGCATATAAATTAATAGAGGTGGATTATGGCATTACTTGATTACTTTTTACATATTGATAAATATATAGAGATAATTATAGAAAACTATCCTATTCTTACTTATTTATTTTTATATGCAGTTATATTTATTGAGACGGGAGTAGTTATACTGCCATTTTTACCCGGAGATTCATTTTTGTTTGCTGCTGGGGCTATAATAGCTAAAACTGGTGCAATTAATCCACTATTAACATTAATAATATTATACTTAGCCGCTATTCTTGGAGATTCAACTAATTATAGTATTGGAAAATATTTAGGAGAAAAAATCAGACAAAAGAAAAAGATTCGCTTTATAAAAATGGAACATATCGATAAAACACATGCATTCTTTGAAAAACATGGTGTTGGTGCAATTACAATTGCGCGTTTTGTGCCAATTATTAGAACCTTCGCGCCATTTGTAGCAGGTGTTAGTGAAATGAATTATAGAACTTTTTTGCTATATAATGTAATTGGCGGAATTTTATGGGTTTCACTTATGTATGGACTAGGTTTCTTCTTTGGAAATATAAGTTTTGTCAAAGGAAATTTCAGTATGATAATAATAGCAATAGTATTTATATCATTAATGCCTATTATTGTGGCATTTATAAATAGTAAAATCAAAAAATAAAATAGTAAAATTACTTAATGTAATTTTTTTATTTTAAATAGTATAAAAATGTGCTAAAATATAGTTATGTCCTTGTAGCTCAGCAGGATAGAGTAATCCCCTCCTAAGGGATAGATGCAGGTTCGAGTCCTGCCAAGGACACCACTATAAAATTAGTCGAAAAATTATTCGACTTACAATTATAAAAGTTAATTTTGATTAACTTTTTTTGTTGTTTAAGAAACAATATGATAAAATGTTTTTAGAGGTGATACAATGATAAGAATATTTGACAACAATATGAATGAAATTCACTATAATATAACAGAATATCAACTAAATATTCTACCTTTAGATAACTTTTCATCTTTTGGGTTAGAATTAAATAGTGAATATTTTCAAACTAGTGAGCATGCCTTTCAATATTTAAAATTTATTGAGACTGCTCCAGAAATAGCAAAAGAAATTAAGAATTCTTTTTCTCCAAATGAAGCAAGAGATATTGCGCAAAAGAACAAGAATTTTAAACCAAGTAATTGGTCAAATGTTAAATACCAAAATATGAAAATGATACTAAAAGCAAAAGCAGAACAAAATCCAGTAGTAAAGAAAAAACTTTTAGAAACTAGAAATAATATAATTGCAGAATACTGTACAGATGAAGACACTGACTGGGGATTGGACAACAATAATGAAGGACAAAATAATCTTGGGAAAATATGGATGGAAATTAGGGATGAACTTTCTAATTAAGTAATATATAATTACTGTATATTTTGTAAAACAATTTCTTCTTAGAAGTTGTTTTTTTTATAAAAATAACTGATGAATTTTGCTTCATCAGTTACATTTTAGTTAATTTATTTATTTTTAATAATTTTTCTTTAGATAAATTTAACGCATTATAATTATATTCTTCTATTTGATCTATTAAGTCCTCTACTGATATTACTCTGCCTCTAACTAGTTTTTGCATAACAGGTTCTTCCGACTCATTAGAAAAGTATATTAAATGAGTATTTCTAATTGCGTAACCTATTTCTACGCCAGTTAAAAAACCAATATATTTATTATTATTACATACATATAATAAATCTGCTTGTTCTATTTTATTAAATACTATATTTTGTAATTCTGCTGGTGATATATCTTCATCACCTTTTAATATAATAAAATCGTCATCTGGGTTTTGTATTTCATCGCTTATAGGAGATAAAACATCTAATCCAGCCTCAATAAACTTTCTTCTAGCAGAAGCAATTTCAGCAAAATTTTTTCTGTATGAACCTATTATTACAATTTTAGAGATTAAATCACAATTAAACTCAATCATTTATATATTCCCCTATTAATTTAATCTAAGATGTAATCTTCTAATACTTTTGTAACCTTAAAATATCCTAAATCAGTAAGATGTAAACCTTCTTTTGTATATGCTTCTTTTAAACTTCCACCATCATCAAGTAAAGAATCATAAACATTTATATAAGTAACATCATTTTCTTTACAGATATCTTTAATTTTAATATTTATCTCTTTTATTTTATCATTATTAATATCTTCATTAAAAGGATACTTATTTTTTTTAAACATTTCCCTATTTATAGGATAAATAGACTCTATATATATATTAGCATACTTTCTATTTATTTTAATTCCATTAATTACTTTTTGAATATTATCTAATATTTCTTCCTCAGATACTCCGCCATTTAAATCATTTATTCCTATGAGTATAAATACTTTAGATGGATTATAAGAATAAACATCTTTTTCAATTCTCTCAAGTAGTTGATTAGTTCTATTACCACCAATACCACTATTAACAACAAATGTATCAGGAAAAAATTCTTCCACTTTATATCCCTCAGTAATTGAGTCCCCGAAAAAGACTATATTTTGATCAGTAACATACTTAGTTTCTTCCTTTTCCTTGGGAGAAAGAGAAACCAAATTACAAACTATAGATACTAATAAAGCGGCTCCTAGCACATAGAACCAATAATTAAATTCAAATTTTATATTTTTTTTTAGCATAAATCCTCCGTTTTTAAGTTATTATAACACAGTTTATATAAAATGAAATAGATAACATTTAAAAACTAATCTATTATGATATATGATAATATTCTATAATTACCTAATATTAAAAGAATTATGCATCTTATATATTATTAATTAATTGTAAATTCATAGTATAAAGTTAAACATTAGTTTACAGGCTATATTTTTTTATGCTTTGGAATATATAATGATTATGATATAATTAATAAAGATTTAATACCAAATTGACTGGGGGTATAAATATGATCAAAATTAATATAAATGATAATTACATAAAAATATTATTGAAAGAATTAGATATAAGATTTTCAACATTACAAATGATTATAGTGGTTATCTCTACAATTACAGTAAGTATAACAATTGGTCTTAGTCCTTATATTCCTGATTTCACAAATATTATAGTATCTATATTTATATTTTTTTTATTTACTATATGTATTTATCTGGAACTTAGGCGAAATGATTTAACAGAAAAATGGATAGTTAAAGAAGCAGCTGTGATTATAGATGAAGAGAATAAGAAATTATTAGATGAATATAAAGTTAAAGTAAAAAATTTCAAGGGATTTACTATGATTCCATATGAAGATTATAAAGATTTAAATAATGGTTATGTTGGATATGCAATTATTAGTGAGAAAAGTAAAAAGTTATTACTTTGGTTTGATAAAAATAAATATGAATATAATAAAAAGTGCTAAGCTACATGCTTAACACTTTCTTTTTGTTTACTATTAACGTATTCTAATATTTCATTTGTTATTTCTTCTTTATCTCTACCACACATATAAACTGTATATGTAGCTAAATTACTATTACATGGGCTACTTACTAAATGCCAGTTTAGTTTTGATAAATCAGAACCTACTGGAATCTTACATGTTCTATTAATTTGTTTCCAGCAGTCTTGTAAATCAATATCTGGAAGCAATAATATTACATTAGCAAATTTACTAATGCAATTATATACTTTAGCAAATAACTCTGGTTGCTCATAAACAGTTTGAGTTGCTTCGAATTTTATTATAGAACCTTCAGCTATGTTTGAAATAAAACTAGCTATATAATGAGCTTCAAAAGGCTTACTATATTCATATCTAGCTAATTCGCCGCTTTCTCTTTTAAGTTTACTTGCATAATCTTTATCATAATCTAAGTCACAATAGTACTTTTCTCTAGCAGTATCAAGAGAAACGGTAGGCATATTTGTTTTTTCACTAAGTAAACTAGCAATAGCGTTATTGTTACTATTGACCGGTCCGATTAGCAATATACTTCTTTCATATACTTCATCCATACTATCACCTCTACCATAACTATAAATTAATTATAGCATAACAATTTACATTTTGTATACAAAAAACAATATTTTTTCTTATAAAATCCTTTTTTTATAAGCGCTAACACCACTTTTTAATAATAGTGATGTTTTTTTATGACATTGTTAATGAATGATTATTTAATTTTTTTAAATAATCATACTATATTTTATACAATTAAGGAAAAAATGTATAATAAAAAGAAACATAAATGTTTCCTTTCATAAAAACTAAATTTAATTTTTCATAGCTTTAAACATTTTCTTCCATAATTTATTAGAAGAATAATTTAAAATACCAACCTTGTATATTTTAAGTCCATATTTAATTAACAAGTATATTGTACCTATCATAATTACTATTGATATGATTACATCTATTATACCAATTTGTCCTAGTACCAATAATGATGGCGCTAGTATGGCAGATATAAATGGCACAAATGATAATACTTTAATAAATACTGCTCCATTAAATGTACCAGCTAACATAGCTAAATAATAACCAGCTAAAAGTACTAACATAATTGGAGTTTGAACTTGTTGGAAGTCTTCAATATTTGTTGTCATACTAGCAAGTACTCCGGCTAATAGAGAATAAGCTAAAAACGTTAATAGCATTAATACTAATGTTAATGGAATAATATAAACTAATTTGTCTACAAAAGCCGTATCTAAAGCTTTACTAAGCATATCAGTTATTGAACTATATACACCACCAGATATTATATCTCCACCAACTAATTTTCTAACTAGTAATCCTGCTGCACCAAAACAAAATAATAGTGTTCCTTGGATTATTACAAATAAATTACTTGCAACTATTTTTGAAAAGAAATGAGTTGCTGGTGAAACACTTGATATAATTATTTCCATACCACGTGTTGTTTTTTCTTCGTTAACCTCAGCACCGATCATTTGTACTAAGAATATTACAAGCATAAAAAATGGTAATATAACTACTGGAAATACTGTAGACATAATAACTTCCATACTTTCATCTTCAGTATTTTTAGTTTCATCTAATATTACTCTTTCTACATCAACAGTAGAATAAATATTAGCAAGCTCTTCAGCTGAAATATTAGATTTTGCTATAGCTAGCATTACTTTTGTATTATATATTGAATTACTTAAATATTGATTATCTAAAATATCAATATATTCTTGAGAAATTAATTTTACTGCTAAAACCTTTTGTTCGTCATTATCAAAAACAATTACTAAGTCTTTTTTGTTTTCACTGACCATTTCTTTAGCAGTATCTTCATCCTCTTCATAAAGAGTTATTTCATAATCTAAATCTTCTTCTGTTTCACTTGAAGTAGTAAGCATCATTTGTTCTTTAAATGAATCAAATGCAACTCCAGTATTATCTATAACATAAATCTTTTGTTTTTCATCAAAGTCTCCACCAAAGAAACTAATAATACTATCAATATTACAAATAGCAACTATCGCGATGGCTAAAAGAACATTGACAATTTTAAACCATTTAGTTTTAACTTTGCGTCCTAAACTATTACCTATTAAAAATTTTAGTTTATTTTTCATAACTTTCACCTACCTTTGTTACGAATATTTCATTTAAAGATGGCTCTTCAACTGCATATTTAGTAATTTCTTTTGACTTAGATACTACTTTAAATACATCATTAGCAACATCATTAGATTCAATCTTAACTTCTATTTCTTCAGCACCCTTAGTAACACTAACAACACCTTTTACTTTTTCAATCTCATCTATATCTACTATACCTTTAATCATAATATTTTTCTTACGATATGCTTCTTTAATATCTTTTAAATAACCTTCTAAAACAGATTTTCCACGCATTAGAATAACTAATTTTTTACAAAATAATTCAACGTGTTCCATACGGTGTGATGAGAAGATTATCATACTACCACTTTTAGCCATTTCTTCAATTTGATTTTTAAATAACTCAACATTAAATGGATCAAGTCCTGAGAAAGGCTCATCAAGAATAACTAATTTTGGTTTATGTATAATTGCAGTTATAAACTGAATTTTTTGTTGATTACCTTTTGATAATTCTTTGATTTTTTTGTTTTTAAACTTTTCTAAATCAAATTTTTCTTCATTCTTATAGAACTTTTTCAATAACTCATCTAGTCTACTTATAATATCTTCTTCTTTCATGCCTTTTAAGATACCATAGTATAAACATTGTTCTTTAATTGTCATCTTTGTAAGAAGACTTCTTTCTTCAGTAAGAAAACCAATATCATTAGTGACATCATAATCAATTTCTTTGCCGTTTAATGTTATTTTTCCTTCTGTTGGATCTAACAATCCCATAATCATACGAAAAGTAGTTGTTTTTCCTGCCCCATTTATACCTAAAAGGCCAAAAATCTCACCAGGTTTTACTTCAAAAGATAAATCATCTACTGCTTTAAATTTATCATAATATTTTGTTACATGATCAACTTTTAACATAATATACACTCCTTATAACCACTTTGTTTTGGCTATACTCTCTTCTTTATAATATATATAATTTTTAAAAAGCTTTGATAATATCATATCCATATCATAATAATAATCAATACCATACTCATTAGTACTAAACTCATTTATATGTTCTTTAACATATATTTTAAAATCATCATCACTAATATAATTAACCATAATATTATCTAAACTTCTTATTTTTCTACTTGCCTCTTTTTCGTTTAAAACATAATCTTTATAATAATCAATTAATCTTGTTGTTATAAAGTCTTCTTCATCATAAATAAAACTTACTACTTTATTATAATTTACAGCATACTTCATAACTGTTTTAATCATATTATCCTCCGAAGAATATTCTAACTATATCATTGTAAGTAATTACTACCATTAAAGCCATTAGAAAAATTAGTCCAACTCCATGAACAGTGTTTTCAAACTTTACACTAACTGGACTTCTTTTTATTTTTTCAATAACTAAGAATAATAATCTACCACCATCAAAGGCTGGAATAGGAAGTAAATTCATAAATCCAACATTAGCAGAAATATATCCAAGTAAATAAACTATATTTATAAAACCAGTTTTAGCAGTTTCTCCTACAACATTATAAATACCAACTGGCCCAGATAAACTTGTTAATGATAATTTGCCAGTAATCAAATAAATAATAATATATGCCATTTGCTGAATTAAAGAAAATAATTTAGTAAAGGCATATTTGATAGATGAAATGAAACCTTTTTCTGTTTCTGTTCCTAATCCAAATCCAAATTTATATGATTCTTTACCATCTTCTTCAACTTTTTCTGGTGTTATAACAACATTATCATACTCGCCATTTTCATGTTTAACAGTAAGTCTTACTGTATCATCACCATTAACCATAAGTTCAAGTAAAAGCATATCGGCAGAAATCTTCTTACCGTTTAACTTTATTATTTCATCACCTGCTGCTAAACCACTATCATAAGCAGGCATATCTTCATCTAAATAATTAATAAAAGCATTAGATTTAGGTGCTCCCATAATTAAAGCTATTACAAAAAATATAATAATAGCAAGAATAAAGTTATTCATAATACCCGCTATTATAGTCATAAATCTTTGACCCCAAGTTTTACTTTGAAGTCTTTTTGATGCTGGTACCTTTTCATCTACTTCTACAGATTCACCAGCCATACTGACAAATCCACCAATTGGAAGTAATCTAATTGAATACTCAGTTTCATCATTTTTTCTTTTCCATTTTTTTAATACTGGTCCCATTCCAATAGAGAATTCATAAACATAAATACCTGCTCTTTTAGCAAATAAAAAATGCCCTAATTCATGAACAAAAACTGTAATACCTAGTATTAAAACGAAATATATAATTGTCATCTAACCACCCCTTACAAAATTGATATGAAAAACATAAATCCTAATAATACAAATATTATGCTGTCCATTCTGTCTAATATTCCACCATGTCCTGGTATAAGATTTGAGAAATCTTTTTTATTATAGTATCTTTTAATTGCTGAGAAGAATAAATCTCCAAATTGACCTAAGATAGATAGAAATATTCCAGTAAATACTATTTTATATATACTAATATCTGGATTAATAACTGTAATATAAAACATTGTACTTATAAATACTGCAATAACTGTCCCACCTATTGTGCCTTCCCAAGTTTTTTTAGGAGATATAGACTCTATTAATTTAGTTCTTCCTATAAGCATACCTGTTAAGTAAGCAAAAGTATCTGTCATAATCGTAATTAAAAGTAAATAAATTAATGTCATTAGCCCAAAACTTCTAACATTTATAAGAAGAATCATAGAAAGTGCTAAAAAGAATACACCTCCAATTAAATAAAAAGCATCATTAATACTATATTTTTCCCTATCATGATATAGAATAGTTGGCACTAAGAAAGTTAAAAATAAACCACTTATTACTCTATAATCCATTTGAAAATCAAGTACTTCATTACTTACATTAATACCTATTAACATAACTAAAAAAGCATAAGAGATTATTTTTACAAAATTAGGAACTCTTTTCTTAGTTTCTTTTATATCTAAGAATTCTTTTAAGGCTAGCATTGCTAGTATAAATACACCTATATTAAAGAATAATCCTCCTGTTATTAAAAGTGGTACACAAATAATAATCATAATAAGTGCACTAATTGCTCTTTGTTTCATAATTTATTCCTCCAAAACGTCTATCTCTTTTATTATATTTAAGTATAGCCAAATCAAATTCATCCTTATTAAAATCCGGAAAATAAGTATTTGGGAAGTAAAATTCTGCATATGAGCATTGCCATAACATAAAATTACTTAGTCTTTGCTCGCCACTAGTTCTTATTAATAAGTCAATTGATGGTAAATCTTGATACATATAATGACTAAAAGTCTCTATATTTAGATTTTCTATATCAACATTATCTTGACTTAGTTTCTTTACAGCATCAATTATTTCAAATTGACCGCCATAATTAAGACAAAAATTTATTATACCTTTAGTATTCTTCTTTGTTGTTTCAGTAATTTCATCAATTGTTTTTAAAACATCATCTCTTAAAGGTTCTCTTCTACCTGAAAAAACTACTTTAATATTTTCTTTATTATATATTTTAGCATCTTTCTTAAACTTACTAGTAAATAAATTCATTAAATAATTCACTTCTTCTTCACTTCTTTTAAAATTATCTGATGAAAAAACATATAAACTAAGAACTTTGACACCACATTCAAAAGCATATCTAGATATTTTTTCTAAATTATCTGCTCCTGCTTTATGGCCCATACTTCTAGATAAACCTTTTTCCTTAGCCCATCTACCGTTACCATCTACTATAATACCTACATGAGTTGGTATCTTAAGTATTTCTTCACTCATATCTTAGCCTCACTTCTACATATACATTATAATATAAAATATGACCTATATCAAGAAAAAAGGATTGTTATCTAATAACAATCCTTAATTTAATAAAAAAAGAAGCAACAACTTCTTAAAATGAATCGATATCGATTCTTACTCTTTTTTGACCAGTAGCATATGTAGATGCGCCAACAAGTATTCTTATAGCTTTTGCTATATTTCCACTTCTTCCTATAACAGCACCCATATCATTATTGTCAACTAAAACTTGTATAACTGTAGAGTCATCCTCATCTGCTAATTGTTTAACTGATACCATGTCTGGTTCTTTTACTAAATTTTTAACTAAAAACTCAGTCAATTCTACTGCGTTCATTTATTATTTGCTTTCTTTTTTAGAATTATGAAATTTTTCCATGATTCCTTGACTTCTAAATAAATCTCTTACAGTATCAGTTGGAATAGCTCCATCGCTAAGCCATTTCATAGCTTTTTCTTCATCTAATTTTATTTCTGCTGGTTCTGTAATTGGATTATAAGTACCAACAACTTCGATAAAACGTCCGTCTCTTGGACTTCTTGAATCAGCTGCTACAACACGGTAAAATGGTCTTTTTTTAGATCCCATTCTTTTAAGTCTTAATTTTACTGCCATCTAGTTCCCTCCATTCACTGTTACTAATTTTAACATAATAAAAAAACAGTGTCAACCTTTTATTGTTGACAAAATGTTTTTTTGCTTTATTATTTATCCTTTTTTTCTAAATATTCTGGATCTACACTTTCATCTATTTCTTTTTCAATATTTTCATCTACATCATCTAGTATTTCTTCCCATGGTTCTTCATCTTCTTCAATAGATATTTTCATCTTAGTTTCGCCAACAATTTCTACTCCAAGTTCTTTTTCAATATCAAAACTTATTATACCATTATTAATATTTACACTAGAACAAGATGGTTGTTTTAATGTTCTAACTATTATTTCGGTATCACCTGATAGATCTGCATCTTCTCTAACTTTAACATTAAATAAATCATTATACTTAATGTTTTTATTTATTACAGCTGTTTTAGAATCATTATCATAGCTATACCATATATTTACATCAAAAGACCCATCTACACCTACTTTGTCGCCACTTTTATATCCTTTAAATTTATGATTTATAACCCAGCAACCTAAAACATTTGTAGGACCATTTGCCTCTATACTATAGTTATTTTTGAAAAACTTTTTGCCTTTCCCTATAATTGCTTTAGTAACAATTTCCTTATATGAAGCCATATTATCACCTCTTACTTTAGTTTATGCGAGGACTAACAAAAATTCACAAAAATATGCATATGTTTATTTTTTTCTCCTGCATCGTCATTTATAGAGATCAACACACTGTTAAGCTCAAAATTAAAAGGAAAGTAATACTACTTTCCTAATTCTTTTCTATTATATAAAAGATATGTCATAATAACCGTAATTATACTAACTACAGAAGTTAATATAAGTCCAAACATTTCTATATGATTATCTGTGATTATTTGTCTAGAGTCCATATAATTAAAAATTGATATATATTTTAAAAACTCTATCTTATCTGTTAAATTACCTAGTAAATTAAATAGATACATTATGAAGACAGTACCTATTGCTATACTTATGCCTTTACTTGTTTTTTTAAAAAATATACTCATTAATAGCGATACTACAAAAAAGAATAATTCCAAAAATAGTGGCGCTATTGTAATTAATGTCCATTTAGTAAAATCAAAATCATTATTAACTTTTAAACCTATAAAAGTAGTTGCACCTACTACTACATTAAATATAATTAGATATATTAAGCCACATAGTATTTTGCTAGTTAATATTTTACTTTTAGATACTGGCTTTGAATATAGGAAATCAATTGTATGCTCACTTTGTTCTTTTAATAGAATGGTTCCACCTAGTATTGCAAAATAACATCCACCTAATAAAGTTATAAACATATACCCTTCTGTAGCCAGCCAGCCAAATACAGAACCAATACTAACAACATCCATATTAAAAGCTTCAAGCATGCTTTTTGGAAACATTTTAAGCATAGCATCAATATCTACATCAGAAGTAGCTATACTAGGATAAACAGCACATACAGTACCAAGCATAGCAACCAATATAAATAGAAAGATTAATAGTGTTTTACTATTAATTTTTAATTCTCTTTTTAACATATTAATCCTCCTTATAATAATGCATAAATATTTCTTCAATAGTTGGTTCTTCTATTAATAATTCTTCAACACTAATATCTTTCAATATTTTAATTATATTATTTATGTCATCTTGATATACGAAAGTTACAGTATCATCGGTCATTTCCTTTATTTTCATATCTTTAAGTGGAAGTTTAACCTTTTTAATATTTTTTGCTTTTGCTGTTATAATAACAAATTTATTTTTAACAATGTTTTTAACTTCATTAATTTCTATTATTTTTCCTTTTCTTATTATTGCAACTCTATCACAAATTTTTTTAACTTCATTTAAATTGTGTGATGAGAAAAAGATTGAAGTTCCATTTTTCTTTTCTTCTAGCATTATTTGAAAGAAAACTTCTTGCATAAGAGGATCTAATCCACTTGTTGGTTCATCTAATATTACTAGTTTTGGATCGTGCATTAAAGCAAGAACAATTCCTACTTTTTTTAAATTACCTAAAGATAATTCATCAGTTTTTTTAGATACATCTATTTCTAATTTTTTTACAAGTTCATTAGCTTTTTTAAGACAATCTTTCTTATAAAAACTATTATTGTACTCAATCATTTGTTTTACTGTTAAATCATCATATAAACTAATTTCACTAGGTAAATAACCTATTATCTCTTTTGTTTTATCTGTAACTTCTTCTTCATCAACTAAAATGACGCCAGAATCCTTATTTAAAAAGTTTAGTATACATTTAATAGTAGTAGACTTTCCAGCACCATTAGGCCCTATAAAGCCAAATATTTCCCCATCCCTGATACTAAGACTAATATCATCTACTCCTAAAATATTACCGTAGTATTTTGTTAAGTTTTGTATTTTCAACATATTATCACCTTAATTAATTATAGCATTAATTAATAAGAAAATACAACAAATGAGACCAATAAAAAAGGAACTTATAAAGTTCCTTTATTTTCCCTTAATTAAGCTTTTTATACCGTTCACTACTTCTTGTCTTTTTAATCTAGAATTTATTCTTCTTTCAATACTAGATAACTCACCAAGTAAAGCTTTCTTAATATTATTATTTTGAATTAAACTTATTTTTGCTTTAGCTTTTGAAACAGCTTCCATTGTTAATTCATTTTCCGCTATTTTTATAAAAGCAATTGCTGTATTTTTTCTTTTTTCTTCTCTGAAACTTTCATTATTCAGTTCAATTTTTTCATATGCTGAGTTAAAATGAGTAACATCGTTTATTCTTATGTCAATTTCATTGTTATTTTCAAATTCATTAACTGAGTTTCTAATTTTACTTGCTAATGATGATCCTTCAGAAGAATACCACTCACTTCCACTTTTTCCATATATTTCTTTAAGTGCAATTCTAGCAGTTAATGCATCATTTAACATATTAGCTTTTTCTAACTCTATTTTTAATCTTGCATTTTCGTCTTCAAGTAAATCATTTTTTTTCTTTTCATCTGCTGCTTCTCTTGTAGCATTTGATAAGTCATCCTCTAATCTTATAATATAACTATCTGCACTATTAATATGATAATGAATATCAGACGCTAAACTTTTAGCTCTTGATATATCAGTTTCATAATCAATACTACGTGCTTTACTTGCCGCACGATCTAAGTCATAATTACGCATGATTGTACCCCCTTAAGTGCTTCATATTATAGCACTTTTCGCATACTTGTCAAATTTTGATTATCTAGTATATTGGTAATTTAAACAATCTGGGTAATCAGTAATATAATTAACGCTTTGACTATAATCACCCATATAGTTAATTATATTATCAAAATCATTTAAGTCATTGATAGTCCATATTGAAATATCTTTTCCCTGTTTTATCTTGTCTTTTATTTTCTCATAATTAATTAAAGTATACTTTATAGCATAACCATCAAAGTCATCATCTAAATAAACAAGGTCACTTTTTTCATTAATTATTATTTGATACTTATATTTTGGATAATCTTTTTGCATTTTTTTTAATGCTTCATAATTATTACATTGAATAATAAAATCAGCTTCTGGATACTTTTCTAATATTGTGACAACTTTACTAGATAGTTCACTGTAATTATTATTGAATTTGAGTTCTATATACATCCTTTTTTGATTATCTATTATTTCCATCGTTTCATCTAACGTTACAAAAGCTCCTGTTTTTTTACCAACGCTATTCATTCTTTGCATTCTTATACATGACATATCAGTTATAGAAAATAGATCTTTTAACAAATTACAAAAACTTTCATGATTGTTTATAGTTTTACTTTTTGTATTACTAAGTTCTTCTAATGTACTTTTACTAATTCTTCTTATATCATTATCACTATTTTTAAATTTATCACCATGTGATAGAACAGGCTCACCATCTTCTGTTAGCCTGACATCAAACTCTATTCCCGAAATGTAATCAGAGTTAACACTTTCAGTAATAGCTTCTTTAGAATTTCCTACTTCTTCGGAAGAAAAACCTCTATGGGCAACTAAACTAACTTTAGAAACATTACTTTCACTAACCATTATATTTTTTGCTTCAATAAATTTAACATCCCTATTCATTTTAAAGCTATAAAGCGTGCCAATAGATAAAAAAACCACTCCTGTGTAAACTACTATTTTTTTTTTGTCCATACTACACACCACCTAAAAATATTAGGTTAGTATAACATGTTTTAAAGAATCTGTAAAGTTAAGATTAGACTTGATTTAGATGAGATAATATGTTATAACATTAAAAAGGTGGTGCGAGGCATGAGCATTATTAAGACAAAATCAAGGGGAATTTTGATTGTTATATCAGGGCCTTCTGGAGCAGGTAAAGGAACCATATGTTCTAGTATAAAAGAAAGAAATGAAAATATATGGTTATCAACTTCTATGACTACAAGAAGTCCTAGAGGTGAAGAAAAAAATGGTGTTGAATATTTTTTTGTTTCAAAAGAAGAATTCGAAGAGAAAATAAAAGATGATGGCTTTTTAGAATATGCGGTTGTTCATAGTGGACAGTATTATGGTACTCCGAAAGATAAAATTGCTAATATGCTTAACACTGGAAAAGATGTTCTTTTAGAAATTGATATACAAGGTGCAATAGAAATACAAAATAAAATTAGTGATGCTTTATTCATATTTATAATGCCTCCTAGTATGGAGATATTAAAAGAAAGATTAATGGGTCGTAATACTGATAGTGAAGAAAAAATACTTGAAAGATTTAAGACGGCATATAGAGAAATAAATGAAGTTACTAAATATAATTATGTTGTTGTTAATGATAAAATTGATTTAGCTATTAGCAAAGTTGAAGCCATAATTATGGCTGAAAAATGTCGTGTCGATAGAATTGAAGAAGTTGAACTTAATAACAAAGAAGAAGATATACATGAATCTTTAATAGAAGAAAAATAAAACTGCAAATATTGCAGTTTTTTGTTTTAAATAAATTATAATAATTTAAATTTCTTACGTTTTGGATTCGTCTTCTTTTTAGATAGTTTATCTATTAGTGCTAAAGCACTAGAGTGGTTAAAACTTTCTATTTTTTTCTTATCTAACATACTATATAATAATTCGAAATCAGCATAACAATCATTCATTGTTTTAAAATTAATACTTACTTCTAAAATATCAATAATATTTTTTATTATAATATTAGGTAAATCTTTATGAAGTAAGTTTTTCTCAACTGCGCTAATAAATTCATTATCGCAAATTATATGTGGGAAAATTTTTCTAGAATGGCCATCATATAAATTTAAAAAACAAGAATCAATATCTTCATAATCATCTTCAGATATCCTATTTAAAATATTTCGTCTTTCTTCAGTTGGTTTAATATATCTTTCATAGTAAATTTGCTCTTTAAAATCAACAGTTAATATAAGTTCATTATTTAAATACTTATTATATTTTTTAATATCTTTACTAGTTATATTTAAACTATATATCCAACCTATTCTATTATATAGATCAGATAGAGCATAAATATCTAAAAAATTATACTTCTTACGGTACTTATTAGGTAAAGGAATTTCTCCATCAAGAAAAGATTTGAATTGTGGTGAGGTTAAATCTTTTATGTATTTCTCTATATATTCTTTACTATCAAACAAAATATACCTAATCTTTTTTAATAATACATTATCTAATTTACTAGTAAACTCTTCATCTCTAAGACATAACTGTAAGAATTTAAGAAACTCATTATTAACAATTAAAGAATTTATATTCCCATATAAATAATATTTATTTAATGTATTTTCTTCACTACTACCAAGTACTTCTGAAGGTTTTAAATAAAATTTATATAATATAAAATTCACTTTATTATTGCTTGTACTTGTATTTTTCAAGAATTCTCTTATCTCATTACTCATCTATCATCCCTGTTTTCGTTTTTTTAAATTCGCCAATATTTTAACATAGGCACATTATTTTGTCAAAATAGGTAAACAGTATAAATTAGTTTTTAATTGATAATATAATAGTCATATAAAAAACGATTCATTAATTTAACGAATCGTTTTTTTATAAGTTAGTATTTCGTCTGGTCCAGCATTCTTTTGTTGTGAATTAAAATATTTTTGAAATCTAGATGAATTATCAATAATATCAATAAATATATTAACTAACTCTGGATGAAATTGCTTACCTGAATACTGCAGTAACTCCTGCTTAGCTTCTTCTAAAGTTTTTACTTTATTATAACCTCTAGCACTTGTCATTGCATCAAAAGCATCAGCAATTCCAATGATGTAAGAACCTAAAGGAATTTCTTTACCAGATAAGTTATGTGGATAACCTGTGCCATCATATCTCTCATGATGGGATACAATCATTTCTCTTATAGAGTTAAACTGTTTTCCTGGAAGATAACGGCTTGCTAATAAAGAATGATTTTTAACAATCTCAAACTCTTTGTTCGATAGCTTATCAGTTTTTTGTAAAATTCTTTTTTTAACAGCAATTTTTCCAATATCATGAAGTAAAGCTGCTGAACTAATATTTTTCTTTTCAGAAAGACTTAAGTTTAATTTTTTCATTATAAATGTAGCATATCTTTGTGTTCTAAGACAGTGACCTTTTGTATAGCTGTCCCACAAATTAATCATATCTATATAGACTTTTAAATCTTTTATTTCAGTATTTGCATCTGTTACAGACAACTGAATCTTATTTTTTCTTATCATTTTGCCTATAATTTCAACTATAGTATCCTTGTTTAATTCAATAAACTCTGAATAACTATCCCTATAAACTAGATTTGTATCAAAATAAATATAACTATCATTTGTTTTTGAAATTAAACAAAAAATAGCTGAACCTATTCCTTTATCTGTTAATCTTATTGTATTTATTAATTCAGTAGTTAATTCGGTATTGTGTAAAAAAATTATATCCGGATATTCTAAAAGTTCGTACTTACTAAAATCTTCTAACTTTTTTATTTTCTTAACTTTACAACCACTGTAACTTGTCTCAACAAGCTTTTCTATATCAGTACTATTATCACCGTAAATGCCTATAATAAAATCTGTCTTCATATAACCCCCATGTAGTAACTAGATAATAAATTCATTTATCGGGCTATACTATATACCGTTATTATTATTTTGTCAAATTAATTATATAAAAAAATATTTAGTTATATCAACTTTCAATTAAATAAAAAATAAATATCAAAACGACTAAAGCGCAGTTTTGATATTTATTTTATTAATTATATAAATTTTTACTATAGTTCAGATTTTAAAATTGTGATGACTGGTCTAACTCCCATAACAGGAATAACAACATTACCATAATTTAAAGTACCTTGTCCATTAACATACCAAGCACCCCATTTATAATAATCTTCACTTCCTGTTGCTGAAGCTGTCCAGTAACCATTACAGCTTGCGTTTGCGATATTACAACCGTAGCTTGTGCAACCACTTAAATAATCAAATAACCATTTATAAGCACTCCCACCTTGGGATGAAACTGTTTGTATTTGATTATTACTATCAAAATAAAACCAAGAAGCATGTGGTAAAGCTGAATCTACAAATGTATTATTCCCTATTATTCTAGCTATTTCAGTAGCGGTTATTAGTCTTGCTCTATATGTACTATAATCTATTTTATAATTTGTTGGTATATACTTTGCTGTATAACTATCATATCTTAATGGAACTCCCGTCCAACTTGCTGTAGTTTCTTTAAGTTTTACTAATATTTCTTTTGGACCAATCAAATTACTACCACTTGAATTCCATGGAGACACAGCTCCAGTTGTTGTATTGTGATCCAGTATTAAATTAACCGTATCACTAATTTTACTATCGCCAAAAGCATACCATTTCATGCATCCAGAGTATGTACCTGGAGTACTTACTGCTTCACCTGATGAACAAGTATTTCCTGATACAGGATTAAAATATACAGCTGTTCCATTTGAATATACATCATAAGTTCCATCTATGATAGTTAATTCCCTAGAGTTACTAGGCATAGTAGCAGTAAATGTACTATTTGTCATTCCTAATGAAGCTTTACATTCAGAATCTAATGTAATTAAACCACTAGTTGGTAACTTTCCCTTAATATCTAATGATGGGAATATTTCCCCATTATTAATTGAATAAGTGTTATTAACTGTCTCACCTTTTAATGACTGTATCTGACACTCATCCTCGGCAACGGATATTATATTTCTTGCACTTGTTTCAAATGACGACCTTTTACTTTCCTTAACTATTTTATTTACTACCGGTATCGCAATTAGAGCAATTATGCCTAATATTAAAATTACTGCTAATAGTTCAATTAGGGTAAACCCCTTTTTCTTCATTTTAACCTCCATATTATTTAGCAAGTTTATTTATTATTCTGTATTAGTTCTTTCTAGGATAATAATACTAAATTTTGTCGTTATTTGCAACATAAAAATTAAAAAACTAACATTTCTGTTAGTTAATCATTAAATTATTTGCATTATATTGTCAGTATAAGATTTTTTACACTATTTAATACATAGTATTTACTTATTTCTTTAATGTATATAAACTTTTTTCTATTAATTTTATCTTATTAAATCAAGATGTTTTATTTTTTTATCATTCCATATAGTATTATTTATATATTTTGTTAATGCCATTACAAAGGCCATTTCCGTCAAATCTAATCTTGATACTATTTCATGTGTTAATATGCTAATTCCGCCTATACTTGATTTTAAATCTGCTTTTTTAAATATTTCATCCATCACAGTACCTAATTCTGTTTTAATTATATCTTCAACATATTTGTGTGGCACTGGGAATCCTGGACTAGTTCCATAACTTTTAAAATCTTCATTATCTTCAATCACTGCAACATTAACAATCATCCAATCACATATTTGATTAGTTATACCCGATTCAACCGATATATACAAGTCGCCTATTATATTATTTTCTTTACAATATTGTTTAACATTCTTAACTCTATTTTTTGCACCTAAATATATTTCTTCATTAACAGGCTGATCACTCACATCAGAAGATACAGATATTCCTACTATTTCTATATCTTTGAAATAATTTGAAAAGGCCTTTTTAGCACCCTCAATCTTGCCTGGATTTTTAGTAGCCATTATTATTTTCATATATCATTTTCCTCCATGATTATTATTCTTAATTATTTCTACAATTTTACTAATGTACTCATTTATAAGTTTTTTCCTATAAACATAAATATATGATGGATGCTCTATATAATAAATATTATTTGCATCTAAATTATTATTTTTAAAATACTTATAGACATAGTTATATGTTTTTCTACCTAACAAAAATATTAATTTAGGTTTAATTATATCTATTTCATATATTAAATTTTTAATACATTTATCCATCTCATTAACAGTTGGATATCTTAATTTATTATTTTCATCAAGTGGAAGACATTTCAACAAATTAGTCTTGTAAAAATTATAATTTGGTATTTGCTGTTCAATCTGTTCAATAATTTTTCCACTGTTAGTATTATTTTCAAGAGGCACTGAAATTGATATATCAGTTACTTTTTTTGCTGATAATCCAACCCACATAATGTCTCCTAAAATAGCATTATCCAGTAGAGGTAACTGATTGTTGCATAAGGCACAATTCTTACATTTTAATATTTTAGTAAATTTATTATTCACTCTACCACCTTTAATAATTATATCATAAAAAATGATATTAATTAATTATTAATAACCATTCATATTATTTAACATTTATTGTATTTTCATTGTGATTACAAAAAAACTAACATTTATGTTAGTTAATTTCTTAAATATTGCATTAAATTCAATGTACAACAACACTAAGTAATATTAAATAAGTTACTATTAAGTATTAATTAGTATTTTAAAGTAATACTAGTTCTTAAATAATCTTTTAAAACCTTTTCTTTTTATTTTAGCAGGTTGATTGCATTCTAATTCATACGTCACTATTTCTTTAAATTCACCATTTATAACATTAATTCTTTCATCAACTTTTTTAAGTAATTCATCTATATTATAATCATTTTTTATTTCATAGAAATAATTATGTAAGCAAAAATTTTGAGCGGATGTAGCTTCCTTTTCACCTACTGCATAATAACATACTAAAAATACATAACTTATATTGTTTTTATTTTCTACCATTTCTCTTATTATATTTCTATAATCTCTTCTTTTTACTGCATCTTGATTTGTCATTACTGCATATAAAAAATTTCCTATCTCTGTATTATTAGCTAATATTTCCATATTTTCTAAATGATATTTATCTTTTAACGAAATTGAATTAACTGCTAAATTATTTATTGAACCTTCCGGATAAGTATGTGATCCTTGCAGACATGCACCAGAATATTTAATTATAGTTTTCAAATCTTGTTTGTGATAATCACTATTAATTGAATCGAAATTTTCTGCTACTGTAGCTATAGCATCCCATACAAGATAATCACAACCCTTACCACTTGTATCTTTTGAAGTAACTAATAATTCAAAATCTTCATCATGATAAGGACTGTTAATAAAAGTTGGTTCGCCAATTATCCATAGTGACATTTGAGCACTTTTAGCTTTTTTCATTGTTTCAATATCTTGATAAAACTTATCACTATATAAAAATTCAAGATTTAACATTCTATCAAATAAATGATACCAACCATCAGCATTTTTTATACTTACTAATGCTTCAACTCTTTTATTATAATCTATAGTATTTAATAAATTCTTATTTATTAATAATACTGGATCAAATTTTATATTATTGGGTTCTATAGTTAAACTCATAATATTTTTAACTTCTAAACAATTTAATTCTAATATCCATTTATCTAATTCTTTTTTAGATGAAAAACTATCAAATATATTATATCTAATTAATTTATTAATGATGTCTTCAGTATATTGATTTAGTAATTCATTTCTATTTACTTCTGTTATTTTGTTATGAAAAAAAGTGTTGTTATTAAACATAATACCCCCTAAAGTTTCTGTTAAATATTATATCACAGTTCAATGTGATTATTTTACTTTTTATAATTCCATATCACAAATAATATCTTCTTTATTTAATCACTATTTCTATTTTAGAGATTAGATTTTAAGATAGTTATAACTGGGCGCACACCGTAGCCGCCCGAATTGTCTACGCTGTAGTTGTCCAAGCAGCCGCGCCTATACACGCGCCAAGCGCTGCCAGTATTGCCAGAGACAGCTGTAGATGTCCAGTACCCATAGTTACTTGCATCAGCTACATTACATCCGTAACCAGTACATCCGTTTGTATAATCAAATAACCAGTCATAATTACTTGCTCCAGTAGTAGTTGCTGTTTGTGTTTGATTATTACTGTCTAAATAAAACCAACTTGTATTTGGCATTGTTGCCTCTACAAAACTACTATTTCCTGTTATTGTAGCTATTTCAGCTGCCTTTATTAGTCTAGCCTTATATGTACTATAATTTATTGTATAAGTAGCAGTTCCATTACTTACACTATAACTATCTGTTCTTGTTGGTACTCCTGCCCAAGCACTAGTATCAGTTTGAAGCTGTGTCATTACGTTTGTTGGGCCACTTACATTACTTCCAGTAGAATTCCATGCTACTAACACTGTTGTATTGTGGTCTAATATCAAGTTAATGGTATCAGTAGATTCTCCACCATCATTAAATGTATACCATTTCATACATCCTGTTTTAGTTCCTGTTGTGCTTACTGCTTAACCTGCTGTACATTTTGCTCCAGTTACAGGATTGAAATATACTGCTGTACCATTAGCATATACTGTATATGTTGTCGGTGTTTCTGGTACTTCTCCACCTTCTACTACCGTTACCGTATCTTCTGTAGATATTTTGGTAGCTGTAAATGTTCCGTTTGTTACATTTAAAGTCACATTACAACTAGAGTCTACTGTTGCTGTTCCTTCTTCTGGTAATGATCCTTTGATATTTAAGCTTGGTGACACATCACCATCACTAAATGTATAAGTTGTTGTTAATGTCTCACCTTTTAGTGTTTGAAGCTGACAAGCATCTTCTATTGCACTTACTACATTATTAGCTGTTGTTTCAAAGGCTCCTTTTCTACTTTGTTCTATAATTTTATTTACAGTTGGTATAGCAATTAAAGCAATTATACCTAGAATTAAAATAACAGCTAATAGTTCAATTAATGTAAATCCCTCTTTTTTCATTTTATCCTCCATTTTATTTAGCAAGTTAATTTATTATTCTATCTTAGTTCTTTATATGATAATAATACTAAATTTTGTCGTTATTTGCAATAAAAAACTAACATTTCTGTTAGTTTACTAATTAAAAATTCAAAATCATATTTCAATTATAATTAATCATTGCTTTTAATTATTTTTGTTCATAATATTTTGTATACCTATAATCATAGTATAAAGATGTCTCTTCCACCTTTTTATCTTCTAAACCTATAGTTTTTGTTCCTAACGCATCTTTAACAGGATTCTGGATTGTTAAATATCCAGCAAATCCAAGATATATTACATCTTCGCAAACCCTGCCTCTTCTGCTAGCACCATATATAAAACCTATATCGCTATAATCAAATAACTCCTTATAGTTTCCTTCATTATATGACATTACTTTGCTTTCAGTAAAGTAAATATAACCATCTTTATAAGGTATAATGTTTTCAGTGTCCGAACTAGCAGAACCATATCCAACCTCAGGTGACAAAATTTTTTTTTCGCCAGTTTTTATATCATACTCACAGTATATCAATTTACCAGATCCCGCTGTTCCAGATTTATGGTATAATATTTTACCATTATATATGAAAGCCAACTGACTTTTATTCTCTATTATTTTAGATTCATTAGTAGAAGTATCTAATAAATACAAATCCCACCCAATATTGTATACTAAATAATCACTTCCATCTTTTGTTGAGAATAATTCTAAAATCATGTCTTTTCCTATTATGTTTGTATCTTCAAATTTATTATCAGTTAATGAATATTTTTTCACTGCCATGTCAGCTGAAGAAACAATATATATTGCATTAGAAGTTGCTGCAATACTTTCAGGTGAATTATTACTACTTATTTCCGTAATAATATTAACTTTATAATTGCCATCACCTTGATTTAAATCAATATATGCTAAATAAGTATTATGCACGGGTTGGACAGTAACAATGCCATTTTCCTGCTTTCCTGCTGTATATTTTTGCATGTATAAATATATTTTGCCATTGTAAAAATCGTATCTAACTTCACCATTATATTCAGATAAATCTGCTAATAATATTTCTTTGCCATCTTTTGTTACAGCTACAAGTTTGTCACGATTTTCAATAACTTCTGAAAGATTAAAAGTTAATACATTTTTAAGTTCAGGATTTAAATTTGTATATTCTTTTTCTTCTTCTGATTCATTATTTTGTATTTCAGTAGTATTATTTTCTTCTTTGTCCTTATTTTCTTCAACTATATTTTTTTTAATTACTTTGTCATATACAATATAACTTGCTAAACCTAACATAATTAAAACTAATATTATTACTATATAACGTTTGCCCTTTTTCTTAGGTACACTACCTAATATTTTTTGCTCATTGTCCATTTAATTCAACCCTTCCACTATTATAAATAAACTATACAATACCATATTTAAAGAAGTGATAAAATATGTTTAATCTATTTATATAAATAAAAACAATGGTTGAATTGTTGTTTTAAAGAATAAGAATACTGCTATCGTATTCAACCTATATTTATAATATCATATTTCGACAATCTTTTCCATAACTATTATTACAAATAGAAAGTAGCAAACATATGATGTTTTTTAATAATATAGAACAAAAAAAATTAACATTTCTGTTAGTTAATTTCTTAAATGGTGCGTTAAAGTTCCCAGTACGACAACTCTTAACAATATTAAATAGGTAGTAATCGAATACTAACTAAATTTTTCGACCCAAGTTTAAATAAATCGGAAGTCATCTCTCGCAAGGAACTTGCATGAGATGGCTACCTTTAACGGAAAAAAGCATAGCATTTTTTCCTATTACAAGCGTGTCTAAAGCCACACTTGCTTTCACTGGGATTCCAGCATATTTTCTTCATTCCTTTTGACTATCTTCTCTTTATTTAATTTATTATAGCCTTTTTAGAAATTAGATTTTAAGATAGTTATAACTGGACGAACACCGTAGAAGTCCGCATAGCCTGCGTTTCTGCCTAAGTTGCCTTGCCAACTCACGAGCCAAGTGTTGTCAGTAGTGCTAGAGACGGCTGTAGATGTCCAATATCCTGAATTACTAGCATCAGCAATATTGCATCCGGAACTAGTACAACTTTTTGTATAATCAAATAGCCAATCATAATTACTTGCTCCAGTTGTAGTTGCAGTTTTATTTTGTGTGTTACTGTCTAAATAAAACCAATTTGAAGACGTAGTAGTTGCTTCTGCAAAACTACTATTTCCTGTTATTGTAGCAATTTCCCCCGCTGTTATTAGTCTAGCCTTATATGTACTGTAATTTATTGTATATGTCGCTGTTCCATTACTTACACTATAACTATCTGTTCTTGTTATCACTCCTGCCCAAGAACTAGTGTCAGTTTGAAGTTGTGTGATTACGTTTGTTGGACCACTCACATTACTTACTGTAGGATTCCAAGCTACTGTGGCAGTTGTGTTATGGTCTAATATTAAGTTAATTGTATCAGTTGATGCTCCACCATCATTAAATGTATACCACTTCATACATCCAGTTTTTGTTCCTGTTGTACTTACTGCTTCTCCTGCTGTACATTTTGCACCAGTCACAGGATTAAAGTATACAGCAGTTCCATTTGCATATACTGGATAAACTGTTGGTAATTGTGGTGTTTCTACACCATCAACTACTGTTATAGTATCTGATGATGCATCTTTAGTAGCCGTAAATTTTCCATTGTTTACGCTTAAATTAACATTACAATTAGAGTTTACTGTTGCAGTTCCTTCTTCTGGTAATGATCCTTTGATATTTAAACTTGGTGACACATCACCATCACTAAATGTATAAGTTGTTGTTAATGTCTCACCTTTTAGTGTTTGAAGCTGACAAGCATCTTCTATTGCACTTACTACATTATTAGCTGTAGTTTCAAATGCCCCTCTTTTACTTTCTTTTATAATATTACTAACTATTGGTATTGCTATTAATGCTATTATTCCTAATATCAATATAACAGCTAATAGTTCAATTAATGTAAATCCTTCTTTTTCCATTTTATCCTCCATTTTTTTTAGCAAGTTAATTTATTATTCTGTCTTTGTTCTTTCTAGGATAATAATACTAAATTTTGTCGTTATTTGCAATAAAAAACTAACAATGCTGTTAGTTTTTCTCAGAAATTCAAAATAAAATTCAATTATAATTGATCATTACTATTTTCATTTTTGTTCATAATATTTTGTGTACTTATACTCATAGTTTAAAGATGCTGTTTCCACACTTTTATCTTTTAAATTTATTGTTTTTGTTTTTGAATTATTAGGATCTACTAAAACTCTAGAAAATCCAAGATATATTACATCTTCAGAAACTCTGCCGCTCTTGCTAATAGTATATGCATATCCAGCCTCTGTATAATCGAATAATTCCTTATAGTCTCCTTTATTATATGACATTACGTTTGTGACAGTGAAGTAAATATAACCATCTTTATAAGGCATAATATTTTCAGCGCCTATACTAGCATTAGGATATGAAACTTTGGGTGACAAAATTTTTTTTTGGCCAGTAGTTATATCATAGTTATAATATATCAATTCAGTATTTCCTGTTGTTACGTATTTATAGTATACTATTTTACAATTATAAAGAAAAGATAAATTACTTTCATTTTCAATTAGTTTAGATTCGTTAGTAGAAGTATCTAATAAATACAAATCCCTTCCAATATTGTATACTAAATAATCACTTCCATCTTTTGTTGAATATAATCTTACCATCGTATCTTTTCCTAATATATTCGTGTCTTCTAATTTTTTATCAGTTAATGAATATTTTTTTACTGCCATGTCAGCTGCAACAATATACAATTCATCAGAAGTTGCCGCAATACTTTCAGGCCAGTTATCATTATTTATTTCCGTAATAATATTAACTTTATAATTGCCATTACCCTTATTTAAATCAATATATGCTAAATAAGTATTATGCACAGGTTGGACAGTAACAATGCCATTTTCCTGTTTTCCTGCTGTATATTTTTGCATGTATAAATATATTTTGTCATTGTAAAAATCATATCTAACTTCACCATTATATTCAGATAAATCTGCTAATAATATTTCTTTGCCATCTTTTCTTACAGCTACAAGTTTGTCATCAGCTCCAACGTCATATGAAAGATTAAAAGTTAGTACATTTCTAAGTTCTGAATTTAAATTAGTATATTCTTTTTCTTCTTCCAACTCGTTTTTTTGTATTTCAGTAGTATTATTTTCTTCTTTCTTTTTATTTTTTTCGATAATACTATTCTTACTTATTTTATCATATACAAGGTAACCTACCAATCCTAATATAATTAAAACTAATATTATTACTATATAACGTTTGCCCTTTTTCTTAGGTACACTGCCTAATATTTTTTGTTCATTGTTCATCTAATTCAACCCTTCCACTATTATAAATAAACTATACAATACAGTATTTAAAAGAGTGATAAAATATGTTTAATCTATTTATATAAATAAAAACAATGGTTGAACTGTTGTTTTAAAGAATAAGAATACTGCTACCGTATTCAACCTATATTTATAATATCATATTTCGACAATCTTTTCCATAACTATTATTACAAATAGAAAGTAGCAAAAATATGATGTTTTTTAATAATATAAAACAAAAAAACTAACATTTCTGTTAGTTAATTTCTTAAATGGTGTCCTGGGGGGGATTCGAACCCTCGACCGCTGCCTTAGAAGGGCATTGCTCTATCCAGCTGAGCTACCAAGACAATCTTGCTCATGTGAACAAGATAAATTATACTACATATCTATTTATTATTCAATACTTTTTGTTAAAATTTCTTCGTTATTACTTACGAATACGACTTTATTAGCATTATAATTATCAAATACAGATAAACTAATTGTATATATTACTTCTTCTAATATATCTTTTTCATCAATATTACTAAAGATTGCATCATTAAATTCAAGTCTTAATGTTTGATCAGTATTTTGACTAGATATTAACTTTATATCATTACTTAAAAAACTCATTAAGTCACTAGTATATAAATTGCTACTTGATAATTCATCTACTATAATAGATATTTTTTCTCTAGTATCATTAATATAACTAGTTACAGGTACATAATAGAACTGATTATTATATTCATTTATATAGTAAATAGTTAAACTCAATAAATTATCTAAACTCATAAAATCATATCTTTTATTTATGCCATAACTTCTATCTAGAATAGTTGGTAAAATAGTATTAGAATTTGGTAATTTTGATAATACTTTTCCATCAATGAAGAGCATTATTTTTTTAACATCTTTAACACTAGTTAAAGTATATATAATACTCTCTAATACTTTTTCTTCCATATCTTCTTTTGTTTCAAATGCTGCTGCTGACAAATCAACTTTTAATAAACCTTCTTCATATGTAATATTATTAATTTTAGTATCTTCAGGTATAACACTTCTAAATCCAGATGGAATTTTACTTTCTCCTGCACCTTCTGTTATAAGAACATCCAGTAATTCTCTTGCTACATTAACTGTTTCTTCTTTTTCAACTAGTACTTTAGTCATTGCTACATAATTATTACTGTCAAGCAAAAATATGGTATGAGTGTTTACCTCTTTAGAGGTATACTCAAGTTCTTGATTAATTTCAAGAGCATCTTTATTTTTGGGAATTACATATAGTAAAATCAGAGCGAAAATCACACAAGTAGTTACAATTATCCTTTTTATAATCAATTTTTTTAACATACATAGTTCACCTCTATTTAAATATATAAAATAAATCGCATAATATGCGATTTATAATGATATTTCGTTTAATTTTAATAGTTCTACTACTGCTGCTGCCCTACCCTTTACTCCTAACTTTTGCATGGCGTTAGAAATATGATTGCGAACTGTCTTTTCACTTATTTCTAAAATGTTTGCTATCTCGATTGTCGATTTATTAGCAATAAGTAAGTTAAATACTTCTTTTTCTCTTTTTGTTAATATACCTTTACTCATTTTTCCTTCCTTCCCAAAGGGCGATTATATATTCTCATATTATTTTATGAATAAAGGTTATATGTGTGAAATAAAAAGCCTATGATGTTTGAAATTTCACCGAAATATACATTTTATTTTTATAGTTGGCCTGAACAAGACGCATAATGTTATTTGCGAGAACAGTATCGTGTTTTTTACTGTCTACAACAACCCTTACTTGATCACCATCTATTTTAACAAAAGATTTCAAGCTATATTCCTGTCCTATCTTTTTTTCTAATTCTTCTTGTTCACCTTTGGTACTATTTAAATTCTTGATTTTTTCAAAGGCATTATTTTTTTCTTCGACTGAAGTTTTGTCATCATTCAAAATATTCTTTAGTGTTTCTAATTCTTCCAAATACTCTTCTTCCGCTGAAACTCTAAGTGCTACTAATATGGTGCTTTCTGATACTTCTGCCGAGACTTCGTCGCTATTTTCTTCTGCTTCCTCACCGTCAGTATTTATTTTAGTAAGTAGTAGGTCGTTTGGCATAGTAATATAATATACACTTAGAACTAAAATTAAACTAAATAATGTTAAAAACCAAATACTCTTTTTATTTATCATCTTATTCCTCCATTATCAATTTAATTATATTGATTTCTATTAATTTTAGAACAAAAAAAAAGACTATAATAATCCTTTTTGAGTCTTTTCTTCTTTTTCTAATATAATGCTTTTAGCTCTAAGATGTTTTAATACTACTAGTCTTTGTTTTAATTCATTTATTTTTTCTTGATTTCTTTTATTTACTTCAAGCTCAAAATGAATTTGCATAGATATTTCACGAAACTGCTTATCTGAAATATACTCTACCATTATTTATTATTACTTTTACTAACTATTTCATTTTTAAGCATTTCGATAAAATCTTTTTGACTTACTGTAGTAGTTTCTTGGCTACCGAATTTACGATAACTAATTTCTTTATTATCTCTTTCTTTATCACCAATTACTAAAGTATATGGTATCTTCTTAGTTTGACTTTCGCGCATACGATAACCAAGTTTTTCTTCACGACTATCTAATTCTACTCTTATTCCATTTTCTTTTAATAAATTTAATAATTCGTTTGAATACTCTAAATGATATTCGTTATTAACTGGGATAATGCTTACTTGAACAGGCGCTAACCATGTTGGGAAAGCTCCAGCAAAATGTTCTATTAATATTCCAATAAATCTTTCAATTGAGCCAAATATTACTCTATGAAGCATAATTGGTCTTTTTTTACTACCATCAGAATCTATATAAGTTAAATCAAATCTTTCTGGTAAATTACAGTCAAGTTGAATAGTACCACATTGCCATACTCTACCTAATGAATCTTTAATATGAAAATCTAGTTTTGGACCATAGAAAGCTCCATCTCCTGGATTTATCCTACACTCCCTACCTGCTTTATGACAGGCATCCTCTAATGCTTTTTCAGATCTATCCCATGATTCAATAGTACCAATATATTTATCAAGTGGTCTAGTTGATAATTCTATATCATAGCTTAAACCAAACATAGAATAAACTCTATCTATAAAAGCAATAAGTCTTACTACTTCTTCTTCAATTTGATCATCACGCATGAAGATATGAGCATCGTCTTGTGTAAAAGTACGAACTCTAAATAAGCCATTTAACGCTCCACTAGCCTCATGTCTATGCACTTGTCCTAATTCACCACATCTAATTGGTAATTCTTTATATGAATGTAATGAGTTTTTGTAAACTAACATTCCACCTGGACAGTTCATTGGTTTAATAGCAAATACTTGATCATCTATGTTAGATGTATACATATTTTCTCTATAGTTCATCCAGTGCCCTGAAACTTCCCATAATTCTTGATTTAACATTATAGGAGTTTTAATAAATTCGTATCCCTCTTTTGTATGTTCATCATACCAAAATTTTTCAAGTTCATTTCTTAATATCATTCCATTTGGTAAAAAGAAAGGAAATCCTGGTCCATATTCACTTATCATAAATAAATTTAATTCTTTACCTAGTTTTTTATGATCTCTTCTTTTTGCTTCTTCTAGAAATTCTAAATATTCATCTAATTTTTCCTGTTCATTAAAGCTAATTCCGTAGATTCTAGTTAACATTTTATTATTTGAATCACCTTTAAAATATGCCCCACTAGTTTTAAGTAATTTAAAGAATTTAATATCCTTTACTGTTTCTACATGAGGTCCTCTACATAAATCAGTAAAGTCTCCTTGAGTATAACAAGTTATAATACTATCTTCATCCATATTAGTAATCAAATCTATTTTATATTCATCATCTTTAAACATATCTAAAGCTTCTTCTTTTGAAAGTTCTTTACGAACTATTCTTTTTCCATCTTTAGAAATCTTTTTCATTTCTTTTTCTATTTTTTCTAAATCTTCTTCTTTTACTACTTCATTACCTAAATCAATATCGTAGTAAAAACCACTTTCTATAACTGGTCCTACCCAAAATTTAGCATTTGGATATAAATGCTTTACTGCTTGTGCAAGTAAATGTGCACAACTATGATTAAGTACATTTAAGTTTGCATCTTCTTTAATATTTATCATTTTTATTCCTCCTCACAATTTCTTAAATAATAATTATTACATATTCTTTTTTTAACTTTTTGTTTTGAATTAATTTTACCTCTTTCTTCAAGTTCTTTTCTAGCACTATTAGAAATAGCGTAACCATTTTTAGAAACATTTAATAATAATTTGAGTTCATAATTAGACATTTCCTTTAGTTTTATATTCTCTTTGTCGGTGGTTATTTTACCAACTCTTTTTGTCTCATTAGCATAAATTAGTCCAACATTATATTGCATTTTTTTATCTGGTTTTAAATATGGAACAATCATTCCTTTAGCATCAAAAACAATAATAATATCACCTTTTAGGATCATTTCACAGTTCTCATAAGCATACTCAAATGAGCATCTACATAGATCTGGCAATAAAATTTTCACATCGTTGTGTGTCATCTTTTTTAATACTTCGTTTTCAATTCCTAGATATAATTTTAAAAACTTATTAAGCGATATCGATTTTAGTTGCATAAATACTACCTCCTACAACAAAAAAACTCCATACATATAAAATTATATATGTAAGGAGCGTATAAACGCGGTACCATCCTACCTTGTAGCTTAATTTATGATAACGGTATTACCGGAAATCTCTTTCGAGTTCAGCTCATGAGTAGTAATTTACTTATTTGTATACTAGGCTCCCATCATCCCTAGTTTGCTTTGATACTCTTAAATAAATCGTGTCTCAGTCATTGCCTTATGACTAATTGTATCACTTTTTTATTTTTTGTCAACACTTTCGCGTTTTTTATAAAGTTGTTTTGCCTCTTCTACATAGTCATTATTTAAACTTATTCGATTATTCATATAATGACACATTTTTTCTAAATATGCTTTACTTTTATCTAAATCACAATCTTTTCCATCATTAATCATATGCTCTATTATTATTCTTTCATTCTCTAATGAACTATAATTTCTAAGTGGATTGGTAGCATGACAATACGCCGGTAAAGCTAAACCGTTGTGGCCTAAATTAACAACTGAATATGTTGATGGTGGACAAATATAATTGATATAATTAAGCATTTCTTCAAAAGAAACTTCGGATTTACTTATATCAGTTATATTCTTAATAATATCTTTTCCATAACTCGCTAAATTAATACGATATATAAATGGTATTTCCGGATGTTTATAGAAATAATCAGCTACAAATGCATTAGTTTGAGTCATGAAATCAGCTATCATCATAGCCGCTATATCATAATCAGGTGATTTACTTAAAGAACATGATCCAACAATCGATTTCTTTATTTTCTTTAAAGTTCGATACTGCATTCTTAAATCACTATTTTGATGAAATTTACTAGATATATAATACATGTCCTTGATGTTTTTTATTTCTTCTATGTTCTTAGAATCTGTAAGCATTGAATTAACTTTATCATAACTATAATTATCATCTACATTAATTAAACATCTTCTAACGCTAAAATTCACACAATTAGCATTATCATCAAGTTCAAAGAAGTAACCTATGGCATTTCTATCATTACCTTTTCTTAATGTTAATGATAGAGTTAAGTCATATGGTAACATCGTTATTACGTACATGCCAGAATAAACAGATTCTGCTCTTTTTTTAGCTTCTATATCAACCAAACTGTTTCTTGGCACTGCCATTGTAACATCGGCTACATAAATCCCTAATAAATAATGCCCATTATCTAATCTTTCTAAAGAACAAGCATCATCATAAGCCCATGTACCATCACAATCTACTGTAACAGTATATTTATCTCTGCAATCCATGATTTGACTCTTATCTTCAAGCGTTATCATCTTTTTTGAGTCTTTTAGAACTATTGCTGGAAAATTTGGATTTATGTCATACTTAAACTGTAAATGTTCAATTTTCCTATTCGCATCTTCATTTTTTTTAATATCAGTTATTACTTCTTTTATAAAAAATGTTGCTTTATCTTTATCACTAGTTTTTTTATCACTTTCATTAATAATTTTGATTGTCCAGTTTAATTTTGAAACCATTTTCTTTTTTATATTTGTCTCAATATTGAATTTTGGATCTTCAACAAATAATTTAATTATTTTCTCATAATATATGATATCAATTTTAGATTCATTATTTTGAACAGCAGCTATATATTTTTCTATAAGTTCATCTATTAAATACACACCTTGCCTATTTTTTAATGTTAAGTTATTAGGAAATAATTTTAAAAGTTCAAATAGGTAATTATAATTACGAACAATATTTATTAAATATTTCAGTAATTCATATGATACTTCATTAGCTTGTAAATTAGTGCTTTTCGCTATTGCCTTATATTTTAAATTAATTATAGTAACATCAATTGTATCTAGAAACTTTTTAAGTATAGCTGGATCGATATTTGTACGATTTTTCTCTTTTTTGATCCTGTTGATGCGTTTTATACATAACGCAGCAGCTTCATTTAAATTTTGTAACGTTCTTTCCTTTTCAAGCTCATCATCTATATTTTCAAAATACTTAAATATCTTAAATAAATACATATACTTTTCTATCACTTGGTCAGGATGAATAGTCCCTATTTCCTCATATAAATACTGAAGCAATAATTGCCTGGTCCTTTCACTTGAACAGTTCAACTTTTTATTTAAATCTTCAATTGGCATCGTACCTTTTTCTTTTAATAAATTTCTTAATCTATTACCTTGATTTTTTTGCATAAAACATCCTCCTAGCAATTTCTAACTTCTCAAATTTTTGCTTATTAACTGAATGTTATCGGTCAGTTGTTTTATGCGCTCGGTTATTCGTCGAGCTGTAACTATTTCATATCCTTCCCTAGTAGAACTTAAATGTTTTTCTAAGTCATTTAAGTCAAAATTCGAACTAAAAAATGTACACATTTTATTATCCATACGGTATTGAAGTATTGTATTTAATATTTCATCACGTCCCCAAGGTGTAACATTTTCTGCACCAATATCGTCAATAAATAAAAGTGGTGTATTTTTAATCTTACTTATTATTGCTCTATATTCTAAATCATTACCAAAGTATGATTTTAAGTCTCTTAAAAATTCAGGCCAAAAAACAATAGTACTCTTGTAGCCTTTTTTGGCAAGTTCACAGAATGTAGCTGTTATTAGATAACTTTTTCCAGCACCAAAACTTCCATTTAAATAAAGTCCTTTTGTTACATTAGGATAATTATTTACAAATTTTGTTAACCATTCAATTGCATCAAAACGAGCTGCATCTTTTAAATTAATTTTTTTCATATCAGCTTCAAGTATCCCATCTGGTGTTTGATATAATGTAATATTCTTTTTAAAAGCATTATCTTTCATTATCTTTTCTTGATACTTGCATGCTTTAAATTTAAACAAAAGTTTATCGTTTTCTACTCGTGGTAAATATGCATAACCTTTTGATTTATTTTTACATTCAAAAATATTCTTGCAATTTTGGCAATTATCATATTCACAAGCACTTTCTTCTAAAAGTGATGTATACTTCATCAGTGTTTCAACCGGCAAGTTTATCTTCTTAACTAAAGTTTTGAATCTTTCATCCTTAAGTGAAGCTTCAAATTCTCTTTCTAAGACTCTTTTATTATTAGTATTTAAACCCATTTCTACTGTTGCATCTTTAATGTTATTCATTTTATCACCTACATTTTGCCTAACATTTCTTCTAATTTTTTTTGTTTTTCTAAATCTTCTTTTTCTTCAATTGCTTTATCAAACCATTCTGGTTTTTCTTCTGTTTTTAATATACTACTACTCTTTTTTTGAGTAAATGTACTTTTTTGTTTGTGTTCTTGCTTAGATATTTCCATAGCTTCTTCAACTGTTTCTATATTACTTCGCTTCCACTGACTCGCTATAGCCTCAACAAAATTCTTAGATAATTTATTACTGTTAATTCTAAGAACGTAATCAATTAATACATTGACCACACCAGGCTTCATATTCATATCTACAAGTAACATTTCAAGTACAGACATTTCTGATTTTGTTGGTTTTGTTGTTTTACTTTTAGCACATACAAAATTATAAGGATTGGTATTTTCAAACTGATATATTATCTTTGATTTTTTTGAATCATCTGTTATTTCTTTTTTTAAATTATCTGGTTGTGTTTTAAAGACTATACTTGGCATACTACCATTGTTTTCAAACTGATAATATGTTCTATAGTTGGTTCTAAGTTTATCTTTATCTATATTGTGTTTATCATTTAAAGAATTTCTTACTATATTAATAGTTGTATCCGCATCAAATCCATATATAAAAGATAATTTTATAATTAAATCTTTTATAACTTCAGATACTTTAGTATGATTAATTATTAATTCTGGAATCATATTAAGTATCTCATCAACGTCTAAGTCAGAGTTAATACCTACTTTTCCATAATTCTTTTTTCTTATTTCACTAGAATCAGTATCCATCATTCTAACTGATATAAATACATCACTAAAGTTTTCTGTTATATTATTATAATCTTTTAAATTAATGCGAGGAACTTTAAAATATTCTTTTGTTTTTTTATAATTAACACTACCTAAACTAGTATATAAGAGACTACTTAAAAGTGGATTGCTGTAAAAATCATATGCTGAAAGCGGAGAGTATAATTCATATATATAATTGTTTATTTCTCCTTCTTTTAAATATGTTTTAACAAGTCCAATTCCTTCTAATTTCTCTCTAGCTTCACCTATTTCACCTAATGTAACCCCCATTATATTAAGTAACATATTATGATTATTTGTTTCAGACAATACTATTTCTTTATCCAAAAAAGTCCATAAATTTAAATATAAGTTTATACCAATAGCTCCTACAATAGGTTGATATAACATTATAAGTAACTTACGGTCACTATCATTTAAGTATGCGTAGTTGATGACATTAAAAGTATCTAGTGGCATTAAGCTAAATTTACTCATAATATCATCTCCCCTAACTATTTCCATTTTACCATAAAAGGATATAAAAATTAAAGAAAAAAGACCAATTTTATTACTATTTTTGTTCTTTCATTATTCTTGAAAACAATATTCTTAATTCTGACTTATCATTAGCGCTCATTCTTACAAAATTAAGGCGTAGTTGGTAACCACTTGTAAAAGATATAAGAAGAGCTGCTGCTCCTATATTATACTCTATAGCAGCTGTATCAATTGATTTATATGGAAGAATATGAATCTTTTTTTTCTTTGTAAATGGAGTCACATCAAAAAGAATCATTCTCTTATCTGTAAAAATAGATTTATCTCTTGAAGTTTTATATGCTGCGATTACTTTCTCATCGCTATCTACATAATCTAAAACGTATTTTGGTAGTCCTTCTATTTCTAAACGCTTATTAAAATTAAAATATTTCGTAAGTTCTTTATATTTTATATATGCCATAATACAATCACCTATCATCATTTTAACACAATATCTAAAAAAAGAGAATAAAATTCTCTTTTATAAATCAATCTCTTTTTGATTTGGTATTAAAGTAGTAGTGCCAAATGAATATAATCTTGGATATATTCCATTACTATAATCAAATGCACTGCCTAAAGATAATGTATCTTTAAACCAATTAGAATTAATTGTACTATTACTTATTGCTGTTCCAGTTATGACATTAAAACTTGCTTGGTTTGCATTATTGTAAAATACATTAGTTTGTGTCGCATTTGAATCAGCCACTATCGTTCCTGCATATGGTGCAGAAAGGTTCGTTGTTATTTTTCCTTTATAATAGATATTGGTAAGTGCACTTGTTGAATTACTATTAGCAATAACTCCACCTATATAACCACTTTGCTCTGATGAATTATTATTAACCGATATATCGCTTTCAACATGGATGTTATTGAGTTGAGCCGTAGTTACCTCTCCTAAGGCTCCGCCTACTCTAGCCCAATAACCATTATTACTTTCAACGTCAATATTTCCGATTGAATAACCGTTTGTTAAAATTACACTGTAACCACTGCCAACCATACCGCCACCTAATGGATTATATGAACTACTTTCAAAAGATGTTATTTCTAAGTCTCCTTGATTTAAAATGTTAGTTAGATTAAGTGTCGAAGTCTCTCCAATTAATCCCCCGGTTTGATATTGGCCATATACTTTGCCGTAATTTGCAAAGTTCGTACCTGTTACTTTACCTGCAAAACCAATTATGCCTCCAGTATCATAATAACCATACACATCTCCATAATTATAGGCATTATTTCCGTTAACAAGAACACTACTACTTGTTTGACCTATTATTCCCCCAATATCAAGTTGACTAGAATCATCCTGCCCAAAATTACTACTTTTTACATCACCACGATTAACTAAATTATCAAAAGTTGATGGTGAACCACTACCAATTATTCCACCTACAAACTTCTTTCCTACAACATCACCGTAATTAGATAAATTTGAGACCGTTTTATTATAAGTCTCCCCAGCAATTCCTCCAATATATTGTTCTCCAATTACTTTTCCGTAATTGGATAAATTAGTTAATAATACACTACTACTTATACTACCTACTAATCCGCCGGTCCTGGACCATCCAGTTACATCGCCATAATTGTAAGTATTAGTTATAGTTCCATTGTTGGCATTACCAATAATACCACCAAGCTGACTAATATAATTCATATTGTCAAAATCTCCATAAATTGGATAACTAATGTCTCCGTAATTGTATAAATTATTATATTTTGTTGTTTCGTAATCTTGAGCATTTCCTATTATACCACCTAAATTTGAAACCCCAATGACATCTGCATAATTGTATGCATCAGAAACACTAATAGCACTAGATGAATATCCTATTACACCGCCAATAGAGTATTTTGTTAGAGAAGGATTGTAATCATGCAAATCATTTACTTTTCCATAATTTTTCGCACCGGTTAAAGAAGCAAAAGCAAACTTGCCAAAAACTCCGCCAGAGTAATTATTTCCATGCACTAGGGCGTAATTAGTAATATTTTTATAATTACCATAACTGACTTCACCAAAAGTTCCACCTATATAACCATTTGTACCATTAACCGATCCCGCAGAAGTGATGTTTGAGACTTCTGCTGAAGCTAAATAGGATAATGATACACTACCAGAAACAAGGCCAGAATCAGATGTGCCTGTAACATTACCAATAGTATGGATATTGTTCATTATTATTGAATTATAAACTTGAACTTGGCCAAATAATAATGATGTATAAGATTTTCCAACAACATCACTGTTTATAATATTAATATTTTTAAATTCTTGTGGAAAATCATATGAATAGAGACTTCCAAATAATCCTATAACACTTTCTTCTGATCTATTTATATACAAATTTGATATATAGTGATTTCCACCATCAAAATTACCTCTATATTCAGAATAACTTTTACCCATATATTCCATTTTGTGACCTATAGGCATGAATCCTGAATCTGTTGTTAGTTCTTCCATTAATCCTGATATTTCTCCATCACTATTAACATCTCCATATTCTTTCGAATTAGTATCAACATACGAACAAGTATTTTTAAAATCTAAATTACTATTTAATTTAACATACTTGTTAGCGAACTTTGCAGCATCATTATCAACTAATCCAACAAGAGAAACTAAATCTTCAATACTTTCTATTGAATATGGATCTATTTCTGTGCCTGTTCCACTTAAAATACCAGGATTAGAGTCACTCGTACAATAGCTGTCATCTTTCATAGTAATATTGCACTTCCCATCAGTATATTTTCCGACTGTTATTTCGTTATCATTAGCTGTTTTTATAGCACAATATTTGTCATTATTAGTGTATACAGTTGAATTGCATGAATTATCCGTGGATACAGAACCACCAGTTGGAAGTTTACCTTTAACACCTATGTCACCGGATGCACCTTCTTCATTAAAAGTATATCCCGCTGTTGTTCCCGTACCTTTTAACTGTGCTGTAGAACATTCTCCTTCAACCACTGACGCAATATTTTGATTTGTTTCCTTAAATGCCTTTATTCTCGACTCTTCAACCATTTTTGTAACTGCTGGAATGGCGATTAATGCTATTATTCCTAATATTAATATAACTGCTAATAACTCGATAAGTGTAAAACCTCTTTCTTTCATAAAACAAAAAACCTCTTTCCTACTTCTAACACTTACTACTTATTTTTCTACTAAAATAAGTATAACACAATTTTAAAAAAAGAGAATAAAATTCTCTTTTATAAATCAATCTCTTTTTGATTTGGTATTAAAGTAGTAGTACCAAATGAATATAATCTTGGGTAAATTCCATTACTATAATCAAATGCACTGCCTAAAGATAATGTATCTTTAAACCAAGAAGTATTTACTGATGAATTATTAACTGCTACTCCTTCAATAACATTGAAATTAGCAATATTCTCATTATTATAATAAGCATTTGTAATTGTCTTATCACCACTTGCTATAATTGTTCCTACTGTTTTAGTAGTTAAATTTGTTGTAACGTTACCAACATAATAAACATTTGTAAGAATACTTGGAGAATAACCATATCCAACTATACCTCCAAAAAACCCATTACTTGCTGACTCATAATTGTTTTTAACATCAATATTAGTATTAGAATAAGCATTTATTATAGATACTGGAGAGGTATAAGAATCAACTCTACCCACTATTCCGCCTATAAAACTCCAATAACCATTATTACTTTCAACACTTATATTACCATTTGAATAAGCGCTAGTTATAGTTATATCACCGGTATAGCCAACTATTCCACCCGCTAGTGCATTACTTTTAAAAGTATATCCATCTTCAAATGATTTGACTTTTATATCCCCTTGATTTAAAGCATTAGATATACTTTGTGTATCAGTACCAGAAATAAATGCTTCTCCCGCTATACCACCTATTGCATATTGACCATAAACATTGCCATAATTAGACAAATCCTTAGCAACTACTGAAGTACTACTACCAATTATTCCGCCTGTTCTATTTACTCCATATATATCACCATGATTAATTGCATTTGTAAGAGTTGTTTTGCGCACAAAGCCAGCTATACCGCCAAAATATTGGGAGTGAGAATTATTTCCAAAAGAAGTATATATTATATCCCCATAATTGACTAAGTTTTTAAGTTCTATTGGAGTTCCACCTGATCCAACTATACCACCTACTGCATTATTCCCTTTTATTGTTCCGTAATTATAAGCATTTTGCATTACTAAATCATAACCATTTGTATATCCAATAATGCCACCTGTACTAGTATCCTCACCTTTATCTGTAATATTACCATAATTATAAACATCAGTTATTGTGGCATATTCAACTTTTCCAAATATACCGCCAGTATTATTGAAGCCGTCTACATTAGCATAGTTTTTAATATTTTTATATATACTTCTTTGGGGATATGTACTACCAAACACGCCGGCTGTATATACACCAGGAGATTCAGGATTACTTGTCACAGAACCTACTGTGACTATATTTGAAAAAACATAAGTTTCCATAACCGCATTTGGGTATACATAACCTAAAACAAGTGAATTATAACCTGTTCCTTCAACATCACCTGCAATATAAACATTATCAAATTTTAGTGAATTATTTGATCCATTTGATGCACCAACTAGTATTGATGCTTGACTTGAACCTGTAACTTTTGAATTAATTATATTTATATTTTTAAATTGTTGGGATATACCATATGAATAAATAGTTCCAAATAGCCCTATACCGCTTTGTGTTGGTCTATTTATGTATAGATTTGATATGTAATGATTCCCGCCATCAAAACTTCCGGAAAATTCAGTGTAACTATTACCAAGATATTCATTTCTATGACCAATTGGTAAAAAACCTGCTTTAGTCGTCAACTCTGTCATTAAACCATTTACTTCGCCGTCACCATTTATATCTCCATATGTTATATTATTTTCATCAACATATGAACAACTATTTTTAAAATCTAAATTATTATTTAGTTTAACGAATTTAGTTGCATAATTGTTAGCATCGCTATCAACTAATCCAACAAGTGAAACTAAATCTTCAATACTATCAATTAAATATGGATCTGCCTCTATACCTGTCCCACTTAATACACCTGGATTAGAATCACTTGTGCAATAACTATCATTTTTCATAACAACACTACAATTTCCATCTTTAATTTTTCCAACAACTACTTCATCATCTGATGCTGTCTTTACAGCACAATAACTATCATTTGTCGTATAAACCATTGAATTACATGAATTATCTGAAACAACCGAACCACCAGTTGGAAGTTTACCTTTAACACCTATGTCACCGGATGCACCTTCTTCATTAAAAGTATATCCAGCTGAAGAGCTAGTACCATTTATTTGTGAAGTAGCACATTCTCCTTCAACCACTGACGCAATATTTTGATTTGTTTCCTTAAATGCCTTTATTCTCGACTCTTCAACCATTTTTGTAACTGCTGGAATAGCAATTAAAGCTATTATTCCTAATATTAATATAACTGCTAATAACTCGATAAGTGTAAAACCTCTTTCTTTCATAAAACAAAAAACCTCTTTCCTACTTCTAACACTTACTACCTATTTTTCTACTAAAATAAGTATAACACAATTAAAAAAAATAGAGAATAAAATTCTCTATTTTATAAAACCTATTTTAGCAAAAGGCCAAATTCTAAAAGTAGTTTTTCCCATGATGTCATCTTTTTTTATAACACCAATTTCTCTACTATCCATAGAATCTCCTCTATTATCACCAAGAACTAAATATGTATTTTCAGGAATTACACCATCTTCACAACCTAAAATATCTTCCATCTTAAAATCACTAGTTAAAACATCATTTGCTAAGAAATTTTCATTGTATGCTTTATCGTCAATATAAAGTGTATTATCTATATAGTCAATTCTTTCTCCAGGAAGACCAACTACTCTTTTTACCAAGTATTTAGTTTCAGCATAGAAAAAAGCAACCACATCATTTCTTTTTACTTTCCCTATTTTATAAGCAGTTTTATTTAAAAATAACACATCACCATTATTTAGAGTTGGTTGCATAGATGGACCAACATTTTGTTGTAATGTTACTACATAGTTCGCAATTAGTATTACTGCCACTATAACTAGTATATAACCAAAAGTATCTTTTATAAATTCTTTTATACCCCTAAAATCCATATTTACTCTCCTTCAAATGCTATTATAAATTTACATTATGATAAACATTTTGTACATCTTCTACTTCATCAAGCATAGACAACAATTTATTAAAGATTTCTAAGTCTTCTCCAGCTATGGAAATTGTTTCCTTTGGTACCATTGCTATTTCCTCTACAGCAAAATCTACTGTTGGAAGTACTTTAGTAATAGCATCTTTAATCTTGAATAAGTCTTGTGGATCACCATAAATAACAGTTAACTCTTGATCTGTTTCAATATCTTGTAAGTCTATGTCTGCTTCAATTAAAGCTTCCATTGCTTTTTCTTCTGATAACCCCTTAAATCCAACAATGGCATAATTATCATACATAAAAGCTACGCTACCCATAGCTCCCATTTTAATATGACATTTATTTACTACAGCTCTTAAATCACTTACTGTTCTATTAACATTATCTGTTAAGCACTGAATCATAAGTGTTGATCCACCTGGTCCAAACATTTCATACATTGTACTTTGATATGAATCATCAATACCACTACTAACTTTATCTATTGCTCTTTTAATAATATCAGCTGGAACTTGTTCCTTTTTAGCCCTATCAATTAATCTTTTTAAACTTGAATTAGCTTCAGGTGCAATTCCGCCAGTTTTAGCAGCTAGATATATTTCTCTAGCATACATTGAATATAATTTACCTTTAGCAGCACCAGTTTTAGCTTTGCTAGCTGCTATATTTGGAAATCTACCCATTTTCTCACTCCTTTTAACAAATATATTTTATAGTATTTTATAACAATTTTCAACTATAAATAAAAGTCTTTATCTACTTTTAAGTATATTGCTTCACCACCAAATATATTTTTATAAATATATTTTGAAAATTTTGTATCTTTATAAGCTGGATAACAAATAAGCTGAATAATTTGATCATCAGAAAGTGATACATTAACCTCAGGACTATGAAATCCTCCGCCTACTATCTTAACTTTATAAGAGTTTGATCTTAAATTAAAGTCTTTTCTTTCACCGTCCATAATAGTACCAAGTTCCATATCATTAAGATATATTTTATAAGGACTCTTCTTATCAACACTACTTGTTTTTCTATAGATTTTTATCACGTTTAAGTTCACCTGTTTTTTCTATTATTTCATTTAAAATTGCATTATTTGTATTTGTAAATTCATTTAATTTTATGGTCATTGTTTCATCAATTTCATATGGAAAATTTAAAATATCAATATTAGGAAAATGATAGTTAAGGCGCATAAAGTTTCTTATAAATTTATTAGTTAAATTATTTTGAAGCATGTAATGATCAATTTTCTTTTCCTTAAATAAAGTCACCTTTTTCAAAAAATCTAATTCTTGTCTTTTAGATAAAAATTGTGTTTTTTTAAAATTAGCTCTTTCTTTAGCATTATATCTCATTGGCAAAAAAGGTACTACCTTTATTTTACTGATATTATTAGTAAATAATACATTTAAAAATATTGATAACGCTAATACTGCTGAAGGAGAAACATCACTAATATTTTCCGCATATTCTGTACTTTTACCTTCTTTATAGTCTTTGTAATCTTGTGTTTCACTTTCGTAAACTCCATCATTTAATTCATATAAAGCGCGATTAAACATACTACAGAATTTTTTAGAATCAATGTCTGCATTGCTTTCAGCATCATTTTGAACAGCATATATATAACAAACATCATTACTTATACCATAACTTATCTTAGGTAAATAAAAAGCTACTTTCTTACCATCTATTTCCTTTTCAAAGTTTATTTCAAAACTATATGGTGTTTCTTGCCTTGGGCTTTGTAGTTTATTTGTAATTACTATATTACTATCCCAAAATTCTTTATTCCTATTTTGCGAAAAAGTTAATCCCTCATTGTATTCTCTTTCCATGTTGCAAGCCATTTTATTATTAGGGTCTTCTTCTTTTAACCTATCTATTTCTTCTTTTCTTTTCTTATTTTTTCTAATAAAAGTTACGTTAGCATTAAAAGACGAAAAACCACTTATGGTTTGATCTTGTAAATGTGAGTTATAAAAATTAATATATTTTTCTACATATAACTCGGGACTTAAGAATTCTTCATATGTAATATTACTAAATAATAAAGTTATAGCTTCTTTTATAGAATTGTAGTCAAAATCTAAACCACGATATTTTTGTAACTGCAATAAATACCTTCCAATCAGAGTAAGGAATTTCTTCTTATTTCTTATTCTCAAACATAATTGTCTACCACTATATCTATCATCCCCATAAACCGTCTGAAAATGCATATTATATATAAAGAGATTTGTCTTAATATATCCTTTAGATGCTTCATCTGTAAAATTATCAAATATTATCTCTAAATTATCCATTTTGTGCTTTCTTTAAAGCATCCTTAGCAGCTTCTTGTTCAGCTTCTTTTTTACTATGGGCAATTCCTTTACCATACAAAATATTATCTATTTTAACTTCAACAGTAAATGTTTTATTATGAGAAGGTCCTTCTTCATTAACAACAGTATAGTCTAAACTTCTTTTATCTGTTTGAACTAATTCCTGAAGAACTGATTTATAATCACTAAATGAATCTATTTTATGTCCTTCAATTAAAGGAATAATATTTTCATACATAAAGGCTTTAACAGTATCTAAACCTTTATCTAAAAACATTGCCCCAATAAATGACTCAAAAACATCAGCAACGATAGCTTTTCTAAACTTACCGCCACTTTCTTCTTCGCCTTTACCTAATAATAGAGCTTCATTTAAACCTAATCTAATTGAATATTCATATAAAGCATTTTCACATACATAGTGAGAACGAAGTTTGGTCATTTCGCCTTCTTCTTTTTCTGTGTTTTTATATAAATATTCACTCATAATAAGTTCTAAAACAGCATCACCTAAGTATTCTAAGCGTTCATAGCTTACTTGACCAGTCTCATTAGCATAAGATGTATGAGTAAATGCTCTTTCATATAATGACTCTCTATTTGTGTCTATTTTAAACTTTTTTAAAATTTCCATACTATCACCTATTTCATTATATCAAATTTTTGCAAAGTGTGATAATTTATTTTACTTTTAATATATTTTATCGTATAATTAGTTTGGTGTTAATATGAAAAATATCTTAATAAAAATGATAAGATTATATCAAAAAATACCTGGGAATTTTCATAATAATTGTAGATTTATACCAACATGTTCTAATTATGCGATTGAAGCTATAACAGTACATGGTAGTATTAAAGGAACTTACCTTGCTACAAAAAGAATACTTAGATGTAATCCCTTTGGTAAAGCCGGATATGATCCCGTTCCAAAAAAAGGAGTGAAATAATGAATTTCAAAAAAATATTATGTGTTATTGTTACTATGGTAATGGCTCTTTCAAGTACAGGATGCTTTAAAAGTGATACTATGGAAGACATAGATATATATACAACAGTATACCCTATTGAATATATAGTTAAAACATTATACGGAAAATATGGTAATATAACAAGTATTTATCCAGATGGTGTAATACCTACTGAATACGAGCTTACTAATAAACAAATAAAAGATTATAGTCAATCGGATTTATTTATATTTAATGGATTAGTTAATGAAAAAAACTATGTTACAGACTTTTTTGAACATAACAAAAATATAATGATTATTGATTCAACAGCAAGTATGGAGATTAATAATCGTACTGAAGAATTATGGCTTAATCCTTCTAATTTACTTATGATAGCGCAAAATATTAAAAATGGTTTTGATGAATATGTCACAAATCATTATATAAAAAATGATATTCAAGAAAATTATGATAAACTTAAAATTCAGTTATCTAATTTAGATGCTAGTATTAGTCTAGTTGTTGAGAATGCTTCTAAAAAGAATATTATTGTTACTGACGACTTATTTCTTTTCTTAACTAAATATGGTTTTAATGTTATATCACTTGATAGTGATACTGCTAATGAAAAGACAATTTCACAAGCTAAATCACTTATAGCTAATGGTACTTGTACTACTTTGTTTGCTCCTAATAATGAGGAACTTAATGATATAGTAAATACTATTGTTGATGATACTGGTGTTAAAATTTCTTACTTACATACATTATCTAATATTACAGAACAAGAAAGAAGTAATAAAAAAGATTATATAACTATTATGAAAGAAAATGTTGAAGCTATTAAAGCTGAAGTTTATAAATAGTAATTAAATAAAAAATGATTCAAAATATTGAATCATTTTTTTATATTATTTTTTATTATCGTTACTTTTAGAAAAATGATAGAATTCTTTAGGAATAACTGTTTCGAAAGTCATTTCTTTTTTTGTTATAGGATTTATTATACTTAATTTGTAAGCATGTAAACCTAATCTTTTTATAACCTTATCATTAGAACCATACTTATAATCTCCTACTACTGGATGATTAATATGTTGCATAGCTACTCTTATTTGATTTTTTCTTCCTGTTTGAATTTCAATATCTAAAAGTGAATACTTATCGTTTCTTGATACTGCTTTATATAAAGTAATAGCTTTTTTACCAAGTTCTTTTTTAGTAGCGTAGACCTTAAAACCATCTTCGCCTTCCTTTAAATACTGAACAATACTTCCTTTGTAATCTTCAACGTAACCTTCTACTAATGCCATATAACCACGATACTTTACAAGTTCATCCCAAGAATCTTGATATAGTCTTTTAACATTTTCTGTTTTTGCGAACATTACAACACCAGAAGTATCTTTATCAAGTCTATGAATAACAAAAATTCGTGAATTTTTATTTTTAATTTTAACATAATCACTTACCATATGATAAAGAGTTCTCTCTTTTTCATTCTCGGTTGATATAGTTAATAATCCACTAGCTTTATTTACTACAATTATATCTTTATCTTCATAAATTATTTCAGCGCGAGAGTCGATATTATTAGAATTAAATCCTCTTAGAGATACAACATCCCCTCTTAAAAGAGGTCTATTATATTTAGTTACTACATGATTATTAACAAGCACTGCTTCATTAGTTAATAATTGTTTAGCTTTCTTATGAGGTTTATCCATTTTATCTATTAAGAAGTCCATTAGAATAGTTGGTTCTTCTACTACAAATTTATCTTTCATATTTTCACATCCTTATACAATAATACACTAAAATAGATAAAAGAAAAAGTCTTTTATCTATTTCTATACTTATATCTTTTAACAAATCCATCTAAATATTCATCAATATCTGGTTTTTTATTTTCAAGTTCTTGAGATAGACCACGCCATGAATATACATTGTCTTTATCAAATATTTTTTCAATTGATCCTTTGCCTTCAACAAGTAGTTTTAACATTGTTTCTTTATCTATATATTTAAATATTAGTCTCGCTACTTCAACAGCATCATTATAAACATAATTATTTTTTGGTCTTTTAAAATTAGGGCTATATATGTGCATTATTTGTGAAGCAATATACTCAATCATACCTTCATTAGCTTGTTGATTAAGTAACACACCATTTTTTATGTTTAAAAAGTCTATACCGTTACGTGAGCATAAATACCCATCATTTACCATATATGTATTATAATCTGAGCATACAGCATGGCCATATAGTTCATGCGCTAGTAACGACGCTAGTTCATCCTTGTCATCAACATTTTTAATAACCACAAAATGTTTTAAACCAGTAAAAAATTTCTTTGAAATATAGTGAAGACCATATGAGTTTTTATGTTTTTCTGCTAATTCCTCTGCTTCATTACAGTCAACCTTACCATTTGTAATATCACGTATTACTTCATATGCAGACTCATCATTCCATTCATATAATACAGTTCTATTTAATGTTGTATCAATTATGGCTTTATATTTATCACCATAAAATTTTAAAGAACTAGGATATAAATCAATGGCGATATCACTAAGCAAGTTTGTTCCTTTTAATGTACTTATTTTTTCCATAATAAAAACCCCTTTTTTTTAATGGGGATTATTATATCACAAATTCTTATAAATATAAATTGTTATTATTTAATTAGTTCAAAAATAACAATATTATGATTTATCTTACTACTTGATACCTTAGAAGCTACTTTTACTCCATAAATAATATCAAATACTTTTTTAGCTTCTAAAGTATTATTAAATTTAAAATATGTATTAAACTGCTTAAAAACTTTAAAATTATTAGATAATACCCATTTATTATAGTCTTTAGTTCTATTATCTTTAGTTCTTCCTCTAATTTCTTCAAATTCATTATCTACATTATTTTCTATTAAAAGAATCTTTCCTCCTGGTTTTAATACTCTTAGTAATTCTTTTAACACTCTGTCTCTTTTGTCTAAATCAAGAATAGTACCTAAAACCCAAGATAGATATATGATATCAATACTATTATCTTCTAATGAAATATCACAAAGATCTAAGCATAATAAAGTTACTTTTTCTTTATTAATTATCTTATTATTTGCTAAAAATAACTGTTCACTTGAAATATCAATACCATAATAGTATTTAGCTAATTTTGATACTACTGGTAAGAATTTACCACTACCACAACCAGCATCCAAAACAATTTTATTCTTTACTTCTTTTTTTAATTCACTTAGTATTTTATTAGGATAATCTAAAGCACTACTAAATAATTCATAATAATAAATGTCTCCGTAATTTGTTTTTGCTTTTTCTATTAGATTTTTGGTATTCATTATTATCACTCTTTTCTAGTATTATCACTTTAGGATAAATTAAATTAACCTTATATCAATTAATTTTTTCTAATAAAAAGTTTAGAACCTACTATTTAAAATATAAAAAGTTAATTTTAAAATAAATAACTTATATACTTAGCATGTTACTTCCTTGTTAGTTATTTATTATAACATAAATATATTTTTATAAAAGACTTTTTATTATTAACCCTAAATTTATACAAAGAAAAAAACCTTATAAAAGGTTTTGTTTATTTAGTGGCGAAGCAGGAGGGATTTGAACCCTCGCACCAGTTACCCGATCTACATCCTTAGCAGGGACGCCTCTTCAGCCTCTTGAGTACTGCTTCAAACAACTACAAATTAATTCTACATTATTATATTAGATGTGTCAAGAGTTAAAGAAAAAAAACATAGTAATACCTAGATGTTATACTATTAAACACTTTATCAGTATGGCTTATTTTAAGCATAATATGCCCTTTTAAGCTTAATAAAAGAAAGATGAGTAATTAATCATCTTTCTTTTTAATAAGCATTTTAGGTATATCTTCATAGTCTTTTGAGTAATATACTAAAATATAACAATATTCTTTAAACTTATTATACATTTCTATTGGAAAATGAAATCTCTCTTCTTGTCTTATTTCAATAAAATTCAATAAATCTGTACCATACTGCATACTTCTAGCATTACAATCGCAAGCCATTTCCATTAAATCTAAATCAGTCATCAAACTATAATCAGCAAAATGTTCTGGATGATGACTATTATTTTCCCAGTGCATCTTTAAGGCTTCTTTTGTTGCTTCGTCTAAAGCAGCCTTAGCATTCTTTAAACTCTCTTTATTACTTAATTTTATAAAAGCATAAATTTCATCTGGTGAAAACTTTGAATCATCATGAGCAGAACATCTTTTTACAAGTTCTAAGGCAGTATCTAAGTTGCCATTTTCTATTAGGTATCTACTAAGAATTCTTGCACTTTGTAAAATATACTGTTTATGAATTAAAGTTTCATCTATGTGTTCAATAACTCTATCTATCACAAGAATTCCCCTTCCTCTTTGAGTGGATATTATTATAACACATTTTTAAAAAAGTGCAATTTAATAATATAAAAAGTTTTACTTGACATTTTTTTCTTCAAACATTAAAATACATTCAGTAATAAAGGAGAATAATATATGGAATTATTAGTTATTTGGACAGGAACTGTTATAGTTAGTTTTATAATGGAATTTAAAAATGAATTAAGGATGTTTAAGGATATTGCTGATAATGGATACAAGATAGATATTAAGAGACTATCAGAATTTGCCAAACAAGCAGATCCTAATGTTTCTAAAGTTAGTCTTATGTCTTTACTTACACCTGGTTTAAATATTTGGGATGTTCTAAGAAGAACGCTAATATATAACAATGCTAGATGTACTATTATTGATCAATTAAATGTTATTGACTTATTAATTAAAATGACTAAGGAAGAGGAAGAAGAATATAGTAAAAATCCTACCGGCCTAAATGCATTCTTAATAATGGCAAAACCACAAGTAAATAATAAATTACAAAGTGTTACTTACAATGATGATAATGAAAAAAGTACAATTTGGTATGAAATAAAACATGGTGAATATATAATTGTTAAAACAGAAGGACCAGTTTCTTACCTATCAATCATTGAACAATATGGCATGTTAAAAGAGAAAGTTTCACCTATAGATGAAGAAATAAATAATAATTCTTTTTCTCAAGAATTTGATCCTGATAATAATTTAGAAAGTGATAACAATGTAAATTCTTTATCTAGACAAGAAAAAATAAGTGAGTTAGAGAGTTTAAAACAATCTACTTTAGAAAATAACATTACTGAAAAAGAAACTTTAGAATCAAATAATTATTATAGACAAAAAATAAAACAAAAGAAATAGTTGCAAAACTATTTCTTTTTTTGTTATTAATAAAATTATTTATATAATCTTTAAAACTATTAAAGGACTGATTTTGGAATAGTTATTACTGGACGAATACCGTTGTTTACTCCGCCACCAGCCATATTACAATATAAACTTCCTTCTCTAGAACCAATCCAAACAAAACTACTATTAGCAGCTGTTGCTGTTGATGTCCAGTATCCAAGGACAGCAGGATCATCAACACTACATCCATAGTTTACACAATCATTAGTGTAATCAAATAACCATTTATAACTACTTGCTCCAATAGTTGTTGCAGTTTGTGTTTGATTTTTACTGTCAAGGTAAAACCATGAAGAAAATTGTGATGTTTTTTCATCAAAAATATTATTACCTGTAATTGTAGCTATTTCTAACGCTGTTATTAACCTTGCTTTATATGTATTATAATTAATTGTATACATAGCAGTTCCATTACTAACACTGTAATCATCTGTTCTAGTAGGTACTCCAGCCCAAGAACTAGTGTCAGTTGCTAACTGAGAAAGTGCATTTGTAGGTCCATTTAAATTACTTCCTGTAGAATTCCATGATACTGTTGCTGTTGTATTATGATCTAATATTAAATTTAATGTTGAAGATGTAATTCCACCATCATTAAAGGCATACCATTTCATACATCCTGTTTTAGTTCCTGTTGTACTTACAGCTTCACCAGCAGTACATGTACTTCCAGTTACTGGATTAAAATATATAACAGTTCCATTACTATAAACTGTATGAGTTGTAGGTGGGTCATCTACATTATTTCCATCTACTATTGTAATAGTATCTTCATCTGAAGGTTTATTAGCTGTATATGTACCATTTGTTACACTAATAGTTACTTTACAACTAGTATCAACTATTGCAAATCCATCTGTAGGTAAATCACCTTTAATATTTAAACTTGGAGTTGCAGATCCATCATTAAAAGTATATGAAGAGGTAATTGTTTCCCCTTTTAGTACTTGTAACTGACAAGCATCTTCTATAGCACCAGTAATATTGTTTACTGCTGTTTCAAAGGAACCTTTTCTACTTTCTTTAATTATTTTATTTACAGTTGGTATTGCTATTAAAGCAATTATTCCTAGTATTAATATTACAGCCAAAAGTTCAATTAATGTAAATCCTCTTCTTTTCATTGTATAACTCCTTACTAATTAATTTGATAAACCCGTATCTATTAATCTATCTATTCTTATATCGTAATACAATCTAACTTTTTTTGCAAGACCTATGCATAAAAAAAACTAACTATTAAATAGTTAGCTTAATAATCAATATGGTGTGTTAGAATTCTTAGTTCGATAACTCATACAATATAAAATAGGTAGTAAATTAATACTAATTTTTTATTTATTCTCTTGTTTTTATTTTAGAGATTAGATTTTAAGATAGTTATAACTGGTCGAACACCAGAGAAGTCTGAAGAGTTAACATTGATGTTGAACAAGCTGCCGCTTCTATACACGCCCCAAGCATAGATAGTATTTGCAGAGACAGCTGTCGATGTCCAGTACCCAAAGTTACTTGTGTCAGCTACATTACATCCATAACTAGTACATCCATTTGTATAATCCAACAACCAGTCGTAATTACTTGCTCCTGTTGTAGTTGCTGTTTGTGTTTGATTATTACTGTCTAAATAAAACCAACTTGCATATGGCGTCGTTGCTTCTATAAAACTAGAATTACCAGTAATTGCAGCTATTTCAGATGCCTTTATTAATCTTGCCTTATATGTACTATAATTTATAGTATAAGTAGCTGTTCCGTTACTTACACTATAACTATCACTTCTTGTTGGTACACCTGCCCATGAACCAGTATCCGATGCTAGCTGCGTCATAACACTCGTTGGCCCGTTTACATTACTTCCAGAAGAGTTCCATGCTATTACTGCTGTTGTATTATGGTCTAATATTAAATTAATAGATGGACTTTTATTACCAGAATCATTAAAAGTATACCATTTCATACATCCTATTTTGGTTCCTGTCGTACTTACCGCTTCTCCAGACGTACATGTACTTCCAGTAACAGGATTAAAATATACTGCTGTTCCATTAGCATACACGGTATATGTTGTAGACGATTTTCCGCTATCTACTACTGTTATACTATCATCTGAAGAAGTCTTTGTGGCAGTAAACTTTCCATCAGTTACATTAAGTGACACATTACAATTAGAGTCTACTGTTGCTGTTCCATTAGTAGGTAGCTTTCCCTTAACATTTAAACTTGGTAATACTACCCCATCTGTAAATGTATATGTTGCCACTATAGTTTCGCCTCTTAGTGTTTGAAGCTGACACGCATCTTCTATTGCATTTACGACATTATTAGAAGTGGTTTCGAATGCTCCTTGTTTACTTTGGTCAATGATCTTACTTACTGTTGGAATGGCTATTAAGGCAATTATGCCTAGTATTAAAATTACTGCTAATAGTTCAATTAGGGTAAATCCCTTTTTTTTCATTTTTCCTCCATATTATCTAGCAAGTTAATTTATTGTTCTGTATATAGTTATTACTAAAATAATAATACTAAATTTTGTCGTTATTTGCAATATATTTACAAAAAAAACTAACTATTAAATAGTTAGCTTAATAATCAATATGGTGACCCGTACGAGGTTCGAACTCGTGAATGCATGCGTGAAAGGCATGTGTGTTAAGCCACTTCACCAACGGGCCATGTATAAAAAATTAAATGGTGGGCCTGAATGGACTTGAACCATCGACCTCACGCTTATCAGGCGTGCGCTCTAACCAGCTGAGCTACAAGCCCATCTAATTTTTCAAGGACTATTTCATTATATATTATTTTATATACTTTGACAAGTACTTTTCAAAAATTTTGTACATTTTTGGAAACATATAATAAAACCTATATTTTGCACATCGCTTTTGTATTATACTATATATTTTTATGTAAAACAATAATAAAATATAATTTTTTTATAAAAATATAAAATAAAACGAACTTAATGTTCGTTTCATCTAATTCTCTTTCAGTTTTTTCTTAGCTACTATATTAGTTAAAATAAAGAATACTAATGCAGATACCAAAATAATTCCCATATTTCTAAAAATAGGCATTATTGTATCAAAGTTATAATTAGATAATAATGCAATTTCATTATTATTAGTTATAAACCAGTATGATGGTAATAATCTAGCAAAGCTAAGAACTGCACTACCTAAATACTCTTGTGGTACGAAAGCACCACATATAAAACTTGTACCTAAAGCAATTATATTTACAATACCACTTTGAGCTTCTTTGCTTCTAACTAAATTACCTATTAAAAATCCTAATGATAAAGCCATTAAGCTAAATACAAATGAATTTATAATAAATAGTAATCCAGGAGTAGTAAGCATAGTATCTTTATATAAAATAAAGCTTATTATTACATAAGATAACCATACTGCAAATGTTAAACATATATTTCCTAAGAATAGATGTCTATTTATTTTTTTATAAGAAGTTGGACTTATCTCATTTCTTCTTTTAATATTCATACTAGTAAATGTATTTGTGATCATTCCAATTATTAAGATACATGTAGCAAGTATTGTATAATTTGTATAATTATAGTAGTAACAAACTTTATCAATATCTTTCTTACTAGTATCAAATAATGAAACATCTACACTACTTTCTAAGTCTTTTACAACTAAACTAGAAATTTGATCATCTGTCATACCATTATTTAAATATGTTTTATAAATACTGAAATATCTATTAAATAGCATTTCTGTGTACATCGTAGATGTAGAATTTGGAACACTTATAGATTTAATTTTAACATCTTTACCAGATATAAAATCTTCACCATAATTTTTAGGTATTTCAATTATATAATCTACTTTTCTATAGAATAAAGCATCTTTGATACTTTCTTCATCAGATTCTATTTCAATTATATCAGCACTTTCTTTTACATAACTTATAAATGAATCAGTTATTTTTGAATTATCATTATTAATTATAAAAACACTTGGTTTACTAACTTTAAAACTAGTACTACTTGTTCCAACTGATCCAACCATAAGCGCAATAAATAAAAATATTGACAAATACATTATTATAACTGAACGATATGATCTAAGAATTTTTAAATATGTTCTAAATACTGTCATATTTCTTCCTCCTTATAAATAAATAAGCTCCTGCTATCATAACAATACTAAATATAATTAGTGATATTATATTATAAAAGTATCTATCTAAATTATCATAATAATATAATGAATATAAACCATCAGTTATCATTGTAACTGGGTTTATTTTGCCAAGAAGTGGTGCTTTTTCAGCAATAATATATTTAATGTCTTCCATCATCATTCCTGCTAGAAATGAACAAGCCATTGTTATACTTAACACTATCCCTGTCTTCATATTTTCATCTTTTTTATTACTAACGCCAATTAATGTTCCCATTGTAATACCAGCCATAGAACCAACAAATAACATTAAAATTACATATGGTATTTGGTCTCCAAAGTCGATATTTAAAATATATATTAAATATAAAAATAATAATAAAGCTTCTATAAATTGAATAGTAAATCCCGCTAATAAAGCACATATTAAATTCTTTAACTTATTAGTTGGAGCTATACTTAATCTAGCCGCTTTTTTGCTTAAATTAGCTTCCGTTTCATTAACTGCATTAACTCCAAAAAAACCACCATATAAGCAAACCATACCTATTAAAGTATAAAAATATAATACTGTTACATCTAAATTTCCAATACTAACTGCTTCAAAATAATTAGTATTAGAATTAAGTTCACTTATCATTTCTTCTTTATACTGACCAGCGTTAAACATAATGATATTAGTAATTACAGAGTATGTTTGATTATAACTATCAACTATATATTTCATAATAGTTTCTTCCATACCGTTTTTCTTAACAACTATATTTATATCATCAGTTACAATATAATAACCTGTAATATCATTAGCTTCCAAAGCTTCTTTAACTTCATCTTCAGTTTTATAATAACTAACTTCTAATACTTGATCATCATTATCTTGCGATATTCCATCAATCATTGTATCTAGGCCATGTAAATTAGAGTAATTATCATTTTCAACTATTCCTACTTTTATTGGATTAAACTTTTCACTAGACATAATGTTTGAAAAAGCTAAATTAAATAAAGTACCCAGTACTATTGGAAATATTAAAGTCCAAAAGATTAGAGCTCTTGATCTTAATAATACCTTTAGTCTTGTTTTATAAATATGCATACTTTAATCCCTTAACTCTTTCCCAGTAAGTTCTAGAAAAACATCGTTTAATGTAGGAAGTTCTGTAAATAAAGTACTATAATTTATTGCATTTTCTTTCATTAAGTCAATTAAATTATTTAGATTATTTTTGCCATTTTTATAAGTTACATATAAAACTTTTCCATCATAACAAACTTCATCTACTACTTTTAATTTTCTTAACTTTTCTAAAAATTCCTCAGTCATATTATCTGATTCTACTGTAACTTTTTCTTCTATATCTACTATTTGTTTTAATTCTTCTTTAGTTCCTTCAGCAATTATTTTACCCTTATCAATAATAATAATTTGATTACAAAGTTGTTCTACTTCTTCCATATAATGTGTTGTATAAACAACTGTTGCACCCATACTGTTTAACTTTTTAATACCCTCTAGAATATTATTTCTACTTTGTGGATCAACTGCTACCGTTGGTTCATCTAAGAAAATTAAACTTGGTTTGTGAGATATACCACACGCTATATTTAATCTTCTTAAAAGTCCACCTGATAATTGTTTAGGTTTAAATGTTTTAAATTCATTTAAAGACACTAAATTAAGAGCATCTTCAACATACTGTTTTCTTTCTTTCTTGTCAGTAATATATAGACCACAAAAATAATCTACATTCTCATAAACAGATAACTCATCAAATACAGCTACATCTTGAAATACTACCCCTATTTTTTTCTTTATATCATAAGCATCAGGTTGCATTTCTTTACCAAATATTTTAATTGTACCATTATCAAAATTAAGTAATGAAAGCAGACAATTTATAGTAGTAGATTTACCACTACCATTAGGTCCTAATAAACCTAATATCTCCCCTTCATTTACATCAAAAGATATTCCATCTAGAGCTTTTAGTTTTTTATAACTTTTCTCTAAGTTCTTTACTTCTATAACTTTTTTCATAATTCCTCCATAAATAAATTATATTAATTCATTTTTAATTATATAATAGTTAATTAACTATTACAAGAAACTTTATTAATAAACAAGGAAAGCATCAAAAAAGTGTTAACCTAAAGTAAACCAAAAATGATTTGTGAAATATAAAATTTAGTTTTTTAAAGGAAGTTGATGATTCTACCTCCTTTTTTTTGACTTAAAACTAGTGTTTTGTAAAATAAAAGCACTTTTGAAATCAGTTTTACTCATTTCATTTTCTCCTAATAAGTAATTAACAAACATTATAATTCAGCAGTTACATTAAAAATACAATATATATTATATAAAAAAGGTATACTAATCAAGTATACCTTTTAAACTAACATTATCATTAATATTCTTTATTATACTAGAAGCTTTTAATTCTTTAATTTTAGGACTAAATAAGTCTTCATTAATACTAAAATCTTTTTCTGTAGCAGGAATATAATTTTCCCTATCTATAATAATACCGTTTGCATCATAATAAATATCATTATATGAAATAGCACAATGTCCATAATCTTTGCGCATTACCATTTTAACATTTGGTATAAAATGCGCAACTATTTTATATAATTCAAAACAACCACCATGAGTAAAATAATATATTGAATTAGACTCTTCATTAAAAATCTCGTATTCTCCTACTTCACCAACAATAACATCAAGAAATTTAAGCATTATATCTTCTTTTACTTCTTCCATAAGTATGACCTCCTTAATTAAATATAATATTTCTATTAATATAAAAGAACCTTAATTACACTATTTATTAGATGATTTCCAAGTACTATATTGTTTCTTCATGCATTTAGCACATGGGCGATATCCTGCACTTATTGCAGTTTCCTCATCCTCAAAAAACACTCTATATTTAACATACTGTCCTTTAGATATATAGTAATTAGCTGAAGGGCAATTAAGAGTACCATATATTTTTAATCTTTTATTACCACCAAATAAACCTTTCTTATCACTAAAATACTCATTACCATCTTTATCTATTAATCTATACTTTTTTAAAGTTATATTTTCTTGCATAATTTCACCTTTATTAGGTAGATTATAACATAAAAAAGATAGTATAACTATCTTAATACTTTATAAGCAACTATTTAAACTACTTACATGTCATTGCTTTATCATAATAAATGGTAATTTCGTCTTAAGAATATAAATAGTATTATTGATAATTTAATCATTAAGTAATATAATAAATAATATAGAAATAGAAGAGGAATACATATATGGAAAAAGATATAAATAAAAAAAAGAAACATGGTTTTATAAAAGGTATACTTATAACATTAAGTGTACTAGTATTAGTAGTTGTTGCACTTGGCTTTATATTTCCAGGACTTGTATGGACTAGAAGTCTAGGAGTTCGTTATACTCAAACTGATTATAATAGTATTATAGATAAACTAAATTATACTAAAGATGCTGCTCCTACTGGAGATTCAGCTGATTTATATAATTATGTATATGGAGAACCTACTAATGTAGATACAGAGTTTACTAGTGAAGAATTAACAGCTTTCTTTAATGAAAATAGACCATCTTATTACCCACTTAAAAACGTTCAAATTAAAATAAATGAAGATGGCTCTATAGAAGTTGCTGCTGCCGCTAATGTTGATTACTTTTTAAATGATGTACTAGGAGGTAAATATACTAGAGAGCAAATTCAAAATGAAATACCTGCTCTTGGATTATTACCAGATAATGTTAATATATATTTAAAGTTTACTGGTTCTGTAACTAATAATATTTCAACTATATATATTGACTTAGCTACTGTTCAAGGAATTGAAATACCAAGTAACTACACAAGTTCAAGTTCAGCTATTAATATTATAGAAAGTAGTCTTAATGACTTTATAGCTAAACTTAATGCTGATACAGGTACTAACTTTGAAAGTTTAACTGTTCAAAATGGAGTACTTAAATTTAAAGGTAGTGTACCTTCTTCTTTAGAAAGAATAGAAAAATAATATTAATAAAAAGGATATACATATAAAGTTTATGTATATCCTTTTATTTATTTTAAAGTCATTTTTTTATAGTTTTCTTCACCAGTTTTTTGACCTAACTCTATCTCTTTTTTATATAAAGAAGATAAGTAATTAAGAGTAAGTAAAATATTTTTAATTTCTTGTGATGCTTGATTAGCATTACCATTTAATGCCTTTAGTTCTAAGTACATATCAGCTGTTGTATTTATTATTTCCTGTTTAACTTGTTCTTCTACTGAATGATTAGTATAATATCTAACTAATTTTTGTAAGACTTTTTGATGTCTTGTCCAGGCCTCTATTTGATTTTTTTCAGGATAGATATTTATACAACCATTTGTTTTAGGTACTAAATATACTCCCCCACTTGGTCTTTTCTCAAGAGTGTATGGACAACCAGTTTCTGTTAATACAGAACAAGAAGTCTTTTTAGAAAATAAATCTATTATACCTTTACCAACATTTTTAACTCTTAAATGTAATATTGGGTTGGCACTAACTACTTCTTTTTTATTATTACAAAAGAAATTAAATGTTGATGTAATTGATATATTATCTTCATCTAGCCTACTTTTTAAGTAATCAAAATTCATATTTGGAAAATCTTTTGGAAGATAATTACAGCCAGAGTTCTTACAGCACATTCCGCCACATCTAGAGCACATATCTTTATCTTCAAATCCTTTAATATCTTTATTATTTAAATCCATAAGAACCTCCTAAATGTGTAATATATTAGCATAAATATCCTATAGAGTAAATAAAATTATATATTTTTAACTAATAAGATTGTTTAATATATATTCATAAGGACATATTATTATATATAAAATAGTTTTTTGACCAGAATTAATTGCTAAAAGATTAAATTTCCTATATAATTACTGTGAAAGAAATGAGAAATGAATATGAATTTTAAAATTGGCGAAATTAACACATTAGAAGTTAAATATAAAAGTGATATAGGATATACACTTAAAAATAAGTTTGATAATGAAGTTTTACTTCCTTTTAATCAAACAACAAAAGAATTTGAAATTGGTGAAACAGTTGATGTTTTTATATTATTAGATTCTAAAAAAAGATTAGTAGCGAGCTATAATACTCCAGTTATCATGGTAGATAATCCTGGTTTTGTTAAAGTTACTAATGTTATTAAAGGATTAGGTATCTTTATAGATAATAATGTTCTTAAAGATCCACTTGTATCATGTGATGACTTACCACTAGATGAAGAAATATGGCCTGTTATAGGTGATACTGTTCTTTGTAAGTTAAAAGCTACTCCAACTCAACTTATTGCGAAATTAATAACACCAGAAGAAGCTAAAGGTATGTTTAAACCAGCTAATACATTAAATAAATTTGATAAAGTAAATGCTATTGTTTTAAAAAATGGTAGTGAAGGAGTAAACTTAATTACTTTAGAAGGTCATAATATCTTTGTTTATTATAAACATAGAAGAAGAAACTACCGTATTGGTGAAGAAGTAGTAGTTACTATTAATAATGTTTGCGAGAATAATAATTATAATGGTACCCTACTTAGTTCTAAAGTTCCTTTAATGCAAGAAGATGCAGATATTATTTTAGAATATCTTAATGATAATGATTGTGTAATGAATATAACTGCTAAAACAAGTGTTGAAAAGATTGAAAGTACTTTCAATATGAGTAAAGCAGCATTTAAAAGAGCTCTTGGTGGTCTATACAAAAAAAGAATTATCGAATTTAAAGACGATAAAACTTATTTAGTTAAATAACAAAAGATAGCAAGCGCTATCTTTTTATTTTATATAAATATTATTAATCATGATGCCCTTCAGCCATCTCAGCAATAGCCTTAGTTTGATGGATTGTTCCCCATGGATGATTTGGTGGTGCATAGATAGAATATAGTTTAAGTGGTGTCTTACCAGTATTAATTACATTATGCCAAGTATTAGCAGGAATAAATATAGCTGTATCATCATATACAGGCTGACTTATATAAAGGTTTTCTTTACTATTACCCATCTGAGCTAAACCTTGACCTTCTTCTATACGTAAGAACTGATCAACATGTGGATGCATTTCTAATCCTATATCTCCACCTACTGGAATACTCATTAAAGTAAGTTGTAAATGAGTACCCGTCCAAAGTGCCGTACGAAATGTATCATTATTTATTGTAGCTTTATTTATATCAACTATAAAAGGTTTTGGTCCAAAGTCTGTAACTATTCTTGGATTAAATGATTGATTGCCATTATTGTACATACATACCTCCCTTTTAAATATTATGCGATATATATTTTTATAATTACAAATGAAAATACATATTTTTGTATAAACTTAACTTTAATAATTCATAATAATATTGAAAGAGAGAGATAAAATGGCTGATAAAAATGATGAAAAGTTTGAACTACTAAAACACATTAATCAAGATGCAGGAATGGCTTCTTATACAATTGAAAGTTTATTAAAAGATTTAAAAGAAAAAGATAATAAAATTAAAGGGTTTGCAGAAGATATATTAAAAGAATATCAATGCTTCTTTAAAGATACTAAAGAGATTTTAAATAAACATGACATTTCAATAGATGAAGAAGGCTTCATGGAAAAAATGGGTGCTAAAATGGGAATCAAAATGAATGTAATGGATGATAATAGTGATTCTAGTATAGCTGATATGTTAATAAAAGGAATATCTATGGGTAGTATTGATATGGAAAAGAAAATAAACGATTATAAAGACGAAGTCGATGAAAAAGTTTTAAAAATAGCAAAAGATTTCTTTAAATTCCAAACAGACACTATAGGAAAATTAAAAGATTATTTATAAAAGATATTAATAAAATGAACCTCGTTTCCTATATTCTAGAAACGAGGTTCATTTTTATTGTTTTAAAGTTTTAAATTGCGATTATATTTAATTGCTTCTTTTGGAAATTCATTTTTATCTACTAATAATGTTCCACGAATTTTTTGATCATATAGTTCATTAGCAAATGCTTTAATAGCATTAACTATTTTATTAGCATCTTCTCTACTAATTTTATACTTTTCACATTCTTCATCAGTTATTTCAATAGCCCTAAAATGGAATTCAAAAAATATATCAGCTAAGTCTTTTCCCTCTAATATTTTCTTAGCTACAAAAGGATTATTTCTTAATTCTGGAATAATATCTGGATTATCCATATTTATATTTTGTTCACTTTGATATTTACTAAACGTTGTTGAAGAGTGTAATTTATCTAGCATTACAACTATTTTTGCTTCAATATCGATTCTTTGCTCAAATCCATTTAGTATCTTTTTAAAATCAATTACGTCATTAAAAGTATCTGATAAAAATTCTATAGCAATATTTGTTACATATTTAATTTCTTCGTTAGAAACTCCCTCAAACTTAGTAATATCCCCTGTTATAGCTTCTGGTATATCATGACATAATATATAGTCATAAACCATATCCATATTTATATAATTAGGAAAATACTTCTTAAGAATTCTTGCCATAAAAATTAGATCAGCAACATGATTTTTAACATCTTCTAATCTTTTTCTATCTACCTTCCATAATAAAGGTCCTGTTCTTTCAGTATCTCCTAATATATCAAAAATCATAAAAAGTTTAACTTCTTTATCAAAATTATATTCCATTAAAAACACCCCACTTGAGATATAATACCACAAACATAAATTAAATCAACACATTATATATAAAATTTAAGAAAAGGTAACCAATTAAGCGCTGGTTACCTTTTCTATTTCTTTGCTATCTTCCTCATCAATCTCTTTTCTTTTCATGATCATTTCGCTAGCAATTATTTCTTCCTTAATATCTTCTTTATAAGTAGTATAAGCTTCTTTGAATAAATCATTAATAGAACTATTTAGAGTGTCCTTTTTTTCAACTATTTTTTCAAGTTCTAATCTAATATTAGTATAAATAACTTTTTCAACATCACTTAATATTTTTTTATCTGTATCATTTTCAAGTTCTATTTCAATCTCATTATCTAAAATAGTATTAATTAAATAATACACATCTTCTTTAGTAATATCGATTATAGTGACATAGTTACTAGATTTAGTTAAATATTCAGCTTTTCCATTATTAACTTGTAAAACTTTCATAAACATTCTTCCTTTCTTTATAAGCTTCTTCTCCAGCTTCCATTACATCTAAAATAGTATTATAATTTGGTATTTCTTCACCCGTCATACTCTTTAAATTGGTACTTGTTAGTGTACCTGTAAAAATATCATAAGTATCATCACCATTATTTCTAGTATAAATAATTTTATTTGGTTTTATAGTAATTCCTAATGTATTATTATGTGTTGTGACAAATGTTGTAGTTTTAAGTGAAATATCTTTCAGTCTCTTAATGATTCTTTCTTTAATAAATAAATTATCAAAAGATGACTCCGGTTCATCTATTAATAATATATCGTAATTACTTGCATCAGCTAGTTGTTTTAATAATATAAATTCTGCTTTTTGTCCACCGGATACTTTATTTCCATTTTCATCTGTTACATTCATTTTAATTTTAATTAATAGTTTATGTAACATATTTTCTGGAATTAGTTTATCATTTAATTCTTTAATAAATTTGTAAGGGTCTTTATCATAAAAAATATCATATTCTTCTTTAATTGAATAATCATTACTCAATTTAGAAGATCTTTTTATATCAGTTGCTGAACTATAACCCTCTTTTTCAACATTTATTTCAAATCCATAATAGTCTTCGTTTAATCTTGATAATGGCGTGGCATATTTCAATTTTTCTATTAAGTCGTTAAAATTAGTAACAATTCTTTTATCGTGAGCACACTCATATAAATCAACTTCTTTTACTTTAGGAATTGACGCTTTTGTTTCTAATTCAGTTTTAACTGATTTCAATATTACGTTTGTTTTTTTCTTTAATAAAATATCTTTCTTTTCTTCTTTAAAATTTTCTATTAACTCAACAATTAACATTTTAAGATTAGTTGAATTTATATATTTATTAATAATCGTTTTATATTTCTCATTAGCAATAATATTCAAAATTGATTTAATTAAAGTTTCTAACTCATTGCTATCAACCTCGCTATAATTAACTTCATTATAAATTGGAGTTTTTGAAAAAGCATTGCTATCAGCCTGTCTTCTTGCATTTTCCTTAAGCGATTCTAAATACTTATCAATATCTTTCTCATCATCAAGTAAATCTATTTCAATTATTTCATGTATCAGTGGTTTTAAGGGGGTTAAATATTGTTCAGAAATATTATCAAAACTACTGTCAATCAATTTTTGAAAAGCTGTCTTATCACTATGTTTGCTTATATAAAATTGTTCAATATATTTTACACTTTCTTCGCCTTGAAATGATTTATTTATTGTGTTTAATAAATAAGTTTTTCCAGAGGCTCTTTTACCAACAATAACATTTAAACCATTTGATGCCATTGTACCATTTGGAAAAACAACAAAATCATTATCGCTTTTTGTATTATTTACAAAGACTTTTGTTCTATCTGAAAGGGCAACCTTAAGATTTTTTATTGATATTTCATCAATTTCAACATAAGTAATTCGAATTGGATATTTCTCTACATCATCATCACCCAATAAGTCTTTAGACATTCTATTATCTCCGAACAACACGGGAATTAATGAGTTATTATCCTTTTTTGTAATAGTAAATTTATTAGCATTTTGAACTTCTCCAACTATTAACACATCTGATAGTTGTTGTAAAATACTATCTTTTATCATAGGTTTCTTTTTATAATGTGGTATTAGTAGATAATCTTTATAGTTGGGAAATGTAATTAAGAATTGATTGAAATTTATATCATCTGTTTGTTGTGTAATTAAGCTTTCTAAACTTAGACATTCTTTTTCAAAATCATCTATTTTTTCTATTGGGCAAATTACTAATATATGACCACCATCTAAGTCCACTTCAACACCTGGAAAAACTTTTATACCTAAATTATCAGTAATATTTTCAAATTGTTTTCTGTCGAATAAATTATGATTAGTTATTGCAATTGCATCCAAAGATAAGGTGGCCACATAATCTTTTAATATATCAATCTCAAAGATAAAAGGGCTATCGCTAACTGATGCTTTAGTGTGTACATGTAAGTCAATTGCTTTCATTCTTTCTACCTCCTTCAGAAAGAAAAGCAGCATTAAAACCTTTAAAGATTCTAATACTGCTAAATCTATATTCATTATAGCACATTTCGACAAAGTTCGACATAATTATTTTTACTTATTCCGCTAAAATTCTGCTTTTTTGGCAAAGAAAAAGATTGTATTTCTACAATCTTTATTTACTAATATGGTGTCCTCGCACGGGCTTGAACCGTGGACCCACTGATTAAGAGTCAGTTGCTCTACCAACTGAGCTACGAAGACATTTTTTCAGGTACGTGTATATTATATCACAAAATAATAAATATCAACAATATTTTTTTAAAAGAAAGAAAAAAAAGAATAAAACTTGGTTTTATTCCTTTTTATTACTTACATATTAATGAAATATTATGAGTGTCATCAGTAGTTTCAAACATTATACCAGTATAATAAATACCTAGACATTCTTTACTATCAATATATAGTTCTACTTCACCTATATCTTGTATTTCTTTTACAATTTCATCTGGTTTTAATATACCGTAATTACCATCAGTTCTTCCTGATATAGCTTTTTTAATTAAATCTTCTTCTGTAGTATCATATAGGCTAAGTAAACCACCTTTACTATATACTATACCTTCTTTTTTATCAATTACATATGAAGAAACTATTTTCTTTAGAACAGTACCACAGTAATTAATACTATAATCAGTTACGATTATTGTTATGTAATTATTTGTTACATTTGTTTTATAATCACGATATGTAATTGTGTAATCTTCAGTATTTTCTATATCAATCGCACTAGGTTCTACACATTCATATAACGCATTCTTATCGAATTTATAAGCTTCATAATAAGAAGTATATTCTTTATTAAGTCTATAATTTAAACTATTTACTGAGTCAGAATTAATATTAATTGTTATATCTTTATATGTTGCTTTAGTATCAACACCAAGAGGAAAGTCTATATCTTTTTCGTGTTCATAATAAATATAATCTTTTGTATCATCTATTTTAGCTATTTCTATATCATTATCATTTTTTATTGGAGATGAAGGTATTTTATCTTCATTAATAAACTGATCATATATGACATAAAATCCCAAAAATAGGATAGCTATTAAAAAAATCGTGGCTGGTTTTTTTGATCCTGCTACTGGCACTACTTCAAGTACTTCTTTTTCACCGTTTTTAGTGCCTTTTTTCTTCTTTATTACCACAGGTTCAATAACATTAGCACCTGCTAAAGAGGAAGCTATAACAGGCACAACTTTCTCTATTCTAACAGGTTCTTTTTTAACTTCTCTTTTATATATTATTTTTCTCCCACGTAACATATTAATTACCTCTTAACTTGCCATACATTAAATACATCACAGTTGCTACTATATGGTTCTGGATTTGGCATTTCCATCTTAACTATCATTGGAATCTTAAATGCTTTACCAAATGCTACACATGTTCCTGGTTGTAAAGTCTTTTGTTTTTCAACTACTTCTTTACTAATATTAGGAAGCATTTTTTCAATATATTCTAGATCTCTTGGATGATTCATTTTAAATATTAAGAAATTACTACACTGTGAGATAACTGTATCAGATATTTCAACTGGTCTTTGAGATATAAGATTAAAGATAAGTCCATATTTACGACCTTCTTTAGCTACACGCTCAAATATATTATATCCAAGTAAGAATTTATCACCATCTGCTTGAACATAACGATGTGATTCTTCTAAGAATATATGAAATGGTATTGATGCTCTTACACTAAGTCTCTTAGTGAAATCAAATAACATTCTTGTATATATTTTAGTTACTGTTTTAGCAAATGTATCATCTATATCTTCAAGATTAAAGTTAATTATTTGAGCTTTACGACCATTTGTAGATATTAAACTTGCTACATAATTTTCAAGAGTAATAAACTGAGGATATTTTAAATAAATAGAATTGTCCCCAATTGTTAAAGCATGTAATCTAACTTTTAAAGTTACTGCTTCATTATACATCTTTTCGTTTTTAAGAAGTCCTTCACTAATTAAAGTAAATGCTAGAGCTCTTTCTAGATCTTCTAGTGTAAAATACTTAATTACTTTTGGTTCATATGTATCTAACTGTTCATCCATAAATGATGAAATATATTCAACCATTAAATTACTTTCTGGAAATTGTCCAGCTGTATCAATAACGAATAAATCTCTAAATTTACGAGAATACCCTACTCCATGTACAACTGCTTCAAGGTTAAACTCAGGTGTTGTACAAGTCGCAAGTACTGAGAAAACATCATTTTTCTTACTTGCAGATGTTTGATTAGTAAATAATATAGCCATCATAGCTTTAGCTATAACATGGTTACAATATCTTCTTGAAATATCATCATCACTTACAAAGATATTAACTAATTTAAGCATTCTTTCGATTATTGTTAACTGTGAATGAGTTTCTGCTTGTAATAATAAAGCAAAATCATCATTATTTAATAACCATAATGGAATAGAAAGTAATGTTTCTTTTGATGTTGTTTTAGCTGTTGTATAGTATTTAAAATTGTAATTAGGATTAATTTTATTAATATCCTTAAAAGCATTATGATATTCACCATAAGCATCAAATATTAAGAAATTTGATTTAAATGGCATAAAGTTTGGATCAGTAAAGATATTTTGAAGTAATCTTGCTACACCACAAGATTTACCAGATCCAGTATTACCAAAGATTGCCATATGGTTACTAAAGAAATCATTTATATCCATTCTTATTGGATAATCATCATATAGTGGTGATACACCAAGCTGTATTTTTCCTGGTCCTTCTTCACCAACAATTATACCTAATTCATCTTTTGATATAACTCTAAGTTTTGCTTGTAAAGTTGGTTTTCTAATAACACCACCTATAAACTTGCCATTTACTACTTCACCTAAGAATCTAACTTTAACAACTTTTGTATCAATATCCGCTACTTCTCCAACAATTTTTTTATTATTGTCTTCAAAAATAACATGCATATTCATTAAATTTTCCGCTACTGGAGTACCTTCTGGTATTTCAATATGCGCAAGAGTATCAGTTAAATAAACTATTTTACCAAACATCTAAAATCATCTCCCTATATTAATTCTTCTATTTGCTGTCTAATATCATCATCTAAATCTTTAATTACTTCTTTAAGTTCATTATATTTTTGACATAATTTTAATTTATCTTCATACATTATTAATTTATTTTCTGTATCTTTAATTTGTTTATGAATAGCATTTCTACTTGTTTCTTGGTTTTCTGCTATCTCAGCTAAACTTAAATTATTAAAATAATAGTCTTCGAAGTATAATTTTTGTTTATCTGTCAATAATTCACTATAGTAGTCATATAATCCTGTTAAGTATATCTCTTTATCCATTTCCATCATATAAACAACTCCAATATAAGTATTATCCCAAATATTATGCATACGGGTGTTACTGCCTTAATTTTATAAAAGCGATAATTTGAATATGCCATTAAAAAAACAAGTAAAGCTAGTACGATTACTAATAAAACAAAATAACTTTTCTCAAAGATATAACCAAGTCCTATCGAAAATACCGCTGTAGCTAAAGCTGTTTGCATTAAAAGAAATATATTCTTTTCAGATTCTTTATTCACTAATTTCACCTTAAATCCTTAAATAAACCATATATGTATTTTTCTATATCAAATACTCTTAGATCATCTAATTTTTCGCCCATACCAACGAATTTAACAGGTAAATTAACACTATCTTTTATAGCTAAAACAATACCACCTTTGGCTGTACCATCTAACTTAGATAAAACTATTCCTGTTATATTAGTTATTTCTTTAAAACTTTTAGCTTGACTAATACCATTTTGACCAGTAGTAGCGTCTATTACTAAAAGAGTTTCATGAGGAGCATTTGGAATTATATTACCAATTACTTTATTTATCTTTTCAAGTTCTCTCATTAACCCTTCTTTATTTTGTAGTCTTCCTGCTGTATCAACAAGAACAACATCATAGTTTTCTTCTTTAGCTTTAGTTAAACCATCAAATATAACACTAGCAGCATCCATAGTATCTTTATATACTACTTCGCAGTCTACTCTTTTACCCCACTGTTCTATTTGTTCAACAGCGCCTGCTCTAAAGGTATCACCAGCTATCATCATAACTTTCTTACCTTCTTTTTTAAGCTTATAAGCAAGTTTACCAATAGTAGTAGTTTTACCAGCACCATTTACACCTACAAATAAAATAACTGTAGGTCCATCATTTGAATAATTAATTTTATTTACTAAAATATCATTACCTACATAAATAACAAACATTTCATCAACTATAATTTCCATTAAATCTTTAGAATCGACAATATTTTCATGTTTAACACGATATCTTAATTTATTAATAAACTCCATTACTGTATTAACACCAATATCTGCCATAATAAGTATTTCTTCTAATTCTTCAAAATACTCTTCACTTACCTTTTTATATTTACTATTTAATAAGTTTAATTTGTTTACAAAAACATTTCTTGTTTTTTCTAAACCTTCTTCATAACTTATTAAATCTTCCTTTTCTTCTTTTATTTCTTTTGTTTCTTTGCCTTCTTTTGCATTAAATAGATTTTTAAATTTGTCAAATAAACCCACGTGTTTCACCTTCTCTATCTATAATCATTTTACACTATATAATTTCAAAATGCTAGACAAAAGCCAAAAAAAAAGATATAATTATATAGCCAGATTTTTCAGCAAAAAAAATGAAAGGAGAGTTTAATGAAAATTTTTGATGATGCAGACACAAAAATCTTCGCACTAGGTGGTCTAGGTGAAGTTGGTAAAAATATGTATTGTGTTATGCATGGAAATGAAATAATAATTACGGATGCAGGAGTCATATTTCCTGCAGGAGAATTAATGGGAATCGATTATGTTATTCCTGATTATACTTTTTTAAAAAAGAATGAAAGTAAAATCAAGGGATTATTTATTACACATGGTCACGAGGATCATATAGGAGGTATACCATTCTTGTTACAACAAGTTAACATACCAGCGATATATGCTCCTAATCAGGCTGTCGGATTAATTAGAAAAAAATTGGAAGAAAGAAATATCCAATATAAAAATATGATTGTTTATACGGAAGAAACAGTGGTTAAATTTAAGAATATGAGTGTTGAATTTTTTAGAACAACCCACTCTATTCCAGATTCACATGGTATGTGTATACATACACCTAATGGGAATGTAGTAACTACTGGAGACTTTAAATTTGATTTAACTCCTATTGGACCAATGGCAAATTTATATAAAATGTCTAAGATTGGTAAAGAAGGAGTAAGTTTACTTTTATCAGATTCAACTAATGCACTAAATGAAGGATTTTCAACTAGTGAAACTAAGGTTGATGAAGCTTTACAAGATATATTTGTTAAACATGCTGGTAGTAGAATTATAATTGCTACATTCGCATCTAACATATATAGATTAAAGCATATAGTGGACACTTGCAAGAAAAATGATAGAAAAATTGCTGTATTTGGTCGTAGTATGGACAACAACTTAGAAATATCAATTCAAGGTGGATATATAACTAATAAAGATTTATTTATTACACCTGATGAGGCTATACATTTACCACCACACAAAGTATGTTTACTTTGTACTGGTAGTCAAGGTGAACCTCTTGCTGCTCTATCTAGAATAGCAAATGGAACACATAGACAAATTAAAGTACAACCTTCTGATATAGTTGTCTTTTCTTCAAGTGCTATACCTGGAAATGCTTTAAGTATTTCTAGAACAATAAATAAATTATATTTAAAAGGTGTTAGAGTTTATACTAATACCCTACTTTCAGATATACATACTTCTGGGCATGCTAGTCAAGAAGAATTAAAATTAATGATTAGACTTATTAATCCAAAATACTTTATGCCATTTCATGGTGAATATCGTATGCTTAAAACTCATGCTGACTTAGCAGTTGACTGTGGTTTACCAAGAGAGAATACTTTTGTACTTGGTAATGGTGATGTTTTATCCCTTTATAAGGGTAAAATCACAAAAGCAGGAACAGTTCAAGCTGGTGACATATATGTTGATGGTAATCGTATTGGTGATGTATCTAATGCTGTCATGAAAGATCGTAAGATTATGGCTAATGATGGTATTGTTGTTGTTATATCAAATATTGATGTAATAAATGGTAAGTTATTAACTAACCCTAATATTACAACAAGAGGTTTTGTTCAAGTAAATGAAAATATAGCTATGTTAAAGAAATTAGAAGAAATAGCAAGACATGCTATTAACGCTAAAATCAGTACTAATATTAACTATACTGAGATAAAAGGACAAATCATTACTGAATTATCAGAATATATATATGAAACAACTGGAAGAAAGCCTATTATTCTACCCGTAATTATGAATATAAAAAGAGAAACTAAAATTACAAATTAGTTTCTCTTTTTTTATTTATATTTTTTTATAAAATTATATACATCATCAATTGTTTCATTAAAGTTATTAAAGTTAACATTAAACCATGTAACATTCATTTGGTTATTAAACCACGTATACTGCCTTTTAGCGTATCTCCTACTATCTTGTTTAATCTTATCTAAACAAGCCTCAAGAGGCTCTAAATTATCAAAATATGGGAATAATTCTTTATAACCAATTGGAGTAGTAATAGCTTTAGTTCTTATACCTGATTCATATACCCATTTTGCTTCTTCAAGTAAACCATTTTCAACCATAGTATCTACACGTTTATTTATTCTTTCATATAAAATATCTCTATCTGTAGTTAATCCTATAAATAAAGTATCATATAAAAGTTTATCACTTTTTTCTTTACTAGGAAGTTTACCTGTCTCATTATAATAATCAAGTACTCTTTCAACTCTTTTTCTATTATTCTTATGGATAGTAGTTTCTGGATCTATACTAATTAATCTATCATATAATTCATCTATAGAAAACATACTATAATCATTTTTTAAAGACTGCTCTTCAAACTCATAATTATATAATGCTGCCTTAATATATAAACCAGTTCCTCCTACCAAAATTGGAGTTTTTCCCCTACTTAAAATATCATCTATTTTATTTCGGCAATCTTTTTGATAATCATAAACAGTATAATCTTCCTCTTTATCTTTTATATCAAATAGATAATGAACAGTATCTTCTTTTTCTTTTTCAGTTATCTTTGCAGTAGCAATATCAAGTTCTTTAAAAATTTGTGTACTATCGGCATTGATAATCTCACCATCTAATTTCTTAGCTAGCTTTACACTCATTTTTGTTTTACCTACAGCTGTTGGTCCTAATATAACAATAACTTTGTTCATAATATCACCTATAATCTTTTAATTTCATTATTGTAGCATTTTCTAAGAATCTTATAACTATCATCTGTTAAATTTAGAAAACGATATTGTTTCATATCAAGTTCTAAATAATCAAAAATTCTATCTATTGGATGTATATTTATCATCTTATTAAGTTCATTAAACTCTTTAATTTTTTTAGGATCATCTAGTATTCTTTCATGTAGATAACACGCTAAAACATTGCTTATTATATAATTTTGACTCTTATAATAATTAAGTTCTCCATTATCTAAAATCTTTTCAAGTTCTATCGAAATAGTTTCTAGTTCTTCAGTAGTTTTTCCTTTACATATATCCCTTATATCTTGAAAATTAATAAAACCTTTATCAATAAATCTTTTTATTAATTCTAGTTCAAAGTCCATTGATATAGCATATATCCTAGTAGCAAAAAACGATTCAGACATATTTTTTCTATATTCTTTTGGAGTATTAGATTTCTTTTCAAAATAATCTCTTTGAAGTAATTCTCCTAAAAAAGATATCATTTCTGTAAACAAACTACATGTTGGATTTAATCTATTTGGGTCCATATTAGTATCATGAAGTTGTTCATGGGTTATAGTATAAGAATCTTCAATAGTCTTATCAAATGGTAAAATTATAATATTTTGTTTTTTTTCATCATCAACTTCTAATGAAGCATTTGTTGTTTCACCTTCTGCTCTTTGATAAAAATTAAATACACCATCTTCAATATTTTTCATTAACTTATCAGCATATCTTTCATCAAGAGTTTTTAAAAATTCATATGAATACTTAATATTTTTATTTAAACTGGTTTGTCTACGATAACTACTTGGTTTAAGAATTGTTTTATTATCTAAAATAATTGACCTGAAATTATCTATTAAGTAAAAATCTTCTATATATAAATCATCTGTATCATATAGAAAATCATATAGTATTTTGTTTAGTACTTCTATATCTTCCATTATTTTATAAACATACAATCTCCAAACGAAAAGAAACGGTATTTTTCTTCTACTGCTACTTTATATGCGTTTAGTATATGTTCCCTCCCTGCAAGTGCACTTACTAACATCACAAGTGTTGACTTTGGTAAGTGGAAATTTGTTATTAAGCAGTCTACACCTTTAAATTGATAGCCTGGAAATATAAAAATATCAGTCCAGCCACTACACTCTTTAAAAATGCCATATAAGTTCATTATAGTTTCAAGAGTTCTTGTTGATGTTGTTCCAACACTAATGATTCTATTACCTTCTTTTTTAGCTTTATTTAAAACTTCAGCAGTTTCTTTACTCATAGTGTAATACTCTGAATGCATTTTATGTTCATTAATATTTTCAGCACTAACTGGTCTAAAAGTACCTAGTCCAACATGAAGAGTAACATACTCAACCTTTACTCCTTTTGTCTTTATCTCTTCTAAAAGATCTAAAGTAAAATGTAACCCAGCAGTAGGAGCAGCTGCACTACCAATATTTTTAGCATACACAGTTTGATATCTATCTTTATCTTCTAGTTTTTTATGAATATATGGTGGAAGTGGCATTTCACCTAAGCTATCAAGTATTTCATAAAATATACCACTAAAGATAAATTTAAATATTCTAATACCTTCTTCACCAAGTCCAATACACTCAGCTTTAAGTTTACCTTCACCAAAATCTACAATAGTTCCAATTTTTATTCTTTTAGCAGGTTTAGATAAACACTCCCATACATTATTTTCTTTTTCTTTTAACATTAATATTTCTATTACTGCACTTGTTTCTTCTTTAACACCAAGTAATCTTGCTGGAATAACTTTAGTATCATTAAGTACTAAAACATCACCTTCATGTAAGTAACTAGTTATATTATTAAAATGTTTATGTTCTATATCACCAGTATTTTTATCAACCACAAGCATTCTTGAAGTATCTCTTTTTTTAAGCGGTGTTTGCGCGATTAAATCTTCTGGTAAATAATAATCAAAATCTTCTGTTTTCATAAATATATACACCTCTTTAACACGTTATATTATATCATATAAATAGTATTTTAAACTTATTAATTAATAAAAAACAACCCTTACGGATTGTTACATTGTTTTATTTGGAGTCTTTACTTCATAGCCATTAACGATATTTAAACAATCTTTAATAACTGCTTTATACTCTTCTTGTGTCATATTCTCATATGCGAAATCATCACAATAGTCAAACATATCATAAATCATATTTCTTCTATCTTTCATATCATCAGATTTTGCCTTAACACTTTCAAGTACGGCAGGATTAGATACAACTGCACCATGTGCTTCATAATCACTTAGTGGCAAACATGTCATTGCTGTTGTTAAAAGAAAAGCACTTTCATTATCAAGAAGTTCAACATGAGTTGGAACTTTACTTATTACAGCACCAAAAGTTAATATGGCATCAAGGCTATTACCTTTATTTATATCCATATCATCAATATATAATGCCATTTCCATAAATTTTCTTTGAACTGCTTCATCGCGTCCTGCTAATTCAGCAATAAAGTCAAGTTTTTCTAAATTTAAATCAAAGTCGCGTTCAACTTGATCTATTTTTTCTTCAAGTTCACCGCCTGCATATTTTTGCTCTACAAACGCTAAATCTTCTGAACGTTGTTTTTTCAAACGATCATATAAAACATCTCTCACATTAAAATCTTTGTCTTCTAAGTTAAATATCTTTTCCATAAAACCTCCTAAAACATAGACTCTTGTCTATTCATTTTCAAATGCTTATAAGCTTTTTCTGTAACCATTCTACCACGATTTGTTCTTTTAAGAAAACCATTTTGTAATAAATATGGTTCATATACATCTTCAATTGTTGTTTGTTCTTCACCAATTGAAGACGCAATAGCATCAATACCAACTGGTCCGCCATTAAACTTTTCAATAATTGCTTTTAGCAAATTATAGTCAGTTTCATCTAAACCAAAGGAATCAACCTTTAGTTTATCAAGGGCAGTTTGCGCTATTTCTAAGTCTATTATACCACTTCCCATGACAAGTGCATAGTCTCTAACGCGTTTAAATAAACGATTGGCTATTCTAGGTGTTCCTCTGCTTCTTCTAGCAAGTTCTACTGCTGCTTCATCATCAACTGGACAATTAAGAACTCTACTTGTTCTTTTAACAATTGTCGTAAGTTCTTCAATTGTATAATAGTTTAATTTTGAAATTATTCCAAATCTATCGCGAAGTGGTCCTGTAAGATCCCCCGCTCTAGTAGTAGCACCAACTAATGTGAATGGTGGCAAATCTATTTTTATATTCCTACTAGAAGATTCACTACCAATAATTATATTTAAAGTAAAATCTTCCATTGCTGAATAGAGTATTTCTTCAATAAATCTAGGTATGCGATGAATTTCATCAATAAATAATACATCGCCTGGTTCAAGGGCAGAAAGTACTGCCGCTAAATCCCCACTTTTTTCAATAGCTGGACCACTAGCAAGTTTAATATTACTCTCTAATTCATTAGCTATTATATGCGCTAATGTTGTTTTACCTAGCCCTGGAGGACCATATAATAAAACATGATCAAGAGGTTCATCACGCATTTTAGCGGCTTTTATAAAAATCCCTAGGTTTTCTTTAACCTCACACTGGCCAATATATTCTTCAAGATGTTCTGGTCTTATGTTACCTTCAAATTTATCATCTTCTTGTTTTTCTTCGCTAACAATTCTTTTTTCCACTTAATCACCTCGTTAATTTTAAAATATTTAGTTTTCTTTTGGGTATTTTTTCACCTATTACATATTCTAATTCTTCTATACTGGGCTTGGTTGGAAATAAATCACTTATACTACCATAGACATCTATTTTAATTATCGCTCTATCTTCATAAGACTTAATAAGAACCCACTTGGCATTTTCAAATTTAGCTATATTATAATATTTAGCATTTAAATAATCTTCATGTAGTCCACTCATATTATGTGTTTCTTTTTTATATGTTCCGCCATCAGAACAATATAAAAATTTTCGATCTTTAAATGATGTTTCAAACTGGTAATAAATATTTGGATTACCCTCATGAACCTCAAATACTCCATTTTTTGATAAGAAATATGCTACATCTAAATTTATAGTTAGTTTATGTATATAATTTCTTATCATTCTATTTTCCATAATCTTCTCCTACTTTAATAAAAGTTTTAAAGCCTCTTTTATTTGCTCTTCTATTGTTTTACTCTTATCTATATTAGGTAGAACTCTTTTGATATCAGGACTTTTATATCCTAAACCTTTTAATACTTCTACAAGTTCATCTAACTCTACTGTATTATTAGTTCCTGTTTGGGAATTAACTAATTTACCCTTCAAATCTAGTATTATTTGTCTTGCGACTTTATCACCTATTTTAGGGAATTTCTTTAAATATAAAATATTTTCTCTTTCAATTGCATCAATTATACCTGCACTAGAACCTGTTGCAAGCATAGGAAGTGCCATTTTACAACCTAGTCCTTTTACACTAATTAGTTTTAAAAATAGTTCCTTTTCTTCCACTGATTTAAAACCATAAAGACTAAGTTCATCTTCTTTTACTAACTGGTAAATATATATTTTATATTCACTATCTATTTCAAATTGATATGGATTAGCTGTATGTATTAAATATCCAACTGATCCAACTTCAAGTGTTATGTGATTGCTTTCTATTTCTGTAACTTTACCTTTTAAATATGTATACATCTTATTTCTTTCTAAAGAAAATTCTTAAAATATAAAACTCGAATATAACGAAAGCAACAACATATAACCACACCAATATATTATATAAAAGCCCACTTGAATAATTACCAATTATAGCTGGAATATTAGCTGGAATATATTTATTCATAAAAGCTAATATTTCTCCAGTAGCAAGTTGTTCTTTTACAAAAGTTACTATTCTAAGTAAGATATCCGCTATAGCTATAAAATATATAACATTGCTAAATCTCTTAAAGAAAAATATAACTAATCCCATTAATACTAATAAAATCACTAAATCCATACTAAACCATCCTTATTCTACTTATAATCTATTTCTACATTGTAATTAGTAACCTGACTATCTATTAAAGTATAATAAGTACTTAGATTAATCTTTACTTTTACAATTTCTTTATCTTTTTCAGTTGTAATAATTTCAACATTTTTATTATTAAATATCGAATCATTTTCTATTGGAAGTATTGTACCTGTATAATTTCTTGTAAAATACTTTAATGGTATTAAATAAGCACTTTCAATACTTTCATCCGAAAATGTTGTAGTATATGACTTTTCACCATTATCTATTAAATCAGAAATAAATGTTGGTGTTAAATACCAAAACTTAAATTCAAATACTGGTGATTCTAAAGTTGGATCAACAGCATTAACTAATTTTCCGTCTTCCACAAAATATGAAAAAGTTCCTACTTTTATTATCTGCTTAGTTGCTGATGTAAAAGAATATTTATTATCACCTATTATATAATCTCCAGAAAAATTTTTTAAATTAATATATTTTTCCATTGCATTAACAGGTTTATTATTTTCATTATTTTGATTATTAATTCTATATGTTGCTCCAGCTGTTATTACAGCAAAAACAGCAAATAGCATATATAAACCTAATTTAATTAGTGCTTTTCCTCTCTCATCTGCCCAAATTTTCTTAAAGGTTTCGATAAATTCATTAAATTTTACCTTCATCTATCTCACTACTCCAATATCTTTCCAACTAAGTTTTGATATCCTCGTACAAATTCTCCTCCTGTAACTCTTGTTTTGCCTTCCATTTGTACTTCTGTTAATACTACTTCTCCATTAGAAGTTTTAACACCAAAACCATCTTCATATATCGCTGTTATTTTGCCATTTAAAGATCCTGTGAAAACATTATCTGTTTCGCGGCATTTCCATACTTTCAGCACTTTTCCATCAAGCATAGCATAACTTCCTGGCCAAGAATATAAACCTCTTACCTTGTTATAAACTTCTCTTTTTGTTTTAGTGAAATCTAAACGTTCATCTTCTCTTTTTATATTAAAACCATAAGTTACTTTTGCTTCATCTTGTTTTATTCTTGTATTAGTTTTACTTATAATACTTGGTAAAGTTTCTACTAATAAGTCTCTGCCTAAAATAGCAAGTTTTTGATGAAGTGATTCGGCAGTATCTTCGTGAGCAATTTCAATCTCTTTTTGACTTATAATATCACCAGCATCCATCTTACTAACCATATACATTATAGTTACACCAGTTTTACTATGTCCTTCAATAATTGCTCTATGAATTGGTGCCCCTCCTCTTAGTTTAGGAAGTAATGATGCATGAACATTTATACAACCTAATCTAGGAAAAAATAATAACTCATCTGGTATCATTTGTCCATAAGCACAAGTAATTATTAAATCTGGCGCAAAAGCTATAACATCTGCATATTGTTCTTTTAGCTTTTCTGGTTGAATAACTAAAATAGTATGATCCATAGCTACTTGTTTAACAGCAGTAGGCTTAACTTCACCATTTCTACCTATCGGTCTATCTGGCTGTGATACAACAGCACGTACTTTATAATTAGCAAGTAAACCTTCTAATACTGTGGCACTAAATTCTGGTGTGCCCATATAAACTATTTTTAAATCTTTCTCAACATTCAAATCTTTTAAATTAATTTCTTCTGAATTCATATTATCACCTAACATAATTTTACCATAAAAATCATTAAATAACTACATTCTAAGAGGATTTATATCAATTTGAACAGTTATCTTATTAACATTTTTATAGTGATTAACTAAATAATCTAACTCTCTATAAATATCTTTTAAAGTCTTATATTTAATAATAATTTGCATATTATATATATTATTTAATTTAGGAATACTAGCCATACTAGGACCTAATATTACTGTATCCTTTAACTTATCTTTTAAAAATCTAATCATTTTATTAGATTCAGCTCCTGCTAAAGTAATATCAGGAGAACTTATTTTAATAAAAGCTAAATTACAAAATGGTGGATATTTTAATATCTTTCTTATTCTTACTTCTTCATTATAGAACCCTAAATAATCATGTTTACTTGCCATTACTATACTGTAGTGATCTATATTAAAGCCTTGAATTATGACATTACCTTTTTTTTCTGCCCTTCCAGCACGACCAGCTACTTGGTTTAATAACTGGAAAGTTCTTTCAGCATTTCTAAAATCCGGTATATTTAACGAAGCATCACCATTTACTACTCCTACTAATGTTACATTAGCAAAATCAAGACCTTTAGATATCATTTGAGTACCAATTAAAATATCATACATACCACTACTAAAATCATTTATAATTCTTTCATGACTTCCTTTTAAAGAAGTGGTATCAACATCCATTCTTACAGTTCTTATTTCTGGAAAGATTTTCAATATTTCTTGTTCAAGTTTTTCGGTACCCATACCAAATTGATTGATGTTTTTACTCTTACACTCTGGGCAAACATCTAATAAATCATACTGCATATCACAATAATGGCATTTCATCTTATTAATACCTTTGTGGTATGTCAATGGTATATCACAGTTAGGACATTTATATGTATAACCACAATCATGGCATGAAATAACAGTTGAGAAACCTCTTCTGTTTAATAAAAGAATTATTTGTTCTTTTTTATTTAATCTATCCTTAATATAATTATATAATACTTCACTAATTACTTTATTTCCTTTTCTTATTTCTTCCCTCATATTAACAAGTTCTACTTTAGGAAGATTTTTATTAACTCTTTCTTTCATAGTAAGTAGTGTATATATACCTGATAATGCCCTAGAATAACTTTCTATTGAAGGTGTAGCACTTCCTAATAAAACAGGACAATTATATTTTTTAGCACGCCATAAAGCTATATCAATAGCGTTATATCTAGGATTATTTTCTTGTTTATAAGTAGTAGTGTGTTCTTCATCTATTATTATAATTCCTAGATTAGTAAATGGGGCAAATATTGCACTTCTTGCTCCTATCGCGATAGTTACTTCCTTTCGCTCTATTTTTCGCCATTCGTCATATTTTTCACCGTTACTAAGTCTACTATGTAATATAGCAATTTTACTACCAAATCTTTTTTTAAAAGTATTAACTAGTTGCGGAGTCAAACTAATTTCAGGAACCAATACTATTGCTTCTTTACCACTATTTAATACTTCATCAATAATATGCATATATACTTCTGTTTTACCTGAACCTGTTACACCATGAAGTAAAAAGGCTTCATATTTATCTAAACTACTTTTTAACGTATTAAAAGCATTATTTTGTTCTTCATTTAAAGTGATATTGCAATTTTCAATACAACTATCATCATTAATACGATATATTTCTTCTTCTATTTCTTTTAATATACCCTTTTCTATTAATGTTTTAACAGCACTAACGGATACCTTTGTTGCTTCACTTTTCAATACTTTATTCCTATCTTCAAATAGTTTTAATACATTTCTTGCAGCAATTGTTTTTCCTTCAAAATTACTATCTATAAGTTCTAAAAAGGCTACAAACTTTTTATTAACAACAAGACCATTTTTAGCCTTTAAGGCACTTGGAAGCATTGTCTGATAAGCACATATTAAATTAGTAAAAGTATTTTTACTAATAAAATTACCTAGCTCTAACATCTCACTATTAATAACCGGTTCATCATCAATAACTTCCTTAATTTCTTTTATTTCATAATCTAATTCTTCATTATTACTTATTTCTAAAACAAACCCTTCAAGCATCTGTCTGCCAAAAGGTACAAGAACCCTTATACCTACTTTAACTTTATCTATCAAAGTATTTGGAATACTATATGTAAAAGTCTTATCTATTTTCTGTGCTTTAATTTCTACTAATACTTTTGCAAACATATTACGCCTACTTTCTAATTAACTTTTATCTTATCACAAACATTTGTTCTTGTAAATATTTAAATAAATTATTACTACATTAAAATCACTTTTTTATTAAAAAAATAGTTTTTTCAAACTATTTTTTAATTTATTATAACTTGTTTTCTATAAGCTTGATTTTGAAATGGTTATAACTGGGCGAATACCGTTGTTGTCTGTAATTTCTACGCTATTGTTGCGCAAGCCACCGCCCCTACTAACGCGCCAAGCGTAGTTAGTATTGCCAGCGATAGATGTAGATGTCCAATAACCATAGTTACTAGCATCAGCTATATTGCATCCGTAAATAGTACAATCATTCGTATAATCAAATAACCAAGAATAATTACTAGTTCCGATAGCAGTAGCTGTTTGCGTTTGATTATTACTATCTAAATAAAACCAACTTGTATATGGTGTTGATGTCTCAACAAAACTACTATTTCCTGCTATTTTAGCAATCTCTGATGCCTTTATTAGTCTAGCATTATATGTGCTATAATTTATTGTATAAATAGAAGTTTCATTACTCACACTATAATTATCTGTTCTTTTAGGAACTCCTGACCACGAACTTGTGTCACTCTTAAGTTGTATAAGTATCTCACTTGGACCATTAGTGTTACTTCCTGTAGAATTCCATGCTACTAACGCAGTTGTATTGTGATCTAATATTAAATCAACCGTACTAGTCAAATCGCCACTATCATTAAATGCATACCATTTCATACATCCTGTTTTTGTTCCAGTTGTGCTTACTGCCTCACCGGCTGTACATTTTTCACCTGTTTCTGGATTAAAATAAACACCTGCACCATTTGCATATGTATCATATTTTCCATTGATAACTATTACTGAATCCGTTAAATTGTCTTTTGTAGCTGTATATTTTCCATTACTTACTCCAAGCGTTACATTACAACTTTTGTCTACCGTAGCTGTTCCACTTGTCGGTAAATTACCTTTTACATTTAAACTTGGCGAAACTTCTCCATCTATAAATGTGTATGTTGTTGTAATTGTTTCTCCTTTTAATTCTTGAAGTTGGCAAGCATCTTCAATCACACTTACAATATTATTTGCAGTTGTTTCAAATGCTCCTTTTTTACTTTGTTCAATTATATTGTTTACCGCTGGTATTGCTATTAAAGCTATTATTCCTAATATTAGAATTACCGCTAACAGTTCAATTAATGTAAACCCTTTTCTTTTCATACTTCTTACTCCTTCTTGATCAACTAATGTCTCGATTATCTATTAAAATGATACTAAATTTTGATATTTTTTGCAATAATATTACGAATAAAAAAATTAGTATTTCTACTAGTTGATTTTTTATAAAGAATTGGATTTTAAAAAATAAATACTCTTTTAAAACACTAAGTATGAAATAGGTAAATAAAAATACTAATATTTTGTTTTATTTACTTAAATATATTATCAAATTGTGAAATATTAATATATTGCTTTTAGCCACTTATAATAGTAACCTATTATTTCTTACTGTAAAGTATTTTATGGATATAATAAATTTATGATAATTTATGTTATACTTATATAAGCAATTATATAGGTGTATTATGACAGTTTTTTGTACAATATATTATGTTTTTAGTTATATACAAATAGTACCACAAATTATAAAATTATTAAAAAGTAAATCGAGTAACGACTATAGTCTTTGCATGTTATTACTCCAGCTAATAGCTGTTGTTAGTTGGACCATTTATATTTATACTTCTAAACAAAATATGATTGTTTATATTGGAACAATTATAGATTTAGTTTTACTATTATATATAGATATATTAATAGTTAAATATTACAAACATAAAAAGAAGAAATACAATAAAAGACTACGTTAAAATATAATAAGAATATATGCTTAGTATTATAGGCATTTAAAATAGCAAAAGGGAATAGTAATTTTACCCCCTTTTGTTATTTTTTTATATATTTTATAGAATTATTTACTTTTTATTTATTGAGCACCTATCATTGTTAATCTTGAAGAACTATTACTATCAGCTACACCCGGTGTATTATCGAAATGGAAAGCACCACACCAATTAGAAATTGATGGGCCACCACCACGACCAAGCCATGGATAAGAGGAATAAACAAAAGCATTGAAATCATCATACCAACCTATTGTTTCTCCAATTGCATCTCCTAGATGTCTTCTTGCATATGAGGCTTGCCCTGTATATTCTGTACTATAATTATATTTATCAAGATATTTGGACATAGCAGCACTATCAATAGTTGCTTGTGTGAAACCTGAACTAGCTAGTTTAATAGTTGTATTACCACTATTATACATAGCTCCCATTACAAGTTCCCATGATCCTCCAGACATATCATATATACCGTATATATTTCCAGTTGTACTCGCCTGCTGACCATTACTAGTTGTATATGCGAATGGACACCCTGATACTCCAGCAACATATACATTTGCTCCAGCACAACCTGTGATAAAGTTACTACTTGGATTCATCCATATTTCATCATTCTTGCCATATACTGACTGCGTTAAATATGCAACTGCTCCCCACTCCATATTTTTCATAATATGTGCGTCATTAGCACTAGTTAATCCATAAGTAGTTGTATTACTAAATTTTTGCATAATATCAAACTGTGATTTCATATTTTGGTTTCTTAATGATGTCAAGCCTGGTTTAACTGTAGGTGATGCGGCAGTGCCGGTCATTTCAAATTTACCAACCCATATACCATTTAATTCTTCTGCTCCAAATGTGAAAGCTGGATGAGTTAACCATGTACCATTTGTACTACCGTTTGATTTTGTAGTACCATTGTTTTCAAAAACTACTTCAATAGTTTGAACTGGCACTTCGGCAGACTCAACATTAAATAATTTATATTTATACCTAGGTACCCATACTAAATAAGCTAAAACATCAGCTTCATTTATTGTTACTCCAGGATTAGCATTTTGATATGTACTTCTTGATGCATCATTAACTAATACAACATTAGCCCATTTTTTAGTAATATAATCATACCATTTTTCATTTGTATCTGCTTTAATCCATTTACTACCATCCCAAGAAATAGGAATCATGCCCGCACTTAATTCTGGAGCAGCACCGTTAAGAAGAGTATCTTCATAAGTATCAGGAATACTTATTACTCCCTCAACAACTTCTATTTTATCATCTACCACTTCTTTACTTGCTGTAAAATCTCCATCTGTTAAATCATTAAATGAAACTCTACAGTTATCATTTACTGTTATAGTTCCACTTTTTGGTAGTTTCCCTTTAAGATTTAAAGTTGGAGAAACTACTCCATTAGTTAGTGTATATGTACTTGTTATATGATCAGATTCAAGTTGTTCCATTAAACAGTTATCTTCTATAGAATCGACTAAATTTGTCACTGTCGTTTCAAAAGCACTTTTTTTAGCGCTTCTTGTGATTTTACTTACTGTTGGTATTGCAATTAAAGCAATTATACCTAATATTAAAATTACTGCTAGAAGTTCAATTAATGTGAAACCCTTTGATTTCATATATTCTATCCACCTTTTCCATCTAAGTACATGCTACTATAAGTAAAAATCGTTTTCAAGTATAAAGAACATTTATGGACAACTAATTTACATCTATTGACAAAAAAACACACACTTTTACAAAAAAAATGTGTGTTTTCACCTAATATTCACTTAATTAGTCTCTTTGTCTTTTGACACTCTAAAGCATACTCCTCTATTGTAAGAACATGAAATTTGAAATAAAAATTGTCAGATGTTGTCATTTCATAATTATTTTCACCATTATGGAATTTAATCCAGTTTATTTGAGGACTTTTTTTAACATCTGTCACCTCTAATATTTCTTCCGGAGTTTTTAACAAATAATTTCTTATTTTTAAATAGTTTTCAATTTCATGAGAATACATACTACCACTTCCTACGTATATATTAACATAAAATTAAACAGATGAAAACTTGTTTTTAATTATATATAAGGGTATAATTATACTAGGTGATAATATGGAAAAGGAAAAAGAGATCGATATTGATAGTAACGATGAAGAAGTAGTAGAAGTAAAAGATAATAAAAATGTAGTTGCTAAAAAGAAATACAAAGTAAAAAAGAACATGCTTAAACTATTTATTGTTTTAATTATTCTTATGCTTATTGCTCTAGCAGGTTACTTTTATTATAAACATGTAACTAGTGATAAGTACCTACTTGGTAAAAAAGGATATAGCGAGAATCAAGTTACTACTATATTAAAAAATGATGATATGAAAGATGAATTACTAAAAAGAGATTATAATGAATATATCTTTGATGTTATGACTTCTAAATATTATTTGGAAAAGAACTTAAATAAATATTTAGAATATAAGGCTGATAATAGTGATAAAGATATTAATGATGTTATATCTATTATAAATGTCGGTGCTGATAAAGAGTGGTATGAAGATGCGGTAGAAACAGATACTACTAAAGGAATATTAATGCTTGTTAATAAATTTAATTATTTAACTGAGGATTATGAAGTTGAAGATTTAGTTGATATGAGTATTCAGTATGCTTTTAATGGCAAACAAATTAAAGAAGAAGTATATAATGCATTTAAAGCAATGGCTATAAATGCTTCTAAAGAAAGTTTAAAACTAGTAGCAAACTCTACTTATAGAACTTACTCTTATCAAAAAAATATTTATGCTTCTTATAAAAACAGTAAAGGAACAGAATATGCTGATAGCTATGCAGCTAGAGCCGGTCATTCTGAACACCAAACTGGATTATCAATAGATATTAGTACTTTAAATAGTACAACAGATAATTTTGCTGAAACAAAAGAGTTCACATGGCTTATGGATAACGCTTATAAGTATGGATTTATATTAAGATATCCTGAAGGAAAAGAGTATTTAACTGGATATAACTATGAATCATGGCATTATAGATATGTAGGCAAAGATGTTGCTGAAAAAATACACGATGAAGATATTACATTTGATGAGTATTATGCTTATTATATAGATGGAGAGTAGAATGAAAAAAAAGAGAGCACGGATGAGAAAAGCACCAATTCTATTTATTGGTATTATTTTAGTTGGAACTTTCATATATTTTATTATGAAAAATGGAAAATTAAATGAAATGGGTAATACCCAAAAATTAGAGAATTTAGGTTATACTACTTCTGAAGTAAGTTTAATCAAAGACAATGATGATTATCTTGAATATGCCCTTAATAATCCTTATGATGAGAATTTCATCAAATTTATTAATAATAAAGATTTTGTTTTAGAAAACTTAGATGCATATTATGCTTATATGGATGATAATCCTGATGCTAGTATTGATGACATTATTTATTTAGTAAATAATGATATTGACTATGAATATAGCGATATGCTTAAAACTCTAATCAAACAAAAATATTTTATAAAGGCAAGACTAGATAGATACATAAGTTATATTAAGGATTATCCTAAACTAACTCTTACACAGGTAGTTACTAATGTAAACTGCAACTTAGATTATGATTATTATACTAATATTACTAAAAGTGATACAAGTCTTGGACTACTTATGATTGCCAATAAATATTATAATTTGGATGAAAACTTCAGTTATGATTTAGTAACTATAGATAGTAACTACACTAGAGTTGCTGGAGCACAACTAAATAGCGAAGCACATGAAGCATTTAAAAAATTAAGTGATGCTGCTAAAGAAAAAGGACTTAGTATATTAAGTCAGTCAGCTTATCGTAGTTATAATACGCAAGCCTCAATATATAGTTCTTATGTACTACAAGATGGATTAGCTTGGACAGATAGATGGTCAGCAAGAGCTGGTCATTCAGAACATCAAACTGGTCTAGCACTAGATGTTCTTACTAGTACTAATAAAGCTTTAGGAGATTTTGAAGGAACTGAAGAATTTAGCTGGATGAAAGAAAATAGTTATAAATATGGATTTATATTAAGATACCCTGAAAATAGTACATTACAAACAGGATATGGATATGAACCATGGCATTATCGATATGTAGGTATTGATGTCGCAAAAGTTATTTATGATGAAAAGATTACTTTTGATGAATACTATGCTTACTATGTACTTAAAAAATAAATAAAAAGAAGAAAAATTACCTTTTTCTTCTTTTTTTCTTTTTCTTTTTAATAACAGAAATATATGTAAGAAATATAATGCCGGCTATAAATATTAATACCCCTAATATATTTTCTTTTAAGAATGCTCCTACTGAGAATTCCACTTTTTCTTGCAATAAAACATCAACAGTTTTTAATACTTCACCATCATATATAATATCTATACTACCAAGTTTATCTCCAGCATTCATACCGGTTTTTATAATATCTACACCAGTATATTTTAAAGTAACTTTTTCTTTATTAAAAGTATTATCTAAATAATATTTGATATCTTCTTCTGCCTTAATAGCTACTTCCTTAACTTTTCCATACTTAGCCGGTAGTGTTAAAATAACATCACCTTTATCAATAAGATTATGATACTTGTAGTTTTCAAAATAATAGTCATATGTTTCTATAGCATCTTCAATATTATAAGCTTTAGAATTATCAGTTGGGGCATAAATAGTAACAAGTAAATACTCAATATTATTTTCACTATCCAGCGCTACTGAAGCAAGACATTTACCCGCATCCAGAGTATACCCTGTTTTTGCCCCTTTAAAATAACTTATATCTAAACCATATGTCTTAGCGTTTGATACTAAACTACTATAAATAGTCATTGATTTATTACTTAAAGTATAAGATTTCGTTGTAAATACTTCTTCAAATTTCTTATTTTTAAGGGCTATAAGTAGTAACTTAGCCACTTCATTAGCTGTAGAATATTGATTCTTTTGATCTAAACCAATACAATTTTTATAATATGTATTATCTAAACCTAGTTCTTTAGCTTTGTCATTCATTAATTTAACAAACTCTTCTTCTGAACCAGCTATACTTATAGCAAGTGCTCTAGCGCAGTCCGCACCACTTGGAAGAAGTGTTCCATATAATAAATCATTATATGTAACTTTTTGATTAACTTTAAGACCTATTACATAAGCATTATAATCATCTAGATATCTAAGCATATCTTTAGTTATAGTTACTTCTTCTTCAAAATCCTTAATACTATCAATAGCAACTAATGCAGTCATTATTTTTGTTAAACTCGCTATACTAACCTGCTGATCCTTATTTTTTTCATAAAGTATTTTTTCTTCATTTAAATTATACAATACGGCATACTTACTATTTAATTCTAAAGCATTACCATGCATTATCATAATAAACATAACAAATAATGCAAATATTATCTTTTTCATAAAATCACCTACTTTTAAAGTATAACATAAAAAAATGAATATTTAATCGTTTAAATACTCATTTTTAAAAGCTTTGTCAATTAAATCTTGATACATTAAATTAATATGTGGTATTTTATTGGTAGGAATTAACATTGGTTCATAATAGTTTTCTTTACAGTTTCTTTCTTTTTCCTCACCATTTAGTTTTATATCACCACTTAATTTTTCACAATGATAAAAATGCTGAATACTCTTTTCATCTTCCACTACTCCAACATAACCAAGAACAATAACTTTTAAATTAAACTCTTCATATACTTCTCTTATAGCAGTATCATATAAAGATTCGTTAGGTTCTTTTCCGCCACCTGGAAGTGAATAGTATTCTATATAAGTACCATCATCTTTTTTACGTCTTCTGAACATTAAAACTAAATTATCATCATCAAATATAATAGCCCTTGCCGCTACTCTTTTTTCCATTTAATCACCTACTATAATTATAACATACCAAAAGAAAAACAGATAATTAATTATCTGTTTGCAAAATTATTACATCTATTACATTCATTGTTTATAACTTGGCATTCCTCTGAACAACTAAATTCAGGTGCATATGTGTGATTATAAATATGCTTATTTACTACGTGTGTATGAACTGGTATTACGTGTTGAATTTCATGATAGAACTCTTTTTCTACACAGTTTGTTACTGCTGGATCATAAAGTACTTTAGGGTCACAACACACTTTTTGCTCGCAACACATATTTTGTCTTGGTTCGCAACACATATTCATTCTTGGCTCACAACACATATTCATTCTTGGTTGGCAACATTTGTTAAACATCTTATATCCCCCTTACCTACTTTATATTATGAAAGGGGTCAATCGCGGTGTATGTAATATGCCTTATTATAAAGCAAAATAACTTATATTAAACGCTTGATTTGCTCAATTATTTCATCTGGTATATTTACTATATTTGCATTTGAATCTCTTAAACTAATAACTATAAAGTCATTATCCTTAAGATTTTTAAATACATTCTCATTTTTATTTTTATCAAATGCTGTATCATATATTTTATCTAATCTTAAATAAGTACTATGATCTATTGCTTCTACTTCTTTATCATAATATAGACACTCTAAAACGCTTGATAAAACCGTTACTAGGTCTTTTGGACTGATATTTGCTTTAATATTTCTAACTTCTACTAATTTGCTTTTTAAATAATTAATCCATAGGTATTTATCGCCTACCTCGTTTTGATAGTTTAAATATTCTTCATAGTCCCAAATAAATTTAAATTGTTTATACATATTTTCATCGAAGAATTTTCTATTTTCACTTACAAAAGTAGTTACTCTTTTATGAGCTATATTTAAATCTGTTACATCAAATTTATTAAAGTTTAAATGGATGCCACATTTCTTTTCTTTTGATATTTCAATTGCTCCATTAGAAAAAGCAATTATCTCTAATAGTGAAGTATATATTCTATTAATATCTTCAATTTTCATTGGATCTAATACTATTTCAAAAGAATAATCACCTAAAATAGTACCATCTTTAACAAAATAACCATTGTCAGCAATTAACTCTTTTACTTTTAAAAGCATTTTTCTTATAAAAGAATAACTATTTCTGTCAAAATTTACTGAAACTTCTATTTCTAATCCGATTTGGTTATATTCAATAATACCTAGTTCTCTCTTGTAGCCATATGATGGTTTAATTTCTAAAATATCATCATATTTTTCTTCATAATTTATATCTAGCATTTTATTCCTTCTTTCTAAATAACGAATAGTATCCAAAAGAGAATTTATAAGTCTAGCATGTTTTTGCATATTGTTTCTTAGTTTACGATATTGACTACTAATCTCAAACTGAAGAGTTTGTATGCCTGTTTCAGTGTTTATTACCTTACTAACAGTATCCTTGCTACTTTTAAATCTCTTATCTATTCTTGTTTTTTTTATTTTATTTTTATGTAGTATTCCTATTACATTGTTTACAAGTTCTTTATCACCATTTACATTTTTATAGTAATTAGTGCCTATTTCTATGTCAAAAGTTCTTACGGCTTTTGAACCATGTATATCTATTAAATATTCTATATTATTTTCCTTAATATACTGTATGAGTTCTCTTTGATAAATGTTATTTAAATTATAATTGGGATCAAATTTGACTTCCTTATTAATATAAATAACGTGAACCTGGGAGAGCTCTTTAAGAAGCTTTACTATTGTTAAAGTACCCGCATCCTTTGGTTTTCTTTTGCCCGAGCGTACATGGCTATAAGTATGTGGGGCTGAGATCATTACATTTGAATTTCCTGGAATAATAGAATAATGTTCTTTTATTATTTTTTCAGGATTATTGTCACAATTAAGTAAATATCTACTTGTTTTTTCCATATTCTATTACCTCCTATTTCAAACAAAAAAACAATCTCATTACCAAGGATTGTTCTACTTATATTCTACTATATATTATACATAATTAATAATTAGTAATCAATATTATATATGTTTTTTTAAATTACGCAAGTGTTTTTTTTATTTTTTTCAAAATAAAACTTCTCTACTGAGAAGTTACATTTTGAATATATCTATAAAATCATTATATTCCTTATTTTTATTAGTGTTTTTTACTTTTAGACCATATAAATATACATAGTCTATTTTCTTTACTTTTTCATCTAATATGTCAATTTTTAATTCATCTAACTGATTTATTATATCCTTTTGAATCTTATTAAAGTAATGTGGTGTTGTCTTAACATAATATAAGTTAGTAATAATTAGTAAAGGATACATAAAAGCAAATACAGCCATTAAAACATGAAATATTATATAATCTACATCATTTAAACTCTTCCATATATTAAAGGATATAACTGCCATAATTATAGAAATAATAACTACTATAATATGTTTTTTTAAAGTATGTTTTACCACTGTACGTTTTAATACATCTGTTATTAATAACGTTATAAAAGTTAGTGGAATAGCTAATAATAAAATTTGTGAAACACTAAAATTCATATCAAAAAAATATAATACTTGTACAGAGTATATAAAAGTTAATATCAGTGGTATTTCTAGAATAGAAATTTTATCTATATTACCACATGTTTCACTAACTTGCTTTTTTAGTTCAATCATAAAATTATTTAAAACACTTTGATAACTCCAATCACTTGATACTTTTTTTTCTAATAAATCTAATGATATTGTTTCTTTAGCATCATCTTTATACATAGTAGTATTAATATATGTTACTAAGATTTTTTCAAAATCTTTTAAAGAAAGCTCATCAATTTTCAAGATATCAGTCTTATTCCATTTAATATAACTTATATCTTCTTTAGAATATAACTTGTAATATCCTCTATTAATTAAATCTAATAAAGTTAACCAAAAAAGCTTACTTGTACTGCCATTGTTATAGCAATAAAAAGATATTGCAGGACTAATGTCATCTAAATTTATTTGATGACTTTTTCTTTTTTTAGGACTAATATTTTTATAATAGTTCACTAAAAATATAATTAATAAATATAATAATATCAATCCAATTGGAATTATACTATCAATCATAATTCAACTCCTTAGAATGGCATTTTTAAATTACCGCTTTTTAATTGTTTCATCATTACTTTCATTTGTTCAAATTGTTTTAAAAGTCTATTTACTTCTTCAACACTTCTTCCTGAACCTTTAGCTATTCTTTGTTTTCTTGTAGCTTTTAAGCATTCAGGGTGTTTTCTTTCATATGGTGTCATTGAAAGAATTATAGCTTCAACATGAGCCATATCTTTTGGGTCAACTTTAACATCGTTAAGTCCCATTTTTTTAGCGCCTGGTAACATCTTAATTAAATTTTCAAGAGGTCCAAGTTTTTTTATTTGCTTTATATTAGTTAAGAAATCTTCTAAATCAAATTTACCACTTTGCATTTTTTTAGCAGCTTCCATGGCCTCATCTTGATCTATTACTGATTCAGCTTTCTCAATCATACTCATAAGATCGCCCATACCAAGAATACGAGTGGCCATTCTATCTGGATAGAATTCTTCAAGACCATCCATCTTTTCACTAACACCAATATACTTAATTGGTATATTAGTTAAATGCCTAATAGAAAGAGCTGCTCCACCTCTTGTATCACCGTCTAATTTTGTTAAAACGGCACCCGTAAGAGGTAATTTATCATTAAAGCCTGTTATTACATTAATTGCATCTTGACCTGTCATAGAGTCAATAACAAGTAATATTTCATTAGGCCTGACTACTTCATTAATATTTTGAAGCTCTTCCATTAATTTTTCATCAATATGGAGTCTTCCCGCTGTATCAATTAATACATAGTTATAACCATTTTCTTTAGCATATTTTAACCCATTAGTAGCTATTTCAACAGGATTACCTTGGCCTTCATCATATACATCAATACCAAGTTGTTTTCCTAATTGTTTTAATTGATCAATAGCGGCTGGCCTATAAACATCACACGCTACTAAAAGAGGTTTCTTGTTATACTTCTTACGAAGTAATAAAGCAAGTTTACCTGCCGTTGTTGTTTTACCAGATCCTTGAAGACCTGCCATCATTAATATACTTGGATTACCACTAGTATATAATTCAGCTTTTTCGCCTCCTAAAAGTTCTACTAATTCATCCTTTAAGATTTTAACAAAAACTTCACCTGGTTTTAAACTTTTAGCTACTTCTTCACCAAGTGCCTTTTCTTTAACTTTACTTACAAATTCTTTTACTACAACATAATTAACATCTGCTTCTAATAGAGCAAGTCTAATTTCACGTACTACATCACTGATATTTTCTTCATTAATCTTTCCATATCCTTTTATCTTATCTATCGCATTTTGTAATCTGTCACCTAAATTTTCAAACATGTTCTATCACCTACTTAATTATACCTAAAAATAGTATGAAAATCTAGGGTATTATTATATTTGTTTTAAATAAAACTAAAACATTAGAGAACTAATCACTAATGTTTTTACTTTTTATTAAGCCTATTGTCTTTTTTTAATACTTGTTAAAGGTTCAAGATCTCTTTCATCAATTTTAAAATTAAAATCAAATGGTTGAAGTTCTCTACTATTTGATGATGAAATAACAGATGGACCAAATATTTTCATTATTTCCCCCATTTGCATTTTTATGTACCCGTTTTCATCAACATCAACACTAAATGGTTCTAGATTTCTCTCTTTACATAAATCACCCATTTTTTGGTTGTATTTATTTAATATAAGTAATCCTTTTTCAGTTAAATTAACTTCTACTTCATGATTTACATTAAATTTTGCTTCAATACTAGGTATATCAAAATAGAAATTAAACGGTGTGTGTTTTTCATTACCTGAATATGAAATATGTGAACCAAATACCTCCATAATTTCCGAAATTTTCATTTCAACACAATTATTATTATCAACTTTTAAATGTGGAAGATATCCACTAACTATTTTCTTTCCTAAGTCAAATAATTCAATTTTAGCAACATCATTAATATTTAAATTCATAATATAAATTCACTCCCTTATATAACTGAATTATAGCATAATTACATATATAGTTCAAATTAACAAAAAAGCAACGAATTGTTGCTTTTAAATATTTGATTCTAAAATGCAGATTTTAATAGTGTAATAACAGGTCGTACACCTCCGCCAAAAATAGAATTTACATTATCATTACTATCTAAATTTCCAAATCCATTAATACTCCAAGCGTAGTTATTAACTCCAAATATAGAAGTTGATGTCCAGTAACCATAAGTACTATTATCTGAAATATTACATCCGTAACCCGTACAATCATTTGTATAATCAAATAACCAATCATATTCGCTTGCTCCAGGAGTTGTGATAGGTTGAGTTTGATCATTACTATCAAAATTAAACCAATCGGAAGTTGCAGCTGTCTTTTCTTTAAAATCTTTATTATCAGTTATTTTAGCAACTTCTTCTGCTGCTATTAACCTAGCTTTATATGTACTGTAATTTAAAGTATAGTTAGCTGTTCCATTATTTAAACTGTAATTATCAGTTCTATTAGACAATCCTAACCATGTACTTGTATCTGTTTGTAGCTGTGTTAGTACATTTTTTGGCCCATTTATATTACTTCCTGTATCATTCCAAACTACTAGTGGCGTAGTATTATGATCAAGAATCATATTTACACTTTCTGAAAGTTTATCGTCATTAAATATATACCACTTCATGCAACCTGTTTTAGTACCTGTTGCACTTACTGCTAAAGATTTATCACAAACTGTTCCAGTTTCAGGATTAAAATAAACTGGTGTACCATTATCATAATTATTATATATAGTATATTCTCCATTTGATAATTCTATTTTTGCATTGCAACTATTATCTACCTTCACTGTACCACTCTTTGGTAAAGAACCTTTTACTTCAAGCGACGGTGATACTTCACCATCAGTAAAAGTATATGTTGTTGTTATTGCTTCACCTTTTAACTGCTGCTGAAGGCATTTATCTTCTATAGCATCAACGACATTTTTTACTGACGTTTCAAAAGCGTCATTTTTACTTTGTTTTATTAATTTTGTAACCATTGGAATAGCTATTAAAGCAATGATACCTAATATCAAAATAACTGCTAAAAGTTCTATTAATGTAAAACCACTTTTTTTCATTTCACACCTCAATCCTATTATCTACATATTATCACGTGAAGTAAATAATGTAAATATTTTAAAAAAGTAAATAAAGAAAATTACAAGTTGTTTACAAATAATAAAAAGAGAATTTTATTAAACTCTCTTTAGAAAAACTAACTAATTATTGATTTAGAAACAGTTATAACTGGTCTTACACCATAAGTAACTGCATTCTCAACATGGTTGTTGTTTAGTGCACCAAATACATCAACTTGCCATGCTGTCTGAGTAACTCCATGTACAGGTGTAGATGTCCAGTAACCATAAGTATTTTCATCTGCTACTTCGCATCCAGAACTTATACAGTTTTTTGTATGATCAAATAGCCAAGCATAATTACTTTTGCCTTTTGCATTTGGACTTTTAGTTTTATTATTACTATCTAAATAGTACCAGTTATCATATGTTGCAGTAGCACCATTAAAACTGGTATTATCCGTTATATTTGCTATATCATTTGCCGTTATTAATCTTGCATTTAAACTACTTTGCCAAGTACTAGTATCACTTGCAAGCGCAGTCATCACTTGATTCATACTTGAATTATTACCAGATAAATTATATGCTACTACTGCAGTAGTATTATGATCAAGTATCATATCAATAGTACTAGAAGACTCTCCAGTATCATTAATAATATACCATTTCATACAACCTGCTTTGTTGCCTGTATTACTAGAACTTGTGTTTGCTGTATAATCATCAAATGTGCAAGCACTACCACTTACAGGATTATAATACATAATCATTCCATCTGGATAAACTATACCATCAAGTATAGTTACTTTGTCTTCTGACAATTTCTTTATTGCAGAAATAGAACCATTATTTAAACTAACTGTTGTTCTACAGTTTGAATTTAAAGTAACTGTTCCATTTTTTGGTAAAGAACCTTTTATATTTAAAATTGGTGATACTGAGCTATTATTAAACTTATAAATAGTAGTTATAGCTTGCCCTTTTAATTCTTCTAATTGACAAGCATCTTCTATTGCTGCTACTACATTATTTACAGTCGTTTCAAAAGACTCTCTTCTGCTTTCTTTTATTATCTTATTTACAGTTGGTATTGCTATTAAAGCTATTATACCGAGTATTAGTATTACTGCTAGAAGTTCTATTAGTGTAAATCCTTTCTTTCCTTGTATGCAAAACATACTACTTCCTCCTATTACTATATTTCAACGATAATATAACACATATATGGATGGAAGTAAATATATAAAAATTTGGTAATATTTTTATCTAGCCTCTAGCTTGATTAATTATTATTAGTTAATGAGCATAATAAAAACAATACTCTATAATTAAAATTTAACTATATCATATTGTTTTTTTGCTTTTTAGTATTATATCTTCCATAAACAAAAAATATAAAAATTAAATATTAATCTATAATAATCATTGTTTTTGGTACAGTTACTACTGGTCTAATACCAATATATTTTGAATTTGATGTAGAATAATATGCATTTGAAAGACTAATACTTGGTGTGTATGAAATATACCAGGAATTGTTTGTATTACCTACGTAAGCAGTATCAGTCCAATATCCAATATTATTATCATCACCACGGCTATATGTATTTGCAACTAACCAGCTAAAATTTGTTGCATTGATATTTAAAATAATACCACCCGGCGTCCAACTGCTTAATCCTGCTATGCTCGCAACTTCTTGAGCTGAAATTAATCTTATATTACTCACATTAGACCAAACTGCAGCTGTTGGTAATAACGATTTCGCTTTATCTGCGTTCGTTGTATTAGGATTAACGGAACTACTAGACCAATCGCAGTATTCTACATAGTTTGAATTAAGTAATACAACTAGATTTGTTTCTGTATCATCACTTGCGACTATTACATTCCATGTCCTTATTACGCCATCACCTGCATCAAAGGTTACTTCTTCACCTACGGCATATGACTTATATGGTATTTGCAATACTTCATTTCCAACAATTGTCTTTTTTTGATAACTAACTACAAACTTATTAATTAAAAATGAATAGTTTGTAACTTCGCCATTTTTAATCATAACCCATCCACTTGAAGGTACTTTTCCTTTAATATCTAAATCTAATTCACTGACTGTATAAATTCTATCTTCAAAAGTTGGTTCTCCTGATAATTGCTTGATTGATATTTTATTTTCTAACGCTTTTATATAACCATCAATAGTGGTCTCACTAGCAATCATTTTTGATTCATTTATTATTTTATTAACAATTGGTACAGCTATCAAAGTTATTATACCAAGTATTAGTATTACTGCTAGAAGTTCTATTAATGTAAAGCCTTTCTTGTCTTGTGTATAAAACATACTGCTTCCTCCTATTACATACTTTAACGCTAATATAACATATATATTTATAGAAGTAAATATATATGAATTGAAACAAAAAAAGGAAACTTATTATTTAAGTTTTCCTCCTTTAACACCTTTTATTCCTTTTGAACCTTTTACTCCGCCAAAATTAGCAAGTACATTAGTATCAAATGAATATGTTTTTTTGCTTCTATTTTTATAATCCTTGATTGCAATAGTTATTGCTTCATCAAGAAGTTCTGAATATTTTTTTCCAGAAGGTTCCCACAAGTAGAAGGCAAGAGACCCTGGAATAGTATTAGGTTCATTAATATACACTTTATTTTCTTTTTTATCAATTAGAAAATCTATTCTACAAATTCCACCCAAATTAAGTACTTTGAAAGCTTCTTTAGATATATTTTGTACTTCATCTGTCATTTCTTTAGAAAGTCTTGCTGGCACAATTCTAGAAGTAGATGCCATACCTTTACTAGCACCCGTTTTCTTTCCATTTCCAAGATATTTATCTTTATAAGTTAAGAATTCATCAGCGCTCATTACTTCTTCAAGAACTGAAGTTTGTTGATACTCATAATCACCTAAAACACTACAGTTTACTTCTACTAAGTTATCTACCATTTTTTCTACTACTATTTTATTATCATAAGTGATAGCATCCATTATAGCATCATCAAGATTTTTGATATCTTTTACAACAGTGATACCAACACTACTACCAAGTGTAGCCGGTTTAACAATAACTGGTAATCCTAAATTCTTTATCTTCTTAGTTACCTCTTCTGTTTCACTTAAATACTCATTATCATAAAACCAAGTATATGGTACGATTGGTAAATCACATGATTCAAATACTTGTTTCATAACAACTTTATCTTGTCCAAGTGCAGAGCCAAGTACTCTACTTCCAACATAAGGAATACCTACTGTATCTAAATAGCCAGCTAGTGTACCATCTTCAACATTTGCTCCATGAACAATTGGAAATACTACATCAAGTTCAGCCACTGTTCTTTTAAAGAACCCCATTGATTGTAAGTAGAAACCATTATCCTTCTTATACATAGTTACTTTTGTTGCAAATCTTTTTAAATCATTAAAATCCTTATAAATATCTATATCCATAAGCATCTTTCCTGTATACCAAATTCTATCTTTAGTAATATATATTGGAATTATTTCATATTTTTCTTCATTAATAGCATTCATAGCTTGAACTGCGGAAATAATACTTATTTCGTGTTCAACACTAACACCACCGAATATTACACCTAATTTTGTCTTCATTCTACCACTCCTTATTTTATATCTGCGCCACCAAAAATCGAAACGCAATTTATATATATTGTTTTCTTCTTTTCGTCAAATTCTCTGTTTATTTTGTTATCATTACCACCAAATACCGCAAAAGAATTAACTACTACATTGTAATCTTCTGGCATTATTAAGTCAATACCACCAAAAATGCTATTAGCATCAATTACTACATTATCTTTAATTTTAACATCTCTTAAATCAAGTTCTGCGCCACCAAAGATAGCATTAATAATACAACCTTTAAAATCAGTATTTCTAATTCTTTCAGTTACTCCACCAAAAATACCATTAAAATTTAATCTGCCATCTTTTCCTTCTACTGCGCATGTTTTACTTAAATCGACAACTTTTTTATTCCATGATGCCTTATTACTTATTATGGCACATCCTAAGATTATTAGTATTATTGGCCAGAAATAATTTTCTAAATTAGCTGTTACTATATCAAAATAATATAGTGAGTACCAAATTCCTATAAAACCAAATACACTGTACCAAAAACTAAATTTTTTATTTTTAATCATCATGTATACTGAAAATATGATCAACATAATTGGCCAAACTAATTCATACTCAATTTGAAAACCTAAATTCATTTCATTTACTAAAGCTATTATTCCTATAAATATAATTAATATTCCTATAAACATCTAATTTCCTCCTACTTTTCATTGAATATGTCTGGCAAGTCATTTTCTAAAAGAACATAAGTTTCTTTTCCTTTTAATTCTTGCATTAGCTTAAAAGCTATTTTGACATCATTGATAATATGAATTTTATCTTCTTTATAATTTTTACTCATTAGGCCATCATATATTGGTCTTGTTTGCTCTTTACCTACCAAGATTACTTCGTCACAAACTTCAGCAATATGCTGACCAAATTTCATATTTAATTCATATTCTTTTTCACCGAGTTCTATCATTCCTGGAGTTACAATTATTTTCTTTCCTGGCATAAGATTTAACACATCTACTGCCATTTTTGAACCAACTGGATTTGAATTATAAGCATCATCTATTATATTAATATCTAAATATTTTTTTAGTTCTAATCTGTGTTCAATCGATTTTACTTTTTTTACACCAAGTTGTAATTGCTCAGTACTTATACCTAGATATTTACCCAATGCAATACCTGCTAAAATATTATAAATATTTGGCTTGCCTAATAACTTAGTCTCAAATCTATATTTATTTTTATCACCCTTAAATATAACATCAAATGACATTCCCTTGTATGTCATTTCAATATTTTCTGCCCTAACATCAACATCTTTATTATCTATACCTATCCATAAGATATTACACTTATTTTTAAGTTTGTAATTTGTTTGTAATTCATCATCTCCATTAAGAACACCACAACCATCTTTTGGTAAACTTTCAATAAGTTCAAATTTGCCATTTTGAATATTTTCTTGTGATCCAAAACTATCCATATGAGCAGTTCCTATTTTAGTAAGGATGCCATATTTTGGATGGACAAAATCACATAACTCTTTTATCTCACCTTGTTTAAATGCACCCATTTCAGCAATAAATACATTAGCAAATTTATCTAAATGATTATTAATAGTAATCATTAAACCATTTGGAGTATTAAAATTCTTTGGGGATGGACAAGTATAAAATTTAATACTTAATATATCGTTTAATATATTTTTACTACTTGTTTTACCATAACTACCCGTAATTCCTATTACATCTAAATTATTCATACTAGCTAGTTTATGTTTTGCTTTATACATGTAATAATTATATACTAGCTTTTCAACTGGTTTATTTATATAATTAGCAATTAATAAAATAATGTAATCTAAATATGTAATTAAACCTAATATTAAATACATAATCCATAAATTAGTTTCATCTATAAAAATAATCATTATAATAACAGGTATTATATATATTAATATTTCTGTTATTACTAATCTTTTTACTCTTTTAGTAAAGACTAGTGGTTTTTTAACTTGTTCTTTTTTCTTTCTATCAAGTACAATTAAAGAACATACTGTATAGAAAATAACAAATAACATCATTAAAGGTTTACTTGGTAGAAATAAACCTACAACAAAGACAATAAAGAACATATCTACATCTATAAATACCTTATATAGATTATTAATTATCCATGAAACATAACGATTTCCTTCGTTATACCAATTTTGTTGGAGCATATGAAGAGCCTTATTACTTTTAATTATGTAGTACATAAAACTACACATAATTGATATTATAAATAAAAATTTCATAAACTACCTACTTTCCAAAAAACTATTTAATACATTAATAGTTTGTCCTAATCTTTCTAAATATGCATAGTGAGAACAACCATCATAAATAACGACACCAGAATCTGATATTAACTTTTCAAGTTCATATGCATCTTCGACTGGAACTGCTTCATCATATGTACCCCACACAATTAAAGTAGAACACTTTATTTTTTTAACTTCGTCTGTTATATCTAAATTAACAGTGTTAACTAATATCTTACGCATCATTTCTGAAGCATTACGATAATCAGTTGAACCTATATGTTTTTTTGCAAAGTTTTCTAGTTTATTTAATACCGGTACTTTCTTAGCTGCTTTTAATAATTTAGTTTTTAAAGATAACTTTTCTATTCCTTTTCTAAAAGGACTACCAAATAAAATAAGCTTCTTTACTTTATATTTACTAGCATATAATAAACTTATTTTTCCACCAAATGAATGTCCAACTAAAATAGGATTGTCTATTTTTAAACTATCTAATAAACTTTTTATAGCTTCCATATAGTCATTTAGCATCCAAGGGTATGTAGGTTCTGAAGAAGCACCATAACCAGGAAGATCAACTATAACAATATTAAACTTTTTAGAAAGAGGATCACCAAGAGGTTTCATCATTTCAATGTTTTGTCCCCATCCATGGAGTAAAACAATAGTATCACTATTTTTTTCACCATAATTTATATAATTAATTTCTACATTATTAATCTTATATTTCACTTTTTTATCACCTATCATGATTATACTATAAAAAGCCATTCAAAACAATAAACCATTGTATATTAACTGTATATACAAAATAAAAAAATAATATTTACTATTATTTTTTGGGTTCGACTTTTAATCTAACACCATCTACTGATAGAACTCTAACTTTTGTATTTTTTACAATTGGTTCATCAGCATACGCTGTCCATTTCTTTTTATTTACTTTAACTTCACCATACTGTTTTTTAGAAATAGATATTGTTACTATTCCTTTTTCACCTATTATTTTATCAGCAGATGTTAAAATTGATTTTGCTTTTAGAAAATCAATAGATATATTTCTTAGAACCATCATAAATAATGATCCTGCAATTACAAATACTATAAATTGGTTTGCAAAATTATCACTTGTGAAAGATATGAAAAGAGCAATAATAGCACCAAGTGCATACCATACCGCTACTACATCTACTGTCATAAGTTCTAAAAAAACAAGTAATATTATTATTATTCCCCATATTAAACTCATACAATCACCTATAAACATTATACTATACTTTGGGGATAATTCAATAAGTTTTTAAGGATTCACTCTATTTTCACACAGTTAAATGTACTATTTTGGCACTTATTTATTTGTTTACCACTATATTTAATTTTTAGTTCTTCTAAATTGCTATAAACAATTACACTATTAATCTTTATAGGTTCATAAAGATATTTATTAACTTCACTAGTATAACCATATCTTTTTAATTTGTTTAAGTAGTATTTTTTAAAACTATCAATATTATCATAAATATATATCATACTAATTTTATCTGCATATACAGGATTAACATATGGATATAGTAATAGAACTTTCATATCACTAAAAAAATTATTAAAATTACTTGTATTTAAGTTTTCCATTTCAATCATTATTTGAGAATATTCTAATGCTCTTTCTTCAAGCGTAGAAAAGACAGGTAAAGCTTCTTTTTCTTTTCTTCGTTCTGCTAAATATATCATTATAAAAGCCATTACTACTATAACAGCTATTATCATCATTATTATTATTATAAAAGTTGTCAACATTGTAAAAAATCTCTTCATACGTATCACCACACACTAATAGTCTTTACAAAAAACAACAATTATAAACAAAAAAGAGTTATTTCTAACTCTTTTATTATTAAATTAATTTTTTTTGATTATTTTATTTATTAGTTTTACTAATTCATACCAGAATACTGATATAAACGCTACTAAAATAACTAATCCTAACTGTGAAAGAGAAAGTGGCGCTAATTTAAGATATATATTAATTGGTGAATATAAAATAACACCAATACCTATTATTGTACTAAAAATTATAGCTAACATCACTTTGTCTTTTATTAATTTTCCAAATACTTTATAAACAAATTCACTATCAGAACTATTTACTTGAACTAAGAATAAATTAGCAATCATAATTATAATTAATCCCATAGATCTAGCTATTTCTGATGTTAAATTAGTATCTTTAAGAGCAATATAATACGTCATAAATGATGCCATAAATACAAATAAACCTTGTATTAAACTTTTAATTAATACTTTTAATGTTAATAATTTAGCATTTGGGGTTCTTGGACATCTATCCATTATATCTTCTTCAGCTGGTTGTCTTTCAAGTACTACTGAGCATGTTGGATCAATAACAAGTTCAAGTAAAACAACATGAAGTGGTAATAGAAGTAAACTAGATGGATTAGTATTTAAAAGTGGTGCTAAAAGTGAAGATAGGGCAATTGGTATATGTATTGCAAATATATAACCTACTGCTTTTCTAATATTATCATATATTCTTCTACCATCTTTTATAGTATCTACTATTGTTGAAAAATTATCATCAAGTAAAATTAAATCAGCAGCTTCTCTTGATACTTCTGAACCCCTTTTACCCATAGCAATACCAATATCTGCATATTTAAGAGCTGGTGCATCGTTTACTCCATCACCTGTCATTGCAACTATCTCACCATTTTGCTTAAAAGCTTTTACTATTCGCATTTTATGCTCTGGTATAACTCTAGAAAAAATACTAACATCTTTTACTTTTTCTCTAAGTTCCTCATCAGACATTTCATTTAACATGTCCCCTGTTATAATATGGTCACAATTTTCCATACCTATTTTCTTAGCTATAGATGATGCTGTAACGCCATTATCACCTGTAATCATAACAATTCTAATGCCTGCTTTATTACATAATGAGATATCTCTAGCTACGGTATCTCTCGGTGGGTCAATTAAACCCACTAATCCGCAAAATACAAGTTTGTTATCTTCAAGTTTATCTGGAATATTATTTTTATCTTCAAATATTCTTTTCCCTACAGCAATAACTCTAAGACCATCTTTTGACATTGTTAAAATTTCTTCTTTTATATTAGCTTCTTCAGTATCAGTTAATTTACATAATTTCAAAATACTTTCTGGTGACCCTTTGGAAGCTAATATATACATATCATCATGATGCCAAACATGTCCCATCATTTTTGTTTGATTGGTAAAAGCATATTCTTTTAATTTAGAACCGGCATATAAATGCTGTTTTGTTATATCTAATAATTTACAGTACTTAAGCATTGCTTTTTCCATAGGATCATATGTATCTTCTTCACAACATAAACCCATTATTTCACATAGATCTTTTTCATCATTTTGGTAAGACCAAACATTTACAACAGCCATTTCATTTTTAGTAATCGTTCCGGTTTTATCAACACATAATACTGAAACAGCTCCTAATGTTTCAACTGAAGGAAGTCTTTTTACTAAAGAATTCTTTTTTGCTAAGCGCCATGCACCCATTGATAAAAACACGGTTAAAACTACTGGAAATTCTTCTGGTATCATTGCCATAGCAAGAGTTATACCAGATAATATACTTTCAATTAATCTTGCTTTTAAAGTGTGATCAGGAAGATTAAAATATGTAATAATTGCTACTACAATAAATAGTATTCCCGCAATTATTGCACATGTCTTTACTAAAGCCCCTGTTTGTTTTTGAAGTGGTGAATCTTCACCCTTAACTGAAGCAACGTTAAGTCCTATTTTACCATACTCTGTTTCACTACCTATTTTATCAACTAGTATAGTAGCTGTACCTTGTGTAACTAAAGTACCAGCATAACAATAGTCTTTTTTAAAGTAATCTGAAGAAATATTTTCTTCTTTTCTAGGATGTTTCCATACCCCTTCTGCTTCCCCTGTTAATGAAGACTCATCAACACAAATACCACTACATTTCACTACGATTCCATCAGCAGGTATTTTAACGCCTTCATATATAAGCATTAAATCACCTGGAACCAAATCTTCACTGTTAATTTCCTTTTTCTTACCGTCTCTTATGACAGTTACTTTAGGAGCTGATAAGTCCTTTAGTGCTTCAAGGGTTTTATCAGTTTTCCACTCCTGGACAACATCTATACTTATTATACCTAGTACAAATATAAGCATTATAATACCATCTCTAGGTTCACCTAAAATAAAGTAAATTATTGCCGCAATTAAAAGTAATAAAAACATTGGTTCTAATATAATATGAAATATTTTTATAAATATATTTTCTTTAACTTCATGGACAAGTTCATTTTTACCATACTTTTCTTGTAATTGTTTAGCTTGGTCGGATGTAAGACCAATTATTTCATGATTATTTTCTTTCATAATAACTCCTTATTCAAAATAAAAAACACCTGCAGAACATTTTAAGTCCCACAGATGTTTGCATCCGTTGCCAATAGGCCCGGTATCAAATGATACCTGAATAAATGTATAAGCATTAATTCTTTTAGTCTATTTACTAATTACAATATGATATGCAATTCAGTAAAATAATAATACCATATTTATAGAATTTTGCAAGTGTTTTTACATTTTTTCTATATCTTTTAATCTAAGAATTTTTGATTTTCCTACTATTTCATTATTTTCCCAAGCTAGACAGTTAAAACCTGCTTGATTACCATTTTCATCAATAGTATATCTATATGCTATATCTTGATTACACGCCTTGTTATCACAGTTTAAACATGTTTTATTTATTAAACATTTTATAATATAATCTCTTTCAATAGGTGTTAATGATGTAGCAATAGCTTCATAGAAAGTCTTTGGATTATCTAGTACTTTTTCAATTAAAGTATTAATACTTGTAGTATTTTGTTTTAATATGTATTGTTCTTCCGCAAGAAAAATACTTCTTTTTAATAAATCAGGCAAGTTATTATATGGTTTTTTCATATAATCAATGTCATATAGCCAGTCTAAATATTTAATTTTTCTAGCTTTATCTGGCCTACCATAAACTATTTTATTACGATTAATCCAATAACCAAATTCTACATTAGTTGTAAAAGCAGGCATAGTTTCAAGTTCTCTTGGAACCCAAAATACTATAACACTAGCTTCTGATAAAGCTTCTCTTTCCCAAGCAGCTTGATCAGTATAATCTTCCCTACCTTGTAAGCCTTCATATTCTGGCACATATACAACACCGTCAAAACCAAATTCTTTAAGCATTTCTACTGCGTCCATTCTCCATGAAATAATATTTTTATCTCTTGGCGTTGGACCAGCTAAGAATATTCCTTTTTGACCATGTATAACTTTTTGATTTGAATAATTAACTATAAACTTATTTTCCATATATCCACCTACTTCAGTATAATTTCTATTATACTAATAATTTCGTTTTTCATCTCTGGATAATTTATATTATCATGTTTATGATAAATCACTTCATGACAGTACTGATCAATTATGTTGTAAATAATATGAACTTTTTCATTAATATTTGAATCAGAAAAACCATTTTGAACAAGAATATCTGCAATTTTTATGGTTAAATCTTCTTCACCCTGACGAAATATATCAGATGTAGCTTTATCTGAATGACTCATTGCTAATAACTCTTCATGGGCTTTTTTACTCATTTTATGTGTTTTAATATACTTATCTATTATTTCATTAAATATTTCTTTTATATTACTATGATTAATAGGATTTTTTTCAAGTGTATTTATCATAGGAAACATTATTTCAGATGAATACTTTCTTACACCTGCTACAAAAATATCGTTCTTATCATCAAAATATTGATAAATAAGTCCAGTAGATACACCGGCTTCTTTCGCTATATCTACAGAGTTAACATTATGATAACCCTTTTCACATATAAGTTCAAAACCTTTTTCAATAATTCGATTCTTTTTTTCTATTGAAGTTTTTTTAATTGGTTCTCTTGTTGTCCCCATGATATCACCTCATCAAATAATATTTATATTATAGCATATTATTTTCTTTTAGAGCAATTCTTAGCATAAGGACAAGCATGACATTTATTAACTTTAATATTCTTTCGTATGTTAACTATTATAAGTGAAATAGATATTAATAATATAAATATTATAATTATATCTGCTAAAGTCATATAAATAAACTACCTATCATAAATACTAAAGCACCTAAAATCCACGCTAATAACGTTTGAAAGGCTACTGCTTTAAGCATATTTTTTGTAGATCCTAATTCTTTACGCATGGCCCCTATTGCGCCAAAACAAGGAGCAGAAAATAAATTAAATACCATGAAAGCGTATGCTGATGCCGGAGTAAAAAAACTAAAAATAGAACCCTCACTAAATATAATATTATTATCACTAATCGTGTCAGAGAAACCAGCAATAACAGCCATAGAAGATACTACTTGTTCTTTAGCAACTAATCCTTGTATAGCTGAGACTGTTGCAGCCCAACTATTGGTGCCTAGTAATGGATAAAATATCCATGATATTTGTTTACCAATAGTCGCCAGTATAGAGTCATTGGCAGATACACCATAACTTAAATCAAAAGAAAATGAAAGTAAAAACCATATGATAATAGAACATAGTAATATAATAGTTCCCGCTCTTTTAACAAAAGATACTATTTTATCAAATACATCTTTCGCAACATAATCAAAATTAGGAAGTTTATACTCAGGTAATTCTGATATATAAGTAGCTGATGTATCAGTATATATAAACTTTTTCATTATTAAGGCGCTTATCATAATTATTATGATAGAGAAAAAGTATAATGAAGCTGATACAAGACCAGAATATTTATCAAAGAAATACCCGCTAAATAAGGCAATAATTGGTAGTTTAGCTGAACAAGGAATAAATGGTGTTAGGATAGTAGTCATCTTACGCTCACTATCACTTTCAAGTATCCTTGTAGTCATTATTCCAGGAACAGAACAACCACATCCAACTATGAATGGTATTAAGGCTTTTCCTGATAAACCAATTTTTCTAAATAATCTATCTAGTAATAGTGAAACTCTACTCATATAACCAGTTGTTTCTAAAATTGATATAAGTGAAAAAAGTATAAATAATTGCGGAATAAAACCAATAACAGACCCTACTCCCGCTAAAATACCATTTATAATTAAACTTATAAGCCATCTACTAACACTTAGATTAGTTAATACTATTTCTACATAACCAGATAATTTATCTATTAAATCACCAATTATATCTACTGTTGCTGATCCTACTAAACCAACTGATAAAAAATAAACTAAAAACATAATTATTATAAAAATCGGAATAGCTATCCATCTATTTAACAGTACTTTATCTAACTTATCTGTCATATTATTATATTTTTCTTTCTTATAACATTTGTTAGTAATTTTTTCAATAAAAGTATATCTTTGAGTAGCTATTTCTTCTTCTAAAGAAACATGATATTTTGCTTGTACTCTATCAACAATATTTTGAACTTTATAAGTTTGTTTCTTTATATTTTTATCTTTTTCTAAAACCTTTACAGCAAAGAATCTTCTATGATTTTCAAAATAAGGAGAAATTTCTAAAATGTTTTTTTCAATATACTCATCATATATTTTTATATTATTTTTTCGCTTTAAATCTTTAATACCAATAATTAAATCATCAATGCCGGTTTGTTTGTATGCTGATATCGAATAAACTGGTACTTTTAACATATCTTCTAAATTTTTAGTATCTATTTTAATATGTTTTTTCGCTAGTAGATCTTCCATATTCAAAGCTATTATTACTTTTGTATCTAGTTCTAATAACTGCGTAGTTAAATATAAAGATCTTTCTAAACTAGTCGCATCAACTATATTAATAATAAGATCTGGTTTTTCATTTAATATGAAATCACGAGATACACATTCTTCGGTAGTATATGGTGATAAAGAGTATATTCCTGGTAAATCAACTATTTCATAATCAGTACCTTTAATTATTCCTATTTTCTTTTCAATAGTAACTCCTGGCCAATTACCTATTTTTTGATTTAGACCAGTTAAGGTATTAAAAAGTGTTGTTTTACCACAGTTTTGATTACCAACCAAAGCTATTTTCATTTAATCACCTCGCACTTTATTTTACTTAGTTCCATTCTTCTAACACATAAATCATATCCTCGTAAATTAATATTAACTGGGTCTCCCATTGGTGAAACTCCCTTAATTTTAATTACAGTTCCTCTTGTAACTCCCATATCAAGTAGATGACGTTTCATTTCTTTATTGTCTATATCAATAGATGTAACTAATGCTTTTTCACCTATTTTTAAATCATTTAAACTCATACTATACCTCATTTCCAATATGAAACATATTTCATATTAATTTTAAAGTATTTTATGTAAATAGTCAAGTAAGATGACATAATTAATAAAAAAACAGTAACATTTGTTACTGCTTTTATTGATATTATAATACTATAACGCATCCATTTCTTTTTGCTGTTTTATCTTTACGATATGAATAGTATTTATCACTTTTACATACTGTACAATTACTAGATAAATATATGTTGCATTCTTTTAATCCATGATTAATTAATAACTTCTTATTTAAATTCATTAAATTTAAATAATATTTTTGTTTGCCATTTTTGATATCTCCCACTACTAAATAATCATTTATTAAGTCACCTATTTTATCTTTATACTCATTAAGAACATTATCTTCTATTTCAAAATGACATTCTTTAATACATGGATTTATACATACTACTATATTTTCTTTATTAGTGCCAAACTCCGATACCATTTTATCTACTGCTTTAATTATTATTTTATCTACTGTACCTTTCCATCCAGAATGAATATTACCAATTACTTTATTAACTGGATCATATAAAAATATTCCTTGACAGTCAGCAACCTTTATTAATAATGCAGTACCTTTTACATTGGTAATTAATCCATCTACATTATTAAATTTATAATTACTATTATTATCATCTTCTTTTATAATTGCGATATTAGTAGAATGCGTTTGATTAGCTTGAAATATTTTATCTTCTTCTATATCTAATAATTTAGCTATATCACTAATTCTGGTTTCATTTTCACTACTAAAATCATAAGGTCTTCCTATAAAAGCGTTTTTTATACCTAACTTATTTAAACATTCGAATGTTTTAAATCTATCCATTTTATCACTCCTAAAATACTATCTATACACTTTATGTAATTATATCATATATCATATCATATATACTGTTTTGTCACTAAACTATGGAATAATCATAAATTGTTTATAGGTGATAAAATGGAAGATATAATTCCAATTCTAGGTTATGAAACAGTATGCAAAGATGTAGCCATTAACTTTCCAGCCCAACATCAAGATATTCAACCAGGTATGGAATATTTAATGGATCCTAGACCAATTTTTGATGATATAAACTATATTGGTACTTGTAAATTAAAAGATAAAGTTGCTTTAATAACAGGTGGTGATAGTGGGATAGGAAGATCGGTTGCCGTATTCTTTGCTAAAGAAGGAGCAAATATAGTAATAGTATACTATAATGAACATATTGACGCCAAAGAAACAAAACAGTATATTGAAAATCTTGGAGGAAAATGCTTACTAATTGCTGGTGATTTAAGAGAAGAAGATTTTTGTAAAAAAGTTATTAATGATACAATTGAAGTCTTTGGGCACCTTGATATACTAGTTAATAATGCTGGAGTACAGTTTCCACAGGATGGTCTTGAAAATATAACAACTAAACAATTTGATGATACTTTTAAAATAAATGTTTACTCATATTTTTATTTAACTAAGGCTGCCTTACCTTTTTTAAGAAATGGTGCATCTATTATTAATACAACTTCTATTACTGCTTATCAAGGCTTTAAAGAACTAATTGATTACTCTGCAACTAAAGGAGCTGTAGTTAGTTTTACAAGAGCTCTTGCTAGATCACTTGCAGATAAAGGCATTAGAGTTAATGCCGTAGCACCAGGACTTATTTGGACACCTATTCAAGTGTCTAGCTGGGATATTTCAGTTATACCAACATTTGGTTCTTCAACTCTTATGAAAAGAGCAGGACAGCCGGTTGAAATAGCCCCTGCCTATGTATATCTAGCATCGAATGACTCGTCATATGTAACAGGTCAGGTTATTCATATTGATGGTGGAGAAACAATGTGTTCATAAAATAAAAAAGCATCTATAATGCTTTATTTATTGCTTTATTAATCAATACAATTAAATACATAATAGTAAAGTATATATAGTTTTGAATTACATAGTTTTCTGTATATTCATTTCCATCAAAATTTTCTATTATATTATTGGCAAAATTAGGATTAAAATAATAACGCAAATGAATTAAAATTATTACTATAGATACTACAATAGTTAAAATATAATTTATTTTATTTGTTTTTTTAAAAATGTCACTAATATTAAATAAAATCATTAAAAATAATATAGTTGGATATAATAATATGAAAAAAGTAGTATTTTCAATCTCACAATTAACTGAAGCAAAGCAAACTATTATATTATATATTAAATAACAAATCCAAACTGCTGAAAAAAACATAAGTAGCATTAAAGTGACATCATAAACAAACTTGTTTTTTTTAACTTTTTTCATATTACAAAACATAAATATAGTTAAAGCAAACATAAAATCAATTATATTTAATAAATTAAAAATTGAATTTATACCTGTACTATCTGCGTTAATCATAAAATAAAAAGAAATGACAACCGCTAAAAGAACTATGAAATTTTTTACTATTTCTTTTTTATTCATTCATTTCACCTACTTCTACAATATCACTTAGTAAAATACTATTTTTAAGGTATTCATAATATATAAAACCTATAACATTATTAGCTAAATTATATTTGATTTTTTTATTGTAGTAATAAGGATTATATATTTGTTCAAATACTTCACTTTTGCAACTTTTAGATAATTTACTATAGTTAAAATAATTTATAATATTTCTAACTATTTTTGAGTCATATCTATGAACTACTTCATATATCGTATCAGTAAAAGTTAGTGAAATGTCTAAGTAATTGGAATTTTTTTTAGATTCGTAAAACTCTAATATTTCCTTATATGTATAATTATCTTTGTTTATATAATAAAGATCATTTTCAAAGTTTAAATTTTTTTCTAATCTTAAAACGTGGTTTAAAATTTTTTTATAATCTTCATCACTATATATTCCTTGATTGTTTTTAATTATATTTATATTTTGTTTAACTTGATTAAAAATTAATGTACTTGATTCAATACGCATATCACTTATATATTTCTTATTTAAGTAATAAGCACTCTTTAAATTTAGAAATAAGATGACTAGACAAATTAAAATTATTAAAACTATTGATATGATATTACAATATCTTTTTATTTTATATTTAACACTTTCTTTTGAATAATTCATTGAATCGATAATATTTTTATTATTAGCAATTTCATCTTTATCTAATCTTCTACCCTTTAGTATCTCTAATATTGATACTTCCAAAATTTTTGATAAGTCATCAAGTAATGATACATCAGGGCATCCTAGACCTCTTTCCCATTTTGATACAGCTCTATCAGTTATACCTAATTTATTAGATAGATCTTTTTGAGTTAATCCTTTTTCTTTACGTAATGTAGCAATTAATAAACCAACTTTTTGATAATCCATAATATAACTCCTTCTATTATTTTTATTATATATCCTTAAAAAGACAAAAAGCAACAAACTAATCGTTGAGTTGCAGTCATTCCAAAAAAAGACTACCTTTTTTGGTAGTCATAATAATAATTTAAAGCATTTAGTAAATAATTAACTATTAACTTTAATGTATAAAAATTAATTGTTTTTTAATTCCATATGCACATATTCCTTAGTATCCCCAATTGTATCTTTTGCCATAAATTCTCTAGATTTTTTGAAGCCTGCCTTTTCATAACACTTATGCCATTAATGTTATTTTTTAAAGGACACATGAGAATTAAATTAGCTCTTTTCACTTTAAATAAATGATTTGACATCAATATAACGGTTCTTGTTCCAATTCCCTTATTATGTAAATTCATTTCGCCAATAAAAATATCCATTTCATATATAAAATTATCCTCTAAATTATATAGCTTTTTACTTTCATTATTTATCAACTGATACTGAATAATGCCTACAGGTTGGTTTTTATATTCAATCATATAAACAGGCACATTTGTGTCATCTAAAGTTCTATGATGATATTTGTTAACTATTTCATCATAATTTAATACTCTTTGTTCAAAATGAGAATATACAAATTTCTCTTTATACCATTTTTCTAATAGCTCGTAGTCCTTTTTAGTATCACATAGTTTTCTCAACAAAATATCATTATCAATTAAATTATTTTCAATATTAAATTTGTTTAATAATTCATTATTTTCCATAATTTCTCCTTTATAATTTAATTATTTCTCTAATTTAATTATAACACAATTATTTAATATCAAATAAAAAGCAATTATTTATAAAGAGCTAAGAAATGTTCTTTATTATTTAATTGCTTTTTTATTTTTCTTTAAAGGGTTTGAAAGATCTTCTATCTTTTCCACTTTTAAAATATAACGATATAACTGTTTATCATTAACAATCATGAACCAACTTTCAAAATCTTTTTCTTTTTCGTAATGTAAGATTGGGATACGTAGTTCTTCCTCTAGATCTATCATATCTTCAAACTTTTTAACATTTACAATATGCATTTCTTTATAGTCAAGTTCATTACTTACTTCAACTATTATTTCACCAAAATTTTTGAATATTTTTCTTAGTTTTAAATCATACTCATTTTTCTTTGTTACCTTAACTAAATAATATAAAGATAATACTGATAATACTACGGAAATAATAAGTATTATAGTACCAATAATAACTCTTAATAATTTAATTTGTTTATTATTAATAGTAGAATCATATATATTTTTTTGATTTACTTCTGTATATGTTTTAGTTATTTTTAAAGTACTAGTAGATAAAGGGATATTCATGCTTAAATTTTGAACTTCTGATATCCTACCATCACTACTATCTATTTTTACAGTCATTATAATTTCAAGTGAGGCATCAATAGCTAAGTTAAGTTGAATTTTAAACTGATCAACAATATTTTTATAATATTTAAAATCAATACTTAAAGTCTTATCCAAATTAATTAAATTATTATCGGTTAAAGTTTCTGTATAAGATTTTTCTAATACATACTGCTTATTCCAAACAGCATTATTACCTGTATCACTGCTACCATAAGTTCCTTTTAAGTTAGCAATTATATCATAAGTATAAGTTAAATTCAGTTTATTTGAATTAGTATAATAATATATAAAATTAACATCAATATTTTTTATTAAATCTGCTATATAAATACTATCCATAGGTAGTGAATCTGTATCAAAAAAACTGTTGTCTTCTAAGTTTACTTTATAATTTATACTATTATTAATTTGGTATGAATAAAGAATATTACTACTATCGGATTTTTTAGATATACCGGTTAAAATCATGATAGACGAAAAAACTATCATAGACACTAAAACAACAATTATAGTTATAATTTGCCACTGTTTTAATATTAAGCTTTTTTTCTTTATTATTTTCTTGTTCATACCTCACCAACTTACTTTTCAATATTAGGTTCACGTCTATTCATAAGAGACTGCAGTAATACTGATGGATATCCTATTTTAGGAATACTAAATTTTTCTAATCCAATTATCTGACTTTTTGATACATATTTAGAATCCGGTGAAGTATTATTATCCCCCTTAGTTATATATTTTTCTTCACCACCAACATTAATTATTTTTATAACTCTATGAACAATAGCTGCATTATCAAGATTATATATAATAATTGTACCTACTTCTATATCCTTAATAATCTTATCATTAATCTTTTCAATAATTACAGCATCACCTAACTGAAAAACAGGCACCATACTGTTTGACATAATTGCGACTGGTTGATATTTGAATTTACCATAAAAGAATAGTACCAAAATTAATACAATTAAATATAAAGGTATTCTTTTAAGTGGGTTATACTTTTTATAATGAAATACCCTTCTTTCAATATATTTATTTATTGATAATAGAATCATAAATGATAATAAAACACTTATTAGTCCAGTTGCAAACCAGTTTAATTTAGGAAAGATAGGTAATAAAATATTAATTAATTGTAGAAAACTTTGATATATAATAGCAGCTCTTAGACCGGTAGTTATCATTAAATATGTTAATAAAACATTTTTAATAATAAGTGGTAATATCACACCAAAACCATATTTGATTATTCCTGATAAAGAAAATATATTAGCAACTAAATCTTTGAAATTAATATCTAAAATAAAAAATATAACAGTAATAAAAATGTAGTTTATTTTCTTTTTATTTACGTTAGTTATTAAACAAAATCTAACATATTCCAGTAAAATTACAGGAAGTAGTAAACCTTCTATATTCTTTAATATATTGATTAAATCGTGTTTATATGGGCTATTTTGATAACCAAAAATAAGACCCGATGAAAAATAGATGATTAGATATATTAATAAAATTATTAAAGTCACTTGTAACTTGTCCTTTTTGCTTTTACGTCTATTATATGGCGGATGCAAATATGTAAAAGCAAAAATAAATAAACATGTTATAAAAATAGGATTAACAATATATGTAAATGTTTTTGAAGATAATGGTATTATTAAAATATTTTTTAAAAAACAGTATAAAATCAAAATAGTAATAAATATAAAAATTATATTATTTTTTCTTTGCATTTATATACTTCCTATCGAACTAGTAACAGTCATTTTAAATATTTTTTTCTTTGATGATACTTGTAAACCAAAAGTAGTTCTTCCTGATGGTGAAAGTGCTCCATTATATGACATATTAGTAAATGTTACAGTATTATTTAAACGACTATGATTAACATTCCAACTACTCTCAATCGATAAACTAGCATCAAATTCCATAACTATTTTCCACGCTGTAATTGCAGTAGTAGAATCATTTATCACTGCAACATCATACTGTTCAGTATTTCCCCAACCACCTGTTTTTACTAGTTCCACCTTTAGTGTTACATCATTACTTATATTACCCTCTTGCTTACAATTATATACATTAACGGTTCTTAATGCATAGGACTGTTTGGTCGATATAGTTGCACTAAAACTTACTGTTTGATTACTAGCAACATAACTATTATAAGTCATATTTTTGAGAGACAGTATACCATTTAATAATGTGTAACTACAATTAACAGTTGTAACAGTCGCATCATTTGGGACTGGCAAAGATATATTCCATCCGTAATATGGTATATTGGACAGATTCTTTAAACTAAAATTATAAGTATAATTTTTATTATTACCATTTGCCCAATAAGAATTTGTAGTATCAACTGAAGTATTACAAGTACTATCATTATTAACAGAAATATTATTTCCTATATTTGCTTTTCCACTTATATTTAGTGTTTGAATTAAAAATGAATAACCTGTTTTAGAAAAAGTAATAATTAATAGAACTACGATAACTATAAGTATATTTCTAAATGTTTTATTTTTGTTTCTTTTTAACTTTCTCATATTAATACCTTTAAATAAAAAGAGGTTTATTACCTCTTTTTATTTAAGTTGTCCTTTGGACATAGTTTAGAGTAACGGATAATGTTTTACTAGTTGTTGTTGGCTGACTAGTGACACTGCTATCATACTCAGCTTTGATAGTTACAGTATTGGTACTACCTGCTAATAGTAATGTGCCTTGTGATACTCCTGTAACAGTATATATTATTGCTGAACTACCACTATCTGTTACAACAATAGTATCAAGTACAGCGTCTAATGTTCCTGTATTAGAAACAATTATATTATAAGTCATACTGTCACCAGGTGAAACTAAATTAACATCAAAACTAGCTGTTGTACCAACTATTTGTGGAGATGTATTATTTGTAGCTCCACCTACTGCTGTACCATCTGTAATACTGGAAAAAGCAATACTCCAATTACTTGTTATCTGAGCTGTTCCATTAATATTTAGAGTTTGAACTAAAGCGGCGTAACCAACAGCCATGGCTAGTATTACTAAAACTAATGATCCTATTAAAACATTTTTTGTACTATGCATATTAAAGTTCCTCTCTTTATTTTCTATATGACACACTAAAATTCTATTAATTATAAATATCATTTAATGTATTTAATAAAATACAATATTATTTTGCCTTTTTATACACATAATATACAAAGGATAAATAAAAAGAGCAAAAAATTGCTCTTAAGTTACTAATATTTTTTTTGCATAGTTTTATTTTCACTATTTTTAGTTAATCTATTTAAAATTTCAGGAAATAAATTATAAACATTCATTCCTAATTCTTCTTCAATTTCTTCTTTTAACTGAATAGCTTGAGCTAGATGATACTGAGTATTTGTATGAGCACCTTTACGAGTTATTAAATCTATAAGCCTTTCTTCAATAAGCAAGAATTCATTAGTACACATTAAGTCACATAAATTTATAATGTTTTCGTAAATAGTATAATTATGATTTTTTACAAAATCTTTTCTAAAATTATATTTATAACTATCTTCTTTAATATATCCACCTGCTACACAATCTATATCATTATTTAAATAAGAATGTGTTAAACATATATTAGCGTACTCTTCATCTACTTCTAAACTTATTAAATACTCATATCCTTGAATATCATGAAGTTCAAAAGGAGCACCATATCTTTTACCAATATCATGAATATAACCTAAAGTTCTCGCTTTATCTGGTTCTAAATCTAATGCCTCAGCAATACGAGATGCTGCTTCACCTACTGTAAGAGAGTGGCTAATATAGCCACCTGAACTCATCTTATTCGCATCCATTAAAAGTTTATAGGCATCATTACTGTTTATTTTCATTATTTCACATCCATCTATAATTATACTATTTTATATTAAAGGCATTAGGAAAATATTTATTTGTTATTTTTTTAATTTCCAATTTTTTTTCTGGTTCTATAATCTTTGGCTTCTCTAATATTATATCCCTTTTTACATATTCATCTATTTGAATAAATAGTTCTTCTTCAGTTTGATCATTTACATAAAATGTTTTAAATTCAGAAAAATCCTTTGTTAAACATTCATATATATATTCATTTATTTTTATTCTTAATGGATCAGAGAATAATCTTCTGAAATACTTAAAAGACTTCTCTTTGTCTTTATATGGTAGTAAAACTATAACATTTTTAAAATTCTTAAGTTCTCTTATTATTAAATCATTTAAAACTTCATCTTTATAAGAAACATGGTTACCACCAAAATCAATTATTGACATAGTTCCAATTTCTTTAACCATGTCTAGTATCTCTTTTGAAAACGTATAAAGAAATTTGTCTGTTTCTTTACAACACTCTTCAAAACCCTTATCTTCCAAAAGTCTATCAAAATAATACCTACTTTTTTTTGACTTAGAAAAATAATAATCAAATAAATAATCACATTCAATAAATGGAAGTGAATATTTTTTATAAAATTTGCCTGCCATAGTACTCTTTCCAACATGCATTGGTCCTAATAACACAATACTATTTTCGTAAGACATATTATCAACTCCTAAAATTAATTAGCCTTATTTTACCATAAACATAAACTTTAGATTCCTTTATTTTTTTCAAGCTGTTTTGTTAAAGAAGCTACTGCTCTATCAATATCCCTATCTTCTTGACTAGCAAGTTTAGCATAATATTCACTCGTTTTTTGAGCTTGCTGTCTTTCAAATTTAGATAAATAATATGTTCTTAATATTTCTGCATAATTAGTATCTGATTCCATAATATAAAACTGATTTAAAATTTCGGTTATATCTTTTAAATTACCATTTAATTTAGATAATCTAATACTCTTATAACTGTCATCCATTAACTGCTTATATGCTTCAGCACCAACCTTTTTTTGAACATTAATATATTCTAAATATAGTTCTCTTAATTTAATTCCTTCATCTTCTGAAACTATATTATTTTGGATTAATAATTCTATTTTATAAAGTCTTAATACATCGGTAATTGATAAATCATAACAGTCTTCTGGAACAATAAAATCAGCACCTACTTGTCTAATATTTTCCCATACTAAATTTCGTACTTTTTCAACAAAGAATCTACTTCCTAATGAACTATCTAAATTTTTTAATATTAAATTCAAGTCTTTTATTTCCATAGTATCCTCCTATTACAATTATACTATATTTTTTGGTTACTGCAATTTATTATTTTATTTATCTAAAATATATTTAAAATTACGTCATACTCATTAATTAATCTTAATAGAATAAAAAAGATGAATTAATCATCTTTTTTTACTTAAACTTTATCTTTTATTTACGTCTTTATAATATCTTTTTGATTTAACATTAGTAGTTATAATATCATGAGTTTCTTCTAAATACCAGTTTTGGAAATACCTATGATATATAGTGTCACCTGTTATAAAGTTTAGGGTAAATACCCCACTTCTTTGATTACACATATAATAATTAAGACTTTCTTGTACATCATAGTCAACAATAATCTCACCATTAAAGAAAATTACAGGAACAGCTTTTCTATTATTTTCAGACATCATTCTAAGGTAATTATAAAATGATGAATCATCACAAAATAAAGAAGATAATTCTAAATATTTATTTATATCTATTTGTTCTTTAGTTAAATAATCTATCTTATTTTTGAAATTAGTTAACTCGTCCTCTTTAATATATTTTTTTAATGATTGGTGTTGATTAAATAAATTAAAAGGTATACCGTTAATTAAATAATCTTGTAGTAGTATACTTTTCATACTTCTAATTTTCTCATCTTTACTATCTTTTTCTAACTTAAATATTTTAGATTTAATAGATCTTAATTCATCTAAGTCATTAATCTTAATAGCATCTTTTCTTAACTCATTTATTTTGTAATACTCATCAGTTACTACTAAATTATTTTTAATAGCGTAATTAATTATTCTGTCTTCTAGGCTAATTGCGAAATCTTGAAAATCTTTAGCGTCAATTAATACTGGAAAATACGTTTCTCTATCATCCGAATAACTGTCAAATTTTCTAACAATTTCTTTAAGTAAATCACTTAATATATCTTTATCAGCATATTGAATTAGATTACATGATGTTAAGTTAAGTTGCCACATTATATCTTTTATTTCATCTAATTTTTCCATATTGTCCCCCATATAAAATTAGTATTATTATATCATACATAGAAAAAAGTTAAGTAACTTTATAAGAATAATACTTTATTTATTAAATAGTAACATAAAAAAATCCTTATATTATATAAGGATTTTTGTTTATTCTTACTTTGGTAAAGATTCTTTAATAATTCTATCTAACTCTGTTCTAATAATAGGCTTAGATATGTAATCGTCAAATCCTTCTTTTAAGTAATTTTCTTTAGCACCTACAACTGCGTTAGCAGTAAGTACAATAATAGGAAGAACTATATTCATTGCTTTTAATCTATGCATAGTTTCTGTACCAGTCATTATTGGCATCATATCATCCATAAATATTAAATCATATTTAATACCAGATAATATTTTATCTATACATTCTTGGCCACTTATAGCTTCATCTATTTCAAACTTGTATGGTCTTAAAAAATTAGTAGCTATTTTTATATTTATCTTGTTGTCATCAACAATAAGTACCCTCTTGCCCTCAAAATTATCTATTTTATTATCATAATTAGTTGGGTTTTGAACTATTTGATTAGTAGGTGGTTCTTGTTTTTGAACATTGATATTGCTAACAACATTATTTGAAATTTTTAAGTACTTCTTAAGAACTTCATTTAATGCATCCCTTTCTAATGGCTTAGCAAGGTAATCATTAAAACCTTGACTTATATACTGCTCTTTCATACCAGTAATGGCATTAGCCGTTAAAGAAACTGTAGGAATATTAAATCCTTCTATTTGCTTTAACCTCATTAAGGCTTCTGAACCACGCATTATTGGCATCATATCATCCATTAATATTAAATCGAATTTTTGATTATTCTTAATTAATTCAATAGCTTCTATACCAGAATCTACTAGTGTGTTTTCTATATTGTATCCTCTTAGTATCTTATCAGCAACTTTTAAATTTAACTTATTATCATCAACAATTAATATTTTAGAACCAGCAAAACTTAGTTTTTCTTCTTCATGTTTAGTAACTTCTACTGTTCCTTCATGAAGCTTAATTATTCTTTGTTTTAAATAAACAGTAAATTTAGAGCCTTGTCCATATACACTTTGAACAACAATTTTACCACCCATCATTTCAGTAAGTGATTTTGTAATGGCTAAACCTAAACCGGTTCCTTCATTTGTTGTATTTCGGTCTTCTTCAAGTCTATTAAATTTAGTAAATAGACTATCAATTTTCTCTGGTTTTATTCCTCTACCAGTATCCTCAATTGATATTACTAAAGAGCACACATCAGATTCGTTTATACAATTAACATTAAACTGTATCTTGCCACTTTCAGTATATTTAACAGCATTAGTAAGTAAATTTGTTATTACTTGTTTTATCTTACCTATATCACCATACATAACTGCTGGAATGTCTGGAGCAAAATTTGGGACTAACTCAATCGGTTTTTCTCCAATTCTAGGAATCATTAATTTAGCTATATTTTCTAAATTTGGAAGAAGTGTATAATTTGTATTAACTATCTCCATTTTATTAGCTTCTATTTTAGATATATCTAATATTCCATTTACTATCTCAAGTAAGTTTTGACTAGCCATAATTATATCATCAGCATCTTTTTGAGCTTCATTAATATTATTTTCATTTTTTATACATTCAGAGAATCCTACTATAGCATTAAGAGGAGTTCTTATTTCATGACTCATACTTGATAAGAATTCTGATTTTGCTCTATTAGCTTTTTCAGCATGATCTTTAGCGAAATTAAGTTCTTCAATCATTTTCATATCTGGATTTTCAATTGTAAAATACATTAAGAAATTAATAAAAACAAGGACAAAAGTAATTATCAGTGTTTCAGGAGAAAAGAACTGAATTAATCCGGCTGAAAAACCTGATATAGCAAATACCAAAAGTGGTATATACTTTCTATTTTTTAAGTTTTTCCTATTTATAATTAGGCTTATTAACCATATTAAACTACAAACTCCTGCGAAAGAATAAGTAACACTTACTGATGGACCATAAGTAAATATTCTAGCTCCCTCAGCATGATTATGTAAAGGTAACATTAATACTAATAAAGAAATAATACTATATATTACTGTAGTTACTATAACCCATTTTTGTTTCATATTTATTACCATATTTTTATCTGATATAGAAACTATATATATAGTAAATAATAATAACCAGCTAACTAAATAGACTAGATATAATTTAGAAACAGGATTCAAAAAAATATTATCAAAATCATAAAATGCAAGAGAAGTACTAATAATATCTAAGATTACTCCGATAAAATTAACTACTATTAATGTTGAATATATTTTATTATCAACATTAACTGCTCTTTTTTTAGAAAAATATATGAATGTTAACATTAATATATAAAATAAACTAGCCAATTGAAAATTTAATGAATTCATTAGACAACCCTCTTCCATTTTTTACTACCTATATATAAATGATATCATAATTAGGAAGTATTTCAAGATTTTTGTCGAAATTACAAAGAAAAAAAGCAAATAAATTGCTTTTATCTTGTTTTAACTTTTTCATTTTCTTCTGTATTTGCTACTTGTTCAAGTGCTTTAAAGTCTATTTTTCCAACGTTTGTTACAGGAAACTCTGTAACAAATTCAGTATTTCTAGGTCTTGAAAAATGAGTTAAATTTTTCTCATAGAAATATTCAATTGCATCAACAATATCTTTATTCCATGCATATTCTGGTTTTAATTTGATAAATGCAACTGGAACTTCGCCTCTTTTTTCATCGTTTTTCTTAACTACTGCACTTCTTTCAACAAAAGGAAGTGTATTAATTTCTTCTTCAACTTTGTCTAGAAGAACTTGTTCTCCATTTACTTTTATCATTCTGTCTAATCGACCAATTATTTCAACTATACCATTTTCATTAATAACTGCTGTATCACCTGTATGTAACCAAGTTTTTCCATCTTCATGAATTTGTAAGGTTTTTTCGTTGAATTCTTGCTCAACATAACCCATCATTATTTGTGGACCAGATAAGCATAATTCACCAATTTTATTATATCCTAATTCTTCCTTAGTACCAGGTTTAACTATTTTAGCATTAGTGTTCATATTTGGAACACCAAAGTATATTATTCCAGCAGCTGTTTCTGTTAATCCATACCCATCACATACTTTAGCTTTTGAATTACGTTCCTCAAAGAATTTATCTGTATCTTCTTTTTCTGTACTAGCAATTTTAGATCCTCCTGAAAGGATATATTTAACATGTGATAAATCAGCATCTTTCATCTTTTCATTAGTACGAATAGCTGGGAACATATTAGGTATTCCACCAAATATATTAACTTTGTCTTTTACAAATAATTTATCTAATCGTTTGAAATCTATTTTCATTATTACATCTAAATTAACGCCTAATGTTGCCGCAATATGTGTACCTATAATTAACCCAAATGAATGGTTTAGTGGCATAAATGCTGCTATTTTATCGCCTCTTCTAAAGTCAAATATATCATTATAAAATTGTTTAGAAGAACAATCTATATTTTGCTGTGATAACATAACACCTTTTGATTTAATTGTACCACCTGTATATAATTGAACAGCTGCATAATCATTATCAAAAGAAGTATCTATTTCACCTTCATAAGTACCACTAGTTTTTTTAAAGTTTTTATATGAAATAAATTTATCGCCATATACAACTGGTTTAATTCCAAGTTTTGGTTTAATAATCTTTTCAAATGCTATTGCAAGTGGTTTAGACATAGATTCTGTAACTGGTAATACTACTACTTTTGTTCCTTCTGGAATAACATTTCTTAAACGTCCATATACAAGATCAGACATGAACATATATTTTGTTTCTATTCCATCAGCTTCATTTTGTAATTTAATACCTTCTAATTTTTCCTTAAAGTCTTCTTCTGTAGAAAGTGGAAATATTGGTACTATAGTTGCTTTAGCTTTAAAAAGCGCATATAGTGTGATAATTGATTCTGGAGTATTAGCAACAACCATTGGAACTCTTGTTCCTTTTTTAATTCCTGCTGCCATTATTGTCTTGCAAGTATCATCAATCATAGAAATAAACTCTTTATAAGTAAATTTCTTTCCAAAAAATTCCATAGCAGTTTCATCATAAAAGTCTTTATTTGAACTTACTAATCTATCATAAGGAGACATGTTATCTTCAGTCCATTTAAAGTTACCAATATGGTAATTTTTTAACCATAATTGATCTTCAGATGGTAAACCCGCCGGTTTAGAATCTGGACTTATTACAAACTCCCTATTTTTATCAATATTTTCTAGTATTTCATTTAACATATCATCAAAATCTTTATCTTGAGAAAAATTTATTGCATCAGTAAACTGATTCATCTTTTCAGTTACTTCTTCACTATTTTCTACAGATATATCAATGTGGTTTCTTTTAGCAACTTCTACTAGTTCTTCTTCTTTAACAATAGCAAGTTTACTAAAATCAAATCCTTTTTCATTAAGTTTCTTGATAAGTCTTCTTTTAATTTTTAACTTTGTTTTTTCACTTAATTCTACTGGTGTTGGAGACATGATATAAATTTCATGATTTTCTCTACTTAAATACTCAAGAATTCTCTTGAACTCTTCACTTAAAGAAACTTTATTTATCATTTTAGCATATTCTTTTTCATCTTTTACTAAACTAAACGATCCTATTTTCGATACTGCTTCTAAATTAAATCCTATTTTCATAATAACCCCCTGTTATTTACTTTTTATCTCTAGAAACCAAAGTTAAAGTCTTTTCTGAATTTTCTTCTTCCTTATAATAATCTAAATATTTATTATATTCTTCTTCTAAATCTTCAGTTCTTTTTTTCTTTGTCAAATAATACTTAGCATTTTTCCAATTTAATGTCGCAATTGCTAATTCTAATCTTCTGTTTGCTTCAACTAAATCATCTGTTGGATTGACATACATAAATTCTCCAAAACTAACAATTGTATGACCACTATAATTATTGATTGCGACAGGTAAAATACCTGTGCCTGTTTTTTGTGCTAAAGCAACTGTACCAAGTTTAAACTTGTTTTGAAATTTTGTCTTTCCATCATTTGATTTATTTTTTCTAGTACCTTCTGGAAATATAAGAGCGATTCTATCATGTGAAACATAATTTGCCATAAGTTCACTAGCTTCTTTTTTATTTTCTGCATCATTTCTATCAACGAATATGCCTAAGCCAGTCGTTTTAAATAATTTTCCTCTAAAAGAGTCCTCTATTTCTTTTGCTGCAAAACCTACAAATGGTCTATTACCAAGTGCTAATCCTATTTTATATTGATCAGTACTGTCTAAATGATTAGATGCTAGAATAAAACCATCTTGGTAAGGAATATTTTCCTTATTAAATGCTTCAACTCTACAAAATAGTTTTATTGGCCATTTCATTGTTGAATATATTAATTTAAATTTCCTATCACCTTTTTTAAAAGCATCAACATTAACATGTAAATTCTTTAAATGACTCTTATATGAATCAAAATATTCAACTTTTTCTTCATTTGATAAACTGCTAATTTCTTCTTTTTCTTTCTTTTGAAATTCCACTTTGTTTTTATTAGCTTTCTCTTGTTTCATATTTCTTAAAACAGACTTAACTTCATTCCAGTCGTCTATTCTAGTAATATTTTCATGACTTAATCCCTTATTATATGGAGTAGTTATTAATACTACTTTTATACCATTTTGAGCTAGATAAAGGGCAACATCAGGTTTATCCTCAACCATAGCATCAACATTAAGCTTTTTACATGCTAATAACTTATCTTGTGGGCTTCTTTCTTCAGAACAAAAGTTAAAACTTGAAAAAGAGATATTATATTTCTTTAACCATTCTTTAAACCATTTTCTCGCTCTTGAACCTAAAAAACTATTACTTGTTGCAAATTTTCTTGCAGTAATTGAATGAAAACTAAGGCCCTCTTCTGTTAATTCATTTATTACTTCAGGAGCATTTTCTCTAGGCTTTTCATTCTTACAGTAATTAATATATATTTTAAATGCTTTTGAGTATAAAACAACCTTTGATATATCTTTTAAATCAAATTGTTCTTCAAGTGAATATCCATCAGGATTTACTGGTTTCCTTTTGAATACTTTCTCACCTTCCCTTAAATTATGGTCAGTAAGATCTGTTAAAATACCATCAGCGTCACAACCTACTACAAATTCTACTTCTTCTAAAATACTTTTTTCCATATTTCTCTCCTTTTAATATAGTGTGTTTAGAAAGTTAACTTGTTGATTACAAATATATTATTGCATATTTAATAACATTTTTCTACATAAAGTGATTAAATAATACAATTATTTTATAAAATCACATAATTTTTTTTGATTTTAAGTATCAATGATACTAAAATCCATAAAATCCCCTTCTTTTATTGATGGGTATTATAACATAACTACCTATTTTGTCAAATTGACACATATCTGTTTTTAATTTATTTTTAAAAATTTTGTCATATGTGTTTATTTTATTTCTATTTGGGAGTAAAATATTTTTTATAGTATAGAAGGAGTATATAATATGAATAAAGGGAAGGATAAAAACGGTTTTACTCTTATTGAACTACTTGCAGTAATACTTATACTAGGAATAATTGCTTTAATAGCCATTCCTACAGTTAGTAAAATAATAAAAGATAGTAAAAAAGAGTCTTTTAAGACATCAACAAACAATTTAGTAAGCGCTATTGAAGATGCATGTAATCTTGAACAGTTAAAAGGAGAATCTTTAGTAACAACATATTCATTTAATAATGGTGAAGTATCACCATCTTTAAATATTAATGGCTCGCTACCAAAAAATGGTATTGCTACTGTTGATTATAAGTGTAATGTTTCTATAAGTGTAACTAATGGTAATTTTGTGGCTGAAAAAGGTTTTATAGACAATTCCGTAATTGTTTCAGAAGGAAGTGATGTAGGAAATACTATTTACTTAGATGGAACAAGTATTTATTACAATCCTGAGACAAATAAAAAGTGCTCAGAATCTAATTATATTGCAAATATTAATGCTAGTATTATTGGAAATAAAAATGGATGTATGAAATGGTATACTTTTAATGATGAAGATCTTAGCGATACGACTGTTAATTTAATTCTTGATCATAATACAACTGTTAGTGTAGCATTTAATTCTGATAATGTAAGTTCATCTATGAAAGAAGTAGCTACAAGTTTAGCAAGCGATACTTCTACTTGGAATTCCGCTCTTAATGCACGATTGATATCAGCTACAGAATTAGCACAAATTGTAAGTTATGACAATTTTGCTGTTTCTCAAACTGAAGTATATATAGATACACTTACTACTACAGCACCTGCTTCACTAACTAATTACCAATATGGATGGCTTTATGATAGATTAAGTATTTCATGTAAGGAAAGTAGTAATTGTTTAAATAATGCGGAAAGTAACGCTACAACAGCAACTATGTGGGGGTACTGGACTTCTACTGCAAGATGGGGTTCTGTTTGGACAATGGACCGCGATAGTAGATTACATGGTACAGTTCCGACTACTGTTTCAGGAATAGGAATTAGACCAGTTATAACTGTTAACCGTGATGATATATAAACAAAAAAGGAATGAATTTAAATTCATTCCTTTTTACTTGCTTTGAAATTCAATATAATTATTTGCCCTAACAGCTGATACTGCACCATCAGATGCAGCAGTAATTAACTGCCTTACCTCTTTTGTTCTTATATCTCCTGCCACAAATATACCATCTATATTAGTTTTACAACTTTCATCTGCTTTAATATAGCCATATTCGTCTAAATTAAGTAGACCTTTATAAATCTCAGTATTTGGTATTTGACCAATTGCTATAAACAAACCATCTAAATCTATAATTTTTAATGCATTATTAAGTCTGTTTTTTATTGTAATACTATTGATCTTATCTTCGCCATATATTTTAATAACCTCACAGCTATATATAATTTCCACATTATTCTTTTTCTTTAAAGCATCAAAATAACTTTTTTCTCCTTTAAAAGCATTTCCCCTATTTATTACATAAACTTTTTTAGAATAATTTGATAAGAAAATAGCGTCTTCCAGCGAAGTATTTCCACTACCTACAACCGCAACAATCCTATTTTTAAATAATGCACCATCACATGTTGCACAGTATGATATTCCCCTAGAAGTTAATCTTTCTTCACTTTCAATATCAAGTTTTCTTCTTTTCATACCACTAGCAACAATTATACTCTTACACAAAATTTCTTTATTCATTGTTAAAACTTTTTTGACTTCTGAGTTTTCTATTTTCATAACTCTATCACTTAAAAAGTCTACACCTAAATCTTTTACTTGATTATATAAATTGTTTGAAAGTTCAAATCCTGATGTATTAATAATAGTTGGATAGTTTTCAACTTCATTAGCATTTATAATTTGTCCGCCAAATGCTACTTCTTCTATGACAAGAACTTTTCTACCATATCTAGCCGAATATAAAGCAGCAGTTAGACCAGCAAAACCACCACCTATTATAACAATATCGTACATCTATTTATCACCTCTTTATATGTTTATGTTTTATTATTCTATTTGCTAATATCTATGACCCTACTTAAGTAAATCTTTTATTTTATCTTCTAAGTCTTCTGGTTTTACTGTTGGAGCATATCTTGAAACAACATTACCTTCTTTATCTACTAAGAACTTAGTAAAATTCCATTTAATTGATTTACCTAAAATACTACTAGAATTACTCTTTAAATATTTATATAACTCAGAAGCATTTTTTCCATTAACATCTATTTTAGCAAATTGCTTAAATGTAATTCCAAATCTTCCAGTACAAAAAGCGTGTATTTCTTCATTAGAGTCTGGAGCTTGATTAGCAAATTGATTGCATGGAAAATCTAATATTTCTAATCCTTCTTCATGATATTTATTATATAATTCTTGCAACCCAGTATACTGTGGAGTAAATCCGCAGCTTGTAGCTGTATTAACAATTAATAATACTTTGCCTTTATACTCCTCTAGTTTTATTTCGCTGCCTGTCATTTCTTTGATTTTTATATCGTATATATTCATTATATTCCTCCTTAAATAATTTATCTAATATTAATTATTTTTGCCTAGTTCATGTAATTCCTTTTGTAATTTCTTAATTTTTGATTCTTTTTCTTCATTTTCTCTTTGAACTTTAACTTCATCTGGCTCAGTTAATACTTCTTCGGTAAAGCCACAATTAGGACAAGTTCTTTCCCATTTTACATGAGGAATAGGATAATCTTCACACTTTTGGTGATCTATAACAACTGGTTCATATGTCGTCCACTCTTTTCTTTTCCAGCTATTATCACTATACATATGCCCAATTTTAGAACAATTATTAATATTGTCTTCTTTAGCTATAGCATTTATAGTATGGAATAAATATGGAATAATAATTTCAATAACTTTATTTTGACTTAATGAAGATAAATTTTTAAATCTAGATAAAATTGTTGGGACTTTAGTTGTTGTTTCTCTGTTATTGCTTTTACTAACATAGTTTTCTAGTAATAATGCTAGTTGTGATAAAGAATCCATATTATAGTTATCACTTTTATTTATACTTTTTTTATTCAACTTTAGTTTTTCTTCTAATATCTTAGCTAGCTCAAGTTGATTTTCTGGGCTCATATTGTCAACAGTTTCTTTCCAGTATTTATTTTGATTTTGTTTCATTTCAAAACCCTCCTATATAAATATTATAGCACTTTCAGTCCAAAAAAAGAGAGTTAAATTACCCTCTTTTATTTTGTAAGTTTTTTTTGATAAACTGTACTAGCATTATTCTTATTATCTAATGATGCAACAGTATTAGCTAGATAGCTTATTTGTTCATTTATACTTTTTGAAGAAATATCAATTATTTCATTACTTAGATTATTAGAGATAGAATCTTTTGTTTGACCTATATTTTGTCCTAATGAAGGCGCTAAATTTCCATTAGTAACGATTTTATTATCTTCCATATTTACCTCCAATATTTTGTGATTCATTTTGACTCCAAGAATTTATAAATGCTGTAATATCATCATGCGTCATTTCACTAGTAATACTGCGTCTTATTGTTCTTAATACTTCTTGCGGTGTTCTATCATTTAATAAAACTGAAATTTGCTCATCAGAGTTATAATTCTTTAAATCTTCTAAAGCATAATTCTCATTTAACATAGAAGCAAACCTTACTAATCTTTTAGATATAGGGTACTTTAATAATTTAGTATTTATTCTTGCATCAGTAATAAATCTTGTTCTATCAAGTGCGTCGGCATCTTTTAATATTTCAGCAATTTCCCTTGCTCTAATTAAATTGGATTCTTCTAAACCATTTTGCGCTGCTATACTCTTAAAAACTCCATCACTAGTAGTTCTATCTATTTCGTGAAATTCAATAGCAGTTTTTATAATGGCGATTTCTTCAGGTGAACATAAATCTTGTAACCTTTTTTCAGCTACTATAGAACTTGCTTTAGCGTGTTCTTGATGACCATCTATTGTTCTTCCTACATCATGATATTTAGCCGATAATAATAACAATCTTAAGTCTTCAGAATTTGTCAAAACCTTACTACCTATAATACCAGAAAACAGAGTAACATCACTTATATGCCTTTGACCATGAACTTTTAAATCTGCATTAACTCTTTCTTTTTGAATTTCATTTTCTAAACTTATAATCGTTTTAGAAAGTGAGTCTTGCGAGAGAATATCTTTAACTTCATTAATACTTAGCTGGTTATCAATTAGTTCATTTGGCATACTAGGAACATCTTTTTCTAAATATCCCCTATCACTATCGATCATATCATTTATAGTAGATATAACTGATACATTACCTCTTTGTAGTTCTTCTTTCATAAAAGAGATTCTTGTTAAAGCATCTTCTATATTAAATGAAGGTAATGCCTGATCTACACCATGTTGTGTATTATTATATTTCTCTTTTTCTTTTAATATAGTTCTTTCTAATTCATTTAAATTATTATAAGCTAAATCTTTATTAATAATGACAGTATTTTCAATTACCTTTATTATTTTTCCTACCATACTATCTTCTAAGCTATTAGACTGAGGAAAATATTTATCAGATATTTCCGGATGAAATTTTCTATTACCAGCATGGTTACTTTCATAACTAACAATGATTTTAGAAATTATATTTTTATCTAAAGTTTGTTTATAATTATTTAACATTTCATCAATATTGTCTTTCTGGCTAATAGCTATTTTCTCTCTTTCAACTACCATTATAGGAAGAGGTAACCCATTTGCCATAAAATTTTCGGATGCTTTTTTTACTGAATCCCACTGCTTTTTTGCTTCCTCATTATTTAATCTATCTTCAAAGTTATCTACAAAATAAACAATGTAAGATGGTTGTTTTTTTGATAAAGAATCATCAGCATTTAGTTTTCTTCTTTCCCATACTGTTTCATTATGAGTATGTCTTGTATACTCTAAAACATCATCTGGCATTAAAAATATAGAAGAATAATTAGCAGTGACAGTATAATGATCAGGAGTTGAATAAGAACACAAATCATATGGCGCTGATAACTGTAATGCCCCTATTTCATAATCCGTAAAGCCTAGGCAGCAGTATTTAACTTCAGCAGTACCTAAGTTCTTTTCGCCAACATAACTGCAGCAGCACCCATGTGAAGCAATTTTAGACATATTCCAGCTTGCATAATAATCATCTGGTTCAGTCATGCCTGTATATGCCCCTATTGAAGTTATCATTAATCTAGTTTTTTTCTTACCATCTTTTCCAGCTGCATAATATATATCAAACTTTTCTTCAGAAGCATTATTAGTACTAATTTTATCTTCATCAAGTGGTTTAGTAAATGACTTATTAAACTCATTAGTATAAACTTCCTTTAACTTATTTTCAAAAATCATCATTAAACTATAACTTGTTTTAATAATTTGTACAGAGTTTATATAAGATTTTAATATCTCAGTATTGTTAGTATTTATAATATTCTTTATATTACTTAATATATTAAATAATTCTTTATCTTCAGTACTAATATTATTAGTACCACTACCATTTAAACTTTCACCATATGTTTTAACAAAGTTAATAGCAGTTGGTAAATCAATACCAAATACTTTTTCGAGATAAGCAGATTTTAAACTACCTACTGTATTTCTTTGAATTAATTTATCTATATACTCCTGTCTAATATCTTCAAATTTTTGTAAGTCAGAGTAACTTGATATATCTAAATGATTACCACAATTTAATAGATATACTATTTTCTTTCTATCATTATCTGTTACTTCCCTACCATCTAAATCTAAAAATAAATTTCTAAACTCAGGTGAATTAATATTCTTAAGTACATTTTCTAAGATTGTTACCCACTGCATATTCTCTTTAAATTCATTTACTAATTCATATACTATTTTAGTTTTTAAACTATCTTTATTGTAGTATGTATTAAGTCTAATTATCTCTTCTTGCAATTTAGGATAACAAGATAATATTTCTATTTGTATTTTAGTAAAATTAGAAGTTATTGTTTCTTTTAAAAATTCAGGTTTTAAAGTACTCGCTATCTCATCATTAGTGTTATAAAACTTTATAGAATTTTCTAATACTATAATCTTTTCTGGTTTTAAATATAATACCCATTTTTCTTTAGGAATAGGTAAGAATAGTTTCATAAGTTTATTATCATCTAAAGAATCTATATTTAAACCACTTTGAATAGCTAGTTTTAATAAACCTTCTAGTTCATTACTACTTGATAATTCTACATCAAGTACTACTAATGGATTATCTTTAACTACTATAGCTAGCATGTCATAATTAGTTCTTAATTTACCATGATGTGTTATACCATATACATTTGGTATATAAGCGTTATTAATAGCTATTTTACATAATTCATCATATTTATCTTTATCTGTAACCATACATATGTCAATGGCGTAACTATTAGTTTCAAGAACTTTTTTCATAATTGAATAACTATATTTAAATTTATTATCCATACCATATCCCATAAGTTTAGCATTTGGAATAAACCCACTATCTAAGGCTAACTGACATAGTTCTTCATATTCAGGTATTGGAGTAGCATTAATAAAAAATCCATCAAATAAACTTGTCTCATTAATAAAGTTTGGAAATCTTTTAATCATTAATTTTGCTGATTCTAAACCTTTACCAAATACTTTATCATTTTCATTTGGGATATAGCCGTTATTAACCGCAAGAAGACATATCTCATCTATCTGTTGTCTAGTTAAATCATCATTTAACAAAATAAAACTAGATATTTTAGAAGGCTCTTTTTCAACAATTAATTTCATTACATCATAATTACCACAGAAAAGATGAACTATTTGACTTATTTTACAATTGTTTTCTATTAAAAAATTATATAAGTCTAAACTGTAATTATTTCTATTAGGACTTGCTACATAGTAGTGTTTAATAAATTTTTCTTTAACTATGCATTCACAAGTTTCAATGTGTTTAGGTAATGTATCTGTTAACTGATAATCATTACTTAATGCGATGCTACTTAATTCTTCAATATTTTCTATATCTTCTGAACACTTTTCTATATATTTAGGATACTTTGAAATAATAGCCTTCATAATATCATAACTATCAGCAAGTCTAGGAGTTAATTTAATATCCTCTTCTTCAGGAATATAGCCATTTTTAATAGAAAGTTTAGCTAATTCAAAGAACTGTTCTTTAGTTATATTTGTTATATATGCACCATTTAAAGATCTTGTTTCAATATATTTAATCATCTCTGGTCTTTGCATTATAGCACTCTCCATAAGCTTATAACTATTTCTAATATATTTACTACCTATTACTTCTTCTTTTGTTGGTAAGTACCCCATCGCAAGAGCAAGAGTATCTAAGTTTTCTCTTTCTTTAGTATCAACTACTTGGCAGTATTTTATATAGTCTGGTTTATGCCTAATAACTTTAGACATTAATAAATAATTACCTGCCATTGAGTAGCTTTTAATAGCTTCTTCTGGAATATAATCTTTCTTAATAGCCTCAATCCAAAACTGCGTATATAGTTCACTATTACCATTTAATTTTAATAATAAACTAGGATTAAGTTCAACTATCTTTCTTTGAGCAGTTGGATTACCCGCAAAACAAGTATTTAAAACAGCATCAGTTATCGGATAGTTAGATAGAAGTTTATCTAATACTGTTTCATCCTTAAAAGCAGAGCATTTATTTAAGAAATTACTTGTAGGAGTGTAGCCCCATTCTAAAGCCTTAAGCATTAATTTAGGATTAGAAAAAGCAGAGCTAAATTTGCTTTCTAATGCCTCATCATTGAACATATAAAAACTATCTAATAATTTACTTATAATATCTATATCATTAAAATAATGGTAGTTATTTTCAATAAACTGGGGTGTTGGTGCATACCCTTTATTTAAAGCCATTAAAATAGTTTCATCAGTAATAGTTACTGAACTACTAATTAATTTATCTAATACTTTAGTATCATTAGCTACCGCAATATTAATATAATCATTAACTTCAAAATAGTTATTTTCAATCATAGTTTGAAGAAGATTAGGACTAGATATTACTTCCTTTTCTAATCTCTTTTTTATTTTATCTACTAATAAAGAATCTGAGATATTGAATCTATTTCTATTATCAAAAGAATATGCATCTTCTTTTAATACATCTATATAATTACTTTTATCAAGTAACTTAATTATTTTCCTATATTGTTTACTATTTTTTCCAAATAATACTTCGAGTGGATTTTTCATGTTAACCTCCAAAAGATTTCTCCTTATTATCTTAATTTTATCATACTTTTGGATAGTTTATAGTATTTGACAATTATTTTGTAAAGAAAATTACTATCACATAAATTTTAAAAGAAAAAGCATATTTTAATTAAACTATAAAACGTATTTTGTTACAGATTTAATTATAAAGATTAAAAAAAATCCAATTTTATTAGGATTTCTTCTTTTTATTGAATAAATTTTCTAATCTTTCTTCTTCTTTAATAAAAGCAATCTTTTCATTTTCATTAGAAAGTATTAATTCTTCTATAATATTAACAATTATTTCTATTGTAGAAAGTAATTTTTTTTTCTTTTTACTTAGTTCATTTTTATTCGAAATCTCTGCCATATTAGATATCAAATCATCAAATAATGAATTCAAACCAATTATTGCTACTTTATCAAATAATTCATTATTATTTAATGACAGTTTACACATTTGAATATCTTTGTATATAATAGGAATTCCCATTTCATTGTTTTTACTTATTTCAGCAAAACTAATCATTTCTGAAATCAAGAACAAATTGATAAGGTTATTTCTTAATATTTTATTATTATTATCTAAATCATTAATATATGTTTTTCCATCTCTTATCACAATAAGAATAACTTGAAAAATTAGACTAGTGAAAATACCAACAACAATTGCTATTATATTATTAACCAAAGGTTCAATATCACCACTAAACAGACTATTTAACATTACCATAACAGCAATTGTAGAAAATATAGATAATACCAAAATAACCAAAAAACTCTTTAATAAATTTTTATATGCTTTCGCATACTTATTTTCTTTATTCATAATATTCCCCCTAAAATGGTATTATTATAACAGAAAAAATAAATGATGTATAACATTTTATTATTTTTTTAAAAAATTATAAAAAATCAGTGCATACATTATACACTGACTTTTATTTTAAATATTCCAATAACTCTATTAACTAATTTTTTGGATACTATTTATTATTAAGATATTCTTTTAATCTATCATCAACACAGTAAACATAGCAACCTTTCATACCTCTAGTCATTAATGTTCTATAAGTATTTTTAATTATTTGATCTGCTAATATTTTTGCTTCTTCGGGATTATCTTTCATCATTTTATTGATTCCTTTTAAAGATTGATCTGTTTTAGCTCTCTTAGTATAATCTGTAATAACTTGTCCATCTTCATATCTAATATCATTTCCTATTATTACACCTACATAATCAAATTCTAATCCTTGAGAAGAATGAATGCATCCTGCTTCTTTCACTGAATTAGGATCTATTGCCCATGTTTGAGAATTGCCTAAATTCCAACTCATCTGGAAATCATATTCAGGAATTTTTATATCATATACATTGGATTTATTTTTACCTTCACTAATCCAGTTCCAGCAATATCCAGCTACTATTCTAGATTTATTATTTATCTTATTTTTCTCTTCTATAGCATTTCTTAATTCATTTGGATTGTCAAAAACTTTAAAATCGTAATCAAAATCCATATCATCAAAATTAGCAGTTTTTCGAATTCCTAAAATATTATCTAGCCAAGATAAATATCCATCTGACCCATTACATCTAAATTGGCTTTCTAAGTCAACTACTTTAAAGCCTGCATTCAAATCTTTAGCATATTGTTTAATTATATCTACTGTGCCAATGTCTTTTAAAGTTACTTTTTGATTTTCATCTATAAAAAATATTGAAAAATTTGATGCCTTTATAATTTCTTTTACTTGGTTTTCACCTAAGTTAGAGAATAAACCTGACTTTTCATTTAATCTATGAGCTTCATCCACAATTAAACAATTTACTTCATTGTTATTAGCTTCAGTAAAAGAGCCTGAGCCTTGAAACAAATTATTTATATAAGTCATTTTAAATGTACCTTTTAATTTATCTCTAAATACTGCTCTTGGAGCACTATTTTTAGTTACATAAAAACTCGTCATATTTCTTTTAGTTAATTCAACTAATAGATTAATAGCTAGTACAGATTTTCCTGTGCCAGGTCCACCTTGTACAACATATACATTCTTCTCATTTGCTGAAATTGTATCAATAGCCATTCTAATAGCATCTTCATATATTACTTTTTGTTCATCTATCATATTAAATTCTTTGTTACCATTTAACATCTTAGATAAAGAATCCTGTAATCTTTTAGATGGTCTTATTTTTCCATTTTCAATTTTATATAGAAGTTCTCTATCATCACCTTCAGTAATATATTTCTTTATAAAACTTCTTAATTTAATAAAATCATTAGTTCCAAACAATGGAGCTACATCTATATATTCTTTATATTGGTTACTATTGATTGGATCTGTCTCTTTTAAATCATAATTATGTAAAAAAGCACAAGGATATATTCCTATCTCATCTTGCTGAACTGTCTCATTAAAATCTTTAATCAAGTTAGCATAACTCATTGCTTGATATGAAGGATGAGCCACCTCTCTTATGCCATGCCCTGTATAAGTCGATACTATCCCATCTTTACCTTCTACTGCAGTACAGGTTTCCCATTGCTTTAATTCAATTATTATAACTGAATCTTTCCTACTTTTATCCCTACCAGATAAAATAAAATCTATTCTTTTAGATGTGGTTGGTATATTGAATTCAATGGCAACTCCAGAATTATCAGGAATTTCAATATCATCCAAAACTCCTCTCATATATTGCATAGAGTTCTTCCATGAATTTAACTGAGAATCACTTGTTTTACCAAAAAACTGTTTGTATTTATCATAAATTTTATTAACAATCATATTTAAATTTACATCATTAATAAAATCTCTCTTTATTCCTTCATACACTAACACTTAATACACCTCTATACATTAATGAATAATTCTAAAAACGAATTAATATTTTTAAAAAGTTCAGTTTGATCATTTAATTCATAAACATCTTTAGGACCATGAAACATATTACATCTTACCCTAAAACATAATTCTATACCTAATTCTATCATTAGTTCTATATCAGTTGCATTATATAAAAAGTTAAATCTTTCCCAATTTTTTTCTTTAACTAAATACACTTTATCTATACTATCTCTATATTTTCTATTATAGTCTTTTATTTTTTTTATTATCTCAATAACTTGGTTACCTTTAGATTGCTTTTCAATAAATTTAACACATGAATTCATTCCTAACATCCTATTTTCAGAATAATTTGTTGCATAGTAGTTGCGTTCAAACAAATTCCATAATATCGTGAATGTTAGTAACTCTTCTCTCGTCTCATCATTTACTATATCATGTATTCTTTCTTGTGTTTCATTTAACTTCATCTCTATCACCTCTTATAAATTGTTATATTTTGTGCTTTTCCCTTTTGCTTTTTCAATAGGATATTTTTTGGCGGATATTTCTAGTTTTTCTAGTATTATCTCTTTAGGATCTACATCTATTTGTGAACATAATAATATACAATAATTCATAACATCAGCTATCTCATATTTTAGTTCATCCTTATCGAAATTATTGTTCCATTGAAAGCATTCAAGTAATTCCCCTGCCTCAATAGAGATTGACTTAGCTAAATTCTCTGGTGTATTAAATTGTAACCAGTCCCTCTCTTCTGCAAATTTTCTTATTTTTTCTGTTAGTTCTTTCATAATTTCACCTCATTAATTTTATATATTATAACATAAATCGACTACAATAATAATGATTTAAATTACTAATTATTTTCATATATCTTCATTATTTACTTTAAGTTAAAAATATTTTAGAATTTTTTTAACTTACAATCATCCTTTTTTATGGAATATATTAAGTTACATAATATTAATATAATTATAAATTAAACTATACATTTAATAATTTTATTAATAAAAGAGCCATCACTGGCTCTTCAATTTTTAAAATATACGCTTTTTTATGTTTATAAAATAAGCATAAAATTTTCTACTTATCACGATATAAGTCATCATCAATTCCAGGATCTGTTGCTTTACTAAACTCTTCATGCTCATTCAATTTTATTTGATGCTCTAAAAAATCTTGTGATTGATTTTCTTGTCTTCTTAACACAATCTCTTCTTGAATACTTTTTAACTGTTCTTCTTTTTTAACTTGCTCTTGTTCTATTTGTCTTCTTTGTTCTTCAAAATTCATATTGTTATTCCTCTCTATACTATAAAAAATATTATCATTAATAACAGTGTAATAAATGTAAATATCAATGACTTTTGGTACGCGATAGACTGCATTATATGACCTTTATTTAAATTATCAATTACAGTACGATATGCATTGATTATTTTTTTTAAATGAGTATTTTTTTCTTCGTCTAATGTGTTATCATCAAATTTTTTAATATCGAATTTATAAGTGTTTTTTATAGATATACATTTAATTAAATATACAATTGCTATCAAATATATAATTAAAATAAATACACAAATTATATATTTAAAAAAAGAAAATATAGTTAATGTATCATTTATAGATTTGATAATACTAATAAATTTTTCGTTATTATAGAAAAAGGTCACCATTGCTACAAGAACAGTTATAAGAAAACCTGCTCTTGAATTTATAGATTCCATTTTTCTAAAAGCATAGTCATATTCAGATTTAATAATATCATAGTAAACATCTATTATTTTATCATCACCATCATATTTCTTTTCAAAATTACTACATTTTTTACAATTATCATCAGAACAATTTTCATTATATTCTTTTTTTGTTTCCTGCTTAACATTTTTTATTTTCATTTAAAACACCTCCTTAACTATCTGTATAAAAATATAATATAGTCATCATTTAAAGACTCTATAAGAAACAGTATAATAAATATTTATGTTTTTTTGCTTTTATTGATTATATTATATCACCAAATTTATTTTTTTGACATATTATGCAACATATTTGTCGGTTCACACAAATTTGTGTTAATAATTTTAGCAAATTAAGTATTATTTTCTAATTATATAATTCTTTTATATACTCAATAACTTCCCTGTCTAAACAATCTATCGCCATATTTTTAATTATATATTCTATTGAAAGGGAAATATTATATTCTTTTTTTAACTTGTCAAATACTCTTTTTAAAATTTGTTTTCCGCTTAATATATTTAGTCGATAATCTAAATGTTCCCATTTTTCTTCGACTTCAGACTTAATATTTTTCATTATAGTTGAAACTTCTAATTTTTTATTTTTTTTGTATTCTAAATCAACTCTTTTGTACAAATAATCGTCTTTCATATTATCGGTTATTGAAATCAAGATATTCTTTATTTCATTTTCAGCTATCTGTTCATTTAATAAACTAGACAGAAGACACAGATCACAAAAATAATTTTCAAACTCTTTTCTTTTCCAAATGTGCAAATTCACTTTAATATTATTTGCTAAACTCGCGAGTTCTTGATTATCTAAATCATTAAAATAATCATTGTCGGTAAGAAAAAATAATTTGATTCCGCTATTTTTCATTTCCTCTATATCATTTGACAACGATAACATTTTTTCTTTAATATTACTTCTCCCACCTGATTTTTCGTAAGGAATATCAACAAGTTCATAAGGCTTATCAAATAATCTTGAAGCAATCTGCTTTAGCCAATTTATGTCATTCCCTTCTACAAAGACTAATTTTTTACTGTTTAAAATACTCTGAATTTTTATATTAGCATATGATCCTAAATTTTCTAGTATATTTTGTACATCGTCTCTATCTAAAATTCTTTCAGACGTGTTTTTTCTCTTATCAATTTCAATAACCGAATTATTATTTGCACAGCATATTATTTCAATAGAATGGGTGGCAATCACAAATTGTTGAAATTTATTACTTATATATTTAAATAATTTCTTTTGAAGTTCAGCATGTAAATATACATCTGGTTCATCAAAAAACACTATTGTATTCTCGTTTTGAGACGCAATAAACCAAAGCATTTGCATCCAGATTTGCAATCCATCACCAAAATTCGAAATCTCTGTAGCAAAGTCTTCATCTATAACATTTAATCTTATTATATTATCATCCATATATAAATCACTTATTCTTATTCCAGGCCATGTAGTTGCCACACTATCACAAAATTTTTCATAAACTCTATACTTTTTATCTATATATAATCTATTTCTAAAATGTATAGATAAATTTCTTTCATTATATGGAGCCATAACATATTGTTCATCATGTTTTTTTTCTTCTAAAAGTAATGGCTTCAATGACGGTAATGATTTAACAAGCGGTATATTCATTACCGCTATTTTATATCTAGTATTTATACACTTATTTGATTCATATATTTTAATAAATATTTCTCCATTATAATTGATAAATATTTTTATTTTAGTTTTGTTTTTAAAAATAGCAGTAATTTTCGCTATTTCTTCCTCATACTTATGAATACAATTATTTAAATTAATTTTAATTCTCTTTGTAGATGGGGAAAATCCTTTCTCTATCAATGGCTCTTTATATAACCATTCTGGCCTACTAATAAATATGGCATTCTTATATGAATTAGTTGCTAAACTTACAACTCTTATTACCTCACCAATGGTACTTTTTCCTGCATTATTTTTACCAACTAAAATATTTTCATTTGAAAAATTTATTTCATAATTTTTAAAACCTTTATAATTTTCTATTACTATTTTTTCTAACATAATTTCACTTCCTTAATAAAATATAAATAATACAATTATTTCAAGCATAAAACCATACAAATGCTTTTTATTCCAACTATTATACATCAATTACAAAACAATTGAAATTTTTTTTTAGAAATATAAAGAAAGTATGTATAATTTGACAAAATACTTTCGTTTTTTGTGGCAATAAAAAAATGCTATTTTAAATTAAAATAGCACTTATAATTTATCTCATATCTCTATGTAACTTTGTTTTATTCTTGACTATGTATTCTGAAATTTAATTATTACCACAAAAACTATTTAGATATCCCATATTTTTATCACCTATGTATATATCATTATTACCAGATAGTGTGTGACACTTAAGTAAGTTCAAATCTTCACCATTGTATAATATTGTACCACCATCATCATATGAGTTAGTATTATTGTCAGTAAATTTGTTTATTATGTCATTAATAGCATTTGTATTTGTCTCTAAATAATCTTTTAATTCAAACGAATTATTATAATCTGTAATTTTTATACTATCTAAACAATATGTATAAATCTTTCTATTTGCTTTGGTATAATATAATTTAGCTTTATTATCACACTTTTAGTATTTGTAGTATCAATGCTAACAATATCATTTGATCCTATAAACCAAGCAAAAAAACCTAACCAAAATGGCAAAATTTAGGTTTTTCATTATTACTAAACATTGCTATTTTATAACCAATCCATAATACTTTGTAACAGTTATTCGCTCATCATTAAATACATTAACATCATGATATTTAAATATTGGTTTTTTGCCATTTATTGCACTAATATAATGTGTTGTTCCAAATATAATACTCAACAATACAATTTAAGAAAATTGATATTAATATGATTTTTTTGTTTTCTTCATAAAATTAAAATCTCCTATTTGTATATATCTTTGTGATAGTAACTAACAATATTATTTTTTTTAGTCCAAAATGTTATTATCATGATAATCTATTAAACAAATACTTGCAGTGCCATTTTTTAAAATTTCAGGAATATTACTCGACTGTTTCATTTCAATAGTATGATAAAAAAATAAATGAACTGTTGGTTTAGTTCATTTAAAAATAATCTCAAACGTAAATTAATAAAACAGAACTTTCGCTCACATAAAATAAAAATTGAAATTACTTATAATAGCAATTTACTTTATCTTAAATTCCTTTATCTTGTTTTTAGCATAACTTGTATGGGCCATCTGTATCCATTCTTCTCTTGGGCCAGATGATAATTTGTCAGTTATTACTTTAACCCTATCTTTATTTCTCAATACATAGTCAATTGGCACATATTCATCATTAACTTCAGCACCAACTAATGAGTTACCCATATCTGTTCTAATTTTATAAGCAAAATCTATTATGTTTGATCCTTTAGGTAATTCTATTATTTCACCCTTGCAATTATAAATATATACCTTATCTGAAAATAACTCATTTTTTACTTGATTTACAAAATCTTGATTATCTCCAAACATTGTATTAATTTCTGTTAATGATTTAAAAAATTGATATTTATCCTTTAAATCAGATTGCATTGTATTTCTAGCTTCACCTTTATTTATATTCCAGTAAGCTGTTAAACCAAATGACGCTATTTTATCCATATCAAATGTTCTTATTTGAGTTTGAACTAACTTATTATCTGGTCCAAATACTGTCGTATGTATTGACCTATACATATTTGTTTTAGGATTATATATATAATCTTTAAACTTATCATTTATTGGATTATACTGGCTATGAACTATTCCTAATGTTCTATAACAATTATCTATTTCATCAACCATTATCTTTAATGACAATAAATCATGTATATCTGAAATTTTATGTCCTTGACTTAACCTTTTATATATTCCGTATATATTTTTTGTTCTTATTTTTATTTCATTTGGTATTTCTTTATTATCTAAAATATTTTTGATTTTAGTATAAATTTCTTGTAGACATGAATTACTATCATTTTCAATAATCATTCTCTTCTCTTCGATTCTTTTATACATATCGTAATCTAAATATCTTAAAGATAAATCTTCTAATTCGCTTTTAATTCTATATGCTCCTATGTAGTACGCTAGTGGAACAAATATTTCCATAGTCTCTAGTGCATTTTCTTTTTGTTTAAATTCTGATTTAAATTCTAGTGTTCTCATGTTATGCAGTCTATCAGCAAGTTTAATCATTATTATTCTGACATCCTCTGTCATACTAGTAATTATTTTTCTTGTATTAGCGTGATTTTGTTCTTGTTTAGAAGAAAAATTAAGTTTACTTATTTTTGTAACTCCATCTACTAGATTAGCTATATCCTGGTTAAATATTTCAGCGATTTGTGCTTTTGTTATTTCAGAATCCTCAATTACATCGTGAAGAAGAGCTGCGCAAATCGTATCTTTATCAGCTCTCATTTCTGACAATATGTAGGCAACTGCAAGTGGATGACTTATATATGGTTCCCCGCTTTGCCTTACTTGATCTTTATGAAGTTCATTAGCTAATTCATATGCTCTCATAATATAGTCAACTTCAGATGCGTTATAGGTTTTAATATCGGCAATTAGGTCTTCAATGGTAATATTTTTCATAAAATCAACTCCTTAATTTTAAAGTAATAAAAAAGCAGCAAACTACGGCATAAAACCTATAGTTCACTACTTCTACTATTATTTTTTTGTTCACAGTCAAAACAACATGAGAAAATAATATTAATATTTATATTAATGTCATTTAACAGTATTTTGTTTTGTTTTATATCTTTAAACATAAAATCAACCTCCGACTGCATTTTTGTGATAAATTGATGATACTCCTTTGAATTTCAATTGTCAACAACTTTTCTTTTTTCTAAATATATTTAATTAAATAAAAGATAAATTCTTTATAAACATATATTTTTTTAAAATAAAAAGGAGTTTTTATGTTCCCTAACTGTGATTGTCTAACTAAATTTAGTTTTCTAAACTGCTCTTCAATTAATTACAGTTTTATTTTTAAGATGTCTTCTAGATTAATAATATATTATTCATATCCTACATATTGAGCATTACCAAATGCTAGCATAGGTAAAAATACTGGCCATAAAAACCAAAAACCTAATCCGTACCACATTGGTTTATTAAATACTTCTGCAAGTTTAAAGAAAAAAGCAATTGCAAAAAAGAAATTAGCACCTGGAATTAGTAATAGTAATACTCTCCAACCATTGCCATAAGTGATTTTTGCTAATAAATAAAAGTTATATAAAGGTATAAGGCTGCCCCATCCAGGTACTCCTGCTTTTACAAAAATTTTCCAAAAACTTACGACAATAATCAATTGAAAAAATACGCAAAAAGCAATAAATAACGAATTATCAAAAAATGTTTCAAGATTATCCATATATCCCAATTCTATAAATACATTATTTACTTCGTTTCCCTTTTCTAAAGAAGAAATTGAACGAATTGCTGTATTATCAATTCTTGAAACTATTCCATAATTTCCGTCACCTTTTTGTTCATATACAAAATAATTTATTAAATTAATTGTTGCGGTTGAATAGAATCCATTTGTTTTATATCTTCTTAGATTATTTGCGCTTTCTTCAAAAAATTCTTTGGCAACCTTTTTACTTGAAAATTGATAAAAATATATTGTATATTCTTCTTTTTCTTTAATAGCAGAATATGCCTTTTCAACATCATAATCTGATTCATTAGTGATATCTTCAACGCTGTAGCCATTGTTTTCCATTTGAATTTTGAAATCTTCTGCTGTAATAGGTTTTTTAATAAAATAAACACTAGCAATAAGCAATACTGACATAAGCAAAAAAATTATTATTATTCTTTTCATATTTTAACCTCATTTAAAATCTATTTCATAATACAATTATACACCATAATATTATTTTAATTAAAGAAAAAAAAGCAAGACATAAATGCATAACGAAATATTTGGAAAGTTTTGAAGTTCATAAAAATCAAAGACTCACAAAAAAAGAGAGAGGAAACTCTCTTTAGGGACCATTTTCATTTATATTTGTCAAAATAACTTACATGCTCTTATTTATAATGATTTTATATTTTTGCTTACATCTATTTAACTGTTTTTTTAACTTTTTGGTACATACTTAGTACCTAGAAAATCAAATTTTAATAATTAATAATTAGCAGTTTCCACCACAATTACAAGTTCCTTTAATAGGCTTTAAAGTTTCACTAGACTGAATTAATTTGATAATATCTTCTTTTTTTAGTAATCTTCCTTGTGAAACAACTTTTTCATTGATTACAAGTGCTGGTGAACTCATAATTCCATAAGAAACCATTTTTTCTATATCAGTTACATATTCTAAATCTATATCACTATTTAATTCTTTAACAGCTTCCATTACTGATTCATGTAACTTTTTACAATTTGTACATCCTGGGCCTAATACTTTTACTGTCATAATTTCACCTCCTCTATTTATATTCCTAGATAGAACATATATAATGCTAAGACTAAGATTAAAATTCCAAAAACTATTTTTATTACATTATTTATCTTTTCATATTTAGTAGATTGTTTTGTCTTTTTAACAAATCCTATTGAAGTTCCTGCTACTACAACTAGTACACTATGTCCTACTGAATAAAGTAATAATAATAGTATTCCATATAATAGACTGCCTTTAGCACTTACTATAGCTAGTAATACTATTAATACTGGTGTAGAACATGGTGAAGCAAATAGACCTGCTAATATCCCTGCTATAAATGCGCCAATAAAACCTCTTTTCTTATTTTTTGTTAATAAGTTATTTTGAGGAATTATATCTATTATTTCCCATAATTGTAATACCATTACTATTAATAAAAGAGCTAAAACTATAAACCAACAATCACCAGTAAATCTAAACATTTTTCCAAACAATGTAGCTATTACTCCTAAACTAGTAAAAGTTACAGCACTACCAAGTGCAAATACTAGTGATAGTTTAAAGGCTTTTTTTGGTTCTTTAGAGTCCGTTCCACCTACATATCCAATAACAAGTGGAACACTTGATAAACTACATGGGGTAAAAGATGTAAGTATTCCCGCTATTAAAGAAATAATTGGAGCTATCCAAAAATTATTTTTTATTACTTCACTTAAAGTATCTAACACGCTATTCATTGAAATCATATCCCATCTCTTTAAATATTTCTATTGCTTCTTCTTTTGTAATTTGTCCTTGGTGAGTTTTATATAACTTCCCATCTTCATCATAGAAAAACTGAGTTGGTATAACACTAAAATTAAATTGTTCACCTAGTTCAGGATATTTCCAATAATCAATAAACTTAACTATTACTTTGCCTTGCCATTCTTGATTTAATTTTTCTAATTCTGGCTTCATGGCTTTACAAGAATTACATTCTCCACCGCCAATATCTAAAAGAGCTGGATATCCTCTTGAAAGTACTTCTTCTTTATCAAAATCCTCAGTTGCTAATAATTCAAAACCTTTTTCATAATTATTGGCGATAAATTCTTTACCTTTTTGACTATCTTTGATGATAATTATACTTATCATCCCTATTATTATTAACGACACTACAAGTAAACTAGTTAATCTTTTATTTTCCATTTGTTGCCTCTTTCTTAAAATATTTAGTACATCCTTTATAACAGTTATATAAATTTATCAAAAGTGAACTAGGAGATTTTGTATCTCATGATACTTTTCAATTTTGATACAGTTCTACTTTTAATTCATTAATCTTTATCTATTTTAGGACAGCATGATTTTGACATATTTTATCTTATATTATTAAATATCCAAATGTATTAAATAAGTAACCTATTAAAATTATTCCAATAGCTATAATAGCTATAAATAATCCTAATAATTTTGGTTTCATTACTTTACTTAACATTACCATAGAAGGAAGAGATAAAGCAGTTACTCCCATCATAAATGTAAGTATTGTGCCTATTGGTACACCTTTTATGTGAAGTGCTTCAGCAATTGGTAAAGTTCCAAATATATCAGCATATATAGGAATACCTACTAATGCCGCTAAAATAGGAGCAAAAGGGTTTTTATTACCAATTACTGTTGTAATAAAATCTTCTGGTATTACATTATGAATTAATGCTCCTATTCCTACTCCTATTAATATGTAAACAAATACTTTTCTTAATGTACTAGTCATTTGTTCATAAGCATATTGTCTTCTTTGAGCCTTTGTCATTTCATCAAGTTCTATATCAACTGGTTTAGCATTTTTTACAAAGTCTTGAATGTATTTATCATATCCAAGTTTTTGAACTATTACCCCACCTATTACTGCAAGAGTAACTCCTACTATCATATATGTAAAAGCTACAGTAGGTCCAAACAAACTCATTAATAATAACATGGAAGCCAAATCTACAAAAGGTGATGATATTAAAAATGATATTGTTATACCCATTGGCATTCCACTTGATACAAAGCCTATAAATATTGGAATTGATGAGCAACTACAAAATGGTGTTATTGTTCCAAGTAATGCTCCCATTATATTTCCTTTTATACCACTAAATTTTCCTAGAATTTTTTTGGTTTTTTCTGGCGGAAAATAAGATTGAGTGTAAGATATTATAAATATTAAAAAACAAAGTAATATTACTATCTTTATAGTATCATAAACAAAGAATTGTAAGGCACCACCTAATGTTGATTTTAGATCAAGACCAATAAATTCCAAAAACTTACCAACTAAATTATTAATCCATTTCATAGCGAGTATTTGATCAGAGATAAATAGCCAAATATCTTTCACTATTTCATCTTCTCTCTAAAATTAAAATCCGTTAAAATATCTTTTACTTTATTAAATTCTTCTATTTCTATTTTATAGATACACCATGTTCCTTTTTTATAACATGTTACTAATCCTGTATCTAAAAGCATCTTCATATGATACACAAGAGTTGGCTGAGTAATATTTAACTGCTTCAATATCTTACATGTACAAAGTTCACCTTCATTGTTTATCATAGAGAGAATTTTTAATCTATTAGCATCTGATAAAGCTTTAAATAAATCCGCATATTTATTTATATCCATAATAACCTCCACTATATTATATAGATAGTTATCTATATTGTTACAATTTAATTATAGATAATTATCTATAATTAGTCAATTACTAATTTCCTAACTTTTTAAATTGTTTTGTTTCTCTTGCTTAGTCATTTAGTATAATTATTTTATATTAAGTATTGTTTATATAACTTAGCAAGAATAATCGAGAAAAAATGATATGATAAATATATAATGTATTTGTGAGGTGAAAAAGATGAAGGAACAAATTGAGGCTGTAGCACGAATGCAAGATTATATAGAGGTCAATCTATATAAAGAAATTACACTTGACTGTTTATCAAAAGTGTCTAATTATTCACCGTGGTATTCATACCGTTTATTTATGAAGTATCTAAATTTAACTCCAGCTAATTATATTAGAAGATTTAGACTTGGCAAATCAGCTTTAAAATTGCGAGATGAAAGTGTTAAAATAATAGATATTGCTTATGAAGTTGGTTTTGAAAGTGTTGATGGCTATCAAAGAGCATTTTACCGTGAATTTGGATGCAATCCACGTGAATATGCTAATTCTCCAGTTCCTATATATTTATTCACACCTTACAAAATAATATATAAAGACAATGTAAAGGAGAAAGAGATGAACAAAGTAAATAATATTTTTATTCAGGTTATTGAAAAACCAGAGCGAAAGGTTCTAATTAAAAGAGGAATAAGTGCAATTGATTATTTTTCATACTGTGAAGAAGTTAGCTGTGATGTTTGGGGTCTACTTACAAGCATTAAATCAATAAGTGGAGAGCCAGTTTGTTTATGGTTACCAAAATTATATATTAAAAATGGAACTTCTGAGTATGTACAAGGTGTTGAAGTACCTAAAGAATATGATGGTGTAATTCCTGAAGGATTCGATGTAATTGAACTTCCAAAATGTAAGTATTTGATGTTTCAAGGAGAACCGTTTAAAGAAGAAGATTACTGTGAGGCAATAGATCAAGTTAAAGATTCAATTGACAAATATGATCCAGCACAAATCAAGTATGAATGGGATAATAATAATCCTAGAATTCAATTAGAACCAATTGGTACTAGAGGTTATATTGAACTTGTAGCTATTAAAGAAAAGTAATCTTTAAACTTAAAAGTATAACTCTTAGAATTGATGAAATAGTATAAATATCAGGAGCTAAAAGGCTCCTTTTTTGTGAAGAATTAGTTTTTTGTTAAACAAAAAAGAGAGTATTCCCCTCTTAATATACGCATGTGCGAATTTAATTATAAAATTATTATTTTTTCTTTTCTCTATCTAATTTAAGTTTCTTTACACATTCTTCATCTATCATAAGATCATAACCTTTTTCACCTAAATATAATTGGCCATAAGTCATTTTTAAAATATTCATATACTTTTGATATAAATTATTTGTTTTCAAATTAATACTATCAACTACATCAGGATTATATAATTCTTTTAAGTTATAAATATCAAGACTTACGGCATGTCTATTTCTAGAAATATCATACTTTTCAATCTCTTCATATATATAAAGTTTTTCTTCTACTGTAAACTTATCATAATTATCTAAAATAATTTTAAGTAACTTATCAAAGACACTTTTGCTTTTTTCTATTATATCATCAGAGCGTTTATGTAATCTTTTATATTTTTCATATATTCCTGCTAAATATTTACCACCTTCACCAAGAATTCTAAAACTATTAACACTTGGTCTAAAGGAAGTTGTTTCTCCTATCCAGTCTAATAATGAACCTATTGATATTTCATCATCTATTGAAAAAATAATTTTTAAAAAGTCATTATATTCATCATTATTAAATTTCTCCATTGTATAATTATCATTTTTAGTATATCTACTTCTAAAATCAGTTGCTTCTTCAATAGTTTTTATTTGCTTTTTTCTATTCATAAAAATAATCGGTGTTCCATCATATCTATACATATGCTTTTTAGCTAGTACTATTTTTTTATCATATCCTAATCTTTTATATGTTCTATCCATATAGATAAAATTACCTAACTGATAAAAAGTATCTTCTAATCCTAACCTTACATCTTGTTCATTAAGTGTGTTTCTTTGTATTAAAGTATCATAATAACTTTCACAAAGCTTTGTTATTTTTCCATCACTTACTTCTTTAACAAAATTCTTATTACCTTTAAGTAATTCTTTTAATTCTTCCTCATCGTAACTTAATAATTTATTAAACCTTGCTAATCTTAATATTCTATTAAGTTCTAATGATCCAATTATAAATTTATCTTCTTCATCCGTTAATATTTTTTGTACATCATACTGATACTTATTTCTCTTTAATAATTTATCTCTCTCTTCTTTTGTATCTACATCCGCAAAAAAACTAGAATGAACATTAAAAACAGAGTCAATATTGCATCTTAATAAATTCTTCATACCTAGTAGAAAATCAAAAGATGATAATTTTCCTTGGATATATAAATTTTCTAAATTAGGTGCACTAGTTGGTAAAAATTTAAATTGATCTAAATATGAATACTCAATAAAATTTTTATCTTTATAAACTTTAAAATTTTCTAAATTAGGAAAATTACACTTTAAGAATAATTCTTTATATATATGGTAATTATTACAAGGGAATTCTATGGTATTAGATAGTATAGTAGTTGGGACTATTCTATTTATATTAGTTCTTAAAAACCTTAAATTTGCTTTAGTTTCATTAAAAACTCTAATGCTTTCTATATTACACTGATCAAACTCTATATTACATTTTAAATTATTAAAATTACAATCTGTTTTTATATTACAGTTGGTAAATATAACTTCATCTAAGGAGTGAAAATATCTTCTTAAATTTGTTAATAGCAAATCATCTACATTAGTATTTCTAATATTAATCTTTTTTATTTCAAACATTTTCTTTCTTAGATCTACAATATTAAAGTTATCAACATGTACAAATATACTAGAATCACCATCTAATATTTTATTTATAAAATTTAATAAATCTAATCCTGAGTGATTTGAATAGCTAACAAAAGTTAATACTGATAAATCAAATGGTTTATCTTTTCTTTTATCACAGATATATTTTCCTTCATAATCAGGAGTTCTTTGATTTATTGAATATGCGTCTAGAGCATGTCTCCATTTATTCTTTTTAAATGTATTATACTGGTTTATATCATTTTCCTGATTAATAATATAAGCATTTTTGTACTTATTACTAATAACATCATTATATAACCTATCAAGTATATTATAACTATTCATAACATCACCACCATTTAATTTGTTATTATAACATACATATTAATAAACTTGTTATTATAGATTTAATTTACTTTTAAAAGCATAAAAATAGAGCCTTTCGGCTCATTAGATTAACTTATTAAATGTATTCTATATCCATTATATCATCAAAGTTAATTTTAGTATTAAGTAGGATTAACGCTTGATTAACTGTATCTACTTTTTTTACAATACCACAAGTTTCAATATAATTTAATTCATAAAAATATGTTACTTTTGTATTCATACCTTTTTCTAAAGAATTTAATTTTTCATTTAACACATTTAAAAAATCACTTGAGAATTCTTTTTTTTCTAACTTTTGTTTTTCTACAAAGTGTAACATTTCTCTAAATCCTTTTAAAGCATCAAATGGTAAAAATTGTCTTGCCCTATCTATATTATTCTGCATTATGTCCTCCAACTAATTTATTTCTATCTCTTTGAGTAGCTCCTTCAGAGTAACTAATACCTCTTAGTATTGAATTACCACCAAATTTAGTTTTTAAAGAATTTATTACATTATCTATTTTGTTATCTGTCTCTTCTATTAAATGTGTAGAAAAAATATCAATCTGTTCTACTTTCTTTTTACCAACACCACCAAAACTGATACTTAGTCTTCTTATCGGTGTATTTTTATTTATTCTATTATCATATTCTAAAATTAAACTATTCATAATAGTAGTAAAACTATTTGTCATATTACATAGTTTTTTAGAGAATTTAAGTGGCGGAATTACATTTTTAGAATAACCAATTGAAAACCCTATTACATTAGTATAAATATCTTTTGATACAAGTTGTAATGTTCCATAATCTATCATTTCTATCAATACTTTTCTAGCGTTAATATAATTATAGTCTTCAAATAATATTTGACTATTAGATATACAATTACTTTTAGGTTTATATTTCTTTATATCTGCCATTGTACAAGGTTCTATCCCTTTTGAATGATCTATTAAAAATTTAGCATTTACTCCAAATTCTTTATATAAAATATTTTCATCAGTATGAGCTATATCATACATATCATTTATGTTTAATTTTTGTAATCTTTTTGCTATACCTGTGCCTATTTGCCAGAAATCTGTAAGTGGAGTATGATGCCATAATTCATTTTTGTATTTTTCTTCATCTAAATAACCAATATTGGATTTAACATGTTTAGCTGTTATATCAAGAGCTATCTTAGTTAGATATAAATTTGTTCCTATACCTGCTGTAGCAGTTATACCAGTTTTTTCATATATTGATTTCATTATCTTATTCGCTAGTTCTAAAGGAGTTGTTTTATATAAAGTTAAGTATGTTGTTATATCTAAGAAAGCTTCATCTATAGAGTAAACATGAATATCATCTTTATCTATAAAATCTAAATATATAGAGTATATACGAGCTGAGTATTCCATATATTTTTTCATTCTTGGTTTTGCTATTATAGGTTTAATATTTCTTGGAATTTCCCATACTCTACATCTATTTTTAATTCCTCTTGCTTTCATTTTTGGAGATATAGCTAAACATATGGTTCCAGTTTTTCTATCCGGATCTGCTACTATTAAATCTGTTTTAAATGGATCTAATCCTCTTTCAACACACTCTACAGATGCATAAAATGTTTTTAAATCTATACATAAATATATTTTATTATCCATAGTATACATCACCGCCCCAAAACATTATACCAAACATTCGTTCGATTTAAAATAGTAAACTATTATTTAAACATAAAAGTTTTTTTCCTTCTTAAATTTTCATTTAAACTTACGATTAAATTAACAATTCCATATAAATTTTAGATTTATATAACAAAGATAGAAATGTCGTATCCGGTTATGGAATAGTACAACCTCGCTTTCAAGTACAGCAAAAAGATGATTCAACATCTGAGGATAAGATACTTATGCAGGCTGAAGAGACGCACTATGAAAATAATAAAGCTGGAACATTTTATGGAAAAGGATTAATACATATTCCTACATTTGTTTCCTGCCTAAATGATAGACTACCAAAGAATATTGTTTTATCTCATGCTTTTGTTGAAGGTGAAATATTAAGAACGTATAATGTACCTGATGTTTCTTTTATAGAAAGTGCCCCTACTTCTTTAAAGCAATTGCTTGCCAGAGATAATAGATGGGCGCGTAAAGATATTCAAAATTTAGTATTTTAATTTGATAAATCTTTTCCAAAAATAGGAAAAATGAAATTAGTTAAAAACATAATGAAAATGTTGGTAAAACAATGACGCCAAAGACAATTGACTTGCAAACATTAAAGTTATATACAATTAGTTTTTCAAATAATGTTTTAGCAGTTTCTCAAAGTCTTATAAGAATGCTTATAACAAAAAAAAATTTATTACTTTGGACACCATATAGTAATTATGACAAAAATCAAGATTCAAATAATGTAAATCATAATTATGATGAATTACAAGATGAAAGGCAAAGATAATCTAAAAAAACAGCATAATTTTAAATATAAAAACATGTTACATATAATTACTAGTTAATATATAGATATGCTTAGAGCTGTTAGGCTCTTTTTTTATTAGAGAATTAGCCTTTTTTGCAAACTTTGTGCAAAATTAGCAGTTATGATATAATAAATTATAGGAGAGTGCTAAGATGAAAATTTGTAAAAAAATATTTCCTCATATACTTGCATTTATTATATTTGGATTACTATACCTAATTCCTTTGATACTGCTATGGAATAATTGGTATGGTTATATCTTTTATGTTGTTTTATTTGTTTTAATTGAATTAATTTATCACTTTGCAAATAAAAAAACAAAATTACTCATTAAGACAAGAAATAAAGTATTCTTAATTGTTTTATCCCTTGTTGTTTTATTAATATTATTTGGTATCTTATTTTGTACTATAGATTACATCATGGCAAAAAATGGTAAGAAACCAATATTTTCTGAATTTAAAGTTAGTTGGTCTGGTTATTCTAATATTGATGAAACAGATGCTACCGTTTATGTTGGATTAGGCTACAAAATAGCTGTATGTAATATATGTGAAAAATCTGTATATATATTGCCTTTTGGAATTGGTAATTACCCTATACAATATTTAACTTGTATAAGCAAACAAGAAAATTATGAAGATTCTTATACATTTGTTGATGGAAAATTAGATACTTTAGATCAAGTACAAACAATTTCAGATATAGATGAAAGTGCAGAAGAAAGTCAAAAAGAGTATATAAAAGAGATAAATAATACACTTGGTTGTTCTGGTGGCTTAACAAAAGAAAGTATTGGGAGCTACAAAATATGGAAAAGATGCACTTTAAGTAAAATGTCAAATGTTGATATTGAAAATATATATGGGGTAAACAAAGATAAATTTAATCTTTCAATAACTGAAATAATTAAACAATTGAAAAATAGCGACGCGACTATTAAATGTGAATTAAAAAAATACTAATATATTTCTTACCTAAAAAAGGTCTTAAAACCTTATATTAAAAAAAATGGAGCCTCTCGGCTCCTTTTGTGGGTCTTCAAATTACTTCTTTAAGTTTATAATATTTATTTTATTCTTGTAAAGTATTATATTTAATACTTTTTTTATGCATAAATCATGTGTTTTATCAAAATTGATAGATTGATTATTAATGCATCATTATATAAAATTAATACGCTCCAATATTTACGTAATTTTAAATTTGATAGTTACTTTTTCATAAATATTTTTTTCTTTTCAACAATATCAGTTCTTGATTTATTAAATTCCTCAATTACCAATTTTTTCATTTCTTCTTTTCTAGTTTCGTGACAATGATTCAATAAAAATACATGGGTCTTTTCATTTTCTGGAATGGAACATGTTTTAATATATCTATTTAGGAAATCTGGATAATTTTTGGTAATATAATTTATTATTTCATAATAATAAAATAACTCCATATTATAATGTCTATAACTATACTTTTCATTGATAGTCTTTTTTATATTATCATAATCTTCAGCATTTAACTTATATAATTTTTCTTTAATTTCATACATTATACTTAAACAAATTTTTGTGTATATTATATTATAGTTTGGACATCTATAATTTTCTAAATACAATTTATAATCTTCAATATTATATTCATTGTCATTCCCATAAATTTCAATAAATTTTGATAATCTTGTGCTTCTGCTTTTATATTTTTTCAAACTTTCATGAACATCAATATATTTATCAAGACTACAACTTGATACCATAATCTCATGTTTAGTTTTTGGTATATTTCTTGTTGTTAGATATTTCATAACTTGTTTTAATTCAAAAAGTTTCATATTTGCAAAACTGGCATCCAAATTTATTGTTTCCATCTTATCTTTAAACAAACTATCTTCACAAAAAGGTAAGACTATTCCTAAACTATTAACATTTTCTGGTATATTCAAGATTTCAAGTAACTTATCCCCACTTATCATCTCATTTTTAATAGCTTGATCTACAAATTCTAGTTCTTTTTTATTTAAAGTAATATTTTTATAGAAATTAAAATTTACCTTTTTTTTAAATATATACATAAAAGAAAGATTTAATTCTGTTATCAATAATATCTCAAAAAAATCGAAAGTTGTTTTTTTCTTATTTTTAAATTCCGCCAATATGTTTTTCATTCTTTCAACTGATTTGTCAACATATAATGGTTTTATCACACTTCCGTCTTCATATACACTTCTATAATTCTCTTTTTGAGCAAGAAATTTCATATCATTTAAATTGTTGTATAAATGTTTAAATATAGAATCAATCTCTTGATGTAATTGGCTATCGAAAGAATCAAATAATAGACACCTTTCTAACCTATATGTACTTTTTTTAAAAGTTTCAATTTCTACCAAAAGTTGTCTTTTAGTCTCTTCATCAATATTCTCTCTAATGATGTTTTCTTCAAGATTATTTAAAGATATTAATATAAGTTCTAAAAGTTTATTCTTATCATTATCTAATTTATATTTTCTTATATTATTATCTATTTCCTCATGAAATATTTCCCTTGACTTTAAATTTTTATACTCTTTATTTTTGTATACACTATCAATTGCAAGTTCAATATTTTCAATTATTTTTCTTCTTACATCTATATCGGTTAACTTATATCTAATTTCAGAATTAGATACAAAATCATAGTCTGTATTAAATATTTTTTCTTCACCATATTTAAATGGATAAGTAAAATATACCATTGGGTTTATTTTATCAAATGTATTTAAATCGTTAAGAACTATATTTAATCTAGCTTTTTTTAAAACAGGAGCTATTTGATCAAGCATAATTATATCAGAATCATTAAATACCTTATTACTAATTTCCAAATTTTCTAAGTAGTCAAAACTTGATGTATAGAACAAATACTTGTAATTTAAATTTGAACTTTTTATAATAATATCTTTAGCATTTATTTTATTAAACTTTGTACTTTCCTGTCTAAATTTAGAACGTGTTATTATTAACTCGGATACATTCATATTGCTAAATATATTAAAATCAGATAGACTACAATATAAAAATTCTAATGTTTTTACAAAATTAAAATTTAATACTAAATTATCTGCAAAGTAACAATTCTCAAAACAAACTTTATAAGCATTAAGGTTGTCAAATATAAAATTATTATCGATTATCATGTCCTTTATAATAATTGTTCCAATTTTATTGTTCATAATTAGCATTGAAGTTTTTTTTGAGATACCACTCATTTTTTGTTTATCATTTTTAAATGGTAGTGGATGAATTAGCAAACATTCTGATTCTTTTAATATTAAAACGTTATCATCTAATATATAATGTTTATCAAACATAGTACCATTAAAATTTTTACCTATGGCTATATTTTTCTCAAATTCTAATAACCACTTTTCAAATTCGTAGTCTTCTTTTATTAATGGATTTAATTTGCTTAGATTATATAATTTATTTAGTTCGTCCTTTGTAATATTATTTATTCTTTTCATATTATCACCCACATCAATATTTTAATAATTAGTGTTTTCTTAAATATGCACTATTATAACACGCATACTTCTTAAAATAAAGAATTAATGGTTAGATTTAATTTTTATATAATTTTAGTGCCGAAATTGGCGCTTAAAAAGATATAAGTCCATAAAAAAAATGGAGCCTCTCGGCTCCTTCATGTGTATTAAACAATCTGTTTCATAATAATATAATATTTCATCGCTTATTTTGTTTTTTTAAATTCACCAATAGTATAACTACCATCTAAAACATAAGCTAGATCAACTTCTACACTGTTTAATATATTAAATTCTGCGACTTGCCTGTTATCAGTTGGATATACTTCATAAACTGGTCTGTCAGTAATAGTTGGTGCTTGCTCTTTTAACTTAGATGAACCACAATAAAAAAACGCTTTTTCTATTGCTTCATCTACACCATACATGTTTGCAGTGGCTGGAAAATATCTTTGCATACTCGGAATACCTATTTCTATTCCGCCTTCTTTATTTCGATAAAGAACATAAAGGTCTGAAAAACCATTATTATGCTCTTCAACCTCGTCATTTGTTAATGGCTTTAATATAATTGATGGATTTTTTAATCTTACACTTACCATAATTTTCCCCCAAACAACGAAATTATAACAATTTCTTGAATAAATTGCAAATTACTCTATAAATGCTACTAAAATTTAAAGAATACTAATTATAATTAATAAAAAGAAAGCCATGTATTATTTTGACTTCATATTGAAAATTTTCACTATGCTTATTAACATATTTCTATATCTTATACGTTTATCCTATTCCAATTTTGAGATTAAGCATCAAACTTAACTAATTCATAGATATCTTTAAATACATTAAACATCCAACATTTTTCACTAACATTTTAACTCTACATTTTTTTATGTCAAACAACTACACGGATAAAATCAATAAAATCCGTATAATTGTTTTAAAAAACTTTTTCTATTTAATCGGACATGAAAATATTTTTTCAAAAAAAGTTCATCAATCTTTATATTCAAAAAAAATGGAGCCTCTCGGCTCCTTCAGGGGGTGTTTATTTTCTTTGTTTTATATTATCTAATGTTCATTTTTATTCGATTTAATAAAGTTTTATTATCTAATGTTATTTTATGTTTTTAGCTGTTTTCTATTTTTTGTGGCTCAGATGGGGCTTGGAAATGCAAATTTTATTTATCATTATTTTCATCATTTTTAAAATCATAGTTTTGATTAATATATAAAGAACCACCTTCCGACATAGCCGTTATATACTTGCTATAATAGAAACCAAGTTCAATAAGCATTTTTTGAGTTTGAAAACTTACATTTAAACATCCTACAGCCAAGTCAAAAACATTATATGTTCCACTTTTAAAAGTAATAGTAGGGAGTATTACTTTATCTCCTATTTTTTGTAGCATTGTAGTTGGAATGTTTTTACCAGGATGTTCAATCTCGCCTCTAATATCATAGAGCTTTTTAAACTCATCAAGAATTTTGTCGTAATTATTATATTTTCCTTCACACCATTTTTTTAGTTCCTTGTGACTTTCGATTTTTTCATCAATTAACAACTTTAATATTTCCCATGCTTCTCTAGAAGATATTATTTGCAATTTTATAATTTCATAAATATTTTCAATAAAATGTAAAGATGGGTTCTCCGATTGGTCTTGTGCATATTTATTTTCCATATCAATACATTCGTTTAAATACTTTTCACTCCTTACGTATTTTGTTAAAATACTCATTTCATATCCTGTAATTGTTTCTCTAATTGATTTCGGAGTTTTCATAAATATTCTTTCATTGTTATTAACTTCTATTGTATCGTTTGAATATTTAATAAACAATTCATTAAATGCTACTGCAAATTTAGAATTGCTAAAATCTAAAACCTTCTCTACTTTAAACACATATTCACCTCTTTTTCGTTGTAATGTATTAATACATTTTAATCACCAATATAACTTACTTTGCCGTAATAAACTTTTTTACCATTTAAATGATATTCATACCAAGTTCCCGCTTTTGTATTAGTCCTACTTAAAACCAAGGTGTATTGAAATTCATTTTTGACACCCAATGAATTTGTAATTGCCATATCCAGAGTAATCCTTAATTTATCACTATAAAAAATTTCTTCTAAATTGTTAAATTCATCGATTATGCTTATAGGCAAATAATATGTTTCTTCCTCAAAAGGTGTAACTTCTAGTTTAACTTCCTTTTGTTTTTTACCTGAATAACTTTGCTCTTTTTCATACCAATTATCTTTAGGATTATACTGAATGGTAACTTTTGATACATTTCCTTTTGTAAGTGGTAATTCATTCTGGTCTTTTATTTGAAATATAAATCTATAATAGCTTTGCTTGCTTTTTTTAATATTATCATTTATAACTTCATAACCGTAATCATCCTTGTAATCTTTTTTTATTTCATCAAAATAATGTTTTTTGCATGCACTTATCTTTGAATAACAGTTTGATATCATGTCATTATTTAACATCTTTTTATTTAAATCAGAAAGAGATTCATTTTGTTTAATAGAAATCAATCCTAAAGTTAATGCACCAAAAGCCGACAAACAAGAACCAACAAAACCAAGCCAGTCATAATTATCTGTAACTGGAATAATATCCCTTACATTAATTAAATCTAAAAACAAAAACAACATAGGAGTACATATAATTATTGTAAAAATCATCTTTTTTTCTTTTTTCATCATAAGAATTCACCTCAAATAAATTATACCATCTTGAGGGAGCTAAAATCAAAATATAAATAGTCATTCACAGAATTACTCCATCAGTTTTGGTTGATATCCTCAAATCATTTGTTCATAATTTGAATATATTATGTAATTTTACAACTTGAAAATGTGGCTTAAATGTGGCTCAAAGCATATTCGATACTTGCAAACTCTTATTTTAAAACAAAAATGGAGCCTCTCGGCTCCTTCAGGGGGTTTTGGTTGCATTGTTATACCAGTTGAGTATAACAATACTCGCGTGATATTATCACGCTATTATTATTATAAATGGGAAAGGAAAAAATGTCAAGTTTATTTATTTAATCTAGATTAACAGATTCACTTAACATTTTATTTACTAATTCATTTGTGTATAAATCACTCTTTATGTACTCTTCTGCATCTTCTTTTGCTTTAAGAAGTAAGTTAAAATCATTCTTAATACTCGCTATTTTAAAGGCCATATCCCCACTTTGTCTAGCTCCAAATAAGTCTCCACTACCTCTTAATTTAAAGTCTTCCTCACTAACCTTAAATCCATCATTAGTTTCAGTAAGTATATCTAATCTCTTTGAGTCTTTATCACTTATAAGAATGCAGTAAGACTGTAAACTATTTCTTCCTACTCTACCTCTTAACTGATGAAGAGCAGATAATCCAAATCTATAAGCATCGAATATAACCATCATGGTAGCATTTTTAACATCTACCCCTACTTCTATAACAGTAGTACTTATTAGTATTTGAATATCATTATTCTTAAATTTAGTCATCATAAGATCTTTTTCTTCTGGTTTCATTTTACCATGTAAAACACCTATATTATATTTAGAACCAAAAGCTTTATTCATTTTTTCTTCTAACTTAGATACATTTTCTAAATCTATTTTTTCACTTTCTTCAATAAGTGGAGCGACTACATATATTTGATGATTTTGTAATAATTCATTATACATTTTAAATAATATATCTTTCATATCACTACTTTTATATAAACTAGTTATAACAGGTTTTCTACCTCCTGGCATAGTTTTAATACTAGATACATCCATATCACCATATATAGTTAAAGCATAAGTTCTAGGTATTGGTGTAGCACTCATATATAATATATCAGGTGAGATACCTTTATTCTTTAAACTACTTCTTTGATTAACACCAAATCTATGTTGTTCATCAGTTATTACTAAACCTAGATTCTTATACTTTATTTCATCTTGAAATAAAGCATGTGTTCCAATAACTATATCTATTTTGCCTTCTTTTAATTCTTTATATATTTCCTTCTTTTCTGATACTTTTAATTTACCAGTTAGTAATCTTACATTTATATCATAGTTTTTAAAAATATCCTCTATATTAATTAAATGCTGACTTGCTAGTATTTCAGTTGGAGCCATTAATGCTCCCTGATAACCACTTAAATAATTAATATAAAGAGCTATAAATGAAAGAATAGTTTTACCTGAACCAACATCACCTTGTAGTAATCTATTCATCCTAGAAGGGCTTGTTAAGTCATTATATATATCATCTACTGTAGTTAACTGATCTATAGTTAATTTAAAGGGAAGATTATCTATAAAACTATCTATTTGTTTTCTATCTACTTCTCTTTTAAGACCATCTTTACCCTTTCTATTATTCTTAAGATAACTCATCTTTAACATAAAGATAAATAACTCTTCAAACTTAAGTCTAGTTAAAGCCTTCTTAAAATTAACTGTACTAGTAGGATTATGAACTTCTTTTATACTTATTAATTTATCTTCAAAATCATATTTTTCTACTAACTTATCAGGTAAATAACTTTCTACTTTATCTACATATGGATAAGATAATCTTACACACTCATTTATCTGTTTACTAGTAATACCAGGTGTTATATGATATACAGGATCTATTACTGTACTATTACCAAGTAAACCAAACTTTATATCACTTGCGACAATACTATTATGCACTAAATCTATCTTACCTAAAATAATTACATTAGTACCTATTTCAAGTTTACTTTTTAAGAATCCCCTATTAAAGATAGATACATTATATAAATTAGTACCTGTATTAATTCTAAAAGTCATTTTATCCATATGACCATTAAATCTAAACATTTTAGGACTTTCTTCTAAATAACCATCTATAATTATTTTATCTCCATCACTTATAGTAGTCATATCAGTTTTCTTTAATATATCATATCTAAATGGATAATAAGTTATTAAGTCATCTATATTATTTATACCTAAGTGGTTTAATATATTTGTTGTTTTAGGGCCTATACCCTTTATTTCTTCTATTATCATGTTTCACCTACCATATAATCTATTTACGATTATATCAAACAAGTGTTCGTGTGTCAAATTATAATAATATGGTATAATAAACATAGGTGATTATATGAAGAAAGTTTTATTAATATCCCATATTGCGGATATGGATGGTTTAGGATGTGTAATATTAGGAAAGATTGTTTTCCCTAAGTTAGATGTTATATTAATTGAACCTGATGAACTTAAGGAAAAGATTGAAGATTTATTAAAGACTAAGAAATATACTAAATATGAAAAGATATTTATTACTGATTTAGGAATGAATATTAATGTAGGTAAACTTATTGATGATAGTCCTATGAAAGAATTAGTTATTCACTTAGATCATCATCAAACTAATATAGAAGTTAGTATTTATCCTTGGAGTACTGTTATTAGTGAAATAGATGGTTTTAAACCTAGTGGTACTAGTTTATTTTATGAATACTTATTAAATAATTATTCTACGAATGAAGTCTTAAAATATAATAGTTTAAAAGAATTTGTAGAAGGTGTAAGAAGTAATGATACTTACCAGTTCATTGAAACTGGAAACAAACTTGGTTATTATCTAACACAAATACTAGCTAGAAATGGCAAAGAGAAAGTAATAAATGATTTTTATGATAGAATCATTCATGGTGATAAAAGACATTTTAAATTAACTAGTGAAGAAGAAAATATATGTACTGAGATGCAGAAGGAGCTAGATGATTATTTAAAATGGTGTGATGATACTTTAATAAGAATTAATTTCTTAGGATATAAAGTAGGCCTATCTATATCAACTAAATTTAGATCTAGTGTTGGTAATTTACTTAGTAAAAAATATAAAGATGAATTAGATTTTATTCTTATTGCTAACTACGAAAGAGAAAGTTTTTCTGTTAGAACAGTAAATGAAATAAATGTCGGTAATATATGCAAAGACCTTGGTGGTGGTGGTCATGAAAAAGCTGGTGGATTCCCTATGACTGATAATAATCTTAAGCTAACTAGCCCATATTTTGATAAAAAAGTACTTGAAAAGCTAAAAAAAGATAATTTTTAAATATTTTTATTTTAAATGCTTGACAAATAACACTTTTTGCATTAGTATATACAGTACCAATTCGAATTAGACGGATTGGATGCTAGTATCACACTAGCCAACCCCTTTTTATTCTTTTATAAGGACAGTTCGCAGGGGGACTGTTCTTTTTGTTTGCTATTATGATATAATAAACATGAAAGGATATTGAACTATGAAAAAGAGAATTATATTTCTTATATCAATATTTACGTTAATACTTGTTTTAGTAATTAGTAGAGTTATTGCAGACCAGAAAATTAATAGCGATAATAACATCGTTGATAAGGATGATAAAATAACTTATACAAAGCCAACCGATCCGTATGGGTGGGAATACTTAAACGATTGGCAAAAAGAATTATATCAACTTTTTGAAGATAATACACTTCAAATTGGGTCTGATTACGATTTGAGTGAGGAAAGAAAACTTGAAGATGCCCAGCTAGTTATAGATCTATATTATCAAAATAACCCTAATAGATTACCAAAGACTTATGGCGCTATTGAAAATGAAATATCTATTAAAATCGAAGGAGGTATAACTTCCTATAATGGTATTGGTACTACTAATAAAATTCATATAGGTCAATGGCTGAATTCCGATATGAATTTTGAAATTAAAAAACTAAACGAAATTGACAAAAAAGCCAATGAAATAATATCTCTAATACCATCATCAGCGACTGATTATGATAAAGTCAAAATAATATATGATTATTTTATCAAAAATATTGAGTATGACTATGAAAATTATGAATGGCTTGAAAGTGGAAAAGCAAATGATGACTTTACAGAGACTTCAACCGCTTATGGAGCATTAATATACAATAAAGCAATTTGTGCGGGCATTGCTAAAGCATTTTATTACGTTGCAAATAAAGCTGGTGTTTATGTTTTATATGTCAAATCAGTATCAAGAAATCATGCTTGGAATATAGTGTGGTTAGATGGGAAATACTACCGACTTGACGCTACTTGGAAAGGTTTTTTAACGTATGATAATTATGAGGGTGACTTTGTTAAAGGAATTCCATTACCAAGTACAGCACACACAGATAGAAATCCAAAATAAAAAGACTTCAATTGAAGTCTTTTATTTTTTTGTATATATTATTTTTTCAAGTATTAAATTGCCATTCGCATATTTTAAATATATATCAGTATTTCCTTCTAATGAAATTATTTCGCCTGTTCTCCAAGCAGTTGTACCATAATCATAATGAACTATAACTCGATCGTTTTTTATTTCCATAGATTTATAAATATTATATGGTGGAGTGACACCTTTCCCACCGAGATTAGAAATAAATTCATCACCACTTTTTGATATTATTATTTCATCATCTATTGACGAAATATACTTACCTTCCTTAACTTGAAAACCTTTTTTGCCAAAGAATCCTTCTACAAACTTTTCAATTTCTTCAGCTGATGCACTTTCATACATTAATAATTCATATGCAACAATTAAAGTGATTTCTTCATCATTAAATGCAGTGTATGTTTTTTCCTTTAATACAATTCGTACTTGATTTAAATAATCTTTTACATCTTGCTCATTTAATTCCTCTAAACTATTTAATTCTTTACCAAATAGATGTATTTTACTATCTTGATTATTTGGTTCATTATTTGAGTTATTTGGTATATTGGGTTCCTTATCATTTGGTTCGTCTTTATTAAGAAACCTTATTATAGCGAAAGTCACAACTGTTGTTAATAAAAGTATTATTACTGTTACAAATATAATTTTAAATTTTTTATTCATTAGGATTACTTCCTTTCATTACTAATATATATTTATTGAAGCTTTAATTTAATATATTTGGCCAAAATAATTTTGGATCAACTGTTTTACTTTGTTGTGTAGGGGAATGATCAGTCCAAGTACTACCATCTTTTATTACTTCAATATGTAAATGAGGTCCTGAACAATCGTAACCTGTTTCACCAGTTTCACCAATTTTTTGTCCTTTTGTTACAACAGTACCAAAAGCAGGTGGTGTAGTACTCATGTGCATATAACCAATTACTAATTTTTCACCAGTCGTCGGATCAATGCTATTTGTTCTAATTGCCACATAATTTCCACTTGATGTATTTTTCCAAACGTCTACAATTCTATCTACAACTACTCCACCATCTACTGCATAAATATTGTTGCCAGTAGACACAATAAAATCTAAAGCATGATGTGTACTACTCCATCCTCGACTTAATATATTAAACGAAGTATTTAATGGATAATGCCAATTCATACTAACATAATTATTTGGTGGTAATGGAATTGCATAAGTAATTGTTATTGCCGGTAGATATGTACTTCCAATGCCTGTATTATCACTAGAATATAACCAATTACAATCATTGTAATTAAGATCTTGGTATTTTAGCATGAATCCCCAATTCGCCGCTGTCCCGTTATACCATTTTGTAACATTATTTGTAACATTTATATTATATTTATAATATGAACCATTTGCAACCGGATATATCCCATTAGCTACAAAATCAGCACCAACATTATTTTGCCAATTCCAAGTCATTGTATATGAATCCCATGCTGTTCTTGGCGCCCATAATTCTAAAGCCCCCCAGGAATTAGTACCATAATTTAAGAATAGTCCTAATCTTGCATCAGTAACGACCGCTTCAGATGGTAATGTAGGCATATTAGTAATCTTTACCCACACATAATTATCACCATTTATCTTACCAATTTGAAGATACGGATTGTTTACATAATTTGTATTAGGACTTTGTGAATTAGTATGTGTATCTTCGATGTTAGAATAATGTTGATATGAAGAAACAACAGGATCAAGTACAACAGGATATATTCTAGATTCATCTTCTAACCATTCCATATCAAAGATATGAGTTATTATATACCCTTTACTTGTTTCTTCTAATGTCACACCAACATTTTCATTGAATGATGGTTTTTCATTACTATCATACATAAATGGCGCCTCAAACTTAAATACTTCCTTTTCAGATTCATCTGCATCATAGAAGATAACTTCTTTACCTACTGATTTAGCAACTAAGTTTTTTGTTTCAACATTATATACAACATTATCATATGTAGGAACTTCATCAAAGACTAGTTCTTCCATCAGTGCATAAGAAGATAATTTATAAACTAGTGAAGTATTCTCAAATACATCTTTATAGGTCATTTTTGAACTAATTGAAGTAATATCAGTTACATTTTCTTTTGTACCACTTTCTTCAACATTACCTTTGACCTTATCAACACCCTGAATACCCCAATTTATTTCATATTTTTCCAGTTTTATACTAACAAATTTCTTATCCTTTGCCTTATTTGATAGTTTAACCTTTAAAGGATTATCTTTATTTGTAAAAATTTTATTTCCATCTTCATCAACTTCATTTGAATCAATTAAAGAATTATCAATATCAACCCAATTACCATCTGAATCTTTATAATGAATTGGATTAGTATAAGTGGCAGCTGTTATTGTCCCATCTTCATTTTGAAAATGCTTTTCATATTCAGTTCTGTATTCTGTTATCTCATCACTTTGCAATTGATTATTAGTGGCATATTGCTTATTATTCTCTATTAACAAAGCTTTACTACTACCAAAATTTAATAAAAATACAGAAATCAATAGAACTAGTGAAAAAAATTTATAAAAAAATGATTTTCGTTTTATTATGTTCATAAATATATCCCTTCATATATTTATATTTACAACTTACTACACACAACATACATCATAAATCATACTACATAAAACAAACAACAAACATCATGAATCTTACTACATCTTACATAAACACACTACCCTACACATCACCCCTTAAATACAATTACTACAAAAGTCGATTTTTATTATTACTAAAAATATAGTAACACAATACGAGTAAATTCTCAATATAGGTGATGTAAAGTTGATGTATTGCATATGTTTATTACTTTTCTAAGTAATCTTTCTTATTATATGTACATGTTCTTTTTATTTATTATTATGATATAATTTATATAGGTGATATTTATGGAAGAAAAAATTGAGTTTGAACCTAAAGGTGTTTGTTCTAAAAAGATGATTATTACAGTTGATGATAACATAGTAAAAGACAGTCAAGTTATTGGAGGATGTCCAGGTAATTCACTAGGTATTAGTGCCCTTATAAAGGATATGCCTATTGATGAAGTTATAAATAAATTATCTGGTATTAAATGTGGTAATAAGCCTACTTCTTGTCCTGATCAATTATCAAGAGAACTGGTTAAATATAAGGAAAAGGTTAAAGTAAAAAGTTTATAATGTAAAACAAAAAAGATGCTTATGCATCTTTTTTCTTTTTATTAGCTAAATTTTCATAGTACTCATATCTTTTCTTAGCATTTTCTTTATTAGAATTTAATAATGTATCTGCTTTAGTTGGATTAACTACTTTAAGCATATTAAATCTTGTTTGTGTATCTAAGAATTCTTCGTATTTTTCAAAATCAGCTTTGCTATCTAAACTAAATACCTCTGTTTCAGGATTATATCTAAATATTGGGAAGAAACCACTACTAGCAGCTAGTTTCTCTATCTCTATAGTATTTAATAGTCCACCTTTTATTCCGTGTGAAATACATGTAGAATAAGCAATTATTATAGATGGTCCCTTATGTGCTTCTGCTTCTTTAAAGGCTTTTAATGCCTGATTAGGATTTGCTCCTAAAGATATATTAGCAACATATACATGAGGATAAGCTAGTGCTAGTGCAGCTAAGTCTTTCTTACTTTGGTTTTTACCAATTGAAGTAAAGGCTGCAATACTTCCTTCAGGACTTGCTTTTGATGACTGACCTCCAGTATTAGAATATACTTGCGTATCAAGAACTAGAATATTAACATCTTCGTTACTTGCTAAAACATGGTCTATTCCACCATAACCAATATCATAAGCCCAACCATCACCACCGATAGTCCATATACTTCTTTTAACTAAATAATCTTTTAAATTCTTTATTTCACTTGGTACTGTTTCATAATCAAGTGAGTCATATACATCTTTAGTTATATCATAGTTATCAACATTAGTAATCCATTTTGTAAATAGTTCTTTATTTGAATTTTCCATATTATTTTCCATAATATTCTTAAGACGCATTTTTATTGTTTTATTAGCTACTAACATACCATATCCATATTCAGCATTATCTTCAAATAATGAAGATCCCCAAGGTACTGTATAAGGCATAGATGGTGTACTTGCTCCATATATTGAAGTACAACCAGTAGCGTTACTTATTATTAAGTATTTACCAAATAACTGTGTTAGAAGTTTTAAATAAGGAGTTTCCCCGCAACCTGCACATGCTCCTGAGAAAGCAAATTTAGGTGTTTTAAACTGACTATTAATAATAGTATTTGCCTCAACATTTTTTTCTTCTATGTTATCAAGTAAATAATCAAATATTTCTTGTTCATGATTTTTAAGTGAATCATCTAGTTCATTAAACATAAGAGCTTTTTGATTCTTTTTACCAGGACAATTTTGAATACATATACCACAACCAGTACAGTCTTTAGCAGATATACTAATTATGTATTTATATTCTTTTAAAGCTGGCATAATTGGATCAATACATCTTTCTTTTACATAATCAGGTGCTTTATCAAATTCATCTTTACTTAATAAGAATGGTCTTATTACAGCGTGTGGACAAAATGTACTACACTGATTACACATGATACAGTTTTCATTAATCCATTTTGGAACACTATCACTTATACCACGTTTATCTCTATAACTTGTTCCCGCTTCAAAACTACCATTAGCATTATTTAAGAAAGCAGATGTTGGAAGATCATCTCCTCTTCTTTCATCTATTTCATTATATAAATTTTTTTCTTTAATTTCTATAACACGCTCAATATCACTATCAAGTGTTAAATCTTCTAAATGAGTACTTGCTTCTTCAATCGCTTTATAGTTGGCATTAAGTATTTCTTCACCTTTTTTAAAGTATCTCTTTTTAGCAAACTTTTTCATTTCTTCTTTAGCAAGTTCATAATCAATTATATTAGTTATATATAAAATAACACTTTGCATAATAGTGCTTATTTTATTTTCTAGTCCTAATTTTTCTGCTACATCATGAGCATTTATTGTATATACTTTAATATTTCTATTTTTAAGTATTTCATAGTCAGAATCACTCATAACTTCAAATATTTCTTCTTTAGATCTTTTAGTATTTAATATAAATATACCATTTTCTTTAATATTTGTAAGCATACTGTATTTAGATAAGTACTCATCTTTAGTACATACTACTAAATATGGATTTTCTACAAAATAAGTAGATCTTATAATATTATCATCAAATCTTAAATGAGATACTGTAACACCACCTGACTTTTTAGAATCATATTCAAAGTAACCTTGAACATATTTACTTGTAGTTTCACCTACTAATTTCATGATAGATTTAGAGGCACTAACCATACCATCAGAACCATATCCATATATTAAGAATTCTAAAGCTTTATCAATCTTAAAGCTTTTATCTACAGGTAAACTTAAGTTAGTTACATCATCAATAATACCTATAGTAAACCTATCTTTAATATCACCTTTTAACATGTCATATACGGCTTTTATTTGACTAGGGCTAGTATCTTTACTAGATAGCCCATATCTGCCGCCTACTACCTTAATATTAGTGTTTTTTATAGCGTCTACTATGTCTAAGTATAAAGGTTCTCCAATACTTCCTGGTTCTTTAGTACGATCTAGTACTGCTACTTTTTCTACTGATTTAGGTAAAACATTAAGTAAGTATTTAGTACTAAATGGTCTATATAAATGTACTTCTATTAAACCAACATTATATCCTTTATTATTTAGTACATCGATAGTTTCTTTAATTGTTTCGCAAACAGAGCCCATCGCTATTATTATTTCTTTAGCATCACTACTTCCATAATAATTAAATGGTTTATAATCTATACCTATTTCTTTACCAAGTTTTTCCATATAATCGTTAACGATATCAGGAACATTTTCGTAATACTTATTTCTTACTTCAGTAGCCTGGAAATAAACATCCCCATTTTGAGCAGTTCCCATAATAGTAGGAGCCATTGGGTTTAAAGCTTTAGCTCTAAATTTATCTAGAGCTTCTCTATCTAAATACTTTTCAAAATCTTCTTTTTCAAGTACTTCTATTTTATTTATTTCATGACTTGTTCTAAAGCCATCAAAGAAATGCATAAATGGTAAACTTGCTTTTATAGCTGATAAGTGCGCTACTCCTGAAAGAATAGCGGCATCTTGAACTGAAGAAGATGCAAGCATACAAAAACCTGTTTGACGAGCAGCGTATATATCTTGATGATCTCCAAAGATTGATAATGCATGTGTTGATAAAGATCTAGCTGCTACATGAAATACTGCTGGAAGCATCTCTCCAGACATTTTGTACATATTAGGAATCATTAAAAGTAATCCCTGACTAGCAGTATATGTTGTTGTTAAACATCCAGATATTAATGATCCGTGAACCATTCCTGCTGCCCCAGCTTCACTTTGCATTTCTACAACCTTTACAGTATCATTAAAAATGTTTAATTTACCTTTATTACTCCATTCATCAGAAAGTTCTGCCATAGGACTAGAAGGTGTTATAGGGTAAATCCCAGCTACTTCTGTAAACATATAGGCTGTTCTTGCAGCTGCTTCATTTCCATCGACTGTTATATATTTTCTCATATTATCCCTCCATCTTTTAATTATATTAATATAACATATATTATTTGAGTTAATTTAGTAGATATTATTATCTATTTAAATATTTAATTAGAAAAGCAAAAAAGATTACCAGTATTACTATTGTTTGTATTGCTAAAAATACTATTTTTATCTTTAGAGAACTACTTAATTTCTTTTCTTTTGTTTTATTTTCCATTTCCATATAAACTCACCTAGTTTAATTATATCATAATCATGCATATAACTGGATAAAAAAAAGCCTAAATAATAGACTTTAATTCTTCTATTTTTTCTTTATAGTCTTCACTACTTGTAATGTAAGTTCCAACTACAAATAAATCAGCATTAGCACACTCTTTAATGGTTTCATTTGTTATTCCACCATCAACTTCTATAACATAGTTATAATTATATGCTTTTCTTACTAATTCTAACTCATCTATCTTTTCATTAACACTACTTATATATTTTTGTCCACCCTTACCAGGTTCAACACTCATAACAAGTACTAAGTCTATTTTAGATAGATAAGGTAATAATTCTTCTACATCCGTATTAGGCTTTATTGATATTCCAGCTTTAACTTCCTTACTTTGAATGTAAGCAATTACATTAGCCGGATCAGATGTAGCCTCATAATGGAATGTAATAAATTCTGGATTTAATTTACTATAATCATCAATATGTTTTTTTATATCACTTACCATTAAATGAACATCTAATGGTTTATTATGATTACTAATAAGTTTTTCTATTTCTATTATATCCCATGTTATATTAGGTACAAATTTACCATCCATTATATCTAAATGGATATAATCTATATCAAGATTATCTAATACTTTTATATTTTCTTTTATATTTTCTTTAATTGATAATATTGAAACTGATATTTTCTTCATATGTTACTCCTTGCCTGTAATAAATTTTATGTAGTTTTTATACCTACTTTCAATAATGTTACCATTTTTTACTTCTTCTTTTATTTTACACCCATCATCATGAAAATGCATGCAGTCTTTATATTTACACTCATCTCGTAACTCTTGAAACTCAACAAAATTATCTCTTATATCACTTTTTGTCATACCGACCATATCAAACTCTAGTGATGAGAAACCAGGTGTATCTGCTACCCAGCCTTCACAGGTTTTTAATAATTCAGTATGTCTTGTTGTATGTTTTCCTCTACCTAAAGCTATAGATATTTCATTTGTTCTTATACTAAACTTATCATCTATAGTATTTAGCAAGGTCGATTTCCCTGCCCCTGACTGTCCTGTAAACACAGTTACTTTACCACTTAATAATTCTTTAATACGGTCAAGTTCTGTATTAATAACAACTTCATAACCTATTTTTTGATAGTACTCAATAGTAGGTTTTAACTCTTCAAATTTTTCTTCTGTTAATAAGTCAACTTTAGTTAAACATATAATGGGGTCTATTTGATTAAATTCAGAGATAACTAAAAGTTTATCTAGTAAATTTGAATCAAATTCCGGCTTTGTTGTAGCAGCAATTATGAATACTCTATCAATATTACATATTGCTGGTCTAACAAGTGAATTCTTCCTTGGAAGTACTTCCATTATACAATTAATATCAGTATCTACTATAACATGGTCTCCTACTAGAGGAATAATTTTCATATTACGAAATTTTCCTCTAGCTTTGCATGTACGCTCCACGTTATCATTACATAGTACCGTAAAATCATTACTTATTATCTTTATTATTTGTCCCTGCACTATTTATCCTCAGTTGTAGTACTATTATCATCTGTAGTAGCAGCTTTAGAAACACCTATTTTTAAAGTTGCATTAGCTACAACTGTATCTCCAGCTGTTCTTGATTGATACATAATAGTTCCAGCAGGATAAGTAGAACTTTCTTCATATTCAACTGTTAAAATAACATTATTTTGTTTACACCAAGCAGTTATTTGTTCTAATGTGTATGTCGTAAAATCAGGGTATTTTATAAGAACATTTGGGACATAAAGAATAATTTCAGTATCTTTTTCTACTTTCTCACCTTTTTTAATAGATTGCTCGATAATTATACTTGAATCATATTCTTTTCCTTCAGTATTTTCTACATCTTTCTTTTCAATCGTTACCTTTAATCCTAATGTTTCAAGAGCACCTTTAACTTCTAAATAGTTTTTATTTACATAATCTCCTATTTCAATAGTTACAGTACCAAGCGAAACAGTAAGTTTTATTTTTTGTCCTTCTTTTACTGTACGATTAGCTCTAGGGCTAGTTCCAATAACTAAACCTTCATCTACATCATCAGATTCTTCTTCCGTTACTTCAACATCAACTTCTAATCCGGCTTTAATTAAAGCAGCTTCAGCTTTCTCAATAGTCATGCCTGAAACATCTGGAATCTTAACATCTTTAGCTTTTGTTAGGGCTGGCACTATAAATACTACAGCTACTAATGTAAAAGCAATAAGTGCGACTAAAGTTCCAGTTATCCATAAAGCAATATTTAGGCCCTTACCTGTTTTCTTTTCTTCTAGTTCTTCTAACTCAATATTTCTAGCATTCTTCCTATTTTTCTCACTACGAGAAATATCTTTCAAATCATCTAGACTTTTAGTTTCTTCTAAATCATCTTCTGGATATTTATAAACAACTCTATTTTGTATTGGTGCTTCATCATCTAAGCATTCTTTTAAATCACCATACATTTCTCTTACTGAGTCATATCTGTTTTTAGGATTTTTGGCACATGCTTTAAGAATGATGTTTTCCATACTCTGAGGTACACCATCAACTAATTTACATACATTAGGAAGTGGTTCCTTCATTTGCTTAATCGCTATTTCAACAGCATTATCACCTTTAAATGGTACATGCCCAGAAATAAGTTCAAACATTAAAATACCAAGAGAGTATATATCACTTTTTATAGTTGCTCCCTGACCATTAGCTTGTTCAGGAGGTAAATAATGAACTGATCCCATAACTGAGTTAGTTTGTGTAAGCTCAGTTGCATTACTTGCGATAGCAATACCAAAATCTGTTATCTTAACTCTACCATCATCTAGTATCATAACGTTTTGTGGTTTTATATCTCTATGAATTATATAACTATCATGAGCACAGGCGATAGCTGAAGTAAGTTGTAACATAATATCAATTACTTCAGGTAAAGTAAGAGCTCCACGTCTTTTAATAAGACTCTTTAAAGTTTTACCATCTATATATTCCATTACTATAAAGTAATTACCATCATCTTCACCAACATCATACATTTCAACAATATTAGGATGACTTAAAGAACTTGCGGATATTGCTTCCCTTTGGAAACGTCTTACGAATTTTTCATCCGTTGCAAGATCACCTCTTAATATTTTGACAGCCACATTACGATCTAAGATAGTATCATAAGCTAAATAAACATTAGCCATTCCACCTTCACCTATAGATCTTATAATTTGATATCTATTATTAATCTTTTGACCTTTAATTATCATAATACTTTCCCACCTTTATTCAAATACGCGATTGATATATTATCAGTACCCCCACGATTGTTACTTTTAATAACTAATTTTTCAAGTTTTTGTTCACCGGCATGTTCCTCATTAAGTACTTTTGCTATTTGATCATCAGAAAGCATATTTGTTAAACCGTCACTACATAGAAGAATACCTTCTACATCATCAGTTATATCAAATACATCCATTTCTACATCTTGAATAGCACCAAGTGCCCTAATAAGAACATTCTTCCTTGGGTGATCTTTTGCTTCTTGAAGAGTAAGTTCTCCTGATTTAACAAGTAGATTTACTAATGTATGATCAGTTGTGATTTTATGTAATTTCTTATTTTTAATTACATAACCAGAACTATCTCCTATATTACCGAATAATAGGAACTGTTTAGTAAGTATAGCAAGTACAACTGTTGTACCCATCCCTTCACTTTCAGGATGTTCTTTGGTATATTTATATATTTCTTTGTTGGCTTCACCAACTATATTTTGTATCCAAGAAATTGCTTCTTCTTTAGTTCCAATTGATGTTGTTTCAGAAAATCTTCTGGCTATAATATTAATAGCTATTGATGACGCTATTTCACCACCACGATGTCCTCCCATACCATCAGCAACAGACATAAGTATTTCTTCGTTTATATTCTTTACGATTGTTACACTATCTTCATTATGATCTCTTACTTTGCCGGGATCAGTTAAATAACAGTATTCCATTATTTCCCCTCCTCATATTTTGATCTAAGCTGTCCACATGCTGCATCAACTTTAGAACCAAACTCTTTTCTTATCGTTACATTAATTTTATTTTTTTTAAGTACATCATAGAACGATAATATCTGTTCTTTGCTACTTTTTTTAAATTCTATTTGACTAGTCTCATTATATGGTATTAAATTAACATAACAATTTATACCTCTTAATAGTCTAGCAAGTTCACTAGCTAGTTCATTAGAATCATTAACATCCTTAATCATTATGTACTCAAATGTTACTCTCCTATTAGTTTTATTTATATACTCTTTAACACTTTTTATAAGTTCTTCAATTGGATATGCCTTATTAATAGACATTATTTTATTTCTTATTTCATTGTTTGGAGCATGAAGTGAAATAGCTAAATTAACCTGTTTATCTTGTTTAGTAAACTCCTTTATTTTAGGTACTATACCACTTGTTGATATTGTTATATGTCTTGCCCCTAGTTCTATACCTTTTTGATCATTTATTATATCTATAAAATTCATTACATTATCATAATTATCAAATGGTTCACCTATTCCCATAAGAACTAAGTGTGTTATTTTAAAACCTAAATCTTCTTCTATAGCTAAGATTTGTTCAACCATTTCGCTACTCTCTAAGTTTCTTACTTTTTTAAGTCTACCGCTTTCACAGAAAGCACAAGACATATTACATCCAACTTGCGTTGATATACATAAACTATGACCGTAGTCATGATGCATGTATACTGCTTCTATTTTTTGACCATCAGCAAGTTTAAATAAGTACTTTGATACATCTTTATCATGTTGCTTACTTATTATTTCTATACTACCAATGATAAAATTATCTTTAAGGTAGCTAGTTAATTCTTTTTTTATGTTAGTCATTTCATCAAAACTTTTAACTCTTTTCTTATAAAGCCAATCATATAATTGATTAGCCGCAAACTTTTTATAACCAAGTTCTATAAGAATTGAAGTAAGTTCTTCATGACTATAATTATATATATTTCTCATTATTTCACCTATACTTCACTATATTACATTATATCAAAAAGACAAAAAAAATAATAGACATATCTATTATTTTAATATATTAAATTAAAATCCCATTACTAAACATAAAATAAAGAATAATGCGCCTAAGACAACAGTAGCACGAGTTATTACTAGCTCGCCACCTCTTTCTTTACGGTTAGCAAATAGATTATCATTACCACCACTTACAATATTTGAAGCAGATTCAGCTTTACCACTTTGTAAAAGGACAATAGCTATTAATAAAATTGAAACTATAATTAAAGCAATTTCCACTATGTTCCCTCCTTTTTTATAACTGTTATTAATTTACCATAAACTAAAGATTTAATCAAGTAATATATGATAAAACATAAAAATATCATAAATAGATTTAGTTAAAGAGATAATTATCAGTATTAAAATCACTACTAATAACTATATTAATACATTAATAAGAAAATTTACAAAAAAATACACTTTTCATATGTGTACTTTTTTTGCTTAATTTTTATCTTCCATTGGCTTAATAGTAAAGACAGTATAATTATCTAATGATATTCTAGAAAGAATACTTTTTACTTCTTTAATATTAGTCTTCTTTATAGTATCAACTGGTTCATAATCAATATTACCTAATGTTATTAAATCAGCCATTAATTTATTATTAGTTCTAAATATACTATCACTTGTGAAAACTAAATCACTAATACCTGTTCTTTTTCTTCGTTCTAATTCTTCTTCACTAATTTTAAAATCCTTTAGTTCTTCTTTTATAAGTTCAATAACTTTTTCTGGATTTTTTGTTTCTGCATCTATTACTGCTACTATATGATCATCAACTTTTAAGCCTGTTATATCAATAGAGCCTGATATTAAGCCTTCATTTCTTAATCTCTCATTAAACAATGAAGTAGTACTTAATTTTAAATCTAAAGCATTCATTATATCAGCATAAACTTGGTTATAATCAATATCTTTAATATGTGATACTCTAATTTTATAAGTAATTGAAGTCTTTGGAATAGTAACATCCATAAATATTGTTTCTTCTTTTTTTGCTACTACATCAGGTTCATTATACTTTGGTAATTTCACCTTTTTGCGAGGCTCTAAATTTCTTTTATCCTCATGATTAGCTATAACTTTTAAAACTTCATCAGGGTCAACATTACCTGTAACTATAACAAACATATTTGAAGGATGATAAAAAGTATTATAACAGTCATATAAATTTTCTTTAGTAATACTATTAACACTTTGAACTGTTCCTATGACAGGATATTTCATTGGATGATTAATAAGAGTATTAAATAATATTCCATTATACATTCTTGAAAAAGGTTTATCCTCATACATCATTATTTCTTGAGTTATTATTCCTTTTTCTTTTTCAACATTTTCATCTGTAAAATAAGGTTTTTCTACATAATCAAGTAAGAATTCTAAGGTTTCATAGAAACTATTTGGTCCTGAAAATAAATAAGTTGTCTTTCTAACGTTTGTATTGGCATTCGCATCGCTACCTCTTTCAGAAAAGAAGCCAAAGACATCACTACCATCTTCTTGTTCAAACATTTTATGTTCTAAGAAGTGTGCTATTCCTTTAGGAACACTTATTGATTTACTTTCACCACTTGGTACAAAATCATTATGCATACCACCGTATCTAGTACTATAAGTAGCATATGTATTATTAACATTTTTAAATGGTACTATATATATTTCTAAGCCATTGTCTAATTTTTCAGAGTAGACATTTAAATCAAGTCCTTTAATTATTTTCTTCTTCATGTCGTTCTCCTTTTAGTATATATATAGTATCTAAATGTATTTTTTTACTTACATTAAGGATATCTTCTTTAGTAACTTTTACTATCTCATTATTTCTATCCTCAATTAGTCCATAATTTAAATATTCATGAGCTTCATATATATTTATTATACCAGTAGTTGAATCTTGTAATTCCTTTAATGACGCTAAATAAGTCGTTTTAGCCTGTATAATTTCTTCTTCTGTAAAATCACCAGATGCCATCTTCTTAACTTCTTTTTTTATTAGTTTAACTGCTTTATCAAAACTCTTTTCATCTATCCCAGCACTTACATATTCTAAATTAGCAATACCAGAATGTGATGAAGAAACAGAATAACATAAACTATTCTTTTCTCTTACTTCTTTAAATAATTTTGAGTCTGGTCCACCACCTAAAATTGAATTATATAAAGCTAAAACATACTCTCTTTCAAAAGGAGTAATATCTTTTAACTTGTAGGCTAAAATAAGAATACTTTGATTAATCTCCTTAGAATCAGTTACTACTTGTGGTATTTTTTTATATTTCTCTTGCTTAATAAAATGTTCTAATTTAACTTGTTTTAAAGTATTTATAGAAAAGTTTTCTTTAATTATTTTTTCCATACTATTAAAGTCAATATCACCTATTATAAATATATCGATTAAGTTAGTTCTAAGAAGTTCCTTATAATATGCATATAGGTTTTCAGGAGTTATTTTTTCTAAATCTTCCATATAACCAGTATTGTGATATCTTAAAACAGAATCAGGACACATTACTTCATATAATCTAGAAAAAGCATATCTTCCTGGATTATCATTAAAAGATTCAATATCTTCTTTTAATATGTTTTTAGCATTGTTAAAAGTCTGGATATCAAACTTTCCACTTTCAACATTTGGATTAAATATAAAGTCTAAAAAGAACTGAAGAGATTTTTCAAGCATTCCTTCTTCAGTATACTTTTCATTTAAGAACATTGTATCAAATCTTAATAATTGATAATTACCTGATTGACTGGTACTTGCGCCTACATTTATATTATATAAATTTTCGCACTCAATATCTAATAACCTTCTTGTTGGATATGTTTTTGTTGCTTCAAGTAATATTAATGACAACAAATTCCTATAGGCTATTTTTTCTTTTTCAATTATTTCCTTAAAATTTATTCTAATCTTTATTCTTTTGAATTTATCGGTTTTTACAAAATGAATGTTGTAAGCCTGCTCATTTACCTTTCTGTATTCCATTTTCTCACCTCATCTATAATAAGCTATTAAATTTATTTAACAAATCCTTCTTTTCATTTTCACTAATAAATGCATGACTGATAGCCTGTTTATTAGTTTTTACAAAATCTTCAGTATTAAACTCTAAATTTACTTCTAAATTTTTATATTCTTTTTTTAAAGTTGTATTGGATACAGTTCTATTATCTGTATTAATAGATAATGGTACTCCTAGGTCATATATTTTTCTGATAGGATGGCTTTTATAACTGTCTGATACTCTTGTTTGAATATTACTTGTAGGACATATTTCAAGCAAGATATCCTTATCAATAACTTCTTTAATTAAATCTTCTTCACTAACTATATTAACACCATGTCCAATTCTTGTTGCTCCAAAAGTTATTGCTGATTTAATACTTTCCCTTCCATCAGCTTCTCCCGCGTGTATTGTGAATGGTACACTTTTTTCTTTAGCATAATCAAATAGTTCCTTAAAATCTTGCGTTTTGTAAATAGCTTCAGCACCCGCTAAATCTACTGCGCATACACCATTATTTAAATAATGTCTAGCAACATCAATAATCATCATATTAGTTTTTATATCATCATTACGCATCATACAAAGTATTATGTTAGTTTTTATATCAACTCTATTAAGACCTATCATTACACTTTCAGTAACATCATATGGGGATAATCCTTCTAATGTATGCTTGATAGGTGCGAATCTAATTTCAGCATATATAACGCCATCATTCTTTAAATCAATAGCTAGTTCATAAGCAATACGTTCTATGTTTCTTTTTGTCTGCATAATTTTTTTGGGTAATTCGAACTTAGTTAAATAATCATTTAAATCTAAACACTTTTCTTTAGCAATCATGTCATATTTAACTTCATTAATACTCATATCAAGTAATTCAGCAGCTGTATCTAATCTAACAGAACCATCTAAGTGAACATGAAGTTCTATTTTAGGTAGTTTACTATAATCCATCATAATTTTAATGAACTTTCTAAAGCTATTTCAATCATTTTTGTAAAACTATTCTGGCGTTCTTCTGAAGTAGTTTCTGCATTTGTAACTAAATTATTAGAAACAGTAAGTAAACACGCAGCTTTTTTACCTAAAACATTAGCATTATGAAATAAAGCGAAAGATTCCATTTCTCCAGCTAAACAACCATAGTCATTATATATTTGTTTATAATTATCATTTTCTTTATAAAATACATCTGAACTATGAACATTGGCAATTGTTATATGAGCATTTAGTTCCTCTGCTGTTTCCTTTAAGTAAAAATTTAAATAATCAGAAGCATGCATCATGTTATCTTCACAACCATTTTGTGTTTTGGCATATGATGATTCTGAAAAACAAGCGTTTACTAAAACTAAATCATATAAATTTAAATCAGCAGTGTACGCTCCACAACTACCTACTCTAATAATTTTTTCAACATTATAAGATTTAAATAATTCATATGAATATATACCAATACTAGGCATACCCATACCAGAAGCCATTACTGTTATTTCTTTATCCTTGTATGTTCCTGTGAAAGCTAACATTCCTCTTACATTATTAACTAATTTGTAGTCTTTTAAATATGTTTCAGCAATAAATTTAGCACGAAGAGGATCTCCTGGCATAATTACTATTTTTGCTATTTCATTTTCTTTTGCTTCAATATGTGGTGTCATAACTATTTCTCCTTTTTATTCTATGCGTTTTTTGACTTTTTATTTTGTTTTTTAATATTATTTTCAAAAAACTGGACAACTTTATCATAATCGTCTTGATTTTCAAACAATCCTTTATTGAATACTATTATCATTTTTTTTGTCATTACTTCATAAGTGTTTTTTAACTTATTTGTTCTTACTATATCTTTTAATTCAATAGATATTTCTGTATTTTCTAATTTTTCTGTAAATTTTTCTTTAGTTAAGGCACATTCATAAGTACCATATTTTACTCCTAAACCTTTTTCATTTAATCTAACAAGCAATTTAGAAGTTAATATTGTTACTAATTCTACTGCGCCATAAATTATTAAACACGCTACTAAATATAAAATTAGTGTTATCATAAAATTATCTAATACTAAATTTCTAATAAAAAACAAGAATACTAACGAACCTGCTATTACATAATAGAGATTATTTTTTGAGTTTGTTCTTCTAACAATTCTTTCATAATTTTTTTTACTTAAGTTATATTTGAATTTCATTTTATCATCTTCCTAACATATACATTATAACAAATTAATTATCATTCATAAACACTTAATTTAAACTTAGTAAACAAAAACCAATCTATTAATAGATTGGTTTACTAATTAATCAAAGTTGTTTAATTTTTCATAACAACTATTTAATCTTATAAATCTGTTATTGTTAATTCATTAGCTGTTGAAGTTTTTGTAGCAGTAAATCTGTTATTTGAGATAGAAACAGTTGAATTACATGTACTATCTAATGTAATTGTTCCACTTAATGGTAACTCACCTTGTACATTTACAGAAGGTGTTGCTACATGATCACTAAATGTATAAGTTGTTGTTAAAGTTTCTCCTCTAAGAAGTTGCAAATGACATGCATCTTCTACTGCGCTTATTACATTGTTAGCGCTTGATTCAAATGCACCTCTTCTGCTTTCCTTAATGATAGTATTTACTACTGGAATAGCTATTAATGCTATAATCCCTAGTATTAATATTACTGCTAGTAACTCAATTAACGTAAAACCTTTTTTACTCATCCTTCATACTCCTCCTATAATACTACAATTATTTTAGCATGAAAGATATATTGTTACAAGATTTATTAATAATTTGAATTTCTATTTACATACTTATATAAAAATTATTATTTTTCGTTGCCAATAACAGAAATAATACCACAGATTAAGCCACCTACTACAAAAGCAATCCAACCTGGATGCCATGCATTCCATAAAAAACCAACTACTAAAAAAACCATTGTTGCAACTATCATTACAACAGCATGAGCTTTATCAGTCACATTTTTTTGTACAGGCTTTTTATTACTATAAATTTCATATTGCATTCCATAATATATGAACATATAAACAGCTATTGAAATAGGAATAAAGAATGCTGAAGCTATTATGCTGTCTAAAGATGTAAATTCACTTATAACTCCTGCTAGAACTATTCCTAAAATACATAGTGCAACTGCTACTGATATAACAACTGAGAACTTTTTAGAAAATTCTATTGGAACTTCTCTATTATTATATTTTTCTTTATATAATTTTTCAATATTTTCATATCTTGAATACATAGTACCGTAATAAATAAAGATTATTACACCTATAGTTATAAATGTAAAAAATAGAATAATCTGCATTATTTCACTATGAAAAATATCATAGGCAAGTGTTGCAGCGATTAATGATGTAATGCATGATACTACACCTAATCCTATCATAGTAGAAAACTTTTTATAAAATTTTATAAATTCATTTTCCTTTTCACTGTTTAATGTTGCATTTGCTTTTTTAGTCTCATTAATTTCATTTTTTAATAGTTCATCTAACGAAACATGAAATAACTTACTTATTTCTATTAATTTATCAGTTTCAGGATAACTTGTTCCAGATTCCCATTTTGAAACAGCTTGTCTTGATACACCTAAAATATCTGCAAGCTGTTCTTGAGAATAGCCTTTTTCCTTTCGTAACATTTGTAGTTTTTCTCTAAAATCCATTTTCTTCACCTCTAGATAAATATACTAAAAACTATATATATTATCTACCAACTACAAGTTGTTTTTATGCTACTTACGGTTGCGTATACATAATTTTCTAATTAAATTATAGCTTTTAAGAACTTTCCGGTATAACTTGCTTCAACTTTAATAATGTCTTCTGGTGTACCAACTGCAACAATGGTTCCGCCACCATCTCCACCTTCAGGACCTAAGTCAATGATATGATCAGCTACTTTAATAACATCTAAATTATGTTCAATAACGATTACTGTATCACCATTATCAACAATTCTCTCTAAAATAACTAATAATTTCTTAATATCATCAGTATGAAGACCAGTTGTTGGCTCATCTAATATAAATAGACTTTTTCCTGTAGGTTTCTTTTGTAATTCTTTAGCAAGTTTTACTCTAGCTGCTTCTCCACCAGAAAGTGTTGGAGCACTTTGACCTAATTTTACATAAGAAAGTCCTACATCCATTAGCATTTGTAATTTTGTCTTAACTTTTGGAACATTCTCAAAGAATTCCAGTGCCTCATCTACACGCATCTCTAGAACGTCATATATACTTTTTCCTTTATATTTAATTTGTAAAGTTTCATTATTATATCTTGTTCCACCACACACATCACAAGGGACATATACATCTGGTAAAAAGTGCATTTCTATTCTTTTTACACCATCACCCCAACATGCTTCACAGCGTCCACCTTTAACGTTAAATGAAAACCTACCTTTGTCATAACCACGTATTTTAGCTTCTTTTGTTTGAGCAAAAACATCTCTTATATCATCAAAAACTCCTACATATGTAGCAGGATTACTTCTAGGAGTTCTGCCTATTGGGGATTGTGATATATCGACAACTTTATCAATATGATCTAATCCTTTAATTGATTTGAATTTACCTGGTTTTTCTTTAGTTCTATATAAATTAGCAGATACTGCTTTGTATAAAATTTCATTTATTAAACTACTTTTACCAGAACCAGATACTCCAGTTATACAAGTAAATGTTCCAAGAGGAAACTTAACATCGATATTTTTTAAATTATTTTCGACTGCTCCTTTTATCTCAATATACTTCTTGTTTCCTTTTCTTCTAGCCATAGGTATTTCTATTTTTAATTCACCTGTTAAATATTTACCAGTTAAACTATTGGGATTATGCATTACTTGTTCTGGTGTACCTTCAGCAACTACTTGCCCGCCATGAATACCAGCGCCTGGACCAATATCAACTAAATAATCAGCTGCAAGCATTGTATCAGTATCATGCTCAACTACAACTAATGTATTTCCTAGATCACGCATTTCAAGTAATGAATTTATTAATCTTTGATTATCTCTTTGATGAAGACCAATACTTGGTTCATCAAGTACATATAAAACTCCTGTTAATCTAGAACCAATTTGAGTAGCAAGTCTAATTCTTTGAGCTTCTCCTCCACTCAATGTACCAGCTGTTCTAGCTAAAGTTAAATATTCTAGTCCAACATTTATTAAAAAGTTTAATCTAGATCCAATTTCTTTTACTATTAGTTTAGATATTTCGGCTTGTTCTTTTGTTAATTCTAAATTACTTACAAATTTATATAGGTCTCTTATGCTTAATAAAGTAACTTCATATATATTCTTATCATTTATTTTAACTGATAAAACTGATGAATCTAATCTAGAGCCATTACAAGTTGGACATGGAAGTTCAGTCATATACTGCTCTATCCATTCTCTTATCCAACCACTTTTTGTTTCAATATATCGTCTTTCTAAATTAGTTATTATACCTTCATAAAAATCTCTTGAAGTTCTAGTATTACCATTTTTGGCAACATAGTTGAACTCTAAAATATCTGGTGTTCCATATAATAAAATATCTAATTTTTCTTTACTAAGTTTTTTTAACGGAACATCCATATCAATGTCATAATATCTACATACAGTATCTATTTGAGTATATATTATGTTTGTTGTATCATTTAAATTAATGGCTACTATAGCACCATCATTAATACTCTTATCTTTATCAGGTATTACTAAATCCTCATCTATTTTCATCTTAATTCCTAGACCTTTACAGTCTTGACATGCTCCATATGGTGCATTAAATGAAAACATTCTTGGCTCTAATTCTGGCAAACTAAAATCACAATCTGGACAAGCATATTTCTCACTCATCACAATCAGTTCTCCACCAATTACATCTATAACTACTTTTCCATTTGAAAGTTTAACTGCTAGTTCGATTGCTTCATAAAGTCTACTTCTAACATCATCCTTAATAACTAACCTATCAATGATAGCTTCTACATTATGTTTCTTGTTCTTTTCAAGATTTATTTCTTCACTTAAATCATAATCTTCGCCATCTATTCTTACTCTTGCATAACCATCTTTTCTAAGATCATCAAGCACTTCTTTTTGTGTACCCTTTTCGCCATATACAACAGGACTAAGAATTCTTATTTTTGTTCCTTCTTCTAAAGCTAATATTTGATTTGTCATTTCTTCAATGCTTTGACTAGATATTGGCTTATTATGAGTTGGACAATAAGGAATACCTACTCTAGCATATAATAATCTTAAATAATCATATATCTCAGTTACTGTACCAACTGTACTTCTTGGATTTTTATTTGTTGTTTTTTGATCAATACTAATTGCAGGTGATAATCCCTCAATTGAATCTACATCAGGTTTTTCTGAGCCACCTAAAAACTGCCTAGCATAGGCACTTAAACTTTCTACATATCTTCTTTGACCTTCTGCGTATATAGTGTCAAACGCAAGTGAAGACTTACCAGAACCTGATACACCTGTCATTACTATTAATTTATCCTTTGGTAAAGTTATATTAATATTCTTTAAATTATTTTCGCGTGCACCTTTTATTACTATATTTTCCATGAAACACCTCTTGACTCATAATTTTATTTTTAAAAACATCAGTAGTTATTATACCACAATTTACTTGTTTTACTACTAAACATTAACATTATATCAAGCGAACAAGTGTTTGTACAGTAATTTTTTAAAAAAACGACTTTTTTTGATAATTAGTTACAAAAAAACAGGTTAATATTGTCCTGTTTCTTTTGCTATTATATTCATAATATTAGTGTATATCTCTTGCATTTGTTCTTCTGTCAAATCAGCATATTTTACTGAATCTGTAATAGTCTCTTCTATTGAGGCAGATGTTTTTAATGTACTATCCATATTTATTGTAAAGCTAAATTCTTTATTTTTACCATTATATGATTCATATGAAAAAATACTGTTTAAATTATACTCAGCACCAGCTGTTACTTCTTTAATATTAGTACTTAGTGTTGCTTTGTATTCTTTTCCATCAATAGTAAAGTCAGCTGTTATTTCATATAAAGTTTTTGTAGAATTTATTTTAATATAACCTAATTTTTCATCTTCACTTTCATAAACATTAATTGTTAAAGTTTGATCAACTTTCTCTAGTTCAATAAATCCTTGTAATTCATCTTCTTCATTAAAATATACTCTTGGCTTAGTATCATTTCTGTATTCAATACTAATAGATTTTTCTTCATATGTTGCTTCTGCACAATTTTCATAATCCCCTGTTGTTGAATAATCTTCTTCAGCACTATCAAATATTATGTCTTCATCAGTAGTATAGTAATAATCATCATCTGTACTATTATCTATACTATCATCAGTTGTATAGTCATATGTTGTATAATCTTCTGATGATTGATCATCTATTTGTTTGACATTAAATTGTTCATTTGTTGCTGACATGTTTTCTAAGTTAGTATCATCTGACTGTTCATCTTCAAAATTAAAACAATTTGTATAATAATATGTAGGTTCATAATACTTGTAATTAAAATCTATGCCCTCTACTACATTTGTTAACTTATTAGTAAATACAGTATATATATACGTACTCATATGTTCTTCATCAATTGTATCAATAACATCATCCATATTATAACTTTCAAAGTCTTTATAGAAACTAGTTACAATTTTATTAGCTTTAGTATCAGTTTTTATATCGCTTATTACTAAATTAACTAAATCATAAATTTGTTTATCGTTATACTGTAATTTTAATGAATTAACCTTTTTTGTAGTTCCATCAATTGTTATTTCAGCATTATCTTTAACAAAATCATCTTTGTCTACATTATTTATAAAGCTTTTAACAACAAAATTGTATAAATAATTATAATCACTTAAATTATTATAGTTAGTAGAAGATAAAGCATCTTTTAACTCTTCTATTTCAATATACTTATCAAAAATTTTATTTAAAAATACATACCCTGTACTTGAATTTGTTAGTAACTTAACTCCACCTAATTCTTCGGTTTTATTACTTAAATTTAATTCAAATAATGTTTTATCTGTTGTCTTACTGAAGTTGTAATTAAATGTCATTTCATTTATTAAACTTATTAACTGATTTAAATCAGCATCTTCAGTATTATCTAATTGAATAGTATATTTTCCTTTTTCAGAATATTGTTCTGATTCATTAAGTACAATTGGTGATTGGAAATAGTTTTTAAAGTTTTCCAATTGTTTAATACTATTATTTATAATAACTTTTTCATTGGTACTATAAACATAATATACTAAAGCAATTATAAATCCTAATACCAATAATATAAGAGCAAATATTAATATTTTTATTCCTTTTTTGCTTTTTTTATTATTTTTTTCTTCACCATTGTTATTATCAACTACTGTATTTTCTAAGGTAGGAAATGTTGGCTCATCTATTGGTGGAATATATGGTATTACTATCGGTTCAACCACTGGACTTGGTACTGGCATTATTGCTGGTTCAGTAAACTCTGAGGTTGTAACTGATTGCTGAACCGGAATATTATTTTGCGCTAAAACTGGTACAACTTCTGGATTTGCAACAGAAATTACTGTTGGTTGTTCCTGAATTTCCGGCATAATAACTGGCTGTTCATATGAAAAACCATTTGAAATTACTACTGGTTCTACCGCTTGATTAATAGTAGATTGTTCTAACTTACTATTATCAGGTATTAGTATCGGTTCGTTATCCGGTAATATGTCTGGCATTTTATTTGGAACAGTATTATTATTTTCACCGTTCTCTAAATTATTGTTCATTTATTTCACTCCATCCTATTATAAATTATAGCAAAATAATACAAAAAAAGAAACAAAAAATGTTTCTTTAATTCTTTGCTTATATTAACCTTTATTTATTACATAAAGAAATATGTATAAACAGAGAAAGCAATAACCAATAACAATACAACACCTAGTATAAGAACTAATGCTTTTGAGCCTTTTTTCTTAGCTACTTCTGGAGTAGTTGGTGCTACTGGAGCATTAGAATCAGTAGTAACAGTTTGCTCAACTGCTGGTGCTTCAACAGGCGCTACTGGTACTTCTGGAACTGCAGGTGCTACTGGAGCAACTGGAGCCATTGGTGCTGCAACAGGTGCTACTGGAGCAACTGGTGCTGCTTGTGCTACAACAGGTGCTACTGGAGCAACTGAAACTGTTGGAGCTACTGCAGGTGCTACTGGAGCAACTGGAGCCATTGGTGCTGTTGGAGCTACTACTGGAGTAACTGGTGCAACTGGAGCAACTGGAGTAACAGTTGGTGTTACTACTGGAGTTACTGGAGCAACTGGAGCAATAACTGGTGTTACTGTTGGAGTTACTGGAGCAACCGGAGTTACTGGAGTTACCGGAGTATTGTTTACACTTGGAAATTCTTTATTATCCATTCTAATCACCTATCCTATGAATACATTATAGCAAATAAAATGGAAAAATACAAAATTTTTTAATCTTTTGGTTTAAATATTAACGAAAGATAGAATGAAAAGATAATTGCAGAGCATATTCCGGATGCAGTAAGGTTAAACATTCCCATAACTAAACCCATTAATCCATATGTTCCTGCTGATTCTAGTGCTCCGTGAATTAGTAAATGTCCAAAACTGGTTATAGGAACTAGTGCTCCACCACCACAAAATATTATAATCTTATCATAGAAATTAAATATATCTAGAAAAGAACCTAATACAACAAATATAGTTGTTACGTGTCCTGGAGTTAGTTTAGTATTATCAAGAATTAATTCACCTATTAAACAAACGACTCCTGCGAATAAAAAGGAATATAAATAAATCACTCTATTACCTCCAAACTTATAGCATGTGCAATTGAAGGAATTGGAAGTTTTTGATTTACTGTAGTAGTATTCATAAGCGCACCTGTTGCGACTAATAAAACTTTCTTAATCTTCTTTGCTTTCATCATACTAAATACATAACCATATGAAACAAGTGGTAAACACGCAGGTCCACTACCACCAGCATAAACATCTTGATTTTTGATGTCAAATATCATGCAAGCTGAATCATCACAGTTATCTAAGTTTATTTTATAATTTTTTTTCATAAATTCTTTCAACATAGGCTTTCCGTATCTACCTAAATCACCTGTTAATATTAAATCATAATAATCTGGTTTTCTATTTGTTTGCTGTAAATGATCATGAATTGTTTGTGCAGCAGCTATTGCCATTACACCGCCCATATTAAATACTTCCTTAACGCCAGAATCAACTGCTTTACCTACTGTAGCACTTTCTACTTTGAAACCCGCCTTCTTGTCTGATAAGAACGCAGTAGCAGCACCAGTTACTGTAAAGGTAGTTGTTTTAGGTTTTGGTCCACCATATTCTACCGGATATCTAAATTGCTTTTCAGCTGTATTATTATGTGAACATGTTCCTACAATAATATTATTAGACTGTTTAGCTTCTATCATATTAGACGCTATAATTAGTCCTTCTACACTTGTTGCACAAGCACTATATATTCCTAAATAAGGTACATCAAACTTACTTGCCGTATAATTTGAGGAAACTAATTGATTTAATAAATCACCCGATATAAGTAATCCAACATCTTTTATTTGCTTCTTTTCCTTTTTCAATAATAAATTAATTGACTCCTCTAATAATTTCATTTCGGCCTGTTCCCATGTATCTTGTCCAAAATAATATTCATCATATTTCTTATCAAAGTAATTTGATAAAGGTCCTTTTTTTTCAAATGGTCCTGCGATTGTTTCTGTATTGTTTATATATACATTATTATATTTAAAAGTCATTAGCCACCAAATATAAGATATCTTATAATACCAAAAGTATAAGCACTAACTACACCAAAAACAATTACAGAACCAGCTAGTTTAAACATATTTGCTCCAATACCAGTTACCATACCTTCTTTGCGATACTCTAAAGTAGCACTCATCATGGCATGAGCAAACCCAGTAATTGGAACAATTAAACCACACCTAGCTTTATGAACCCATTTATCAAAAAAACCAAAACACGTTAATAGACATCCCAAGAAGACAAGAGTAACAATCATGAATACTGAAGCTTGAGCTGTTGGAATATTAAAAAAATATGAATATGCTTCAACTAAAACTTGACCTATAAACCCCATGAATCCACCAACTAAAAATGCTACTACCGCATTTTTAAATCTATCTTCCGTTGGAGTATGTTTTTCAACAATTTCTTTATACATATTTTTATTCATAATAACCTCCTAAAATTATTATGAATAATTTATTTTTTTATATACAAACTATTGTATACAAAAAAGAAATTAATTAAGTAATGAATTAATTTCTTTTTCAATGTTTAAAATAAAGTTTTCTTTATTATTTTGATATTTTGAAAACTTATGTTTTTCAATAGTATTAATGTTATCAAATAATTGCTCTTTTGAAAGAGCCATTAATACATAATTACTATCTAATAAATATTTGGTAATTTCTAACTGATGATTATTTATATGTTCTTTGTATTCTTTAAGTCTTGGTACAACTATTACTTTTTTACCTTTTTCTAAGGCTTTAAATATTGTTCCACCACCACCATGAGTAATTATTATTCTAGCTTCATCTATTTTTTGATTCATCTCATCATAGTTAAAGAAATCATAATATTCAATATAAGAATTATTAAAAGCATATTTTCCTTTTCCACCTTGAATAATTATTTTTTCTTTTATATTAAGACAATCAATATAACTAAATAACCTTTTAAAGGATTGTTTTTGAGTCCCAATAGTCACTAGTATCATTAATATACCCCCTTAATATATTTAGCTTTAGGGTATATATCACTAAAGTTATTATGCTGAACAATAAAAGTTGTCGCAATAGGATATATTAGTTTTCCTGAAAGAGTTGGTGTATGAGTTCGATCAAAAACTTCAACAAATATGATCTTTCTATCAAATAAATATCCTAAATAACACATAAATACTGATGTATGGGCCCCTGTTGTATAAATGATATCAGGGTTATACTTAATAAAATAATATATATTTTTAAATACATTTACAATACTTACAAGAACATATTTTATCATATAGTACCTTGAACCATATAGTAAATATTTTACTTTATAATTTTCTTTAAGTTTCAAGGAAATTTTATTTTTTTCAGTTATTAAAATGTAATCATACTTATCATAAATACTATCTATAGCTAATAATTCGGTAAGATGACCACCAACACTTGAAATAAATATAACTTTATTCTTGTTTTTTAAATTTCTATAATTAAAATCCAAAACTATTAAGACTAAAATTAATAAGAAATGAATAAATTCATAACTCATACTTATATCAAATAGTGAAGAACCAATTAGTAATAAAAATAATGATATTATATATAAAGATTTATCATCTTTTAATAATCTAACTGAGTATACAAGACCATACGCAATTAAAATAAAATAGTAAATTACTCCAAATATTCCTAATTCTACTAACATTCTTGCAATAAAACTATGTTCATCAGAAGGTTCAAAACGAAAGTGATTATTTACTGAATAATACTTAAATGCTCTAAAGCCTTGGCCAACTAACATATTTCCTTTAGTTATATCTAAAACATGTTTATATATCTCCATTCTACCATCTAAACTACCTTTATCATACTTTGCTTGTTTTTTAGAATGAATATATATATATGGAGTTAAAATATTATCAACTTCATATATTTGTGTTTTATTAGTTTCAAGATCAGTTACATATATACTACTTATTTCTGCAGAATTATATATATCCATATTTTCTAATTCTAGATAATAATACTCAAATTGTTTTAGCGTATTTAATCTAAAATAGTAAGTATATTGTTCTTCAATTATAAGCGTAGAATCAATTACTTTCTTTATTATATGTGAGTTTTTTACATATAAAACTTTCAGTTTTAAAGTAGGATTATTTAATTCGTTTTTACTTTTTATATTTAACTTAATTAAATAACTTTTATTGTATTCTAAATTCATAAAGTCTGCAAAAATAATATTATCTTTTAAATTATTCTCTGTAATATTATTTATCTTTAAAGTTTGAGACTTTGGATAAATAAATAATATACAGGAAATAAATAAAATTATAACAAGGGATATAGTATAGATGACTTTACTTTTTTTACTAATAGATAGCAATATTAAATAACTTATGTAATAAACTATAAACATTAAAATAATAATAGATAAGAATATTATTAAGTTATTGTTATAAATAAAAATACGAGTCTTATTAAGAGTATATAATAATGGCAAAATTATGCAGATATATATTGTCATTAAACTAATAATTTCTTTATATTTTTTTTTAATAAAGTAGTTAATTATTAGTAATGCGTTTATAATTATAAAAATCATGGTAGTTATTTTAGACATTGTTAATAAAAAAGCTAATAACAATATAAATAAACAAAAATGCAATATAATATTATTATTATCTTTAGTTAAATAATAACAAGTTATAAAATACCCTGTTAGTATAAATGTGGCATAGGTATTAGGATAAAGTAGAGTACCATATAACCTATCTACGCTGTTTTTATAAAAATCTCCAAACCAAGAACTAATTTGTAATAAATTTCCTATATCAGGATTACTTTCAATAATAAATGAAATAAATACTGATATAGTGCTAGATAATATAATGGTTTTTAAAATATAATTCAATCTCTCTTTATTAATTATTCTTCTTAAAACTATTACATGTATCGCAATTAATAGACTAACAAATATATATTCTGAATTTAGTCTTATACCTGTTACAACTTTTCCACATAACATAGGGATAAAATATAAAATAGGAAAAGTTAATATTATTAGATCTAGTCTATTAAATTTGACTTTTCTTTCTTTATATATAAATAAATAACCTAATGTTATAAATAATGTGGAAACAACCCATCCTATTTTTAAATATTTAATTACTGATAATGTTTCAGTAAATAAATTAGAGTAGTTAAAATAAAGTGGGCTTATCATTATGTACACTAAGGTTAATAGTATAGTAATTTCTTCATACTTATTTTTCATAATACACCTAGTAAAGTTACTTTCTTAAGTAAATTATACTATATGTATTTTTTTGTTGCAACAATTCCTAATTTAAATTATTTCTTAGTTTTGTTAAAACTTTTTGCTCTTTTCTTGATACTTGAACTTGTGTCATGCCCAAATTGCTTGCTGTTTGCATTTGGGTTTTATCATCAAAATACCTATTTCTTATAAGTTCAAGCTCAGCAGAATCAAGTTTTGTTAGTTCTTGTTTTAAAGCAATTAATGTATTGATATCTAGACTTTTAGCTGGAATAGTTTCATGAAGAGTTACCTCTTTTGAATCACAAGCAATTGGCTCGTCAATACTTTTTACTTCCCTTTTGCTGTTTAGAGCTTCATTAACTAACTCTTCCGGTATTCCAAGAAAACTAGATAATTCACTAGTTGTTGGCAATCTATATAATTTTTGAGCCAACATATTTGATGCTTGTTCAATTTTAGAATTTAATGAATTAATACTTCTACTTACTTTTATAGATTTATCTTCTCTTATATACTTTTTCATTTCTCCTAAAATATATGTATAAGCATATGTTGTAAATTTTATATCAAAATTTTCATCATAATTTTGATATGCTTTTATCATTCCTATTACTCCTACTTGAAACAAATCTTCCTTATTACCATAATTACTAAAATAGTTAGTAATTGAATAAATTAAATTCTGATTCTTTTGTATTACTTGTTCAATAGGTTCCATCTTTTTATCTCCTTAAATATTAAATATATTTAATGCTGTTAATTCGTTACTAGTTATGGGAATAAAACCTTTCATGCCTTTTGCAAAGGCATTTTTTACTGTACTATTAATATTACATACTATTGAATCACCATGGTTTTGTTTACATAATTTGTAATTATATATTAAAGAATTTATGCCATTAATATCTATTTCACTTATGTTTTCTAGATTAAAAACAATGTTCCGTATACCATTGTCAAAAATCATTTCAGAAACTTCCTCGTATAATTTATTACAGGTCTCTCCATTTAATTTACCATCTAATCTAATAAATAGAATCCCTTTTATAAATTCCATTTCTATTCCTAGCATTTAATCACCTTCCTATATAATTTAGCACAACTTTTTCAGCAATTATTCAATTTCGACAAAACTAGACTATTTTTTCAAAAGTCTTTTTTCGACAAATTTATCCATGACGAATATTATTGTTAAACAAACTAGTATTATAGGAAAATTAATCGATTGTTTACTTAGTTCTTTTTCTTCATCAAAAGATTTTCTTTCTTCTAACTGTTTAATTTTTAACCTGTAATTGTTTATTTCTTCCTTTAATGAATTTATTTCGTCTGTACTTGAAATTATATTTTCTTTTATTTCTAAGTTCTTTTCATCAACCTTATATGTTGCTGAAGTAGCTTTATCTAATAAATAATCTATATAATGTTCTTGCTGTTTTAGGGCGTATAAAAAGTTATCTTTTATATCAACAGTTAAAGTAGTCGAAACAGTTTTAAATGGCAAAATAAAATTAATATTATAAATTCCATTTATATTAGGGTTCAAATTACTCGTTATTTCAATATTATCTACTGAACTTTCTATAATAAAATCATTTAAATTAAAATCTTTATTATCAATAATTAAATCATCTTTAATAACAACTTTATCACGAACACTATATCTATAATAAGTCTTGAAATCTTCATAATCGACTTTGTATTCACCAGTTTCTTCTAATAAGTATAAATCTTCATATATCTTTTTAAAAACTTCTTTCCTGCGCATTAAATAGTTATTACGGTAAACAATATAATTTTCAATAACTTTTCCATTTATTTCGCTATCACAATAAGTAGTACTTATTGTATCTAAATATAATTCTTCAACATCATAAAAATTACTTACCTGAATGTTAACATTTGTTCCAGAGGAATCATCAGTTAATGACTTAACAATTATTTTTTTACTAAAAGGATCCGAATCATTATTCATAGATAAAACTAAATTTGCTTTGACATTTTCCTGTTTTTCTATAGATATATTTATCTCTAAATCACCTAAGTTATAATTTTTATTAATATAAAAAATTAATGTATCGTTTTTATACATATCAAAATTAGCACTGTACATTAGAACTTCATCTGTTTTAGTATTAAAAGCAAAGACTGAATCAACATGTACGTTTTCACCAATATTCGTTAAGTAGAAATACTTAAGTTTTTTAAATGGTTGATATGTATATGCATTACACTCTTCTATTTGGTAATTAATATCAAGTAAATCTTTATCTTTTACCCAATTAGAATAACTATTAGGATAATTACCTGTCTCATTATATGAGTAATCTTCTACATATTGATAATCAATTTCTTCTTTATATGCATGATAGTATTTCTTACTTTCTACTTTAGTAACTTCATTTGATTTTACCTCAACTTCAGAATAGTTCGTAAAATCACCGTATTCTCCATAGTAAGTTTTAGCAGATATTGGTTGTATAAAACTAAAAATTAGGCCTATAAAAAGTAATAATTTTTTCATATTTTTCACCTCCCTATTTATATGTTATAAGAAGAAGGTTATTTTTCCTTTTTTAATTCCAAAAAAAATGTGCGAAGCACATTATTTTAAATATATTATTAATAACTACACACATGTATAATTTTCTATCGAATTTATGTTGATTTTATTATTACCATTTATAACTTCACTTATTATAATATTTTCATAAACATCACGAATTATTTTATCTATCTTACGGGCACCAAAATCTTTAAAGTTAGATTTTTCTATTATTTCATCAATAATTTTCTTGTTATATTCAACAATTATTTGTTTTTTTAAATATTTTAGTTTTATTTTTTGTAACTTTTCAGTAACTATTTTTACTATATCGCTTCTATTTAAATAGTTAAATGATATTGTGTCATCTATACGATTAATGAAGGCTGTAGAAAATGATTCTTTTTGCTTACTTACTAAATTACTATCTTCTTTGACAAAACCAATTGGATTATTTTCAAATCCTACATTAGTAGTCATAATAATAATTACATTATTAAATAATACTTCTCTACCCATTGCGTCTTTTATTTTACTATCCTCTAATATTTGGAAAAATAGATTTAGTACATCATTATGAGCTTTTTCTATTTCATCTAATATTAGTACAGTATTAGGTTTATTTCTTATATCTTCAAGTATGTTATGATTATCACTATATCCAACATATCCTGGAGGAGCTCCTACTATTTTACTTATTGAGTGTGGTTCTCTATATTCACTCATATCTAATTTAATGGTATTTCTTTTACCAACCATAAATTCGCCAAATAATGAAGCCAGATAGGTTTTTCCAACGCCTGATGGGCCTGAAAACAAGAATGAATAGCATCTATTATCTTCTTTCAATCCAAGTTTAATTCTCTTTCCTATCTTAACAATTTGGTCAATTGCGTATTTTTGACCTATAATTGTTTCTTTTAATTTAGTTTCTAACTTATTGACATTTTTAATGTCAGTAGAAGTAACTTCATAAACAGGAATTTTACTTCGAGTTGAAATGACTTTAGCTACATCTTCACTAGTTACTTTATTTAATACTTTCTTCTTATTAAGTTTTAACTCTATTAAATTAACTTTATCCTGAATTAAGTTTTCTTCATTTTTTAATTCTTTAGCTAAAACATAGTTATCATCAAGAATACTTTTTCTTTTATTTAGCTTAATTGTTTCAACCTTTAATAATAAGTCATTATATTCTTTAATTAATTTATTTTCTTTTATACTTGCTTTAGCACAAACTTCATCAAGAATGTCTATTGCTTTGTCAGGTTGTTTACGATCATAAATGTATTTTTCAGATAGTTCTATTATTAATTCAATTATGTCATCATTTAATTTAACCATATGATAATTTTCATATATAGGTTTTAATTTTAATAGTATCTGTTTTGTTTCTTCTCTATTTGGTGGTTCTATAAACACTTTTTGAAATCTTCTTTCAAGAGCAGCATCATTTTCAATATACTTTTTATATTCGTCGGTTGTTGTCGCACCAATACATTTAAGTTTATTTCGAGCGAGAGATGGTTTAAATATGTTTGAAGCATCAATTGCGCCTTCTGCACCTCCAGCGCCTACTAAAGTATGAATTTCATCGATAAATAAAATTATTTCTTCATTATCTTCAACTTCCTTTAATATTTTCTTAAGACGTTCCTCAAATTCTCCACGATACTTGGTTCCAGCTACAGTACTTGCCATATCAACACTAATTATTCTTTTACTTTTAAGACTATTAGGTACTTGTTTTTTCGCTATGCGACTACTTAATTCTTCGACAATGGCAGTTTTTCCAACACCTGCATCTCCAATTAACAGTGGATTATTTTTAGTTCTACGCATTAGTATTTCAATAATCCTATTAAGTTCTTCTTCTCTACCTATTACAGGATCTAATTCATTATTTTCAGCTTTCTTATTTAAATCAATTCCTATTTCTTCTAATAATAATTTCTTAGTCTTTTTCTTTTTATCTGCTTTATTTATGTAGAATTCTTTATATAAACTATCTATATCTACTTCCATAGAAAGAAGTATTCTTATTGCGATACCTTCTCCTTCGTCAAGTAAATTAAGAAATAAATGTTCTATCATAACCTCACTATTTGAATCTTTACTATCAACAATAGAGTTCTCTATAATTCTTCTTAGCATAGGAGTATATAAAAACCATTCACTTTGTTTACTGCCCATGCCTATTATATTAATTATTTCTTTTTTGACATTTTCATAATTTATATTATATTCCATTAATTTTTTGCTTACATTATTTTTACCCCTTAATATAGCAAGTAAAAGGTGTTCACTTCCTATATAAGGATGTTTTAAATTACTCATTTCTTCTTTTGCTGCAACTATTACTACTCTTGCTTCTTCTGAAAAATTTCCAAACATAATAATCATCTCCTCTAGTATTATTCTATGACTATTATGATAAATATTTTGTCTTTTAAACACATGAAACAAAAAAAAGAAGTAATTATTTTTTACTTCCTCTTTTTATCTCTTTATAAGTAACCACTCCAATCAAAGCTAAACCTATAAATAATAAGTATAACCACGATGGAATTACCTGCCATATATTTCTTAGTTGATATAATATATTTATAATAGTAAAACAAATACCTGTTACAAATAGATTACGATAGTCATCATCTATTAAACCAATTAGTATTAGTACTAATGATACTAAACCAGCATATAGTCCTGTTATGACACTATTACTAAATATTATTATTAGTAATGCTATTACTGATATTATTGTAGCTAGTAAACTTGCTTTATTTTTATCTTTTATAACATTCTTACAAGTTAAATATGTCATATAAAAAACTAGTGTAAATGTTAAAATAAGCGAAAAGTCTTTATCTATAACAACTTTATCAATTATATTAGTAATTGGAAAAAGAAGTGCATATCCTGTTATAACATAGGATACTTTATCTTTTCTTGTAAATATCATTATACCTATAAATGATAGTAATGATATTAGCGAAAGATATGCTTCACTATATGAGAAGAAACTTCTACTAAATGTTAAATAAATAACTGAAAGCATAAATATTAATAACGGAGTTTTAACTTGTTTTAAAATTGATATTTTAGATTTAGAGGCATAGAAATATGTCCCTACTGTCATTAATACAATAATCATTTCAGAAATATATTCTTTATCAGTATAATTTGTGAAAGCTGCTAAGAAAAGAAGAATTAAAGTGATAATTATATTTTCTTCATTTATAGCTGTTTTCTTTGAAAAATAAGCCATTAAGCCATAAATAAAAGCTGCAAGAATTAGTATTTGAACTGCAGTAAAGTTTAATATACATAGGCCTACTGCTAATATAACAGGTCCAACTTTAATAGGAGTTAAATAATATTCATATTTTAATTTGTCATCACTTTTCATAAGCATCTGATATATCATTGATGTCATAAATATCATTATTGCACATCCTATTATTGTATATGCATCGCCATTTGCCATGTAAGACAATGTAAGATTAGGCATATAAGATATTTCAATATTTGTTATGAAAGCTATAAGCATTAATATATTCGCTAATATTATGAATGTTTTTGCAAACTCTTTATATTTTAGTAAAAATTTTGTATACATAAGAATGCTATATAATACAGAAATTACAGCTATTATAGTTATTATTATAAAGTAATATCCATAGTTAAGAGAGTAACTTCCTAAATAAATTATCATATTTACAATTAAACCATTTAAGAAAGATAATTTACTATCTTTTTCTTTAGTAGTTATAAATAATAATGATGATATTAATATTACACTATTTAATATGATAGAAACATTACTTATTTGAGCATAACTACCAATAGTAAATAATCCTATTATATAAGTTGCTAACAAAGTGAACTTTTTAATACCAATGAATTTCTTTATTTTATCTTTTGGAACTATATTTAATATTAGTAAAACTAAATTTATTATTAATAAGTTAATACCTAGTTCAAGTTTAAAATAATTAAATAAGTAAATTATTGCGACTATTAGTGTTAAATATGTTGGGGTAATTAAATTAGCATTATTATATTTTTTATATGATATATATAATAAGAAAGATATTAATAATGCATTAGAAGAGCAATATAGACTCGCTCCTAATCCCTCAGTTGAAAGATATTCACCAAATATACCAAAATATCCCACTGAATAATAAGAACACCAAACAAAACATATGCCAAGTAAATAATAAACAATTGAAGATCTTTTTAAATCAAAAGTTTCTTCACATAAATATGATAGTCCAAAGAACAATGAAGCACCAACTACAAGTGATAGTGTTTTTATTATATCTGGTATACCATTCCAAGAAGTGCTGGCAAAAATAAAACCAGCTAATATTACCATAAATACACCAAGTTTTAATAAAATGTCTAGTTTTCTTTTTTCTGGATCTAACGTTTCTCTATTTATCACAGTTTTTGGTGAACCACGATAATCATTACCACTTAATAAATTTATTTTATCAACTGCAAGAAGTAAAACTACTGCTGAAATTGGATTAGCAAATAATAATAATATTCCAATAATTAATATTACAGATTTATCTCTTTTAATTTCATCGTCATTTTTATTAGCTAAGTTATATAAATACATTCCTGTAATTAATAAAACTATGCTTCTAATAAGACCAAAACTACTAAAGTTATATAGGACACTTAAAGCTATAAAAATAAAATTTAATACTCCACAAAACCTGAATTTTTCACGCATACAAAAACCTACCTTCTTTATAATAATTATATCACTATATAAAAAAAAATATAAGATATTATCTTATATTTCTGTTTCTTCAAATTGAGAGTTATATAGATTTGCATAAAATCCACCTTTTTCAAGTAAATCATTATGCGTTCCTGTTTCAACTATATCACCTTTATCCATTACTAATATTAAATCAGCATTTTTTATTGTTGATAAACGATGAGCTATAACGAAACTAGTTCTTCCCTCCATAAGTTTATCCATTGCTTTTTGAATTAGGATTTCAGTTCTAGTATCTACACTACTTGTTGCTTCATCTAAAATTAGTATTTTAGGATCAGCTAGTATAACTCTTGCGATTGTAAGAAGTTGTTTTTGTCCTTGTGATATATTATCACTTTCTTCATTTAAAATCATGTCATATGTGTCAGGAAGAGTTTTAATAAAGTGATGAACACTTGCTGCACGACAAGCATCTTTTACTTCTTCAATACTTGCGTCTAGTTTACCATATCTAATATTATCAGCTATAGTACCACTATAAAGCCATGTATCTTGTAAAACCATACCAAACTGACTTCTTAGTTCTCCACGCTTATAATCTCTTATATCATGACCATCTACAATAATTTTACCACTATTTATATCGTAAAATCTCATAAGTAATTTTACCATAGTTGTTTTACCTGCTCCAGTAGGACCTACTATCGCAATCTTTTGACCAGATTTTATTTTTGCACTAAAATCATTAATAATTGGTTGATTTTCATTATAACCAAAACCAACATGTTCAAATTCTATATTACCTTTTACATTTTCAGTAGATACAGATTCTTTAATATCTTTTACTTCTTCTGGTTCATTTAAGAACTCAAATACTCTTTCAGCAGCAGCTACAGTAGACTGTATCATACTTGATATTTGAGCAAGTTGGGCAATTGGTTGATTAAAGTTTCTAACATATTGTGTAAAAGAAACAATATTACCTACAGTTATTTTATTCTTAACTGCTAAGTAACCACCTAATATAGAAACCATTACATAACTAATATTACCTACAAAACTCATAAGAGGCCACATAATACCTGATAAAAACTGACTTTTCCATGCAGAACTAAATAATTTAGTATTACATTCATCAAACTGTTCTAAAGCTTTTTCTTCACCATTAAAAGCTTTTACAACATCGTGTCCTCCATAAACTTCTTCAACAATACCATTAACTTCACCTAAAAACTCTTGTTGTTCTTTAAAGTATTTTTGAGATTTTGATACAATAAATATTATACCACCTAATGAAATTGGTAATATAAGCAAAGTAGCTATTGTCATAGAACCACTTATCTTTATCATCATTACAAGTACACCTATAATTGTTGCTACACTTGTAATAATTTGACTCAAACTTTGTGATAAGTTCTGTGATAATGTATCTACATCATTAGTTATTCTTGATAAAACTTCACCATGTGTTTTTTTATCAAAATACTTCATTGGTAATTTGTTAATTTTTTGACTTAAGTCCTTTCTTAATTCATATGATACTTTACAAGAAATTGAATTCATTATATATCCTTGAATATAAGAAAAGAATGCACTTAGAACATATAATCCAAATAATAACAATAAAATTTTATTAATTAAATTAAAGTCCATTTCTCCTGTACCACTTATTTTAGCTACTAGTCCTGTGTATATTTCAGTTACTACATCTCCTAAAATATCAGGTCCAACTATTGAAAAAATAGTACTTAATATTGAGAATATGACTACTATAAAGATACTTGCTTTATATTTCTTCATATAATTAACAAGTTTATTAAATGATTCTTTAAAGTTTTTTGGTTTTTCTACAACACTTTGCATACCAGCCATAGGGCCGCCCATTGGACCACCTTTTTGTTTACTTTTTTCGTTAGACATTAGATAATTCCTCCTCACTAAGTTGTGATAGAGCTATTTCTCTATATACATCACAAGTTTCCATTAGTTTTTTATGATTTCCAATACCAACAACTTTGCCTTCATCAAGGACAATTATTTGATCAGCATTTAAAATAGTACTAATTCTTTGTGCTACTATAAACACTGTTTTATCCTTAGTAACTTTAGTTAATTCACTTCGTACTTTTGCATCTGTTTTTAAATCAAGAGCAGAAAAACTATCATCAAATATATATATATCTGGATTAATTGCGATAGCTCTCGCTATAGATAATCTTTGTCTTTGTCCACCCGATACATTCGTACCACCTTGTGATATTGGTGCCTCATAACCGCCATCTAAATTTTCAATAAAATCACTAGCTTGTGCTATAGCAGCTGCATCTTTCATTTTTTTATTAGTGATTTTAGAATCACCATATTTTATATTGCTTTCAACATCACCACTAAATAGCATACCTTTTTGTGGTACATAACCTATTTTTGCTCTTAGAGCTTTAGTAGACACATCTTTTATGTTTACGCCATCAATTAATATAGAACCTTCAGTAACATCATAAAATCTAGGTATTAAATTAATTAATGTAGATTTTCCACTACCAGTAGAACCAATAAACGCTGTTGTTGTTCCTGGTTTAGAAACAAAATCGATATCAGTAATAACATCTTCATTAGCATCTGGATATCTAAAACTAACTTTTTTAAATTCAACTAATCCTTTTTTAGAACTATCAAATTTCTTTATATTTTCATTATCTTTAATTGATGGCTCTGCATTAATTATTTCAACTATCCTATTAGCTGAAACACTTGCTCTTGGAAGCATAATACTCATCATACCAATAAATAAGAATGCCATTATTATTTGCATACTATATTGGATATAAGCCATCATATCTCCAACTTGCATTACTCCATCATTTATACCGTATGCGCCTTTCCAAACAATAGCAACACATACTACATTCATAAGAAGTACCATAATTGGCATCATAAGAGCCATTGTTCTATTAACAAATAAGTTTACTTTGTTTAAAGAAGAGTTGGCGTCATCAAATCTTTTTTCTTCATGTTTTTCATTATGAAAAGCACGTATTACTGGAATACCAGTTAGTATTTCTCTAGTTACTAAGTTTAACTTATCAATTAGTAATTGTATTTTCTTAAACTTAGGCATAACAATAGTAAATAACCCAGTAATAATAATTAATAAAGCAGCTACAGCAGAAGCAATAATCCATCCCATTGAACCAGAAGTATTAGTTGTTTTAATAATACCACCTACTGCTATAATTGGAGCATAGAATACTACTCTCATAAGCATAACTATTATTTGTTGTACTTGTTGAATATCATTAGTAGTTCTTGTTATTAATGAAGCAGTACCGTAGTTTTTAATTTCAGTTTTAGAAAAACCTACTACCTTAGTGAATACTTTATTTCTTAAAGTCATAGCAAGTTTTGCTGCTAAACGTGATCCTAGTAAACCAATTATTATAGCTATAAGCATAATTAATAATGCTATGCCTAACATTTTAGCTCCGCTAATTAATATATAATTAGTTTGTAAGTTACCTGTATTAATACCAATATGTTCATACTCATCTTTAATAGACATAATGGCCGTACTAGTAACAATTGTTTCTGGCATTTGTTCTAAAGATTTATTAACATTAACAAGTATGGCTTCTATTTGATCAGCTGTCATGTATTTCAAAGATGAATAGAAATCTCCGTTAGCTGGAACACTAAAGCCATATTCTGCTGCTTTACCAGATAAAACCATATAATCAATCATAAGTGGCAATGATAAAATATCACTTATTTTCTCTTTCACATCTTCATTTTTAGTGTTTAATTTGTATAAGTCTTCTGTTTCCAACAAAGGATATTTATCCTCATAATTATCAAAATCTTCTGTAGTTAATAAATCATAATAATCATTTATATAATCTTTTTCGTCATCTGACAAAAATAATGATATATTATTAAATTTACTTGCTGAAATTACTGTAGCAGCAGCATTTTCAATACCATTTTGCTGAATACCAACATTTACTATTTTAGAAGTATAATCTGGTAATGCAAGATCACAAAGTGCTTGTGTTACAAGTAAAAGAATTATAAAAATAATTGATATTATTGAAGACTTTAAATATTTAAATAATTTTAACATATTTTCTCACTTTCTATACCTTTTTTTATTATATTAATTTGCCTAATATAATGTTCTTTTATTCTATTTTTTTGCTCGGGATATCTGAATGTGTGCGCGACATTATGGAAGAATAATGGCATTAGAATACTAATTAATACATATATATCATCTTCATCTATATTTAGTGTATCCTTATTAATATTTTGTATAATTAACTCATCATTTCTTTTCTTACAGTCTTTTCTTGGTAAAGAATGTTCTAACCTTTTTGAATTCATGTTGAAAAAGAAATTATTCATTAAAAGATTAATTTTTGAATCTTTTATATCTGTAACAATATCGTAAAGCTTTATATATGAATCAAAAATGCAACCATTATTTTCTTTTAAAATATCAACAAAATTTTTAATTAAACTATCTTTATAGAAGGTAAATATATAATTGTATATATCTTCCTTATTTTCAAAATATAAATAAAAACTACCTCTAGGCATATTTATATCTTTGATGATCTGATTAATTGAAGCATCTTCAAAAAGATTTTTTGAAAACTCTGTTTTTGCAGCTTCGATTAATTTAATTCTTTTTTCTTCAGGTAATTTAAAAAAAGCATTTGTTGGCATAACACCATCTCCTCAATAGCAACCATTTCATTATAGCATTGACAACTTGTCAGGTCAAGATTAAATTCTAAAAAATAGCGATTGTAAGATAAATTATTAAGAACTAGTATATTATGTTTTAATATAATGATTATCCAATATAGTATTTATTCATACAACTGGCTATTTAAATTATATTAAAAAAAAATGAATATTATAAGAATTTTCAAGTGTATAGTTTACCTTTATTTTCCTTATAAAATATGTCCAAAACGGCCTTAAAATCTGTCATTTGTGTCAATTTTTAGCCATATTTTACACAAAATTTTACGCTTCGTTTACACTTTCGAAAGAAAAAGTAATTGTATATAATAACAATAAAAGATATAATTGTATTATAAAAGAAAGGGGCCTGCAATTATGAACATAGTAAAAAAATTGAGATTTGTTATTGTTTTAATTTCATTATCTATATGTCTTTGTTTCATGAGTACTACTTACTCTAAGTATGTAGCAGGCACAACAAGTGATATAGAAGTACTATTTGCTAAATGGCAAATACTTGTTAACGATGTAGATATAACAAGTAATACTAGTTCTACTGTCTCTTTTCTTCCTACTATTGAAGAAAATGAATATGTAGCTTCCAATAAGCTTGCCCCTACTTCAAAAGGCTACTTTGATATTAATATTGATCCAACAAATGTTGATGTATCATTTAAATATACAGTAAATTTAAATATTCAAAATGAGAACATTCCAGATTTAATGATTACTAAATATGCTTTACTTCCTGAAAATTATATTGAAGGAGATACATTAGATCTAATTACTCTTAATGGTTCAACAATAACAAATACTTTTAACTATGATAAAGAAATAGAAGATTTTAGTTTTAAATCATTTACTATTAGAGTTTTCTTTGAATGGTATGAAGGCAGTGAAGAAACAATGACTGACGAAGATGATACTTATGTTGGTGGAACTGCTGCTACTGAAGACACTAAATTTCAAATGAGTGCAAATATTTCATTTGAACAAATATTTAACTAAAAATAATATGTTCATTATACATTTCCTAAAAAGAGAACTTAAGTTCTCTTTTTATGTCTTACACTTATTTTATATTTTATTGCAAAAAAAAGACATTTATTAATGTCTTTTACTTATTCTAAGTTTGATTTTGAAGCTATAATAACCGGAACTACATTACATACAGTTTCTTTCTCTTCTCCATAAACTTTAGATATATTATCATCAATTTTTTTAGCAGCATAGCCTAATGAACTATTATATTCAGAATTAGTCCAATAACAATTAGCAGTAGATAAATAGCTAAATTTGTCATTATGATAACTATAGTATCCACTATAACTTGCTACCCTAGTAAGCTCAGATGTCATTCGACTAGAATATTTCAAATTACCCGCTACAACATTAGAAATTCCACTTCTTACTAAATTCGTGTCCATTATATCAGTTGATATAACACCCATAATATCACCAGCAGTTAATCCTCTAGTTGGTACCGTCCAACCGTTAGTTGTACTTGTTAATAGTGAATTATAGTCATTAAATGCACCTGTAGCATATGTATTTTTAGGATTTGGTAGTAGCGTTACCGTATCGTCAGCCAATGTATTATTTTTGTCCAATACATAAGTTGCTATACAACTATCACCTATTTCAGAACATATTTTATTATTAACTACATCATATAAGACTGTATCCCCTAAATTATAACGCGTATCACTTGACTTATCGCCACCAGTATACTGTTCTGCCATAATTTTAATAACAATTTGAATAGCTGATTTAATTTGATAATTTGGGTTATTTTGCTTAAGTTCTAATTCACTTTTATCAAATTGATATGCCTTAGTTCCCCATAAGCTATCAAAAGCATCATCACCTGAATCAAGTGGCCATGATATTGAAACTTCAAAAAAACTCTCTCCATCTTTAGCTAAAATATAATTTTTACTTAAATTCATATTAATGTGAAATGGGTAGTTATGTGATAAAACATCACCAATATAATCTGAATCAATACCACCATCACTTACTACAAAATTATTTTCTGCATCACCAAGTAATCTTGCTGACTCAATTGAATAATTAAGTTCTGCATCAGAATCTCCCAAGTTCTTAATATTAATCATTTCATGAGATATTTCCATACCTGGATAAATATCAGAAAGAGATATGACAACCTCATTTGAGACTGATTGACCATCTTTATTTAATTCAATATACCAAGCTTTAACACCTATTTCGGCTGACACATCAGCTAAACCGCTATATGCAAACCAGGCAAGTGTTACTGATATAAATGAAACTACAATAAAAACTAAAGACATTAAGTTTAGTTTTAAATAAAGTTTGTGCTTCGCTTCCATTTATATCACCTCAGTTAATTAAAATTTTAACTTTTTGAATTTGCTCTTCTTTTTTCTTCTTTTGCTAGTAAAACAGAGATAAATTCGTTTCCAATAACAAATATTAACGGTAGAATTATAAATAAATAAAATCCTATCTTTGTACCAACTATTTTATATATTAATGAAAGCGTTACGAACCTGTATTTTACAACTCCATATAACTGACTTTCATAAACTATAGGATCTTCAACTATGTTAGTTAATCCTTTAGAATGAAAAACGTAATCTCCATTTTCATCTTTGTTTATTTCCACAACTTCATGTGTAATTATCTTGTCTTTAAAACTTCCACTTTTACCTAAATAACTAATAGTATCTCCAACTTTAATTTCAGAAGGTTCAACTTCTTTAGAAACTAAAACATCCCCTATTTTGTATTTAGGCTCCATACTTCCTGAAATTACGGTAAACATTCTATAATTAAAGAATGATAACTTATTGTCACTAAAACGTTGTAAAAATACAACAAATATAAATGCAATTACTAGAAATATTACAATGGCATTTAGTATTTTATAAAGAATTTTAAATATTTTGTTTTCCTTTAATTTATTAATAAAATTCATTTTTGTTACCTACAAATAATCTTGTGTCCTTTCTAAATATTCATCTATTGCGCTTTTAAATTTATCTTTGATATCAGCGCTACCTACTAAGACTTTGTTTTTTTCATCTTTTATTTCAGCAGTGACCATACTAAGTATTTGTTCTTCAGTGATTTTAATTCCACTGTTTAACATAAGCATGACCACTCTTTGCAATTGTTGCTTTATCATAATAGCTGCATACTTTTTTAATTGCTCTTTTTCTTTTCTTTTAGATGCATAAATAGAATCTAGAACAAAATAATCCATCAAAAATGAATCATCCAAAATACCTTTTAATACATCATTACCTACACTATCTGAACTATCACTAGAATTAGATAAGTCCTCATCATAAGTTTGTAAAAAAGTCCATAACTTTGTCGCAACTTGAAAATTAGGGTTTTTTAAAATCAAATTAGTCTTCCTTATTGGTGGTATAACAAAAGGTACATGTAATTTATTTAAAGACTTTATCATTTCACTTCTTTGCCACCCAGTAAGATAGTCTTTAACTTTTTTTAACCTTGCTTTAATATTTTGTATCTCTTTTTTAAATTCCGAAATATTTTGTCCTTCTGGAAGTTCCTCAAGTGACACTTTAAATTCAATACTAACTTTTTCTCTAGAAGTTTTAGTAGAACCAGCATATTCTAAAGTTTTTGTACTTTTTGCTTCAATATCATCTAGCATAGCTTGCTTCTTTAAAACGAATCTATTCATAGTATCAATTAATGTATAAAGAAACCTATTTTCATATGTATTATAGGTTTCTTCAGGGAATGTTATTAATAGTTTAGATGGTTCAACATCTTGTGTTTTATCATTTATTTTATCAATATAGTGCGTATGTCTTGTTAGATCCTTAACACTATCTACACTGGTTTTTTTTGCTTTTTCTATTTTTACTATTGCTGATTCAGTGTATAATGCTACTTTTGCTCTAACAACAATATTCTCAAGATATGGACAAGCCTTTTCAAGTTCTTCAAGCCAATTTAACGACATTAACTCGCTGACAAAATCTGATTTGAAATACATTTCCGAATTCAGATTTTTTTTAAATTGCTCACTTTTTTTATTAAGTTCTGCATCTACTTTAATTCTTGATTGTCTTGCCATATTTATTCACCACTTTCTAAAATGATTTCTTAAGTCTTTCTAAATATTCAACACATTCAGACATTGCTTCATCACCAAATGTCTTATGTAAATATTTTATAAAAGGATCTATTTCATCACGTATTAATGATATATTTAATTGATCAAATTTACGAAAAATTTTCTTTGATATGAAATAATCAATACCATCAACTTCTTTGCCACCAGATGCAACATATACTGGTACAAAAGCATTTAGTTGTTTCATAATACGATTACCAAAAGCAACACGGAAATGATTAATAACATAAAGTTCCATATCTTGTATTTTCTCAATTGCTTTTGCAGTAACTGGTTTATCTTCTTGAGCCTTTTTAAATAATGATTCAAGATAACTTGAATTGATACTCATTGCTTCTTGTTCTCTACTCTTAAATGGATCGCAACGAGTATTGATATCTATTGGCATCGCACGGTCATAAACCTTATCTGTAACCATGAAAGTTGAATCATCATTATTGATTGTTCCAATATACCATAAGTTTCCAGGTAGTTTAAGTTTACCATCTATAATTCTTTCAGGATCATCTGCCCAACCACTTGTTACAACTGGAATAATCCATTCTTCTCTCGAAGGCATTTCAAGAATTGAAAGCATCTCGGCAAAATAATATTCAACACGAGCAATATTCATTTCATCTAATATGATTGTATGAATATCATCATCTAGACTGGCAGTATAAAGTTCAACTAAAACTTTTGTTTCATTAAATTTTTTTGTAAACTCATTAAAATAACCAATTAATTCTGTTTTATCTCTCCAAGATGGCTCTACTGAAGCAACGCAAGAATCCTTATTAATAAACTTTCCCCAAGCATATGCTAGAGAAGTTTTACCTGTTCCAGAAATACCTTGCAAAATGATTAATTTTCCAGAAGCTAATCCTGCTATAAATGCTCTTAGAAGTCTTGGTTCATAATATAAATGTAATTGTGTTGCTGAAAAACAACGGAAATTTTCAACCAATTCTTCAAGATTAAGATTGTTATTGTAATTTTTTGATTTAAATCCTTTGAATCTTCTATCTATACTACATAACATAGGAAATCTTGAATTAATTCCTGCTAGTTCATCTGCAGCCAACTCATCTTCCTCTGATAAATCATTATTATCTTCTTTTTCTTTATCATCTGGTTTTAATCCAAGTTGTGAAACTTTCATAGCCATAATTTCATCTTTTTCTTTCATAAGTTTCGCAACTTGATCATTTAAATCTGAAATTTCATTTAATAACTCTTCTTGATTCATTCTCTTTTTACCTAATTTAAAGAAACGCATTAAACGTGTAACTAATAAAAAGATTACTAAACCAACGATTATAACAAGGACTGCAACCAATATCCATAACAATATCCATTCACCTTGTTGAAAACTTCCCTTATAACTATTTACTATTTTTAAGTATGATTTAATACTAAACATTTGGGCTAATCCTTCACCAATAGCCTTAACAATGAATAATAAACCATCAAAAAATATAGAAATAAATTCATAGAAAAATCTTAAAAATGTATTCATACTTCCTCACTCCCAAAATCCCCAACTTTATTAGATATATCTTCATAAACTACTTTATCTTTAAGATCATCCGGTATTAGCGAAATTATTTCCGCAATATTCTCTAACTTCTTATTAACAAAGATATAATCTGCTACATATAAATTACCACGATCTTTTTCTTTAATATTACTGTCTTTAGTAAAAACTAAAGCAAATTTGTAACCATCTTTTTTAACTTTTTTGATAAACACTCTATGTTTTATTAGTTCTTCATATGTTACTAAGATAGCAGCATTCTCTTTAGAATATTTATCTTCAATCATTTTTAATAATTTTTCAAATTTCTTTTCTTTATCATATAAACTTTCTGGAATATAAAAAACATACTTTTTACCAAAATCAAATGTTGTCATATCATTAATTAATTGAATTAATAATAAAGTAACTAATACTGATATCTTATCTTCAGCCACAATTCCTTGCTCATATGTTTTATCAATAACGTAAGAACTATATACTTTACTAAAAGAGATATTATGTTCTAATTTCACACCATAAATTTTATTTTTAGGTGCTAGCTTATAAGTATTAAGATTAAATAAATTTGTCTCTAATTTTTCAATGAATTTTTTTAACAATTCAGCATATTTTTTTTGTATAATAACTACTTGTTTAATTAATGTATCAATCTTGTACTCATCCAATTGCTTTGAATACCTAGTTAATAATTTTTTATAAAAGTCACGTCTCGTGCCGATATCTTCAATAGAATCCTTAGCTTTTTCAATATTAGCTATTAACATAAAAACTTGAGCATATTCATTTACTATAGATTCATATTTGCGATTATTACCTTCATATTTCTTAACTAAACCAACGGATACATTGTTAATTGTTTTTTCTAGCCTTAGCATTAAACTTTTTTTGCTTGTTTCACTACTATCCTCTTCATAGTAATTATAATACTTGGCATCAATATAATTAATAGCGAAAGTATTTCTGATTTTATTTCTCATTGATGTTTCACTAACTTTTACATTATCACTGTTTATTAAAACTTTTACTAATCGATTTATTTCTTCTTTTTTGATTAACATCGCAGTATCTATTATATTTTGATTACCTTTTCTATCTTTCAAAAAATTTAAGTTAATCTTTGTTAAACTTGGATCTTCTAAAATGAAATCTTCTTCTTCATCTACATCTTTATTAGTAGCGCTAGTATCAGTCAAATTAGATTGCTTACTAGTTTTCATATTATTTGCTATTTCCAATAATGCTGAACTATCTAGTTCAGATATGTCTACAGAAATATTTCTGTACAATATAGTTTTATCTAAACTATCTTCCTCATCTTCAATTATTGTAACTTCATCTTTTGTTGTTTCTTGTTCAACTTTATATTTTTCATCAACTTCATCATTTACTGATATAACTCTAAAAAATGAAGTTTTTCCAAGTTCGTTTTCTTTTTCTACTTCAGACATTCCATTATTTTTTTGAACAAACGTATCTTTAATATTTTCTTCTTTTATTACAACTGGTATATCTTCTAATCTGTTTGAAACATTAGGAACTTCAACAACTTTACTTTCAATTTTTGATTTTTTAATGTCATTCTTAGAAACTAAAGGCTTTCTTCCTATATTTAATGTTTTAATGGATTTTGAAATAACTGGTAGTAATTTCTTCTCTATTACATCTAAAATTTCATTAACTAACATCGTTTTAGGTTTATCACTATTTTTAATGTCATCTTCTTTATTTTTCTTAACAACTAGACTAAATAAAATTAGTGTTATTATTAATGTTACTAATACAGCTGGGTTAAATATTGTTTTCCTTAAAATTCCAAAACCAGCTAATTTTCCAACTTCTTTACCTACTATTTGACTTTGATCTATTGGGTCATCTTTTGTATTATTAGCGTCACCTTTTGTTACATATGTTCCATTGTAAACCTCTATAATACGGTGTGTAACATACTCTCCATCAACTTCATAAGTTACAATATCATCTAATTTAACGTCTTGTGTTATTTTGGTAATAATCCAATCACCAGCACTTATTTCTTTTTCCATACTGCCTGTTTGAACTTCAAATATTGAATATCCAAAAAAGTCAGTATAATTTTTTTTCATTATTTTAGTTTGTATCCCTGTATATATTGTTACTAATAAGATAATTCCGAATATACCTATTAGTATATTCAATAAAAAATTTATGATTTTTTCAATTACATTTATTTTTTTGGAATCGATATTTACCACAACTAAACGCCCACTTTCCTATTTTCATTGTCTATATAATTTTACCATAAATCGACATTCTTTACAACAGTATCAAAATTATTTTAATAAAAAAATACATGATTAAGTTCATGTATTTTTTGAGTTTAATTTTACTATACTGATTGTTCTTCTTTACCATATTTAAGTTCTATAATTAATGCATAGAATTCATATATAAATATTAAGAAACTTGGCACAAGAACAATGAATAAAAAGCCCCATTTTGATTCAATAATTGATAAAAATGAACCAATTTTTTCATAAACTTTACCAGCTTTACCAATAACAAAATCCATTGAATATGCAGCCCCATTTTCAAATGAGATGGCATCATCATCAGGATGAGTCTGACCAACAGTTCCTAAATCAATACTAACTGAACCGTCAGAAGCTATTTTGTATGCGAATATTTCATCACCTACTGCAATTTTATCTATCTTTTTAGCTTCAACAAGAACTAAATCTCCTTTTTTAAAGTTTTCAGAAGATAAGTCTCCTTTTATTAAAATTAAAGATGTTTCTCCAAATTGCGTAACACCATATTTATTAAAATTTAATAATAGCAAAGTAACTGTTATTACAAATGCAAAAAATATGACTCCAAGTATTCCTACTAATATTTTTTTTATCGATTGTATTACCTTCATTTTATCACCTACTATAATAATAACATAATTCGACATAGTTATCAATAATTATGCCTAATTATTTTAAATTAACAACCGCTTGTTTCTTCAAGAGAAAATTCTTCAACATTATAATTTTGACTAAAAATCTTCTTGTAAAACATAAGGCTCCTACTGTCCTTTCCATTTATATTAAATATAATTTCATTAACATATCCATTTGAATCATTTTTATAAGAACTAAAATTATTAATATCTTCACCTATGATCAGTTTGTTAGAGTCCCAAGTGATTTTAACACATTTTTTACTATCAAACGAATTAGTTACAACTAATCTATCATAATTTGTATAATTTTTATAATTCATAGAGATTTTTTCAGACATTATATCACTCTTATGAAGTATGAATTTACCATTTAAAGTCTTACGATATGGAGAATTACTTGTAAGATTTATGTTGACAACTAAGTCGATTAAGCTATATTCTGGATCAGTTAAAATAATATCAAAAAATAACTTATTTTCTACCATTTCATTTTTCCACTTATAACCATTTAATTCACAAGTTTCCTTATTATAATTACTTACATCAATCCCATCAGTACTGTTATTTTCACAGTTTTGGATACTAGTAAGTACACCATCTACTGTATTTAAGTCGCTGCCATTTAAACTACATTTTGTTTTACTAGCTGCCTCACCTTCAATAGTGCAAGTAGCAGTGTAATTTATATCATAACCTGTTGCGACGCTACTATTTAAACTATTTTTAATATTAAAAAATACACTATTACCATTCCAAAGATTATTAACATTTTTTAAAGTAGTATCACCTAAGTTTTCGCTGCTTAAATAAAAACCATTTGATTCTAAATAATAATTCCATATTGAATTTGATACATATTTTCCATAAGTAAAACTAAGTATACCTATAAATAAACTTATTATAAGTATTCCTACTTTGAATTTATGTTTTTTTAATAATTCCATATTTCATCATCCTAATCTTTCGTTTTTTGCCAGCTATTAATTTCTATATTAATAAAATCAACTAAATCAGCATTGATTTGATCATTATATTCTGATGGAAAACTGACTTTAAGTTTATACTCTTTTGATTGTACGTTATCAAACCCTAATTCTTGTATTGGAGAATTACACACTAATTCATTTTCTGTATTACGTGAATAATTCTCGTCACAAGTTAGAACCAATTGTTCTCCTTCAGTATTTAAACTATATAAGCTAATTGTAAGTGGAACTAAATGATATGTCTTAATAATCATTTTATATTCAACTGCTACATTACTTATTTTATCTAAGTCATTATTAGTTATAGAAAAATCATATTCTTTTGTTTCACCTGGTTTTAAATCAATTATTGATAATTGAAGTTCATCTAAACTTTTAGTATTAAATACAAATTTTGCAACGCCTCTATCTACATTTTCCATAGTGACATTGGAGTTAAAAAATGAATATGTTATTCCACAACCAAATAATATCAAGGCAAGTAATAAGACAATTGTTAAAAGTTTATATTTTAGCACTATATTTCACCTACTTAACAATAAAATACTTATCTATTGTTCCTATCTTCTTATTTCCATCGTATAATTCAAATACATACTTATAACCAGTATTTTCAAAATTGTTAGTTACAAGTGTTAAAATAAACTGATTGTATTGATTTGGATTTGTGGATAAATAATAAACATTATCACTTGCGCTTTCCAGTGCATTTGTAACATAATTAGCTAAATTAACAATTGAATAGTTTTGATTATAAGCCGTTAACAAATCCTTTTTGTATAATGATATTCTTATATTAGGGTCATTTAATAAGCCATTTTGCATAGTGTTTAATTCTACATCAACTGTTGTATTTGTTTTGCTAATAATGCGGTCTTCGCTATTAATATTAACATCAAAACCGTATTCAATATTATTTAAATTAGTATTGGTTACAGTAACTGGAATTACTATTTCGTTTGCGTTAATTTCAGTTGAATAGTATCCATCAAACGCAACATAGTTAGTTATTTTTAAATAATATGTTCCATAAACTAAATTACTATTATTGTCATAAGTAGTAACTTTCAGTTCTTTATTATAATCTAATAGTGCACTTCCTAAATTAATCCTAATGATATTATCCTTGCCTGGATAATATACACTTTCACCAATTTTAAATACCATATTTTTAAGGTATTCACTACCAAGAGAAGTACCATTTGAATCTACTAATTTAATAGCTAATCCTGTTTCCTTATCTTCATATCTAGTATCAATTATTTTATTACTATCTAGATAATTATAAACTATGTTACTAGTTAAAGGAATAGTTGTTTCAGAATCACTATTAAGAACAATTGTTTCTCCCGTATATGAAGTCGTTATATTTAAGTAAGCACTAGATGACTCGCTATTGATAACTGAGTATATATTAAACTTACTAGTTGTGTTATTTAAAGTTGGTCTAACATTATTACCACTTTGATTATGCAATTCTAGTTGCATAATAACATCACTATAGTTTACATTTATTTCAGTATTAGATAAATCTAAAATAATACTAAAATTTTCATTTACTTCATTACTGTTTGTGTAAGTACTCTCACCAAAGTATTTATTAGTAGAGCCTGTCCCTACTTCTTTAAATAGCGTAAAGGGATAAGTAGCCTTTTTAATACAATTAGTATCCTCTACTGCACAACTTTCTTCATAACCATAATTATCCTCACTTGTATTAATTACATATTCATAAACATTATTTGTTATGTAATCAATTAATGTTATTTTTGATCCTAATGGTAAAAGAATATTAGATACTAAATTATGAGTATGATTACTATAGTCTATCTCAGTCAAACTTGTATAAGTAAAATTTAACATGATAGTTGATTTATCTGTTATGTAATTACTATCTTCTATATAATTAGAACTATTTCGACCAATAGTTAAATTGTTTTGTGCATAACCATCATATATTAGATAATCTGTACTTAAATAGCTAGCATAATTAAAATTATCTATTATTTTAATATAAATAATATGTATGCCGTTTGCATTAATTAATATATCTTCTTCTTCAGAATAGCTTGTCCATTTATCATTAGATAAATTATTTAAATCACTCTCGTTTAACAATCTATCAGTAATATAATACTCAATACTTGAAATACCTGATATTGTATCACTTTCTGTGACTTCGATTTTCTTTGGACCATCGATATAAAGTTTATCAGGGTTAGTTTGAAGTTCAGTCCACTGTTTTGTTTCCATATTTATAGTTGCACTTGCGCCAGGTAAATCAAGAATTAATAAATCACTATTTATATAAAAAACATTGTCATTATAATCTATTACCTTAGCATATATAATATAGAATCCCTCATCAGATATTTGCCCAATATTTGAATATGCATTCCATGTACTTATATTATTTATTTCATTTAATGTAAGCGGAGTAGCTGAACTACTAATGTAATAATAAGCTTCTTTTATTGGTCTTAGTTCATCCGTTTCTTCAATACTAAAAGTAATATTTGTACTTAGTTTAACATCACTAACTTCTGCACTGAAGTTATCCCATGAATAAATATTTGCATGCAAGTTTGCAATTGAATTATTAATATCATCAATAAATATTATCGGTAATGAATCAATATTATAAACCCATACATCTTCACTATTTATAAGTAAATTATTAAAATTAGCAAATTCGTCATAAAACAAATTATTTATCATATTTGATTTTATTTGTAAATCTGAAACTGTTACAGTATTAAATTGTCCTGTAACTATACCGTTATTATTTTCCACGTTTGGAAGTAAACTTACATAATAAGAATTATTTATATTAACAATAGTGTTATTAATAGTTCCTATAGTGTAAATATCACTAGTATCAAATGTTTTATCTACCAAAATAGTACTTGTGTTATTAGTTATTATACCTATTAAACCACCTATTTTTGTTCCTGTTACTATACCACTATTGTAAGTTTTTGAAAATGTAACATTTGATTTATTTTTTTCAATTGTTCCTACTAAACCACCACATATAATATTACTACTTACATTTCCTGTATTATAAGACTGATTAATACTAGCGGCATTAACCATAGTTCCAATTAAACCACCAGCTACACTATAACCATATATATTTCCTTTATTAATAGTGTTTTCAAAAGTTGTATTATTTGCTATAGCTGTTATTCCTCCAGATACTCCATAATTGTAATTTATATTATAACTAATATTTGAAAGAGTTAATGTAGCACCTTCTAATGATCTTGTACTTACTGATATATTATTTAATACAGTATTTCCAAGATTAATTTCAAATGTACCATTTGAAACAACTTCTCCATTTATACTTATAGTTGTTTCATTTTCATTTGCACCACTAATAGAATAACTACCAGTAATAGAAGTATTTAATATCTCTCCACCTTCATATGGAATATAATTTGATAAATCTAAATTAGTAATAGTTTCTAGTTCATCCATATTAATCTCTGTATTATTTAAATTAACTGTTGAAGAATTATTTAAATCGCTATTTTTACCTATTACATATCCGTTAAATAAAGTATTTTTTATAGTAGAATTTGTTGTACTACTTGCGATACCAGCTGTAACTATACCACCATATACTAATGAGTTTTCTACATATAAATCATTAATATTCCCCTGCATATTTGTAAATAAAGCAAGTTCTTGATTTGTATCGCTTGTAATATATGAACCATATATTCTATATGAATTACCGTTAAATGATCCTTTAAAATTATTTAAAGATGGGAATACATTTATACTTCCTACTTCATTTGTTTTTTCTATATCAGAGTAATATTTGTTTGTATATTCCTCAACATAATAAGTTGTACCATTTAAAATATATAAAATTCCCTGTGCTTGATCATATTTAAAAATCCCATCATTTAATACTATGTCATCGCTTAAAGAAAAATAGAGCCCTTCATAAGTATTATTAGAAAGTTCATTTGAGAAGTAAGCAAGTTCTGAACCGTTAGATATTATGTATGGATCACTAGCTGTTCCTATTCCTTTTTTATAGCTAGATGCAACTGTTCCATTCCAAACAGAATTGGTTACTATATTTCGATGTTTGAACCTTGCGAATGAAGGAATACCAATAGACACAAATAGAGTAAGTCCAATAATAAATGATAAAAAGACTATTTTCTGTGATTTTTCTAAGCCACTAACAAATCTTTTAATTTGTCTCATAACATCATTCCTTCTTACAAGATTTTTTACTTTGGTATACTATAATAGATTATATCATAATATACCTTTTTTTGCTATAATACGCCTTTTTTTTACAAAAAAAACTTCTACTAATAGAAGTTTTAATAACTTTTAACCTTTTTTAATAAGTTTATCTACTTGCGTAATAAACCAAATCTTTTCTATTGTTGTTTCACTATTTTCGATCTCTTTTATTCTTAAAATAAAATCAATCTTATTAGATAATATGCTTAAGTCATTAGGATTTAAATCATCCTCTGTTAAGTTTATATTGTTAAGTCTATATTTATTAACAATAATTTTTGCGATATTATTTTCACTAAAAACAGAAAGACTATTTGTAATGACATTTGTTGGATCCTTTGCGAATGAATCAAAATCATTACTATGTTTAATTATTTCATCATAGTTAGTAAGATTAAATACTTTCCTAATGGCAATTTTTTTGAAATAATCAAAGCTGTAGTATATATTTAAAAATTCTGATACTGTTAGTGATTTACTTAATGTAGAAAGAATTTTTTTCTTAAAATAGGATTCTTCAGATTCTTTATATAATTGATATAGTTCTTGGGCCAAATTAATCGAATCAATTTTCATTTGTCGTAATGATGATGTAGAAGATACTGTCATGCCTGGTATTTTAATACCAAATATTGACTTTGTATCACTTCCCATTACAGACTTATTGATTTTTTCCAATTTTGCTTCTTTTTCCGAAATATGTTCTTCTATACTTTTACTATTACTATTTCCAGAATTACTTCCCTTTGATGGAGAAACAGCTTCCTGTGATAAAGATTTTTCAAATTCAGTTTTAAAATTATTTATTAAAGGAATACAATCTACATAATTTTTATACTCATTAATATTTCTTCTTAACTTTTCTAAATTATCATAGAATTTTTTTGATGAGCTTTCATCTTCCATGTCAAATTTATCAATCATCATATTATTATAGATAGAAATTCTTGTTTTGTTATTAGCAAAAAAAGTATTAATATCAATTGCTCCTGACTTAGAAAGTTCAACTATATCGTTAATCGTCTCTTGATTATCGTTTTTAATTTTATTGTATGCAACTTTTAGTTTATCAATACAATCTGAGTAACTAGTAATATGGTTCTTTTCTTTAACCTTGTTTTGAAGTTCAGTTATATACGCATTAAAAGCTTTTTCATTTTTTCTAATTAATTTTCTGAAATTTAATTCAATATGATTAATTATATCAGGATTAACCCAATATATTTTTTCAAATATATCCGCAATCTTGTCATAATTACTACTTCCTTCATTTCTAACTTCTAAAAATGCCGTCATATATTCATTAACATAACAAGTATATGTAAAATCTTTTTTAGTAAGTTTTATTCCAGCTAACTCAAATTTATCCAAGAATTGGTTGATAAATTCATTAACAGAATTAAAATTCAAATCATTATAATTTCCTATTTGATATAATAATTCATCTAATTTCATTTTTTCTAGAAAAGTATTTGTTGGATTTAATATAAACCTAACTTCTTCTAATACTTCTATTTTATTTTCCAATTCTTCTATTACATTTTCTGCTTCTTTAATATTAAAACTTCTACTTTTTGCTTCTATATATTTCTTCACACTAGTTTTATAATCAATATATTTTTCCGAAATAGAATCTATTTTTTCATTAAATTTTTTTATGTCTCTCTTAGTTTTACTTGGTAAAGTGGAAATTAATATTTTCTTGGCTTCGATATCTTCTTCAATAAAATTTAAAAAATTACTCATCTTCACCATCCACCTTTTCTTCCTCTATCACAATTTTTGTTTCATCTAAAAATTGTGTAAATTCTATAATTTCTTCATAAACTTTTACTAATTCTTCTAAACTAAGAGTTGATAAATCGAAATTTACTGTTTTCTCTTCTTTCTTCATAATATCACCCTTTTTCTTCTTATTCATAGCCTGCTAAATCTTTAATAAAGTTGATTGAAATTAATATTTCTGCACCTTTTGAATTAACCTCTAAACTATCTAGATCCTGTCCTTCAATCCATACGTAAACTCTTAGTTTTGTTATTCCATCAGGTAAAGAAAATATTGATTTTTCATAGTCTTTAATAGTATCTTGTAATAAAAAATGTGCAGTATCGAGTGGAATTCCCGAACCTTCTTGTCCATTAATAAATTCAAGTTTTTTTCCTTCTGAAACAATAGCATACGTTGGATAAAATGTACCATCGTTAAGTTCAAAGTCATAAGCTTCTTTTATTCTTTCAGAAGATGACTCAGAATGTTTGTCACTGTTTGGTTCATATATTGACATTTGACAATCATTATTACAATTGATATTTTGAATTGTATTAACATCTGCTTTATTTGAAACTGTACCAATTTTTACAAAACCAAAACGCATAGAGTTCATTATTCCAGATAATTCTTCTGCTATATCTTCAGGGGTATCCTCATCTAAATCAACTTTCGTTTCATCTAGATATAAATTATCAGGAATTGGTGAACCACTAACATTTTTTAAAAAAACATCAAATGCAATATAAGAATTCGCACTATTTGGTTTTTCTTCTTTTAATTTTATCGTACTTAGTGTTTTCCTTCCAGTAAGCTTACTTTTTAAGCGACTTACTTGTCCTTGATAAACGCTAAATTTATCATCGTTTGTGCTTGCTATTCCGTTACTAGATACTGGCCATAAACCAGAACTAGCCCACTGGTTTGTATTGCTTGGATAGACTGCTTCTAGATCGTTTATTACAGAGTCTAATGATATAACTATGTCCTCTGAAAAGTTAACTCCATCCAAAGATATAAATAAACCACTATCACTAGAAACAACAACATTAAGAGACTTAACTTTAACATTAACGTTAACAGATAGCCATGCATATGTTGAAACTGTAAAAACTATGCCACTAAAGAAAGTAATTAAAACTAGAATTCTTGAACTGAACTTTTTAGGTTTCTCTTTCTTTTCTTTAGTGTTTTTATTCCCTACAACTTTTTTTCTATTGGTGCTTGATTTTTTCTTGACGTTAGTTTTAATATTTTTTTTATCGTTTTTGTCTTTCACAAGCCACCTCCTAAAATAAAATTATAAATTAGTATATCTATTTTCCCATTGCTTCATCTAAAGATGGTCCATCATAATCAATATCTTCTGGATCGAATCTCTCTTTTGTGAATCCGAATTTAACAGCTATTTTTTTACCTACAATTGCAAAATCATAATTATCTATATCTTGACCTTCTATATAAACATAAATTCTTAATTTAGTAATACTATTTGGCGCTAAAGTCATAAATGTTGGTCTATCTACACCATCTAAAAGCTTCATAGTATCTGTAAAATAATCAACCTTTTTAACTTTACTATTTGTGGCCCAAGTATTGAATTCTGCTCCATCATATATATCAACTCTATCAGAAGAAAGAATATTATCATTAATTGCGTATGTAGGATAAGGAACACCCTCAGTTAGCGTTTGACAATCTCCTTCATAAGAATTAGATTTAGTTAAATCTGCATTAATACGTTTTTTACAAGATGCATTATACCACTTTATTGCATTAGTTACGTGTTTAGTATCGTTTGGTTCCCATATTTTATCTGTTCTACATATACCTGTTACATCAGCATTACTGTTACAAGTTATACCAGTAATTGTTGAAACAACTTTAGTACTAGCATTAACACGACCTATTTGGGAAAAAGCTACTCTTACTGAGTTTTCTATACCACTTTCCAAAACGCCTTTTTCATATCCTTCTGGAAGATCTTCACCAGCTATAGGTGTTCCATCAGCGTTATATCCAGCTACCGTTACTTCTGAATCTTCTGTTAAATAAACAGCTTCTTCGTCTAGTGAATTATGATCACTAATATACTGACTTCCTGATGAATTTTTAACGAATAAATCAAATGCTACATAACCATCTGCTTCAGATGTACCATTGTTAACTAAATTAGACATTATTCTATATCCACCAGAAGTTGCAGTCAAACTTGTTTTCTCATACATTTTAAGTCTAGAAGTACTTGAATTAAGTTCTCCAGTAGAAGACATTGGTATAAGACCTGCTCCACCCCAACTGTTTGTATTTCCTTCATAAGTTGTAGCGTAATTAGCTTTTGAAATGTTTACTGTCTCACTCCAGTTCTCACCATCTAATGATAGTAATAAACTGTCAGTTGAAGCTATTTCAACATCAAAACTAGATACATATACGGTTTTCATTCCAACAAACCAGGCATATGTAGAAATGGATAATAATACAGCTGATAAAGCCATCATTATAATAAAACTTTTAGAATGCTTAACTCTATTAATAAATATATCTTTTTTTGTTTTCTTTTTTTTCATAAAATGTGTTCTCCCTACTTATTAGTTATCTGTGAATTAAATTCCATATGCATTGTAATTTCGCCACCCAAAATGTTATCAGTACATTCTGAATCATTTCCCTCTAGCCATACAACAATTGTGTATTTGTTAATATCACCAGGTTTGAAATTCTCAATATGTTCTTGCATAATTAGTTCATTGTTTTTAAATGAAACAGTACCTTTTTCAGGAGTAATACCATCATTTGATACTTTAGCATAAGTAATATAATTACCATTTCTATATAAACGAACTCTAACTACATCATCAAGCCCTTTAAGAACATCATCAATAAACATTTCTGTCCAATAATCTGTAACATCTGCACCAGTATTTTCAATGTAAAATGTATATGCCATATAATTATCGCCATTGTGCGCACCATCATATGCATCTAAATCAGCGGGAAGCCATTTTTCAGCCATATTATCAAAATAAGGTAATGTTTTCATAAATAATTCTGATCTATATACTTTATAATTAGGATCATCATATACTATAAGACTTCTTTGGGTATATAAGTTTTTATCTAGTGTTATAGTAAAATTACCATTACTGTATATTAAACTGACAACTACATAAGAAATAAGCAATATTAAAAATAAAAATAAAATACTTAATTTTAATATTCTTCTTAGTTTCTTCTTAGATTTACGTTTTTCAACATTATTCTTCATTTTTACTTCCATATTACCATACCTTTTTTTCTAGGTGTCTATAGACTTACCGACAAAATACAATCCCGTATTATACAATTATAATTGTACCATAATACGACAAAATGTCAATACAAACGCCATACTTTGCGCACACTATGATTACTATAATTAAATTAATTAAAATTTCTTACCACAAACTAAAAAAGAGTAATTTCTACTCTTTTATTTGATAATTTAATCTGCAGGTGTATAATCTGAACTTTCACCTTCAAGTCCACCAGGACCATCATAGTTAATATCTTCATCAGTAAATCTTTCTTTAGTGAACCCAAAATTAACTGATATTTTCTTACCAATTGAAGCAAAGTCATAGTTATCTATATCTTGTCCTTCAATATAAACATAAATTCTTACTTTAGTAATACTATTTGGCGCAAGTGTCATAAATGTTTGTCTATTTGTGCCTGTTTCTTTTTTCATTGTATCAGTAAAATAAGGAAATTTCATTAATTTAGTAGTTGCAGCGTAGGTATTATATTCAATGCCATCATAAACATCAACATTGTCAGAAGAAGATATTGGTCCCTTAACTGCATATGTTGGATAAGCAGCATTATTTAATAATGTATTACAAGGACCGCTATATGAACTAGATAGAGTTACATCTAAACCTGATCTTGCTCTACAAGAATTTGTGTACCAACTAAGTGCATTATCTTCATGTTTAGTATCATTTGGTTCCCAAATTTGTGCATCTCTACAAATTCCTGTTGTAATTATATTATCATCTTCATCAGTTGTATTATTACATGAAATACCACCAATGATAGTTGAATTTGTTTCTGTACCAATAACACGACCTACTTGAGCAAAAGCTACTCTTACAGAGTTTTCAATACCTGTATTAGCTACTCCAGTAGACGCTACTGAAACTGCAGAATTTCTTGTTAAATAAATTGCTTCTTCATCTGCTGGATTCAAAGTTGATAAGTATTGTGTTCCTGAATAGTTTTTAATAAATAAATCAAAAGCTACATATCCTTCAACTTCATCATCACCAGGAGTTACATTATTTGCCATTCTGCTTGCCATAATTCTATATCCACCACTAGTTGTAGTAAAACTGGCTTTCTCATATAAAACCATTCTTGAATTAGCCTCATCCATTTCACCTATTGATGATACTGGTATAAGACCTGCACCACCCCAGCTATTAGTGTTATTAGCATATGATCCTGATTTATAATTACTTTGTGTCATACTAACGCTATCAGCCCAAGTATGACCATCTAATGATAATGATAAACTGTCAGTTGCAGCTATCTCAACATCAAAATTTGAAACATTAACAGTTCTCATACCTACAAACCATGCATATGTTGACATTAAAAGTGCTATTCCCGATAATGATAGCATCATAACAATCATTCTAACTCGTTTAACATGGCTGTTTTGCTTATTAAACATAAAATCATTTCCTTCTTTCTTGATACAGCAAAATAATTCAAATTAATATAAAATTTTACTCTTTACTATACTACTATAATATATATTATTATTGTAACATATTGTAGAAATAAGTCAATATAATTACTTTTTTAAATATAAAAATATATTAAAAAAAGTAATCAATTAAATGATTACTTTTTACTTTTAATTTGTAATTTGCAAGGATTATTCTACTATAATAGTTCTAGTTTTTGTTGCAGTATTTCCAGCTGCATCTTTTACTGTATAAACTTTATAATAAGTTCCTGCTTTGTTAGTGTTAACTGTTCCTGTTACAATAACATCACCAGTAACATCATTAAATGTATCAGCATTTATTTTATCCTTTGCACTAAAGCCTGGTTCAACATATGCTTCACCTAATGTAACATTCATAGTTGATCCATCAGTTAATGTAATTACTGGAGCAGTTATATCGCTACCATTTGGACCTTCACCTTGGTTTAAATTTGGTCCGTTATATTGAATATCATCTTCAGTATATCTTTCTTTAGTGAATCCAAATTTAACTGAAATCTTTTTACCAATTGAAGCAAAATCATAGTTATCTACGTCTTGTCCTTCAATGTAAACATATACTCTTAATTTAGTAACACTATTTGGAGCTAAAGACATAAATTGTGGACGCTTAGTTCCTGTCAATAACTTCTCAGTATCAGTAAAATAATTATATGCATATAGTAAATCTTTACCAGTTTCTTCAGGGTCAACTAATGAAGCTAAAGAACTAGCAACTGTTCCTGCAAATGTATTATAAGCAGAACCGTCATATACATCTACTGCATCAGCAGAAGTGATAGCTTTTCTAACAGCATATGTTGGATATGCTATACCATCAATAACTTCATTACATGCAACTGCTTTATCATATGAAGCAGCTGATGATGTTGCACCAATTCTCTTACGGCAAGATGTACTATACCAACTAAGTGCATTAACATTATGGTCAGTATCATTTGGTTCCCAAATTTGAGCAGTTCTACATAACCCTGTAACATCTGTATTAGTTGTACAAGTTATTCCTTGAATTAATGAAACTGCTTCTGCTTGGTCATCTCCTGCAGTACGTGCTGTTTCAGCTGTTGTACCAATTACACGTCCTATTTGAGCAAAACCTAATCTAACAGAGTTTTCAATACCAGTATTTTCAACGCCACCTGCTGTTGAAACTTTAACAGAAGAATCATTAGTTAAATAAATTGCTTCTTCATCTGCTTGATTTTCAGCAACTATGTATTGAGTACCAGAGAAGTTTCTAACAAATAGATCGAATACTACATATCCGTCTTGTTCTGAACTACCTACTTCATAATTTTTAACACGACTTGCTAAAAGTCTGTAACCACCATTTGTAGTAGTTAAACTTGCTTTTTCAAATAACTTCATTCTTGATGCATTTTTGTCCATATCACCAATTGAAGACATAGGTATTAACCCTTGTGTTGTCCAGCTATTTGTATTAGTAGCATATTCTGTTTGAATTTGCTCTAAAGTAGCTTCATCAAATTTAATAGTTGATCCCCAGTTTTTACCATCAAAAGATAACCATAAACTTTCTGTACCTGCAATCTCAACATCAAAACTTGAAACATTAACAGTTCTCATACCAATAAACCATGCGTATGTTGATACTGATAATATAATAGCAGACATTGCCACTACAAATATAAGATTTCTAGCACGTTTTCTACTTTTGACATTTTGTCTAGGCATATTAATTTCCTCCTTTTATATTTTTCTAACCTTCATTTATTTATTGTCATAAACCAAAAGTTTTACCCTTTGGTTTATAACAAAATTAATTATATAAATTGACTATTCAGATGGTGTACTTTCACCTTCAAGTTGATCTGGTCCATTATAACCAATATCACCTTTAACAAATCTTTCTTTAGATAATCCGAATGCAACTGATATTTTTTTACCAATTGAAGCAAAGTCATAATTATCTACGTCTTGACCTTCTATATAAATATACACTCTAATTTTTGTGATACTATTTGGAGCTAATGTCATAAATGTTGGACGATCCATACCTGTTTTAGTTTTCATAGTATCAGTAAAGTATGGATAAGAATATAATGGTTTTCCTGTTAAAGTTGTTAAATCATTAGCTGTTGTTACTATATCAATGTTTGTATTAGCATCATCATTAGAGTAACTTTCTACTGTTTGTGTATATCCATTATAACCAATACCATCATAGATATCTACTTTATCAGCAGAATCAATTTTTTTAGTTATAGCGTATGTTTTATATGCAGCATCATTAGTTACAGCGCCACAACTTCCATATGAACCATAAGTTCCATCTGCGTCAGCTCTTGTAGCACATGAAGTGTTATACCAACTAATAGCTGCTGGAACGTGAAGTTTATCATTTGGTTCCCATATTTGAGCTGTTCTACAGATTCCTGTAACGCCAGCAGTAACTGTTCCAATAGCACCATTACATGAAATTCCTGTAATTTTTGCAGAATCCATTGATGTTCCTTCAACACGCCCTATTTGTGCAAAAGCAACTCTAACTGAGTTTTCAATACCTGTATCTTTAACTCCACTATCTGCTACTTTTACAGCAGAATCTTTAGTTAAATAAATTGCTTCTTCATCTTCTTGATTTAAATCTTCAATATATTGTGTTCCTGAATAATTTCTAACAAATAAATCGAATACTACATAACCATTAACCTCGTCCGTAGGATTAAGATTATAAGCTATTTGACTAGACATAATTCTATAACCACCTGGAGTAGTTGTTAAACTTGCCTTCTCAAACATTTTCATTCTTGAATTTGTTACATCCATTTGTCCAATTGAAGAAACTGGAATTAATCCTGATCCGCCCCAACTGTTTGTATTGTTAGTATAGGCATCAGCTTTGTAGTTTCCTTGATTGATTTCTAAAGTTTCAACCCATTTTGATCCATCTATTGATAGTAATAAACTATCAGCAGCTTTAATCTTAACATCGAAAGTTTCAACATTAACTGTTTTCATACCAATAAACCATGCGTATGTGGATACTGATAATATAACAGCAGACAATGTGAACATAACAATTAGATTTCTGACACGTTTAGCGTGTGCTTGTTTTTGCCTTTTTTGCATAAAATACATTTCCCTCTTTCCATTTAAATAATATCACAATAACATATGAAAGCAAGTAGTAATAATAACTCGGGCGTTATTTTATTATTAATTCTTACTTTTAACTTTCATATACAATCTAAAAGTACTCATATGTCTACATAGATACCTTCTACCTTATCGTAATATACAATAAAATTGTACCATATAATAAAAAGAAGTCAATAATATTTGAAATTTTTGTGACTTTTTTTCGAAATTTATCGAACTATGTCAAAAAAAGACTAGATGGTCTAGTCTTTGTTAAGCGTTTAAAATAAAGGGTAAATGTCATTTTATATAATATATTTTAGTTTTTTTGCGTACAAATTACTCATATAATTAAGTGAACTTTTAAATATATGATTTTCATATTTAATTATTTTTATTTTATTATGACCTAATAGTTAATAATTTTGGTGTAATAGTTCCATTTGGAATATCTCCTAGATATCTAAAATTTAAATAAAAATTGTCTTTCCCTCATAATATATTTAATATATAAAATCAGTAAAATAATGCTTTTCCTATAGGTTTATTATTTAACATAATTCATACTAATAAATTCTTTCAAAGAATCCTCAACTTCTATCTCTTTGCCTACCATCATATGACCACCTGTTTCAAATGTAATTAGTGATCCATTTGGAAATCTCTCAACCATGTTTTTTACTTTCTCATAACTAGCCATCTTATCGTCTATTGCATGTAGTGCCAGTACTGGCACTTGAATACTTTCTAATATATAATCATCATAATTTATATCCATATCTCTATTGGCATTATATCCATCATTAATAACGCCTTCTTTTCTTTTACTAATAGGAAAAATTGATAGCCAAGTATCAGAAGACATATTCATTACATTTTTCATTATAGGTGTAGCTAACCACATCATAAAATCATTAGCAAAAAATTTCGGTACTGCATTATATTTAGGTATATCACTTTCTTGTGGTTTTTTCTCTTGAAGAGCATTAGAGCAATAAAGAATTACGCCTTTAACTCTATCTGGATATTCTAATGCAAACCTAATTGCTACCGATCCTCCTGCACTAGTTCCAAGTATAAATACCTTATCAATATTTAAACTATTAATTAATTCTAGGTATGCCTTTGCTTGATCTTTAACAGTAGATTCTGATGGTAAGTCAGAACCTGGATATCCAAACCTAGATGGTGCTAATATTCTATACTCATCAGATAAGTTTTTAACACTATCATACGCTTGATCATATCCTCCAAATAATCCATGCGCTACTAATATTATTTCACCACTGCCATAATCAATATAACTTAATTTACCATATCTAGTATCTATAGTGTTTTTCAAACTATCATAGCTATTGAGTCTTTTTTTTGCTCTATTTAAATATAAAAAGAATAATATTAATACTACTAATACAATAATAATGACACCTATAATTACATATTTTTTACTTTTCAACAAATTTCCTACCTACCTTTTCTTATTTACAATTGGCTCTTATGTTAACATCTCTTCCTAACGTATATATAAAATTGTATCATAAAATGAATATAAATCAATTCTTTTCAAATTTATAATTTACTAAATATTAACGTATATCTAATTAAAAAGTACTTCTTAATTGATGTGAACCTCGTTTGGTAGGCATCAATAAAAAGTACTTTTAAATAAATTCACTATCCTATTTTATTTTAACTTAATCAGTTACTAAATAAATATTCATTTAGTAATCAGTGAAATAACATATATTTTAAAAATGAACATTAAAACATAATTATCCTTTTTATAGGGAAATATTACTATTTATAATATCTCCAAGGTATCTAAAATATAATTTAAAAATATTAACCTTATCAATATTTTCAGTAGTTGTTATTGGGACTTCCCTTATTACTTCATCATCTTCATAAACTAATATTTTTCCAACTTCATCTCCTATTTTAAGTGGAGCTTTTACATTATACATTTTAACTTTATATGTGGCATTAGTTTTTTGTTCAAGTTTCTTATTTAAAAATGTAATATCTTCTTTCGGAACAACGTCTACATATCTCTTAGAGCCCTTATCAACTTCTGTTCTTCCTATAACACTTTCAGTTGAAAGAAGTGTTTCTAATTCATACTGAGAATAACCATAATCAAGCATTGCGGATACTTCAGAATTTCTTACGGTAGAATCTGCTTCTCCCATAACAACAGCAATTAAACGCATATTATTCTTCTTAGCAGTAGCAGTTAAACAATAACCTGCTCCTTCTGTAAAACCAGTCTTAAGACCATCTACACCGCTGTAAAAGCGTACTAGTTTGATTGTATGTGAATAAAGCATTAATCTTCCTCGTCTTAAATAGTATCAATTAGTAATGATAATAACTCTAATTGCTAATCAAGTCATTAGTTCTTCTAATATTAACAGGGAGATTAATTATCTTTAGTGAAATGATTGAAACATTCATCACTATTATTATACATGCACAAAATGTTTGCTTATAATACCCTATTTATAGGCTATTCTAGAAGCTATAGTCCAAAGCACATCAAATGTATACTCTAGTGGTTAAATAGTCTTATATGGCGATTAAACAAGTTATTTTAGATGCTGGGGGGGTAACAAAAATATTTACTAAATTATATTATGAGAAAATGGCGATAGCACCTTGCTTAATCGTGTTGCAATAATAATCGAATGATAATCTTAATGTTTCTAATCATAATCACATAAATTCAATTAGATAAGGTTGTGATATATTGATAAAAACAGATATTGTTAAAACGGGAATATATATGCGTGTATCTACAGAAGACCAGGCAAAAGATGGTTTCTCTATTCATGCACAGAGAGAAAAATTAAGTAGCTATGCAAATATTTGCGATTGGGAAATAGTTGACTATTATATTGATGAGGGCATCTCTGCCAAAAATACAAAAGATAGACCTGATATAAACAGGTTAATCAATGATGTCAAGAGTGGTAAGGTTAACAATGTACTTGTCTATAAGCTAGATAGACTTACACGTTCGGTGAAAGACCTTATTACTTTGATTGAACTATTTGAACAATATAATTGTACTTTTAGTTCCGTAACAGAAAAACTTGAAACAGGTACAGCAACAGGTCGTATGTTTATAAAAATAATTGGAATCTTCGCCGAATTCGAAAGAGAAAATTTAGCTGAAAGAGTTTCCTTTGGATATGAACAGAAGACTCGTGAAGGAAACTATACAAACACTAATGGAGTTAATGGATTCGACTATATAGTTGGAAAAGGCGATTTGATTGTAAATGAACTAGAAAAAGAAATAGTTAATAGAATCTATAATATGTACTTAGAAGGCACATCAATGTTAAAGATAGCTAGGACGTTTAACTCTGAGCAAATACCTAGTAAACGAGGAGGCTATTGGTCACAGAGCACAATAAAATCAATACTTACTAATCCACTCTATATTGGAAAGATAAGATACGGAGTAAATAAGAAAATACAAAATAAAGCTTTTCAAGTAAACGGTGAACAAGAATCATTAATTGATAAAGACACATTTAAAAGTGTTCAAGAAATGATATTAAAAAGAAAGCATTATAATTCTAAAAAATATCCTAGTGAAAATGCTTACTTCTCTTCTGTATTGAGATGCCATAAATGTGGAAGCAGATTTCATCCTAAACAGCAAAAACAAAATGGTAAATACTATATTACCTATTATTGTAATAATAAACAAATAAATAAATGTAATTCTAGTGGTATATCCCATACTAAGGTATTAAATGCTTTTGAAGAATATATAAGTAATATTACTCTTAATAAATCAATTGAAATAAAACCAAATATTGATAATAAGACAAAAGAAGAAAAATTAATCAGAGAATTAGATAATATTGATAAAAAAAGAAAAAGATTACAAATGCTATTTATTGATGAGCAAATAAACAATTCAGATTATAAAGAAATGATAACAAAATTAGAAGATGATAGAGATAAGATTAATGAGAGTAGAAAGCTTATTTGTTCAGAACAAGAAAAGGTTGATTATAATGATATTAAAAAATTAATTACCAATGTTAAAAAGAATTGGGATTATCTGGATGAAAGTGAAAGAAATATGTTTATAAACCAATTTATTAAATATATAAATATAGATGTCATTAATGGAAAATCAATAATAAAAGAGATTAAATTCATTTAATCTCTTTTATTTTAAAATTCTATGCTGCTTTTCATAAACCTAAATTATTATAAACAGATTCTTTATAGTGATAAGCTCCTGTCTTTCCTTGACTTTTATAGTCATAATGACTTTCTGGCCACTTTTCTAAAGCATATTGCATTATTTTAGCACCATATGGTATATGAATAGCTAGTGTATCTCTTAAAATAGGAGGGCACCTTAAACTATCCATATTTTTCTCGCCATTTAGATTTACAGCTATTATTGGGAGACCCATCGAAATAGCTGATTCTATTTCCCATCTCACAAATTTATATAAATTTCTTGTATGCTCGCCAATCAAAACAATTAAAACTTTTGAATTATTTAATCTTTCTCTTAATCTTCTTTTAATTGTTTCCTCCGAACTGCTATCTAAAGCTGTGTTTATATCGTGGGCATCATAAAATTCAAAAGTTGAATTATCATTTTGTTTCCAACCTTTCATATAAGCATATGACCACATATCATTATCCCCATCAAAGCACACGTATGTTTTATTTCTATAAGCCATTTATATCATCTCCTTTATCTATGGCTATATTTAATATCAGATAAATTAATATCATTCTTTAATGAATTATGTAAAACTAAATTTATATCTCCAATTGCCTTAAAATTATTATTAGATTTCATTGCAATGATTAAGCTATTAATTAAATCTTTTTTTGACATATTAACATTTGATAAACCACCACCTATTAAAGGCAAATAAATTGCTTCTCCTTGAGAATAATTGTGAAGATAATCTAATAGTCTATTTATAACAATATAATAATCTTCTATTGTACAAAAAGCCTTATCTTTATCGTTAAATTTTGTTAAAACCACTAAAAAATATCTATTACCATTTTTTTCAATAACAATTGTCGTCCCTAAATCATACTTTTTTCTATTTTTATTACTTTCATCATAAGGTAAAACATTGGTTAAACAATCATTTATTTTTTCCTTTAATTCTTCAATATTAGAACCAAATACATTATTTACAAAATGTCCATGTGTAGTCTTGGATGAAACAAACTTCTCATCAACAACCATATCAAAACATTCGCTTACAGGAATAACTATATTTCCTTTCTCACTAAACAAATCACCATAATAAACATTTAATTTTGTATTGTTAGATAGATTAATTTCTATTTTTTTTGCACTTAAATAATTTATTATGAATGTTGTAGCAACTATAATAAATAATATGGCAATCACTATTGCTAATTTTACAATAGTATCCATAGTTGTTATATCAAAAAATATAAAAATAAATCCTACTATTGTTGAATAAATTGTGAACATTATATAAAAATTTCTGCAAAAAGATTTAACGTTGTTTTTAATCCATTTAATATTATCTCACCTACCTTCAAAAAAAATAGAAGCCAAAATCATTACGACTTCAACTTCTTCGTAATTTCATTATACCACAATAAGCGACAAAGTTTTTAATTTCTTAAAAAAATGATATAATTTGTGTATTGTCGGGGGAAAAATTATGAATGAAGATAAAATTTTAATTATTGATAAAACCAAGAAAAATAAAGATATTACAACTAAAGTATACAAATATAATGTCTCTAACAATTATTACTATCTTTATTTCGATAGTAATAAAACAAAATTATATAAGTACCGTTATAATAGATTACAAATAATTGAAAATCCAAGACTAATAAATGGGAATGTATTAGTCAGGGTAAACCATTGTGCACTCTCAAATGTTGATAAAATATTACAGTTTAGAAACCATATTAAGGTTTTTTTTAAAAATAATACAACCAAATTATATAACGAAAGCGAAATATCAATAGAACAAAATCTTTTAAGTGAGGAACAGAATAGAAATATATTTCTTTATTTAAAAGAGATGGCTAGTCATTTGAAAATGAGCGATATAACAAAATTAGAATTTAACAATTATAAAGAAGATGATTTCTTGGAAAAAGTTTACAATAAAATTTCATTTGTAAGTGAAAAATCAATATTAAGATTTTTCTTATCAGCACGAAATGATTGCAATGAGTTTTCATCACTTAATAAATTCTTATATCCATTTAGTTTCAACTTGAGCCAACAAGAGGCTGTATATAATGCATTTAATAATAGAATCAGTGTTATAGAGGGGCCACCTGGAACAGGTAAAACTCAAACTATTTTAAATATAATTGTTAATGCAATTCTTCAAAATAAAACAATAGCAGTTCTTTCCAATAACAATAGTGCAACAAATAACGTTTATGAAAAATTAGAAAAAGAGGGTCTTTCCCATCTTGCCGCTAAACTTGGGAATAAAGATAATATTAATAATTTTTTTAAAGAGCAAACTTCTGATTTTTCATATCCTACTAATTGGAATTTAACTGTGGATGAAGAAATCAATATTATAAACAAGATTAATAAAATGAATGATGACATTAAATTATATTTGAAACAAAGAAACGAGATTGCAGAGATTGAGCAGGAATTGAATGGGTTAAAGTTAGAGAAGAATTATTTTATTAATCATGTAAAGAATAACAAACAAATACTATTTAAGAAAAATAATATTAATAATTTCAGTTCAATCAAGCTTCATAGCTATTTAGCATATCTAAATAAACAAGAAAACAAAACTGAATACTTTAGTAAAAAGGTCCAAATTTTATCTCAAATAAAATTTCGTTTCATAAATTTCAAACTATATAAAAATGATATAGAAAAAGTTTTAGAGAGCATTGAATATAGCTATTATAATAATCGTATTATGGAGTTAGAGAATAATCTTAAAACAAAAAGAAATATCATATTATCACTAAATTTAGAGAAGACATTTAAAGAATATACTGAAATGTCTATGCAAATATTCAAATCATATATATGCAAAAAATTTAACGATACACAATTTTTCGATAGAAAACAATTAAAACAAACAGAAATTTTGACTAAATGTTATCCAATTATATTAAGCACTACCTATTCCCTTTTAAATTGTACATCAAATACATTTCTATTTGATTATGTGATTATTGATGAATCATCACAAGCAGATTTAGTTTCTTCTTTCCCCGCTTTGACAATTGCCAAAAATGTCATTGTAGTTGGAGATTCAAAGCAATTACCAAATATTATTGATGGAAACAAAAGAAAGATATTCGAAAATATATTTAATAAGTATAACATTAATGATAGATATGATTATACAAAAAATAATTTATTAAATTTAACTAAGAATCTGTATAATGGTATACCCTGTAAAGTGTTGAGAGAACACTACCGATGCCATCCAAAAATAATTGAATTTTGTAACAAGAAATTTTATGATAACCAATTAATTATTCTTTCACAAAATGAAGGTATTGAACCTATTAAACAATTTAAATGTGTTAAAGGGAATCACGCAAGAAGAACTAGTGATAATAGTTGGTTCAATGATAGAGAGTCTGAAATTATAAAAAATGAAATTATTCCAAATGAAAGCATCGATATTGAAAGTGATTCTATAGGAATTATTACACCTTATAAAGCCCAAAAGATATATTTAAAAAATAAGTTAGGTTGGAGCAATGTAACTATTGATACAGTTCATGGATTTCAAGGAAGAGAAAAGAAAATTATTATATTTAGTACAGTAGCAAATGATATTACAAAATTTCTCGACAATCCTAACTCGATTAATGTCGCTGTTTCAAGAGCAATAAACAATCTATATTTAATTACCCCTTATGAATATAAGTCTTCAAACAACTCAAATATATCTAATTTAATAAGTTATATTTCTTATAACAATTTTGAAATTATAGATAGCAAAATTAGTTCAATATTTGATTTGTTATATAAAGTCAATGAGGAACAAAGAAAGAATTTTTTCAAAACTCATCTTCCAATCGCCAAATATTCATCCGAAGGATTAATGTTTCATCAAATTCGTGAAGTATTATCAATGAAACAGTACTTTACTTATGATGTTAGAAGAGCATATCCATTAAGGCTAATCGTAAATGACAGGACTATTCTAACCACAGAAGAAAACTCATTCATCAAAACAAATTCACATCTGGACTTTGTAATCTATAATAAATTTGATAAAAAGCCAATGTTAGCAATCGAGGTCGACGGATATTCATTTCACAGTAAACAAGAGCAAATAATACGTGATAATAAAAAAGATAGCATATTAAGTAAATGCAATATTCCCTTTTTAAGATTTAAAACAAATGAATGTAATGAGAAACAAAAAATTATAAGTAAACTTGAAGATATTATAAAAAACAGTGCTGGTCAATGAAACCACACTGTTTTTTTTACATATTAAGCAGGTTGCTTTTCTACTAACACTTCCCTAGGATTTGCACCGTTGTCACAACCTATAATTCCTCTTTCTTCCAACCTGTTAATTAAATTAACTGCTCTATTATAGCTAATCCTAAATTGTCTTTGCAGTAATGAAGCACTTGCCTCACCTTGGGACAAAACAAATTCTAAAACTTTATCATATAATGGGTCATTAAAATTCTCCTCAGCAATGTGGCTATTAATATATTCTTTAGCATCCTGCTTTTCTGATATTATCTCCGCATTATGAAATTTTTGAAATTCTTTAAAAGATTCCTGAATACTTATCATTAACTGACTATTAGAACAATTCAGAACTATGTTTATGCCATCTTTGGTTTGCAATGTTATCTCCCCATAATTACAAACAGGAATTTGACGATTGTTAGAAAATCGTTTATCAGGACCTCCACTTTTGTTAACATATCTCCAAGTATATCTAATAATATTAGCATCTCTAGGAACACCCTCAGTTTCTACAAAGTTTGTATATGAAAATCCAGCAACCATATCTCTATAACTACGACCGCCGACTTCAGTTAGCCCTCTAAAAATTATCATTCTGTCTGGAGTAAAAAATATTTTTTCGTTATTTAAATTTAAACTAAAAACTTCTATATTCTTTTTTATATACCAAGGCATTTTATTATTAATAGTAGCAAGATTTCTAGTAATATTATTCCCCGCCCCAGAATTATATTTTGTATTATATACTTTAACACTAGAATTTATTTGCCATATCCTATTGTTTTTTGATATTTCATTTAGAAATCTATTTAATCCATCATATTTATTTAAACTAAATTCATCAAACTCATACGTCAAATCAATACTCCATTTTGTCTTTATTAATACTTTTAATACAATGCCACCTATAAAAGTAAAAATAAATATTGGAATATAAGCTAGCAATATAGTAAATAGCAGAATATTTGAAAGAAAATTTATTCTTCTTAAAATACTAATCTGATTCAAAACATCATCTTCTTTATTGAATTGCTTTATATTTTCATTTTGAAAATATGTTGTTTCACCAGTAATCAATTTTGTATTATTATCATAATTAACTTCATTTAAATTATTATTGCTTCTATTTTTGAATGTTTCAGTATATGAAATTCCACTTCCTGGAATAGAATATGTTTTTCGCCTATTTCCAGTTGCCGTTTTAGTAATACGATATCCAGGGAATCCCCAGCTATATCCTACTCCAGATTTGCTTAGATTAATTCTAAATCCACCACCCAAATTAATACTCTTATTATATCTCCATCCCATGGCTACCTCCTAATAAAAAACAGCAAAAAACTATAAGTTTAATACTGCTTAATTCTTAATATGTTTATTCTTACAACAAATTAACTATAACCATTATATCAAAAATTTTTAATTTTATATACTTTTTTGCATAGAATTAATTAGCAAAGGGGTAGATTATGAAAAATAATATCAATAATAAAACTCAAGAATTAATTATGAAATTTTTTCTTAAATATTCAATTCCAAAGATAGTAAATAAAAGTCAATGTAATTAAACACATTGACTTTTATTATTCCATAATAAACTTTTAATATATAGATTTTTATCGTTGAACCCTATTTCAACTTTATTAACAAATAAATTTACAAAATTTTGTTTTTCAATATCACTTAACATTGAGAAACTTTTGCTTATATTGTTAATTGAATTTCTAATTAATGGTTCTAAATTTTTATCCAAATTAATCATGCTCTGTTCTAGTTGTAATTTAATGCTATTCAATGTATTAATTTTGTTTTCCAAATTATCTATACTTCTGTTAAATACATCAATTGAAATAGTTCCATTAACAAAATGTTCATCCATTTCATTTCTTTTTCTCAAGAATACGTCTAGAGAATTTTTAATTTTAGTATAATCAGAATTCTCTAATAATGACTCAATAGTTTTTTTGTCATATATTAATTTAATTTCTTTTAGATTAAATTCAAATAGACTTAATATCTTATTATGTGATAAACCTTTTAAGTTACAACATTTATTTTTACAGTAGTATCTTATACTTTTTTTATCTCTAGCCTTTGTTTGTTTTGCCCGAAGTTCATTGCCACATAATGGGCAAATTATAACAGAACTAAAATAAGAGTATTCATTAGGAAATCGCTTTGCTTTAAATTTCTCTTTTACTTTAATTAATTGTTGTACAGAATTGAATGTATTCTCATCTATTATAGATTCATGCTTACCTTGAACTTCAATATATTCTTCTTTCAAATTACCATTATAAATTACTTTGCCTATATATAATTTATTTTTTAGGATTTGCAAGATTGTTGATTGATGCCATTTTCCACCTCGTTTACAGGAAATATTTTTTTTCTGTAAAATTTCGGCTATTTTATTCATTGATTTGCCATCTAGATATAGTTTATATATATCCTTAACAATAATGCTTTCAAATTCATTTATCTCTAATAGTAACTCACCAGTGTTTTTATCATGGTACTTATTGTATCCAAATACAGAATTAGAATTTACATATAATCCATCCCTAACTCTCTGCTTCTTCCCATTTGTTACTCTTTCTGATAAATTGTCTACTTCAAGTTCTGAAAGAGCCGAAAACATATTATATTCGAATTTATTAAAACCGTTTCTTAAATCAAGTGTTCCATTAGTTAAGGTGGTAATTAGACAATTAGATTTTTTTATAATTTTAGCTATTGCAGAACAAACCTCTGTTTTCCTACCCAACCTATCAATTTTGAATATTAAAAGATTATCTATACGTTTAGATTTTATATCATTTAAAAGTCTATTTATTTCTGGCCTAGTATTTAACTCCTCGCCACTTATTCCTTTTTCAATGTATATATCTGTAATAACTAAGTTATTCTTTTCAGCATACTTTATAAGTTCAAATTTCTGCCAATCTAAAGACCTACCATCCTCATATTGACTCTCAGTTGAAACTCTCGTATATATGCCAACTTTTATTCTATTACCCATTTTCCACCTCCATATTCAAATCACCTGTTTTTAAGTTCTGGTATAATTAATTTTTCTAAAAGAAATTTTATAATTTCTTTTTCTAAATTTTTATCTATCATACTTAATCTCTATATTTTACTCTCTTGTAAGTTTTCTTTACTGCAGTCCAAAATAATTCTAATGTAGCATCATCATTAAATCTATAAAATTTCCTTTTTTCTTTTTTATACGTTACGGTGGTTATAAATCCCATATCCACAAGTTTTTTACATATTCTGTCCTGTTGTCTGGCAGTTATACCAATATCGTCTTCAATTTCTTGTTTATATGCATTAAAGAACCCATATTTATTTACTGGTTTATATAAACTAAATCTTGATATTTCTGCTAAATATACACTCTCTAAGGTTCCTATATATTGCATCATAACTTTCGGGACTATCAGTCTCTCCTTATTAAATGCTACCTTTTCATAGTTAGTAATACTTGCTGGATTGTTATTATTAATACTTGTTTCACTAAAATTATCATAAGAATAAGTATATTCTTTAGAAAATGGTAAGTACTGATACTTATAATTAAATTCTTTTACTTTTTTTGATTTTTCTTCTTCTGCTTTCTTTTTGTCATCCTCAATTAAATCATTTAAAACTTCTTCATCAATGTTTTGATTAGTATATTTGTTTTTTTCAACTTTTTTGGTCATTTCTTCTCCTCCATTTATTTTTTTATAGAGGTACCTCATTTGTGCTAGCATTATATATATGAATATTAAAAATAAATAATTATATATATAGTATAACTTTAAGTCATTGAACCGTGGTTACATTATGGTTACATATCTTAACCATATATGATATCAAGTTATGAATACAAAATGTATTTATTGTTTCTAGAAACTTTGAAAGGGAGCTCTTCCTTTCGCCATTATCATATCATGGGTTTTCATATAGTGGAAAAATAGAGGACTTTTTTTGAATTTTTTTAAAAAAAGTTGATAATTTTACATTTGTTTACAAAAAAATATACTAATTGTAGTATATTTTATAATAAATTATTTTTTATTTAATAGTTCGTTCGTTTTTTTTAATTGTCTAATTATCTCACCAAAGCCATACATGAAAAGAAATGATATAAAACCTAAAGACCATATTAACAATGTATAACCAAAATCAAAAACCTTTGTACAACTGCTATAAGCACCACTACTACAGTCATCCTTAACACTAAGGACTAAACCTGCTAAGAGTGAGATAATAAAAAGTATTATTGCTACAACCTGATATATATTTTTTCTCTCAGTTTGAAAGTTGTTCTTAGTAATATCTTTTTCTTCTATTTTTTCAAAAAAATCATTATTCATTGTTTTCACCTCTTTTCTTTTTATATTCAGCATATAGACTAAAATATTTAGTTGATGGAATAATATGCAAATAAACTAAGATATATGATAAATTTGCTACTATATGCTTTATTCCAAATTCTTTATATAGAGATTCGTTATAATTTAGATAAACGGTAAATATTAATGCAATCAAATAAATAATTAGTATATTATAAAATAATTTTGTTGGATTTATTAAAAACTTTTTATTTGTATTGAAAAAGAGAATCCAAAGGAAATAAATAAGTAGAATATAAATTATCATAATAAATATTGTTGTACGATTAAACCATATTAAAGACCATAGCATTTGAATTACTAAAAAAACAAAATACATCATATTTAGTCTCTTTATATTATGCTTTTTATTAAGAGCTATTTCAGAAAAATAAATTAGATTACCAACGATTCCATATCCAATACTAGCTATTATCAATCCAAATATTATAAATAATTGACCTTCTTCAATTAAATAATCAGTAATAAGAAATCTTGAAACAAAAAAGAATGTTATTGAAAACAATGACACAACAATAGTAATAATAGCTAAATCTTTTGGGCTATTGCTTATTTTTTTCATTTATCCACCTCTTCATAATTATATCATAAAACTAATCTTTTGTGTAACGAACTGTGACACTTTTTTATTTTAATATTGTGGGACAATATTTATAAGGTGATGTAATGAATAATAACACAATAAGAGATGAGATTTATCCATATAAATTTATAGGAAAAAATATTGCAAAAAGAAGAAAAGAGTTAGGACTAACTCAAGAACAATTAAGTATCAAAACAAACTATTCAAAACAATTTATTTCTAATATAGAAAATAATGTTCATCAAACTTTTTCGATAGGAACTTTATGGGCAATTGCGAATTCTTTAGAAATTGAAATGTATAAATTATGTATTGAAGAAGAAATTAATAACCACTAATTAAATAAAAGTAGACAAATATAATTAATTTGTCTACTTTTTATTTTATACAATGAAATTCATTTTTCTCTTACAAGTAATACTTCCATGGATAAACAGAGAATTTTGGAGAAAATTTATCTTTCAAGGGATTTAAATAATAATTCATTTTTCTTTCTTGTCTTTTCTTTTTAATTTGTTGAAATCGATTATTTTGTTTTGTCTTTACTTCTGCATCATATTCAACTTTCATTCCAACTACAATTGAAGCAAAGTCGTTAAATATTCTGTTTCTTCCTATATCATTTAACAAAAAATTAATTTCTTTTATGTGGCATTTTCTTGTTATTTTACCACTATTACAATAGCAATAATGATGTCCCTTATATTTTCCTTTGCCTAAATATTCTAATAAAAAAATTATTTCTTTATCAGATATGTTTAGTCTTTCTCTATAAAATTCAAGTATTCCTTTATGTCCATGTCCTCTTTGTCCAAAGGGAACTTCACCATACTTCTTATAATATGTGTAAGAATAAAAATATGGTATTAGAAATAATTCAATGAAATCACTAATTGTAACATTTTCCCTTTTTTTAAGTTCAATGTATATTTCCGTATCACAAGCAAGACACAAAATATCATCCTCGTTTTTATGAAAACCAGCTTCTATTTTTTTATCAATATCTTGCACTATTGGTAAGTCATTTGGATAATTATATGTTACACGCATAGAAATATAAAATTTATCTCTTAGTGGTATTTCATTACTCTTGTGATTTAATTGCATTTCGCCGTAAAATATATAACCATTATCCTGTTTAAATTCAACTAAATTGTAATTTTTTCTTATTTCCAGTAATTGTGATTCAATATTATACATTATCTTTCCATGGTTGTGGTTTGTTTTCAAGTTCTTTTGGCTCACTAATTATAGGCAAGGTAGTATTTGTTTTTGAAGAAGAAAAATCCTTTACAATACTATCAAAACTTCTCTTTTCATATTCGAATAATAAAGTGTTATCTCTTAATTTTTCAACATCAGAGTGAATCCAATTTGTCCAATCAAAGAAGGCTCGTTTTTTACTATTATCTGAATCATTCCATCTTTCAGCAAGATTTTCTTCCACTGTTGGATTAGATATCTCATATCGTCCATCTATTCTATCAATTAGTAAACCAGTAACGTTAGAACTATTTCTATTTAATAGTTCTACATTAGTAGATACTTTATCAGCAAAAAGTTTTAGTAAATCACTTAAAGAGGCATTACCATTTGATTCTGAAAAAACTTTTGACGCCAAAATTGTAATAATCATAGAATTTGGTTTATCATCCTTATAATCTTTATTCTCAAATCTGATGTCTCTGTGTCTTTTTAAAATTTGAATCATACGTTGCAACTTTGTGACAACCAGCTGCTTGGGAATTTCATCAACTGATGCATAAATTAAATTGTTGCTTTCAAATAGCATTCTTTTTTGAGCAAAAGCAATTTCATTATATGAAGATGCGTTAATACTATCAAACCAGTCTTTTAATCCTAATGGATTTCCATTATCCCATGAATAGTCATTTTGATTTTCTTTTGATTTTGTAGTAGTTAAGATTGCTTTTTCATATTGACTATACTCTCCTGGAATACTAGGTTGAACATCTATATGAAACGATAAATCACAATCTTCAGCATATTCAATAGTCCAAGTTCTTCTACCTTCATCAGTAAGCATTTTCCCATATGTGGAATCTTCACTAATTATTTTTCCTATAAGTTTTTTTAATTCCAAAGGAGATTTTTGTTGTGTTGTAAAATCACATTCGCAAACTAAATCAACATCATATTCTTTATCTTTACCGTACGGTTGAACAACAGTTCCAAGCATAAATGAACCTTGTGCATAAACATGACTATCCACATTATATTCATCCCTTAGCCTTGTTTCTATCATATTTCCAACTGCTGTATATCTGTCTACTGCTTTTTTGTAATTTGTTGGAGAGATATCCAATTTTCCTATTTCTCCTTCAAGCCAATTGTTAATATTTGCATAATTCATTACTTATATTCCCCTTTCAAAATCTTATATGTATGATTATTTATATCGATTTCAAAGTCATCTTTTTTCCTCTTGTTAGTGTGAAGTCTTCTGATTTCTTCTTCAGACACAAAAGCATAATCAAGATGGCTATTATCTTTTGCCTTTTCATATTTGTCTTTTAATTCTCTGAATTTTTTCTTTTTTTCATCATCTAATTGTAATTCGAAAATCTCTGCTAACAAGAACTCTTTTCCATAGTATTCGGAAATAAATATATTAGTTTTATGGGTTCCTAAATAGCAATAATGAATTTCATTAAAAGTATCTTTGTCTAAAATATTCGATTTAATTAATTCCTCGTTAAATTCTCTATAACAAGTTATTTCTCTATCCTGTCTGCTATTAAACCATTTAATAAATTTTTTTAAATCTTTTCCAACAACTTTACCTCGTAAATCATTTTCATTTCCTTTTTTCATTTCATCATTTTCTTCAAATATATCTCTAAGCACAGCCTTTGACCCTTCATATTTTTGATATACACCACCAACTGGCTGAAAGTTTTTTCTTTTTGTTCCACGAATTAAAAAATATGTTCCATCTACTTCTATCCTAAATAAATATGCAAACGAAACACGAATTTTATTATTCCAGTTAAATAGAGTTTGCAACATCAGATACAAGTTAATATCGTCTGCATATTCTAAAAATTTGGTAAATAAGTAACCAAAAATTGTCCCACCAAACAAAATTAATAATTCGGCCAACATCGAAATGTCACCGTCATTATTTTTAAATTTAAATCCAAACCATAGCACAATTACCATTATTGATATCCAAAATATATTGTAAATCTTACCTCTCATAATAACCCCCATAAATAAAAACCCATATTAAAACTTATAAAGTCTAATACGAGCCCCTTAACTAATATAGTTTTATCATATTTCTACTTTTTTTGCAAGAGCTTTTTGTTTATTTGACTTCTACCACCTACACACACCTCGTGTACTGTTAAAAACTTCCCGTTCCGTATGCAATTTTTTTATCCTTGTGATACAATATATTTATTCACATACTTATACAAAAAAAAGAAAAGCCTTATAAATAAAGACTTTCCCACTTTATTTTAATGCTTTCTTAACACACGACTTTATTAGTATTAACTAGCCATATCTTAGTATCTAAATTCTCTCTTAGATATGTTTCATATATAGAAGTATATTCTAAGACTTTTTTATGCTTAACAAGTTCTTTTGCCATAATACTCATATCTCTAGCACTAGAATAATGGTTAGCTATATCTAGACCATGAGGGTTTTTAAAATATGTGTTTTTTAATCCTAACTCACTTGCCCTCTCATTCATCATTTGAACAAACATTTCTTCAGTACCAGCAATCTTTTCAGCTAGTGCTACAACTGCGTCATTACCACTCGCTATGGCTATTCCTTTAAATAAATTTTCAACACTCATTTCTTCGCCAGTTTCAAGTAATATTTGTGATCCACCCATACTTGATGCATTGGCCGAAACTGTAACCATTTCATCCCAGCTTATAACTCCTTTTTCAATCGCTTCTACAATAAGTAACATCGACATTATTTTAGTCATTGAAGCCGGCGCTAATTGCTCATCAGCATTATTCTCATATATAATTTCGCCTGTTGATGCCTCAATAAGAATTGCACTTTTTGCATTAGGAGCTAGTGAAACATCTAATGCTCTAACTTTGTAAGGAATTAATAACAACATAATGATAGTAAATATAATTACTTTTTTCATATCACACCTCTAATAGATAATATGAAAAAAGACATATTTCTATGTCTTTTTATTCAATAAGTATATTGCCTATGAATTTAAATACTTTTTTATAAGTATTATTGAAATTAATAAACTATTTTTTCTATTAAATAATGATATTTAAATTATAAAGAAATATATAAAACAGGTCTAAAAGAATAACTATTATGTATTCCTCCAAAAGTACTACTAAATGTATATATCCCTGCATTTGTGCCGTTACTATAATTTCCACCTCGTAAAAACCAAGTTGCTGATGTAAAAGGCATATATGAACTATCGTTATACCAAGATGCACTAGTATTACCTATCCATGTTGTTCCATTATATCTAGCTATTGAACCACTAGTTTCAAATACTGCATCGCCATAGACAGAGTTATCATAATCCATGCCTATGTTGTTTAATAAATTACTCGTAGGAGTTGTATATTTATCTATGTACTTAATAGATAAATTAGTAATATATGAGTTGGTAAAACCACTTGTAGCACTTGAATTATTGTAATTAGACATAGTTCTTTCTATTGCACCACCAGACAAATCATATACTCCTGTTATATTAAATGTTGTACTTGCTTTTACCCCGTTTAATGTATTGTAAGCATTTAAACATCCAGTAGTTGATCCACCTTGTGAAACACTATTAGCTGCACAACCTGTTTGATAGTTATTAGCATTATTAATCCATAATTCTGTACTTGCTCCATATTTACTTTGCGTAAGATATGCTACCGCTCCCCATTCGGTATTTTTCATCATGTGAGTATCTACTTCATTAGAATTCCAACCATATGCTGGATTATTTTTCATATTTAAAATTGCATCAAATGAATTTTTTATATCTATGCATCTCCAACTTATTGCGTTTGGAATAATTTTAACTGTTTTAGAAGATACATTATCACCAGTTTCTGGACATGTTCCATCTGCCATATAACCATTCAGAACTCCTTCGACAGCAGTGGGTTCATATTTTGCCACCCAGTATCCTAGAATATTACCATTAAAATCAAATGATGGATGTACAAAGTAATTATTGCTTGTATCTTTTACGCCAACCTCATATCCATTATTTTCTATTTTAGTTATATCATTTGCTATGTTTGTTGTTCCTTTTAAGAACTTAATATCAATTGTCCCTACTGAATTTGTATGATATCCACTAGTTATCTTATAAGCATATCTTGGTATCCATACCCAGTATGATCCATCAGCACTTTTAGCATTAGCCCATTTTTTATTGGAATAATCATACCAATTAGGATCAGAAGTAACAGTAGAAATTTCATTATTACTACTATCCCATTTCACTGGCGTCATACCACTTGCTAATACAGGTTTGTTTACTCCCTTAGTTTCATCAAAACCATATACTGAGCTATTCATATCATTGCAATTTGTATTATTATATATTTTTCCTTTACCGTCTGTATAATCAACTTTGTAGTTATTAATACATAAAATTGCATTAGTAACTAAATTATCGTTTCCTATATTTAACATTCCCTTTGTAGGTTTTTTTCCTTTTATATCTAATGAATTAGTTAGTTCTGATATATCATGACTACCTACTGACAAATAAACATCATCAAGTAACTGATTTTTCATTATCATTTCTTCTACTGCTTCTATATAATTTAAAGCCGTTAATATGGCTGATTCTTTTTTTGCTTGCTTAATCAAATTATTTACTACTGGTATTGCAATTAAAGCTACTACTCCTAGTATTAAAATAACCGCTAATAATTCTATTAATGTAAATCCACTTCTATACTTCATATTACCAACTCTACCTCTTTTTTTATAATAACATTATTTTAAATATATAGTCAATCTTTCTTATTAAACACTAGTCATATTTTTTATATTTATAATATAAAAGATTTATTAAATTATTGTCATAAAATAGTTAACTATGACTGAATACCATATAAAAAGACATATTTCTATGTCTTAATATTATGTAGTAATTAAATCTCTTTGTTTAGAGTACTCTTCTAAAGTAAAATTATTGGTATATATTAAATTAGCTATCTTTATACCAACATATCTAAAATGCCAAGGTTCATACTTATAACCTGTTATGTCTTCTTTATCTTGTGGATATCTTAAAATAAAGCCATATTTATGAGCGTTTTTAAATAACCAGTTCATTTCTTCAATTTTATTTGAAAGTTCAGGTACATACTTATCTTCTCTAATAATTGATATATCTATGGCTAAACCAGTTTGATGTTCACTAGTTCCCGGTAAAGCTACTCTTGAGTATGCTAAATCACCCATTTTTTCAATAAAGGCCTCTAAAATAATATTTTGATAATCATAACTTCTATAGGCTGAATCAATTACTATATTATAACCTAAAATATAAGCATCTTTTGCCATCAAATTAAAATAATACAACGTTTCTTTATCAACATATATTTTATGTTCTTTATCTATGTGATTGGCATAATTATTTTCATATAGTACTAAGTTATTAGGAACAAAGTCACCTTTAAGTGTATTTTCTTTATTAATAATAATATCCTTCTTCATAAATAAATTCACCTACTATATTTATTATTACATACTTTCAAAAAAAGAGTGAATTATTTTTCACCCTTTAATAAATTTATTGCAGATCTCATTGTTAAATCATATTTAATCATTTCTAATCCACCAAATGATTTTAAGAATTCATCTTTTGTCATTTGATATTTTTCTGCTAAAGTTGTTGCTTCTTTTTCTGCTTCTTCTTCACTTACAGATAAGTCTTCTACTTTTACTATTTCTTCAAGCATTAATCTATAAGTAACTCTATTTTTAGCTTCATCATGCATTTGATCCATTAGAGCTTCTTCATTTGAATTTGTAAATTTAAAGAATTGTTCTAATGTAATTCCTTGCATTTGTAAATGTTCTTCATATTGATGAACCATTCTATGTGCTTCTTCATGAATCATAGTTTCTGGAAGATCAATTTCTACTGTTTTAGCTGCTTCTGCTAATAAGTCATCAATATATTTGTTATCAGCATCAGTTTCTTTTCTTAATTTAATAGTTTCTTCAACTTGTTTTCTTAAGTCTGCTTCTGTTTCTAAATCAGTCATTCCTAGGTCAGCAAAGAAATCTTTATCTAAATCAGGTATAGAAATTGCTTTAACTTCTTTAATAGTTACCTTAAATACTACTGGAGTACCCTTTAATTCTTCAGCATGATAATCTTCCGGGAAACTTACATTAATATCTTTAGTTTCTCCTTTTTTCATACCTATTAATTGTTCTTCAAATCCTGGAATAAATGTATTACTTCCGATTGTTAAATCGTAGTTTTCACCTTTACCACCATCGAATGCTACACCGTCTTTAAATCCTTCAAAGTCAATAACGGCAATATCGCCATCTGCAACTACTTCTTCATCTTTAACGACGTTTTCAGCATATTTATTACGCATCTCACTAATTGTTTGATCTACTTCTTCTTTAGTTACTTTTACTTCTGATCTTTTTACTTTTAAATCTTTATATTTACCTAGTTTAACTTCTGGTTTAGTAGTTACAGTAAATACAAACTCAATACTATTTTCATCAACTGATTTTAAAGCTATATCAGGTTGTGCGACTAAGTCTAAACTTTCTTTACCTTCAAAAGCTTTTTTATAAGCTGATTCAAGTACTAAATCTCCAGCATCCATAAATAATGATTCAACACCATATTTCTTCATAAATACATCTTTTGGAGCTTTACCAGGTCTAAAACCATCTATTTTTGCTTTTTTATTTGCTTTATCAAAAGCTTTTTCTAAAGCATCTTTCCACTCTTTTCCATCAATTTTAACATTTATTTCTGTTACGTTTTTATTTGCCATAAATTTCCTCCCTCAAAACATATCTAGTATATAATAAATCGTTTTTTTTTACAAGTTTTATAAAGAAAAAAGCACTTATTGTGCTAAAATTTCTAGTATCTTTACATCATAATCATCAGCATCGCATTTAACAGTTGCTACTTCGCCAACTTTTTTACCAAGTATTGCTTGAGCAATAGGTGATTCATTTGATATTTTGTTTTCAAAGGGATCTGCCTCTGTTCTACCAACAATTAAATATATTTCTGTTTCTTTGTCGTCTACAAATTCAATTTTTACAGAAGTGCCGATTGAAACTTTATCTCTACTAATTTTATCTTCACTGATAACCTCAGCTGTTTCAATAATTCTTTCTAACTGAGTTATTCTTGTCTCAATAACTGCTTGTTCATTTCTAGCTGCATCATATTCAGCATTCTCTGATAAGTCTCCTAAAGCTCTAGCATCTTTTAATGCTTGAATATTTTCAGGACGTTTAACTGTTTTTAACTCATCAAGTTCTGCTTGTAACTCTTGTAACCCTTTTTGTGTCAAATAAGTCTTTTCTGCATTTGCCATATCTATTCACCTCAAATTAATTTCTTTATTTTGTAAACCTACAAAATAATACTATACTTTAATAGTTTTGTCAACTATTTTTATTCGCATCATATCATTTTGATTTAATGGTTTATCTATATGCATTCTAACTATTTGTTTTGGATGTCTTACTATGTCTATATTATTGCCATCCTCATCAATTATTTTATCTATAGTATATGTGAATGTTTCAGTTTTAGGACCAAAAAATTCAACAATATCACCTTGTTTAAAATAGTTTCTTTGTTCTAGTGTAACTATTTTATTTTTTTCGTCGTAATCTAGTACGATTCCTAAGAAATCTTGGTTAGATATTTCTACTCTACCATTATAATACTGGCTTTCTTTTCCATAGTTCCCTGAGAAGAACTGACTAATACTATCTCTATTAGCACAAGCTCTAAGTATCTTCTCATAATCACTATTATATTCGTAGTTTTCAGGATTATTATAATATTCGTCTATTACTTTACGATATATTCCTACAACTGTAGCTATATAGTATACTGAGCGCATTCTTCCTTCAATTTTGAATGAAGAAATGCCCATATTACACATCTCTGGAATATGTTTTAATTCTGATAAATCTTTAGTACAGAAGGTAAAATCTTTTTCCCCTTTTAATAACTCTTCTTTATCATTTAATAAATCAAAATCCCATCTACAAATTTGAGCACATCCACCACGATTAGCATCTCTAGCTGTAAAGAAATTTGAAAGTACGCATCTACCACTAAATGAAGAACACATAGCTCCATGAATGAATGTCTCTATTTCAATATCAACATTATCTATTATTTCTTTTATATCTTCCTTTGATGCTTCTCTAGCAAGTACTATTCTAGATATACCTTGTTTTTTCCAAAACTTCACTGCTTCTACATTAAGCGTAGAAGCTTGTGTAGAGACGTGTATTTCTAAATTAGTATTTTCTTTAGCTACTTTTATTATTGCAGGATCACTTACTATAATAGCGTCTACTCCTGCTTCTTCTAACTGTTTTAAATAATCTATTAAATTATCTATTTCTTTATTATGTAATACTATGTTAACTGTAACATGAACTCTTTTATTTAAGGAATGTGCAAAAAAGCACCCTTCTTTAATATCATCTATTGTAAAATTGATAGCGTTAGCTCTTAGACCAAATGCAGGTCCACCTATATATACAGCATCTGCTCCATATATTAAAGCTATTTTTAGTCTTTCTAAATCTCCTGCTGGAGCTAGTAATTCTGGTTTCTTAATCATTTTTCTTCACCTTGTAAATTGTTTCTTTGTATAAGAATCCTAAATTTGTTTTAAACATACTATCAATTTTTTCTTTATAATCATCTTGATTATCTTTATTTACAGTTTTAAACATGTTCACTACTTCTTTAAATTTATCATCATAAATACTAAAACTATTTAATACCATATAATCAGCTTTAGCATTTAAAACCTCTGTTATACCATTAAGTACATGTGCAGAATAAGCAACAGTACCATCATTAGTATCAATAATTTGGTATTTATTACCCTCTTTTTGTATATAATTAACTTTGCTACTATCAGTAAGATTAAATGTCTCTAAGTAGTTTTTAACTAGGTGTCTTCTACTTACAAACATAGGTAAGTATCCAAATAAATTTATCATTATTTTCGATGTTACTTTATCCCTAATTTCATTTATTTCGTCAATGGTTATTTCACTTGATAAATATGTATACTTAGCTCCAAAATCATACCAATAATTACTTGTTAAATAGTTTGTTGTCAAATGTTCTTGATTCCAAACAAGAGGAGTTTTTAATTTTAATTCATCTTTAATATTTACTATGGCTATATCATAGTACATTATTCCAGTTATTTCTTTTTTATCTAATTCTATCAATATTTCTTTTAAATAGTCTAAATCACTATTAAACATATTTTTATTTAAAGAGATAAATATTTCTTTTTTATTATCTATGCATATATCAATTATTTCAAAGATTTCTTCTTTTGTATAATTTACTGGCATATTGATACAAAGTTTATTTAGTCCTACTATAACTCCATCAATACTATCATTTAAATCTTTTATTTGTTTTATGCTACTAGGCATTACTAATAACTTCATATCTTCACTTCCGTTCTAAGTTATACATCATATAACTATTTATTATATATTAGTTTTTAATAGAATGCAAAACATTTTTATCTTTTTTTCGATTTATCTAAATTACGTAAAGATTCATCACGTAATTTAATATATCCCGTAGTTATTTTTTTAATCATGACAGTTGGTTTTTTACCAAATTCACTATCTTTTTTATATAAGCCTTTATCAAGTATTTCTTCTAAACTATGCATTATCTTAAACTTAGTAAAATCAGAATATATGGCTTTATTTATTATTACTTGATTAGGATTACTAGATAAAAAATTAACACTTTCTATTTTTGATACATATCCACTTCTAAGAGCATTTAGCATAAATATCACATTATCTCTAGTTATCTCTTTTTTAGCATATAGAATAGTTAGTAAATTAAGCAAATTAAGCCACTCACTTCCTATACCATATCCACCACCATAGACACGTCTATCAACTCTTTCAATAATTTTACTGCCTTTTGTTTTTCCATCATTATATTCATAATTTTGTTCAATTAGTTCAATAAACTGTGAATCAACTAAGAATCTAAGTGACTCTAAATTACTTATTTTCTCTGAACAAGCAATTTCCTTTTTTACTTTCCTGTAGAAATCATTATTTTGCAAATTATAATTACTTAATACTAAACCCTTTTCTTCTAAAATAATCTTCCCTATAATTTGTCTTAATCTTTTAGATACAAAGTATCCATGATGATTAATACTTTTAGAAAAGTATGTATAATGATTAGCTTGATTTACTTTGCAAGAATCACCTCTTATATTGAATGAAGGATAGCTATTACCGCCTTGAAATCTATATAACATACTTGCTTTTTGTGAATCAAAGTTTCCTAGTATATTATGATTATTATCCATAATACTCTATCCTCCTTAAATATCACAATATAATAACACATTTATATTAATAAATCAAAAAGAATAACTATTTGTTATTCTTTTTACTTACCATAAGACCATCACCTATATTAACATACTTAGAATCATAATTTTCATTACTTCTTAACCAATCTAAATACGTCTTTATTTTTCTTATTAATTGTCTAACATTACGACTATCTATTTTTTCATCTGTGAATGTTAAACCGTGAAAGTTTATATTATCAGTAATAATAGTTCCATCATCATTTAAATTATTTTCATATTTTTGAAAGAACTTTATAGATTGAGCTTTAGCTGCATCTATAAAGATTAAATCATACTTCCCTGTTACTTCTACTTCCAAAGCATCACCAAATATTACATTTATTCTATTTTCTAAATTAAATGCTTTTATATTCTTGATTGCTTCATTATATCTTTCTTCATCACGCTCAATAGTTGTTACTTTTATGTCATCACCCATCATAGTCATTTTAATTGCTGAGTATCCTATAGCTGTACCTATTTCTAATATGTTTTTAACATTATTTTCATTTACATATTTAGTTAAAAATTCTATTCCATCTTGTTCCATAATAGGTACATCATGTTTTTTTGCGTAAGCTTCTATATCTTCTATGCGCACCAATTATTCGCCGCCTTTAACTGACTAATTGTATTATAATGACCAACATCATTATAATTCAAATATGTCTTACCATTACAATCAGCTACAAAGTAATAATAATTATGACTTGTTGGACTGATTGCAGCTTTTATTGATTGTTCTCCTGGATTATCAATAGGACCTACTGGAAGACCTGCCCTGGTTTTACATCTTGTATTATAAGCATTAGAACAATCATTTAGTTCTTTATTTGTTAATGAATACGAAAAATCATCTATTTTTGAACCATAATATGTTGTTACATCGCTACCTAATGACCATTTAGCATTTAATCTATTATAAAATACACCAGCTACTCCGGCTCTATCATCAGTATTAGCAGCTTCTAATTCAATAATAGAGGCTAAAGTTAGCATTTGGTGAATTGTGTAACTACTACTTTCAATACTTGATTTATATTTTGTTAATATTATATCTGTATGATCAAGCATTATCTTAAATATCTCTTTTACATTGTTAACCTTTGATACTTGATATGTCTCAGGAAATAAATATCCTTCAAGAGGATAATATATATCACTAGCTAAAATATCATCAGTTAAAAACCAATATGTATTAATTAATTCATTTATATATGCCACATCTTTAAGTGTATTAAGTACATCATCATAAGTATTATTTGTTTTACTAGCAATAGTACTCGCTATCTTACGCATGTTATAACCCTCTTTAAAGGTTAAATTAACTGCATTAGGATCACTATTTGTACCACCTTCTAAAACATTTATGATATCTTTTACAGACATATTCTTATTTAAAGAAAAAGTTCCTGCCTGTAATTTACTTGGATTTGTTAGCTTAATATATACTTTATACCAAAACTCTGATCTAATTAACCCTTCACTATATAGTGAAGAAGCAAGTGTATAATAAGTTGAATTTTCTGGTGCAGTAAATTCAACTTCTTCACTTTCGTTACTTACAGAACTTATGTTAATATTGAAATCTATTAATCCTACCACAAAAATTGCTACTAGCATAAATACTAGTATTAATATTATTTGAAATATTTTCTTCATAATGCAAGAAAAAAGCGCTTATTCTTCAGAAGCACTTTCTTTAACTTCAGCTTGAATTTCTTCTAGGATTGTTTCAATTATTTTCCATTCTGCTTCTGATTCAATAGGAATTAGTTCACTTTCTGGTTTATCAGGATTATAAATAGATGCATATACTCTTATATTTCCTGTTTCATCTGTTGTGTTATCAGTATAAACCATATAATTTTTCTTAGTTTCATCTGACTCAAATGTAAATAATACTTCACATTCTACCTCGTTACCTTCCTTGTTTATTGCTTTAAACGTCATTTTTTCTTCCATACTTATCTCCCTTTCTCTATATCTAAATAAGTTTGTAAAATTATATTGGCTGCCATTTTATCTACAACTTTTTTTCGTTTCTTACGTGACATATCAGCTTGTAATAAATAATTATGAGCTGATACAGTAGATAATCTTTCATCTTGTAATATAACTTCTTTATCTAGTATTTTTTCAATATTTTCCTTAAATTTAATAGTAGTCTCGGCTCTTTCACCAATTGTATTATTCATATTTTTTGGAAATCCTAAAATTAGTTTTTCTACTCTGTATTCATCAACTATTCTTTTTAATTCATCATATAATTCTTCATATGCACTATCATTAAATCTTAAAGTAGTTAAACCTGTCGCGATTGTTTTAGTTTCATCACTAATAGAAATACCCAGTGTTCTTGTACCTAGGTCAAGTCCTAAATATCTCATTTATTAATAAACTCTTTAACTAATACTTCTAGAATTTTAGCTCTTTCATATTTAGTTAATTTCTTACGAGCCTCTTTATGACTAGATATATATCCAGGATCATCACTCATAAGATATCCTACTATTTGATTGATGGGATCATATCCCTTATCTTCTAAAATTTCAGCAACTTCCTTTATAACATCAGATATGACAGTTTCTTCGATATCCTTAGTATTATAAATTTTTGTTTTACCCATTTTATCACCTACTTTATGAATACACATATATTTTAACATTAATTTATTATTTTATCAATAAAAAAGATAGAAGTAATATTCTATCTTAAGATTCTGTTCCATATGATTCTATATAATCAAATATATATGTATCATCATAAGTTCCCATATATATGTAATATAGGTTGTTGTTTTTATCCATAAATAACCATTCTTTTGTAATCCAGCCATCTTCAAAAGCCGCTAAAATAGTATAAGCGTTATATTCATCTACTGTTTCATTTCCTAATTTAACTGTTGCTCCTTCATCTTGATAATCATCAGCATAATATGCAACATAATCTGCCACAGTATACTCAGAATTTTTTAAGCAAGATAAAGTTATTAATAATGATTTTTCTTCATTACTAAACTGAAGTACGTCATCAGTAGTGCTTGAACCAGTATATCTTTGAATTGTATCTGGTACATCAATAAATCCATATCCTTTAGCACCTACACGAATAGTATCAATATTACTATTAGAAAAAACATAGTCATCTATATCGCCACTTTTTTTCATAAAAGTAAGAATTAGTGTATCATTAGCATAGTCATAATTTGCATAAACAAAGACTAGTTTACCTTCATTACTTGACTGTTTAACATACATAAAGATATTTGTGTCATCCTTTGCCTCGGAAAAATCTTCAGCTAATAGTACTTCAGCATATGCATCTAAATCTTCAGCTGTAAAATCATCAGCATAATATACAAGAGTTGTAGTATTATTATCTTCTTTTATGCTTTTATTAATTGACATTATATCTCTTTGCCCAACAGCACTATATATAGTTGGTATCTTATCATTACCAAGTTCAATATACTCTTTAGTCTCATAATTACTTACAAAGGAAAATGCTACAGCAATAATACCTACTACTAAGGCCACAAATAAAGCTATGCATCCAAATATTATTCCTAATATAAGTCCAGTTTTTGGTTTATTCTTATTAACCACTTTATTATGAACTGGAACAGGTCCTATATTAAAACTTCCCATATTAGTTCTAAGTGGAGTACCACAATCAGCGCAAAACTTTTCTTCAGGGTTAGATTTTCGGCCACAATTTTCACAAAACATATTTTCACTCCTATTATTTACTATAATAAGTATAACATATATTTATCTTTTTTTTATCAAAAAAAAGCTATATTAATCTAATATAGCTTTTATTCTTCTTACACCTGCACTAGATGCTTCTTCTTTTTGAATTTGAAAGTGACCTAGTTCACTAGTATTTTTAACATGTGGTCCACCACATAATTCCATTGATACATCACCAATTGAATATACGGTTACTGTGTCAGGATATTTCTCTATAAACATACATTCAGCACCTGATTTTACTGCTTCCTCTTTAGGCATTGATTTTGCAGTTACTTCTAAATCAGCACTTATCCATGTATTTACTAAATCTTCTACAGCTGTTTTTTCTTCATCAGAAAGTTTATGATCACAAGAAAAATCAAAACGCATTCTTTCTTCTGTTATATTACTACCTTTTTGATGAACATCCTTACTTACAACCACTTTAAGAGCAGCATTCAGTAAATGTGTAGCTGTATGATATTTTGTTTCCATTTCCCCAGTTGATGCAAGACCGCCTTTAAATTTAGCACTAGATCCTGCTCTTGATAATTCTTGATGGGCCTTAAACTTCTCAGCAAACCCTTCAGTATCAACACTTATGCCTTGCTCACTAGCAAGTTCTATTGTAAGTTCTATTGGAAAACCATAAGTATCATATAACTTGAATGCTAAATCTTTATTTAATTTACCATCTGTTATTTCACTAGTAATTTTCTCAAACTCTTTTAATCCTTTTTCTAATGTTCTATTAAATTTTATTTTTTCATTATTAAGTACTTCAAGAACAACATCTCTATTAGAATCAATTTCAATATAATATTTTTTATATTGATCCATAATAGTTTTAGCAATTTGACATTCCCAGTCGCTATCAATAACAATACCAAGTTTTTTAGCATGTCTTATTGCTCTTCTTATTAATCTTCTTAAAATATATCCTTGATCTGTATTAGATGGTTTTATTCCAGCTGGATCTGCTGAAATAAAGACAGCAGTTCTTATATGATCAGCTATTATACGCATACTTAATTCATTACCATTATATTTTTTATTTGAAACTAATTCAATTGTCTCAATAACATTTTTCCATACACTAGTTTGGTAGTTATCATCTACTCCTTCAAGGACAGCAACTACTCTTTCAAGACCCATACCTGTATCAACATTCTTCTTAGGAAGCTCAGTAACATTACCATTTTCATCTTTGTTGTATTGCATAAATACGTTATTCCAAATCTCAACCCATCTATTATCTTCTGGATCAAATTTAGTTGGTATTTCATCGTTACTTCTCCAATAAAAAATCTCTGTATCTCCACCACATGGACCTGAAGTTCCTGCTATCCAAAAATTATTTGAAGCATCCAAATAAGCAATTCTATCATCACTAATACCTAAACTTCTCCAAACATTAGCACTTACTTCATCTCTAGGAATATCCTTATCTCCTTCAAAAACTGTAACAGCTAAACGATTAACTGGAATATTTAAAACCTTAGTTAAAAATTCAAAACTATAATTAATACTTTCTTCTTTAAAATAATCACCTAAACTCCAGTTACCTAACATTTCAAAAAATGTGTGATGCGTTTTATCACCTATTTCTTCTAAATCATTTGTTCTAATACATTTTTGATAATCACAAAGTCTAGTACCATATGGATGAGATTGTCCCATCAGATATGGAATTAATGGTTGCATACCAGCTGTATTAAATAAAACACTAGGATCATTTTCTGGTACTACTGGGCTAGTTGGTATTTGTTTATGACCTTTGCTTACAAAATAATTTATGTATAAATCTTTTAAATTCATTATTTTACCTCCTCAAATATCTCTTTTGTTATTTCTTCTAATTTCTTTATATATGTATCTAAATCATCATTATTTAAAATAAAATAATCCGCAAATGCAATTGGACCACCTTTAGCAAGATTCTCTATCTCAGTTATATCTCTTGTCTCTGCTTCTTTACTTGTTAGTGGTCTATTTTCCCTTGTTTCTAATCTACTATAACGATGCATCTTATCAACTACAATAGATATAACTACTAATTGTTCTTTGAATTTTTCTTTTAAAATTTTAAGTTCATCCCAAGAATATAAACCATCTAGAACAACATTTCCTTTACTGGCATATTCTTCTATTTTTGGTAGTAATAAAATTGCATATGCTCCCATTCCATATTCTTTACGTAATCTTTCACGAACAGTTCTTTCATTAACAGGATTAATTTCCAAACCTTCTTCTTTCATTACATCCATTGTAACACCACCAAAATAAACTTTCGGCCAGCCTAAATTTTCATAATATTCTGAAGCAATTGATTTTCCACTGCCACACATACCAACTATTGCAATTATTTTACTCATTTGTCATTCTCCTTTATTATCTTTTCTATTTTTTCTTTTAATTCTTCAAGTGTACCACTATTATCAATATCATAGTTATAATCATTATAATTATCTAAAGAAGTTTCTGTGGAATGTTTTTTTTCTAACTCAGTTAAATTGTTTTTATCTTCTAAACCATGTATATGAACAACTACTACATTATTAAAAGTATTTCTAATAGTTTCTATTTCTTCTGGAAACCTAGCATCAGATATAGTTATAACATCATAAAAATTTGAATAAACTTTTATATCTTCTACTATTCTATTAATTAACATTTTACTATTAATTTTATTTTTAATAAGTTCTACTCCTATTTGCTGTAAGAATTCTCTAGGTTTTGTATCCTCGTTGCCATCCCAACCTAATATATTAATCGCATACTCTTTTAAATAAGATGCATAAGATAAATTAATGGATTTCTTAGAGGCTTCTTGATAAATACTACCGATATAACTAGCAACTTTGTTTTTACCATTACCTGCTTTACCACTTAAAACATAAATCTTAGGATTTCTATTTTTAAATTCCATGATAATCTCTCCTTAATTTATATACCATTAGGTGTTCTTCTTTATCAATTTTTGCTTCTTCTACATCAACAAAACCAAAATTCTTGTATATATTAATAGCATAACTAGAAGAATCTACTTCTATTGCATCACTATATTTTTGCTTTAAATTTTCTAACATAGTATACATTAGCTTTTTACCAATTTTCTTATTTTGATACTCTTTTTTTACGAAAAAGAAATTGATGTAATTATCCATGCTTCCTATAACGCCAACTACTTGATTATCTATGAATGCACCTATTAAAAAAAGTTTATCATCAAGATAATCTTCAACTACCTCATTTATAAAAAATTTTTTGGCAAACTCATTATTCTTCATACAATCTTTTATTTGATTGAATTCTTTCATAGTTTCCCATACTAATTTTACTGAAGATATAACATTGTCAATTGTTATTTCTTTAATCTCAAGATTTTCCATAAATGCCTCCTATATACAAGAAAAACCGCGGGAATCTTTCTAGGAACGAAAGAGCCGCGGTACCATCCTAATTATTACTTAATTTAATAACGAGTTTCCCCGGCATAATTTATATGCACTCAGAAGTAGCTTTCAATTTTCTTAATTCCTAATTTTCACCAAACATTAGGTCTCTACTAATTAAGTTAAATTTACTTTTCTTCGTCACCGTTTTAATTAAAATTTAATATATCATATTTCTCATCAAAAAACAATAGAATTGCTTTAAGTGATGCAATTAATGGTGTAGCTATTACCATTCCAAATATTCCCCAGAAATATCCAAATACTAGTAATCCTAATATTATAGTTACTGGATGTAATTTAGTTGTCTTTGATAATATTACAGGTTGTAAGAAGTTCCCTTCTAAAAATTGAATTACACCTATAACAATTAAAGTAAGAATACCTGTTGGTATACCTTGAGAAAAACCAACCACTACAGCTGGAATACCACCAATATATGGTCCTGCATAAGGAATAATATTAGTAATACCACAAAATAATCCGAATAACAATGGAGCTTTTAAGCCAACAAAATATAATCCGATTGAACTAATTACAAAAATAAATAAACAGTCTAGAATAGCACCAGTTACAAATGCTCTTAATGCCATATCTATTTCTTGTAATAATTCTCTTGTTGTTGTTTGTATTTTTTTAGGTAAAAAATCTATTATAGAATCAGTATTATCAAAGCTAACAAGCAAGAAAAATCCTATAACTAAACCAACTAATATAGTACCTATTCCGGATAATAAAGATGACATTATACTCAATAATACATCTGGTAAAGTTGATGATAAATTTGCTCCAAAATCTTCTAATTGTTCAAATAAATTATCTTTCGCTTCTGATGCATCAAAATTAGCAATACCATCTAACGAATTAAATACATTTGTTCCAAAGTCTTGTACCTTATCAAAAATATCAGGTATTACTTTAGTAAATTCTTGTACCTGTGTATATAATGTAGGTAAAAGAGATCCCATAACAAGGACAATACTTCCTAGGAATACTAAATATATAATTCCAGCGGCAATTCCTCTTTTTAGTCCTTTTTTAGTAAACCACTTAACTAATGGATTAAATAACCAAGCTATCACTATTCCTAAAAATAATGGAGCTATTATTTGAAGTAATTTTAGTAACATAGCAAATAAACCTGATTCTTTACCAAGTATTATAAAAGCATATAAACCAGTAATAATAGCGATATATAATCCTATCTTTAATATTTTCTTTGTTAATCTAATAATAGCATTTATACCCTTGACATCAAGTTTAACCTCTTTATCATTTTTTTCTGTTAATACAACTTCTTTTTTTATTTCATCTATTTTTTTAGTAGACGTTTTCTTTTCTTCCATACTTTAACATCCTTTCTATATTATTATAACAAAATAGCGTTTATTTACAAACATTATTTACAAAAATATTTACAGATATGCAATAGATAAGATAATATTTCAAAAAAACATAATAAAAGAACAAATAACTCGTATTTGTTCTTTTTAAATTTAATATATTTTTATTTTTCAGCAGTTGTATAATCATCGCAAACTAAATGATTTTGTACTTCATAATCGCCTTTTTGTAGACCGTCATCACCTGTTGAGTAAATAATTAAAGCATATGATTCTTCCTCGTTACACTTTTCATCTGTAAATTTTTTTATATCTACTCCACCACTTGCTAAAGCTGATAATGTTATTTTTTGTTGCACTGTATCTTGAGCACCTGCCATAATAACCTTATCTTTTATATTTTCTTCATAAAATGATCCAGCTTCTTTTGTTAATGTCTTTTCTAATGAGCTATAATCTTTCTTTCCACATCCACTTACTACTAGTGTTACTAGTAGTAATGGAAGGATTAATAATTTTCCTTTTTTCATTTCTTTCTCTCCTTTTATTTTATTAGTCTTAATAAGGCACATAAGTTCCTGAAGCAATTGATCCTATATTTACAGTTCCCGCTCCACCATTACCTCCATTAACACCTGCTCCTATAACAGTTAAACCTCCGGCAGCAGCTATTGTACCAGTATTTGTATACGAATTACTAAATATATTAACTGATCCTCCACCTGATGAGCCTCCTGAGCAGGAAACACTTGTGTTATATCCTACTGGTGGATAGGCAGAACTACCATTAGAATTAATTATACCATTATTTTCTAATATGTTAGCATATAGAATTAGTAGTCCACCAGTTCCTGATTGAGCAGATGATGTATAGTTTCCTGTAACAGTAACATTTGCACCTGATGTAGGCCTAGCATCTCTACCACCTGGATTTCCAGCACCACCAGAAGATACATACATTGTACCACTGGTTCTTCTACCTACTGCTACTCCTCCAGCTCCACCATTTGCTCCAGCGTTACCAGCTGTAACAGGTGAATCGGCTGCTGATGAAGCACCACCTCCACCAGATCCTCCGGAATACGCAGTTCCTGCTGCGCCATTACCACCTTTTGTAGCTGAACGCATTGATGAACCAGAGCCACCACCACCGGTTTGTCTTCCTGTGCCTGCTACTCCAGCAACTCCGTGAGTTTGAGCTTTTATACCAAGTGATCCAGAACCGCCTACTGCTGGCACATACTCATATGAATCGTTGGCATTCTTCCATAGATATACATTATCTCCAGCTTGACTATAAGTACCTCTTGCAGTCATAGTTATTGTACCATTATTAGTAAGTTTACCCGCTACATAAATTAACATACCTTTTTTATAAGTTAATCCACTTACATTGTTAGCAGTAACTGTCACGCCGGTATCGATTATTAAGTCTTTATGATATTTTACAACTAACATCTTTTTCTCAGTCGTAGAATCACCAAGACTAACATTCGATGAATATATTGTATCATCATATACATTTATTAATTCAATTTGATACATAACCCCATTTACATATACATCATAATCGCCATCAGAATAATTAGTATCTCTAACAGCCGTAATTAAGCTATCAGAGCGCATAACGTCATATACTACTACATTACGAGTAGCTGTAGCAACATTTCCACTACTATCTGTTGCTGTATATGTAACTAAATATGTTCCCTCTATACTTGGAATTATATTAGTAGTTGTAGTAACAGCAATAGTACCATCTTTATTATCAGTGGCTGTTGCCCCTGGATCTGTATATGTTGTATCTTTTAATAATTGTATTGGGTTTGAACCATTTACTGTAATTACTGGAGCAACATTATCAATGTTATATGGCCCACCATTTTTTATAGTTTTAGAACCATCATTACTAGTAGCTAAAATCCAAAGATAATATGTTCCTAAGAATGGAGTACTTGGTGTTGATACTGTTTGACCACTAGTTATACTATTAACTATCAAACTCTCATCTGGTTGTGTGCTAGTATTTGTCCATACATATTTTAAACTTGCAAGTCCAGCTTTTTTTGATGTGGCATTAACTGTAATAGAATATGAACTTCTATAAGTACTACCATTAGATGGACTTATAGAAACTGTTGGATAAATACCAACAAAATCATTTTGATATATATATCCAGATGTTACTGTTCCAGTTCCACCTGCACTACCGTTAGATTGTCCTGCACCACCTAAAGCACTTATAGTTCCGGTAGATGAATAATTATTGGAAGCAAATAGATTTATACTTCCTCCACCTGATGAACCACCAGAAGCACCTGTTCCATAACCTCCAGATACACCATTAGAAGTTATACTTCCTGTGTTAGTTAAATTATTAGCATATATTACTAATAATCCTCCTGTACCTGTTACACCAGGATTATGCGTACAGCAGCTAGAACCCGTACCTACTCCACCCGGATTACCAGCTCCTCCTCCAGCAGCATAACCGCCAGAATTAGAGTAGTTGTTTGAACGTCCTGCTCCACCAGCACCACCAGTACTTGATCCTGCATATCCATAATAAGTTACATCACGTGATGTTGTTGCGCCGCCACCAGCTCCTCCGGAATAAGCTGTCCCAGCACCACCTGCACCTGACACTGATGTTCCTGATACGTTATTAAATACTCCTCCTGAACCACCACCACCGGTAGAACGTCCAGAACCGCTGTTTCCAGGAAGTCCCGCTTTACTTTGAGAAGGAGCATTAGTTAAACTCACTGTCGCACCGCCGGTTGCCCCAATTGCAGGTATATATTCGTAGGAATTATCTGTGTTCTTCCATAGATATACATCTTCTCCAGCTTGATTGTATGTTCCTCTAGCTGTCATGCTTATTGTTCCATTGTTAACAAGATTTCCTTTTACATATAATAGCATACCTTTTTTGTAAGTAAGATTATTAAATGTTGTAGCAGTTACTGTTACACCTGGATCAATTGTTAAATTGCCGTGATACTTAACAGCAAGAACTTTTTTATTAGTAGTTGAATCTCCAAGTACTGCATCAGAAGAATAAGTAGTATCATCATATACATTTACTAATTCAACTGAGTATGTAATTCCATTTACTGTAACATCATAAGTTCCATCTGTATATGTTGTATCTCTAACAGCCGCTAGTAAACTATCAGCATATATTGTTTTCCATACATTTACTATTCTAGTTGCTGTACTTGTATTACCATTACTATCAACTGCTGTATAAGTAACTGTATATAATCCTTCTACTGAAGGCATTAAATTTGTTATTACTGTTACTGGAACATTTCCATCTAAATTATCTATGGCAGTTGCTCCAGGATCAGTATATACGTCACCAATTCTTAATTGAGAAGGATTTGCTCCGTTCATAGTTATTACTGGCGCTGTATTATCTGAAATATAAGCCCCACCTTTAGCTATTATTTGGTTTCCTTTTCTATCAGCTGCTACTACCCATAAATAATAATTTCCATTTGGACTTGGTGGAATCTCAATTTTATCACCATTTGTAAAATTATTAGTAATAGTTGATATATCTGGTTGTGTACTTGTAGTTGTCCATACATATTTTAAACTTGCATTGTTTACACCTGTTATTTTATCAGTTACAACTACTTCAACTTTACTGTCATCTAAATTCTTAGTTGAACTTGCTGGACTAAATTTAACTTCAGGTGGATCATTATCAATACTTGGTTCTCTTCTATTTAATTTATATGGATTCTCAAATGTTCCTTCACCACCAAGAATTAATACATCACTTCTTAAATTTATTACTGGTCTAATATTCATTGTATCTGTTACTTGTGTTCTTGTTAAACCACCATTACTATTTACTAAGAATATAGCAACTGAACTTGCTGCATCCCCTATTGAAGTAAAGTAACTATAATTTTTTCTTAAGAAGTTATTTGTTCCACACGATGCTTGATTATATGCATCACATGGATCTTTAGATGTTAAGATATAATCTCTTCCATCTACTAATCCTATAGAACTTTTAGTATCACTAAGTGTGCTACATGAAGTATTCTTAAACTCATCTAAGTTATATGGAGTATTTACTAAGCCTACACACCAATTTATCTTAGTTGTTAATGTATCTTTATCTGGTTCATTTAAATTAGTATAGAAATTATCTATATTTGTTCTTATTGATGCTGGTTTATTCCATATATTATTTGTACTATCCCATACTCCAGTTCCTATTGTACCATTTTCATTAGTAGCTGTTTTAGCATCATTTTTAACGCCTTCATATATTATTTTTATACCTTGCCCATCGGCTTTTATTATTCTCCACATGATTGGTATATAATCATAAACATTTCCTGATGCATTTCCAAACTCTACCCAGTTATTTGGATTAGAACCAACAAAGTATGAAGCATCATATAATTGTTTAAAATCGTCTCCTGGTGCATCTACTAATCTTGATTCTACTACAGATACTGTTCTTGTTATTGGTAAAGCAGCATTTCCTGCCTTATCTGTTGCGTTATATGTAACAGTGTATGTTCCTATTACGCCAGTTATAATGTTACTTGTTATTATTACTCCGCTACTATTTAGTCCGCTATCAGCTTCAAGAACATTTATTCCTGGATCAACATAAGTTGAATCTGCTGGCGTTTGGAATACCCTATTTCCTTTTAGTGTTAATACTGGTTTTGTATTATCTAAATAAAATGCATTCGTTCCCATTATTGATGTATTACCATATACATCTTTTGCTATTACAAATAAGTAATATTTACCTGTTACACTACTAGGAGTAGTTATTGTATCACCACTAGTTAATGCTGTAGAAAAACTAGCTTCACTCGGATCAGCCTGTGATGTAGACCAAACGTATTTAACTGATGATGGTACTACTGCATATTCACTTTCAATTACAGTTACTGTTGTCTCATTATTTTGTTTATATGTTCCATCACCATTTTTACTAAATGTTATGATTGGTCCTGATAACGGAACTACTTTAACTGTTCTTTTTGCTGTCTTTGTAACACCACTTGTTACTATTCTATAGTTTACTGTATACGTTCCAAGTGTATACGGATTTATATTATTTGTTGTTGTTATACTACTTGTTACATCACCTAGTAACTCATCGTATGCTGTTGCTCCTGCATCTACATAACTTCTTCCTATTGGTAAATTTACTGTTGATGTACCTTTTAATGTAATAGTAACATTAGGCTCTCTTACTACTACTGTTCTTTTTTTAGTAGAAGTTATACCCTCACTATTGGTTACCGTATATGTTACATAATATGTGCCCGCTACTGCTGTATTTACCGTACTTGATGTAACTATACTACTTGTTATATTACCATCTATTTGATCGGTAGCAGTCGCTCCTAAATCTGTATATGTTCTTGTTTTTAATATTTCAATATTACTATTTCCAGTTATTGTAATTACTGGTTCTGGCTTATATACAGTTATCTTTCTTATTGCTGAAGTTGTTTTTCCTAAATCATTTGTAACTGTATAAGTTATTGAATATGTGCCTGGAATTTCTGGATTTACACTTCCTGTTGTTACTATTCTACTTGTTAAATCACCATCCAATGTATCATTTGCCGTTGCACCTTGATCTACATAAGTTGAATGTATTAGTAATTTTATATTACTACTTCCTTTTATAGTTACAACAGGTTTTGGTATATAAACATTTACTGTTCTAGTCCTTGTTGTAGTATAACCTGAAGAATTTGTAACTTTGTATGTTACGTAGTATGTAGCTTCACGCATATGATCAACACTACCTGTTATTGTTATATCAGAAGTTATATTTCCATCTATTTCATCATAAGCAGTTGCACCTTTTTCAACATATGGAGTTCCATAAAGAAGATTTATAGTACTTCCACCTTTTAAATAAATTTCAGCTTGTGGATGGTATACTATTACTTTTCTACTTTTTGTTGTTGTGTTTCCTGCACTATCTGTTACTTTATATGTTACATAATATGTTCCTAGAGTTGATGTATCTACGTTGGATGTTGTAGTTATCTTGCCTGTTATATTTCCATCCCAGTAGTCATCGTAAGCTGTTGCGCCTTTATCTCTATAGGTATGACCTAATAAGATTTTTTCAGTTCCACCATTTATATCTATGTATGGTCTTGAGTTATCTAGTTTAAATCTACCTGATGCTTTTAATGTAAGATCTCCATAAGTATCAAATGCTCTTGCATATATAGTATAGTAAGCTGTTCCATGTGTCATTGTAATTGTTCTTCCATCAGTATATGTTGATCTATAATTATCAATATCTCCTACGTCAGCTGAGCTCCAATTACTCTTAATCATATATTTTTGGCTTGATGTTACTACATCATAATTTCTCTTAGCTACATTTATTACTGTAGACCATGTCTTTTTAGATGAGCCACCACTATTTGGGGTATATGTTATTATTGGCCCTGAAACTTTTACTATTTGAATATTTCTATATACATATGAATTTGATCCATAACTATTTGTTACAGAATATCTAACTCGATATTTTGATACCGTTCCTGTATTTATTGATGATACTACTTGCCATGTTCTACTTGTTGGATTATAGTATTCAATTCTTTGTAATATACTTGAAGTTAAATCACCATCTACTTCATCAGCGGCAGTTGCTCCTTCTTCTGTATATATTGTACCTATATCTACTAACGTTGTATTATCTCCATTTAATGTTATTGTTGGTACAGGTACTTTTACTATAACTTTTCTAGTAATTTCTGGAGCTTTCATTCCATCTTCATTTGTAACATTATATTTTATATAATATGTTCCGAGTACTGATGTATCTACACTTCCACTTGTTACTATACTACTACTTATATCACCATAATTTATGTCATAAGCAGTTGCTCCTGGTTCTGTATATGATTTTGTTATTGTTACATATGTAGGGTTACTTCCGTTTAACTTAATTATTGGTAAGTCCCTTTCAATAACAACTACTTTTCTTGTTACAGTTATGGCATGATTTCCATCACTGTCTGTTACATCATATTTTATTTCATAATCGCCTGGTGTATTTATATTTACCGTTCCAGTAACACTAATATCACTTGTCAAATCCCCATCTTGTTTATCAAGAGCAGTTGCCCCTTCATCTTCATAAGAATCATACTGACGAATATAAATTGTTGAATCTCCATTTAATGTTATTACTGGTTTATCTGTTAATCCTATCATGTAATCTTCTAGAATATATGGATCTTCAATTGTTCCAGTTCCTGAAATAAACTTACTACTTAACTTTAAATTAAGTACTGGTCTTACTGATATTGTTGATAATGTGACAGTATTACTTCCTATAAGTCCTGAATTACTTATATCCCATGCCATATTATCTACATCACTTCTTGCATTAAGTGTCCAGTACAAATATTTTCCTTTTTGTAAGAAGTTATTTATTACTCCAGTTGATGGGTCGTATGCGCATTCACTACTACTTCCAGTTTCTAAATAACTTTTTACACAAGATTCGTTATCACTTGTATACATAAAATCTATTGCATTTATTGTTCCTACATAGCTTTCATTTTTTGATAAGCCATCAAAACTTCCACCTGTATCAGTACTACTAATTGCTTGATAGTGATTAAATGTTCCTATAGTTGTTGGGTCTTGGTATGGAACTCCGCCTACCTTCCAATTAATTTTGGCTAGGTAACTACTTATATCTGGAATATTAAGAAGTGATAACCATTCATTTAGTTTTCCATCTAAACTAGCTGGTTCATTCCATTTATTTGTTCCAGATGTATTCCATGATATTCCCATTGTTCCATCTATTAATGCTCTACCATCTTCTAAAGGATTCATTGAGCCATTTTCTAATCCTTCATATACCATCTTTATTCCCGTATCATCTAATTTTACAATACGCCATAATAATCCACGATTTGTTATTCCATCAATCATTCCGAATTTTACCCAGTTTTTTGGGTCATCTCCTTCGAAATACCAATCGTTATTTTTTTCTTTCATGTCATCTTTTATATCATCAACATCAGTGTTTCCTGTACCTGGATTTCCATGTGATACATCATAATTGGCTGTTACACATGAATTACCGCACTTAAGTTCGCTTTGATATACATAGTAATCATTTCCTCTTTGTCCTTCATTTGTGACTACTACATATCCAGTACATGCTTCTCGTTTCGCATACGGAGAATACATGTCAGATATATAACCCGCTGATTGTAGTTCACTTAACTGAACTATTCTCGTTTCACCTATTTTTATTGTTATAGCATCCCTAGCTATATAATTATCTGCCGCAATTTCCATTGTTTTTGCATTTAAATCACATATTTTTGATTTTGCTTCTTTTACTATATGATTAACAAGTGGAATAGCTATTAAAAGTAGTATACCTAATAGGATTAGAATTGCTAATAACTCTATTAGAGTAAACCCCCTTAGTTTTTTTCTTGATATATTCATAAATGCACCCCATTATATTCTTTTGTCGTTAATTGTATTTATTTGTAATTACATATTATTTATTCTTTTTACTATATATATCATATCATTTTGATTGCTTTTTTACAATAAGTTTATTATAAAATTAAGTGATAAAAAAAAGAAAAAACATATAGTTTTTTCTTTTTTTAATAGTTATTTAGATGCAACAGATAGTTTCCTTTGTTTTGCTTGTTTTTTTGCCATTTTAGAATCTATTTTATTAAAAAGCTCAATATATTGAATAATTATTTTTATATATTCATATTGTTCTAATTGTTTTTCCTTTGGTGTACATGTTTTAATTTTATCTAATATCCTATTTACAGTAACTTCATCTAATTTAGTTAATACGTTATGAAGTTCAGAATCATTAAAAACTGCAATGTTATCAACTTTTGCAAAATCAAATTGAGAGTACTTTTCAATAACGCTTGGAATGAAAAAATAGTTTTCAGGATGTTTATTAAATGTTTTTGTTTGTTTAGTTAATGGGCATGCAAACACCTTACTTCCACTTTCTAAGTCTAAAGAAAATAAAACTACAAACAATCTATCTTCTTTATTATCTACTTTGTTATCAATAAGTATTACTTTATCACTTTGAACAATATCTCCTGGTTTAAACATACTATACCTCCTTTATTTGCATTTATTATAGTATTACTTATTTATAAAGTAAAGAAAAAACTACCATTTAATGATAGTTTTAATATTATTTTTTATCCTTGATAAATAAACTTATAATCATACCAAGTCCAAACAAAAGACTTAACAACCCTACTATACCTGAAATAACAGGAATTAATTCTAATGCTTTTATTACTATTAATCCTATAAAAGATACAGTATAGAAATTATATTCTTTCTTAAATAGATTAGTGTACAGTTTATTACCTAGCACATATGCAGTTATAAGCATTCCAAAGTATAAAGATACAATATATGCCGCAATTAAAATTAATCCTATTGGCATACCAATTATTGTACAAATACTGATTATAGAAATTATTGGAATTATAATTAATCCTATAAAACCTATACCCGCTTTTGTAAAATAATTTCCTATCTTGTTATCACTTGTTTTCGCATCTATTTTCTTAAATAAATTTGGGAAAGATAGAAACATAATAACAAGTATTATGAAGCCAGATATTATACTAAATAGTTTACTTTTAACATTTGATAATAAAGTAGCTGACTCATCAATATTAGTTTTGTAAGTATCAACTTCACCGATATTACTATCATCAATTCCTGAAATTACAGCATCTTCATTATAAGATAGTTTACCATTAATCACAACATTATCATCTAATTTTATATTAGTAGCAGATATATATATATCACCATTTATAGTTACATCTCTAAGTGTAACTGTTGCTGCTGCTATTTTTATATCTCTACCAAATGTTGCATCTTTGATACTTACTGTTGAAGCAGCAAGATAAGAATCTCTTTCAACAGAAGCTCCATCGTTAATAGCAACATTAGAGCCTGCTGCAAATAGATCATTATTAACTTTTCCTGTTATTTTAATACTGTTACCAGCAACAAAACCGTAGTCAACTTGACCATTTACTTCAATATTATTTCCACCTACAAAAGCTATTCCATCAACTTCTGATTTAGTAAATACTGTTTCTCCTGCAAAGAAAACACTACCATCAAATTTGTTTTCAACATCTAAGTTATCTTCAAATTGATAAAACGAACTCTTGGCCTCCACACTAGTATTAATTGAAAGAAATGCCAATATGGAAAATAAGCATAAAATTAACTTTTTCATAATATTCCTCCTAAATAATTTATTTATCGTTTGTACTATCACCATTACCAAACACTGATATTGTATCACCTGTAACAGTAGATTCTGGTTCAAAGATTACTTTAAAGTAATCTTTAACTCTTGCGAGTATCTCTCTTATATCTCTATAAAATTGTCCATTATACTCCCTTGGATTAGACGCTATTCCATAAGCCTCAATACCTAGTTTTCTAGCAATATAAATCGCTCTATATAAATGATAGTCTTGGGTTACTATTATAGTAGAATTAACCTCAAAAATATCCTTCAAGCGATACATACTATCATAAGTATTAAGACCGGCATGATCCATAAAAATATCACTAGATGGTATGCCTTTTTTGATAGCATAATTTTTCATAGTGTTAACTTCATCATAATCATCATTTGCATGATCACCACTCATTATTATTTTATTAGATACTCCAACATTATATAAGACTACGCTCTCCGCAAGACGATCTTCTAACATATTACTAGGTGTACCATTTGATTTAACACTAGCTCCAAGAACCGTAATACAATTGACACTAGCAGTATTTATATTATCTATTGTTAAGATATATTTTTTAGCATAGTTTATCATATAAATATTAATTGCAACTGTCATAATACCTAAAAGTATAATAAATATAATCAATATTCTGAGGATAATTGATAATGTTCTCTTAAAACTTTTCATATTAGTCCTCCCTCATATAATATATATTTATTATACACTATTTTGAGTATGAAAAAAAGACAAAAATTATACAGTCATTAATTCTTGTTCTTTTATCTTCAATTTATCTTCAACTATCTTATTATATTTATTTATTAATTCCTGTACTTCTTCAACAGCTAATTTCTTATCATCTTCAGTTATTTCTAACTTCTTAATGTCATTGTTTGCATCTTGTCTTATATTTCTTAAACTAATTTTAGCTTCCTCAGCCATTTGTTTTGCTTGTTTAACATAATCTCTTCTTGTTTGTTCAGTAAGAGCTGGAATATTTAAAATAATTGTTTCGCCATTATTATTAGGAGTAAGTCCTATATTAGCAGCATATATTCCTTTTTCAATTGCAGTTATACAAGATTTGTCAAATGGTTTAATACATAGTTGACGAGCCTCAGGAACAGAAACATTAGCTAATTGTTTAAGTGGTGTATCACTTCCATAATAACTAACTAAAACATGATCTAGTATAGCTGGATTAGCTCTCCCTGCTCTAATATTAACAAATCTTTTCTCTAAAGTTTCAATAGAACCTTCCATAGTCATTTCAGTTTCCATCAATACATCTTCCATTTAATTCAATCCCTTCTTGCATAATTATAATATATTATTAAATTTAACACAAGTATTTTATCGTGTTAACAACTAATTGATATTTATCAAATCTTTTTTCAACTTTTGCATTTATTCCAAGAACATCACCAACATTTATATTAGGATATTTTTCATAAATAGATGGAAACAAAACAACATCTACATTGCTTATTTCATCACTACCAGTAATAAATAACATCTTATCATTTTTCTTAGTAGTAACTTCATTTTTTCTATCTACTAGTAATACTATATTAATTACCCTATCAAAATATTTATCTAGTTCATTTATTTGGACTAAACCGGCTTTATTTTTATACTCCGTTACTGGATGATTAGTTAAATAAAATCCAAAAGTATTTAATTCTTCCATTAAAATATCTCTTTTGCTGAATTCTTCATATATTTTTATCTCTGGTTTTAAGTTGAATTCATCGTCAAAACCACCACTTATATCACTATAATTAATTAATTCATCTAAGTTCATAATAAGAGTTTTTCTATTAAATCCAAATTCTTCCAAAGCACCAGCATAAATTAAATTTTCTATTACTTTTTTATTAACAGGTTTATTATAACATCTTTTGAAAAAGTCATATATATCTTTAAAAGCTTCCTTTTTTCTTTCTTCAATGATGGAAAGAGCTACATTGTTGCCTAACCCTTTAATACCAGTTAATGGATATCTAATTGCATCTAAATCAACTGTATAAATATTACTACTGTAATTTATACTTGGTTTAAGTACATTTATACCACGTGTTTTGCATTCATAAATATATTCTTTTGTTTTTGTTTCACTTCCCATAAAAGTAGTAAGTAACTCTTTCATGAAGTAAAGTGGATAATGACTTTTTAAATAAGCCATACGATAAGCTACCATAGAATATGCAACAGAATGAGAGCGGTTAAATCCATATGATGCAAAGCTATGAATAACTTCATATACTTTTACGCTAAGATCTTTATCATAACCTCGTTCAACACTTCTTGTAATAAACTTGTCTTTTTCTTTAACAAGTATATCTTCTTTCTTTTTACTCATGGCTTTTCTTAATAAATCTGCTTCACCAAGTGAATACCCTGCCATTACTGATGCCACTTGCATAATTTGTTCTTGATATATAAATATTCCATAAGTATTTTTAAGTATATCAGTTAATGATTCATGATAATAATCAATTGTCTCCTTACCTTGTTTTCTTTTAATATACATATCTATATTTTGCATTGGTCCAGGTCTATAAAGCGCAATTGCCGCAAAAACATCTTCAAATGATGACGGCCTAAACTTACGCAAAAAGTTCATCATACCTTGTGATTCAAACTGAAATATTCCAAGTGTATCAACATCAGTAAATACCTTTAAAGCCTTATCGTCACTTTCTGGTATGTTATCAAAGGTAAGATTACCACCTATATCATTAATTATATTATGAATTATAGTTAAATTTTTAATTGCTAAAAAGTCCATTTTAAGAAGTCCTAATTCCTCTAAATAGTTCATCGAATAGGCTGTTGTATAAAAACCTTCATGACTTTTATCAAGAGGTACTATATCATCAATATTAACTTCTGACATAATTATACCTGCAGCATGTATAGTTGTATGACGCTTTAACCCTTCAAATTTAGAAGCTACTTCATATAATTTGGTTAATTCCTCATCCATATCTATGTAATCAGCAAGTCTCTTATTATTTCTTATATTTTCTTTTAAAGATAGTCTAGAATCTAAACTTTTACAAATGTAATCAATTATTTGAAGATCCACATCCATAGTTCTTCCTACATCACGAATAACTTGTTTTGAAGCAAGCGTTCCAAATGCAATAATTGGAACAACTCTCTTTTCCCCATATTTATTTATACAATAGTTAATTAAATCTTCTCTTTTATTATCTTGTATATCTATATCAATATCGGGCATTGAAATTCTCTCAGGATTTAGAAACCTTTCAAAAAATAAATTATATTTTATAGGATCAATAGTAGTAATATCAAGTACATAAGAAACTAGTGCTCCTGCCGCTGATCCTCTGCCAGGACCAATATATATACCATTTTCCTTAGCATATTTTACAAAATCCCATACTACTAAAAAATAGTTGCAAAAACCCATTTTGTTTATAATATCTAACTCATATTTAAGTCTTTCTTTATAAACATTACTGACAGTAGTACCAAATATTCTTTTAAGGCCTTCAATACAAAGTTTTTTTAAATAGTCAAAACTTTCCATATTATTTGGGCACTTATATTTAGGAAGTAAATCCGGTGTGTAACTTATTTCTACATTACACATTTCTGCTATTTTTTTATTGCTGTCTAAATGTTTCGGAAAATACTTAGCCATTATTTCTTCAGTAACAATAAAATTATTCTTAACATTAAGTTTTACATTAGATGCCATAATTCCGTCTTTAATGCCATGAAGATATGGTAAATACTCACTGTCACTCTTGTTTATATAAAGTGTTTCATTCATATATATTAAATTATCACCAAATAAGTTATCTTTTTCATCACTATTTTTATAAGATTTATAAATATCATTATAAAAAGTACTCAATGTTTGATATAAATTAATCGAATCGTAAGGAACAATACAAATTAAGTTTTGAGAATATATTTTTAGTTCATTTACTGTTAATGTTCTTTCAGAAGCAATAGTTGATAACTTAACTAAATTCTTATATCCTAGTATATCTTTAGCATATAATACTATTTTTGTTTCCATGATAATTTCTAAACCAATAATTGGTTTAATGCCATTTGAAGTGCAGGCTTTATAAAATTCCATTACTCCATACATACGATTATCCGTTATGGTTAAAGCTTTTATATTATTTGCTTTAGCAAATTCTATTAACTCTTCTATCCTAATCATACTTTCTAGTAACGAATTATTTGTTTTTACATAAAGTGGTGCATACATAAGTTCACCTCCTCTAAGATAATTTTATCATATTTATATAATTATTTGAACTAATATAATTGAATAAGTAATTGTTTTATGTTACTATTGATAACATGGGAGCCAATTTATAAAATATAGTTGGATATATCCTAAATATATGTTTCTTTATAACTTTAGATAATCCTTTAAATAACAATAATTTATATGTTTTTTTCTTATAAATGTTTGACTTATTGGATATTTTATGATAAAGTTATATAGCGTGGACAAAATTATAATTTTGTAAGGAGGAATAAACATGGCTACAAAAGTTAGTAACACTACTCCATTATTTGGAAATAGAAGATCTCATGCTTGCAACAGTACAAGACATGCTTTCAAACCTAATTATCAAAAAGTTAAATTAGATAATGGTGAAACAGTTATAATGACTGCAAGAGAACTTAGAACATTAAAGAAAACTGCTAAAACTGCATAATTTTAGTGGTTTTTTTGTGCAAAAAAATCACCAGTATAACTAGTGATTTTTTATTTACTCAATTACTGTTTTTGATATTGTAATAACTGGTCTTACCCCGCGACCACCATCATAAATAGCACCATAATTAACATTACCTAAATGGTCAACTCTCCAGGCTACTAGTGAATGACTTCCACTTGCTGTAGCTGTCCAATATCCATATGTACTGTCATCAATATTTTTACATCCTGCAACAGTACACTGATTAGTATAATCAAATAACCAACTATATAAATTTTGACCTTTACTCATTGCTTGTTGTTCTTGAGTATTAGTAGATAAATAGAACCAGCCATAACTTGTAAGCTCATTAAAAGTTATATACTTTGATATTTTAGCTAATTCATTAGCTGTAATCAACCTTGCTTTATACGTAGAATAATTAATAGTATAGTTTGAAATACCATTATTTAGAGTATAATTATCCGTTCTATTAGTTAATCCAGTCCAAGAGTCAGTATCTATTTTCAATTGATTAAGAAGTGCATTAGGACCTGTTAAATTATCACCAGTTGAACTCCAAATAGAAGATGATGTATTATGATCTAAGATAAGATTTAAATTTTCATTGTCATATCCTGTATCACCAAATGCATACCATTTCATACAACCACTTTTTGTTCCTGTTGTACTTATGGCACTAGTAGAATTACATTTTTCACCAGTGTTTGGATTAAAATAAACAGCTGTTCCATCATCATAAACGTTATGTATTTCTAAATCTACAGTGCTACCATTTATTACTGAGAAATCCGCTATTGGATTTGTTTTGTTGGCAGTATATGATTCATTGGTTAAGCTAAAAACTGTATTACAGTTAGAATCAACTTTTACAACACCAGTTTTAGGCAATTTTCCCTTTACTGAAAGTGCTGGAGAAACTAAGCCATCTAGAAAAGTATATGTAGAAGTTGTTTCTTGATTTTTTAGTTGTTGAAGACGACATGTGTCTTCAATTGCGCTTACAACATTATTTATTGTTGTTTCGAAGGAACTTTTTTTACTTTGTGATAAAATTTTACTAACAATAGGTATTGCTATTAATGTAATTATTCCAAGTATTAATATAACTGCTAAAAGTTCAATTAGGGTAAAACCCTTTTTTTTCATATTTTTATCCTCCATTTACTAATTTAATTAAAAATCTGTTTTAGATATTGTAATAACAGGCCTGATTCCATCTTCTGAAGTATCATCAGCATAGTCATAATCTAAAATTCCTGCATTATTTATACGCCAAGCATACCTGTAACTACCTTTACTTAAAGAACTAGTCCAGTAACCAGCAGTACCATAATTTTCAAAATTACATCCATTGACAAAACATCCACCTGTATAGTCAAATAACCAAGCATATGAACTTTGCCCTTGTTGAGTGGCTACTTGATCATGTGTATTACTATCTAAATAAAACCAATCCGGATCATCTTCTACATTAAAACTAGTCTTACCACTTATTTTTGCTATTTCATCTGCATTAATTAATCTTGCTCTATAAGTCGAATAATTAATTGTATAATCCGCTGCCATACCATCTGAAGTTTGAGTCTTAACACTGTACTTATCAGTTCTTAAGTCAACACCAAGCCAAGAACTTGTATCTGTTTTTAATTGACTTAATACTTCATTAGGTCCAGCTACATTAGTACCACTTGAATTCCATGCAACTAATGCCGTTGTATTATGATCAAGTATCATATTAACTGTTGAAGAAAACTTATCATCATTAAAAATATACCATTTCATACATCCTGTTTTTGTTCCTAATGTACTTACAGCAGATGCTTTATCACAGGTTGCTCCTGTTTCTGGATTAAAATATACAATTTTTCCATTTTCGTATTCATTGTATATAGTGTAAGTTCCATTAGATAAATTTATTTTAGCATTGCAACTTGAATCAACTGTTACAGTACCACTTTTTGGTAAAGACCCCTTAATATTAATTGAAGGGGAAACTGTACCATTTGTAAAAGTATAGGTCGTTGTAATAGGCTCTCCCTTCATTTGTTCTTGAAGACAGTTATCCTCTATCGCATCTACTACATTTTTAACAGATGTTTCAAAAGCTTCTTTTTTACTTTGGTTTATTAATTTAGTAACCATCGGTATGGCTATTAAAGCAATAATTCCTAATATTAAAATTACTGCCAAAAGTTCTATTAAGGTAAATCCATTTTTTGACATTTTTTTTATAACATTTATCATACTATCATCCTACTCTTATATCATAAGTATAACAAATTTATAAAACAATGTAAACATACAAAAAAAGAAATGACTTTTAATCATTTCTTTCAGTATCTAAATAAGTTTCATGTCCATTTAAATCAAAATATTCTGTTAAATTATCTTTTTCTAAAACGTCCGTAGCAAGAGTTTCTTTCTTAATAAATTCCTTTTGATTATTAACAGTTTCCATAACCTCTTCATCACCACAGTAATAAATAGTTATTCTATCAACTATATTATAATCTTTTGTTTTTCTCATATTTTGAATTTTAGAAATGAATTCTCTTGCAATTCCTTCTTCAATTAATTCTTTAGTAAGTTCAGTATTTAAAATAATAAAATTGTTATTTTCCATAGCAACATCAAATCCTTCTTTAGCAGTTATTCTTATGTCAACCATATCTAAAGATATTTCAAATTCTTCATTATCAACCATTACTGTTACATTTTGATTTTTTTGAAGTTTATTAATTTCTTCTACTGGAAGACCTAACAGAGCCTCGCCAAAGAACTTGATTTTTGGTCCAAATACTGGTCCAGCAATTTTGAAGTTTGGTTTAACCATATAATTCATATAGTTATTAACATTATCTACAAAAACAACTTTCTTAACATTTAATTCTTCTTCTATTAAAGATACTAAGTCACTGATTAGTTTTTCATTATTTCCATCTATTAATACTTCACTAATAGGCTGACGAACTTTGATTTTTGCTTCTTCTCTAGCATTTCTACCAATAGATATCAAATCCCTTACTAAGTCCATTCTTTCTTCTATTTTATCATTTATCAACTTATCATTAAATTTTGGATAATCTGATAAGTGTACAGATTCTTTACATGTAAGTTTTGTATAAATTTCTTCACTAGTAAATGGTGCGATTGGTGCGATTAATTCACATAGTCCAACTAATACTTCATATGTAGTTTGGTATACTGCTTTTTTAGAAGTATCAAGTTCTGATTTCCAAAATCTTCTTCTATTTCTTCTAATATACCAATTTGATAAATCTTCTGAAACAAAATTTGTTATAGCTTTAACAACTTTATTCAAGTCATATTCATCAAAACTAGCTGTTACATATTTAACTAGCTTATTATATTTTGATATTAACCATTTATCTATTTCTTCTAAATCTTTATATTCAACTTTAAATGTTCTAGGATCAACTTTATCAGTATTAGCATACATTTCAAAGAATGTATAAGTATTTTTTAGAGTATTAAAGAATTTAGAATTAATTTCCTTAATTCCATCTTCATCAAATTTAAGTGGTACCCATACTGGTGAAGTATAAAGCATATACCATCTTGTAGCGTCAGCCCCATAATTTTTTATTACATTAAATGGTTCTACCGCATTTCCTTTTGATTTATGCATTTTTTGACCAAATTTATCTAGTAATAAATCATTTACTAAAACATTTTTATATGGACTACATCCCTTTATAAACGTTGATATAACTATTAATGAATAGAACCAACCTCTTGTTTGATCAATTCCTTCTGAAATAAAATCAGCTGGAAATTGTGTATCAAATAATTCTTTATTTTCAAATGGATAATGATATTGCGCAAAAGGCATTGATCCTGAATCAAACCAGCAATCGATAACGTCTTTTACTCTTGTCATTTTTTTACCACAGATAGGACATGTAATATGAATATCATCAACATATGGTCTATGAAGTTCAATACTACGATCTATTTTTTCAACTGCTCTTTCAATTAATTCATCACGAGAACCAATCATTTCATCATGACCACATTCACATCTCCATAATGGTATTGGTGTTCCCCAATATCTATTTCTAGAAATTGCCCAGTCATTCATGTTTTCAAGCCAGTTACCAAATCTTTTTTCACCAACAAAGTCAGGATACCAATTAACCTTTTTGTTAGCAGCCAAAATTTCATTTTTTATGGCTGTAGTCTTTATATATAAACTTGGTTTAGAATAATATACAAGTGGTGTTTTACATCTCCAGCAGTGTGGATAGTTATGCACCATTTTTTGTTTTCTAAACAATTTATCTTCCGCTGCTAAATACTTAATTATATCCACTTCTAATTCAGAGTCTACAACAAGTCTACCCTTCCATGGTCCTTCTGTATAACATCCTTGTTCATCAACAGGATTAAGTACTGGTAGATCATATTTAAGTCCAACTTCATAGTCATCTTGACCAAAAGCAGGCGCCATATGAACAATACCTGTACCATCTTCCATAGTTACATAATCAGCACATGTTACGAAGAAAGCTTTTTTATTAACTTTTAATATAGGCAATAATTGTTCATATTCTCTATATTCTAAGTTTTTACCAGAATAAGTATCTAATACTACATAATCATCACCTAATACTTTATTAGCAAGTTTTTTTGCAACGATAAAGTTATGCCCCTTAGAAGCACATTTTACATATTCTTCTCTTGGATTTACACAAGCTGCAACATTTGATAAAAGTGTCCATGGTGTAGTTGTCCAAACAAGAAGATAAGTATTTTCTTCATCTTTCAATTTGAACGGTACAGTTACCGTATTAACAGATATTTCTTTATATCCTTGTGCTACTTCATGAGAAGCAAGACCAGTCCCACATCTAGGGCAATATGGTAATATTTTTAATCCATCATAAATTAAGTTTTGATCAAAAAATTTCTTTAATATCCACCACTCTGTTTCAATATAATTATTTTCATAAGTAATATATGGATTTTTCAAGTCAATAAATTGTCCCATTTTAGTAGTAAAATCTTTAAAAGCTTTTTCATTTTTCCAAACACTTTCACGGCACTTTTCGTTAAACTCTTTAATACCATATTTTTCGATATCATTCTTACCCTCAAAGCCTAATTCTTTTTCTACTTGAACTTCTACTGGTAAACCATGAGTATCCCAGCCTACTTTTCTAAGTACTTTATACCCTTGCATTGTTTTATATTTACAAAATGTATCTTTTAAAAGTTTTGCAAGCATATGATGAATTCCTGGCATACCATTTGCAGTTGCTGGACCATCATAAAAAACGAAATTTTCACTACTACTTCTATTTTCAATAGTAGCATTTAGTATGTCCATTTCTTCCCATTTATTAGAAATAGTTTCTTCTACTTCACTTGTTTTTCTCTTATCTAATTCTTCAAATTCTTTCATTGTATTCCTCCTGTTTAATTTATAAATAAATTTTTAAAACAAAAAAATCACATCCATATAAGGACGTGATTATAACGTGGTACCACCTTAATTTGTAAGTATTACTACTTACCTTAAAACTATAACGAGTTACCGTTCTATATAAGAAACATTAAGAGTGATTTGTATATAAACTGCTTAAATTAGTTTTCACCAGCCACTAATCTCTCTACACAAGCTCGTTATATACCGTCTCTATCATTTGTTTTAAAAATCTACTTTTTCAATATCATCAACTAGTTCAAGTTGTTGTTCTATAAGACCCTTTAAACGACGTTTAAATAGTGTTACATTACGTTTAAGCATAGCTGATTCCATATCAATTTTTTCAGCCTTCAATAGTGCTTCATTAATAATACGGTTAGCATTTTTCTTAGCTTCATCAACAATCATTTCACTCTCACGATAAGCATTAGCCTTAATTTGGTCAGATGTTTTTTGAGCCATTAAGATAGCCTTATTCAAAGTACTTTCCATACGCTCATATTGACTAACTTTTTCTTTTAAGCTAGCAGTACTTTTTTCTGTTTCTTCTAACTCTTTAATTTTGGCATCTTTCGTTTTAAGATCATCCACTAGTTTTTCAACATGGTTAATAACTTTATCCAAAAATGCATTAACTTCATCTGGATTATAACCACTAGCTGTTCTAGTAAATTGTTCCATAATTCACCTCACCACAGCGCTACTTGGTATTGTAGCACATCTTTTTTAAGATTTCAATTATTTTTTACCATTCTACGCTTAAATCATCTTTGTCGGCATCTTTTTCTTTTGCGTCTTCTGTTATCTTTCCTTGAATATTTACATTATTTGGAGTACATAAAAATATACCTCCACCTAATTTTTGAATATCTCCACCTATTGCATAAACGGATCCATTTAAAACATCCACGATTCTTTTTGCTTGGGTTGGTGTCACTCTTTTCAAGTTAACAACAACTGCATTTCTACTTTTTAAATGATCTATTATTTGGTAAGATTCAGAATATGCTCTTGGTTCAAGTAAAATCATTTTACTTTTACCATCCTCAGCTAACATTTCTTCTGGCTTTATATTATAATATTCGTCATTAGATCCTGTTGCTACGTAAGTTTCATCCTCATCTTTTAAAAATTTCTTCATAAATCCCATTTTTATTCCTCCCTTGGCATCGCTACTTTAGCATTCTATATAGATTTTATCACATTTCTAAAAAAAATAAAAGTTTTTTATCTTTTTTATAACAATATTATTATACTTTATAAATAGAAGCATGACTAACTATTTTAAACTTCTTATTTCGATATTATTTATAAATAGATAATTTAAAATAAATAAGCCTGAAAGCTTATTTATTTTCCCAATAACCATTTTTATAATCATTGTAATATCTTAGGTCTTTTCTAAATAATGTGTACTTGCGGTGCAAACTACTATCTTTACTATATTTCATTGGGTTTACATGTGTTTTCCACATACTTAATGCCTTTTCTTTGTACTCCTCATTAACAATATATTTTTTAATTATTCTTTTTGGTACAAAGGAAAGCATAACTTCTTTATCAAGGACTTCATATTTCAAGTCCTCGTTATTTACCAAATCTTTAACTAATAATTCAATTAAATTACAACCAGCTGGTGTCAAATAATAACTTGATCTACCTTGTCTTGGATTAATTTCTAATAATTTGAATTTATTATCCCTACTGTCATATTTTAAATCAAATTCAGCATATCCTGTGTATCCAATACTTTCAGCAAACTCTTTTACCATTTTAATTATCTTATCTGTATTACCAAATTGATTATAACCATTTATAAGTACTGCTGCATTACCTACTAAATTATAAGCATGTTCTTGTAGACCAATTTGCGCAAAAGTAATACGTTTTACTTTGCCATTTCTATCAGAATATATAACACTATCAAATAAACAACTATCATCTCCAGGTATATATTCCTGTACTATTAAAGTACTTTTATAGCCACCATTTTTAATACTTAATATTACCTCATCAAGTTCTTCTTTAGAATTAACTTTATATATTTTCTTCTTTCCGGTAAATTCAATTTGACGATATGATACAACATCAGCTGCCTTAACAATAATTGGATACATAAAGTTTACATTTACATCATTATCTTTAGAACAATCAAAATACATTGTTTTTGGCACTTCAATAATATCACTGTTTGTATATGTTTTATAAAAAAGTTCTTTATTTACAATGATATCAATAAGTTCAGATTTTGGATAATTAAATAAGAACTTATCCTTTAATCTATCTTTATTCTTTGAAATCATAGTTATATAGTTTTCTGTTGAACTAACTAAAACTATTTTTTTATCTTTATGCTCTTCATAAAAAGTGTCAAGTATATTTAAGAAAACTTCTTCTTTCCACATATCTTCGTAATATGATGTATTAACTATATTGCTAAGACTTGTAAACCATATAGGATTCTTTCCAATTAAATGGGCCTTTTTTCCATATCTTTCATGATAACATCTAGCCATATAATAGGCATTAGCATCCATTCCAACTATTAATAATATAAAATCCATATAATCGCTTCCTTAATATCTTATTTCTTCTTTTTTACCATTTTTAGTATACACTCTAGGTACACGGTTAGTTATACTTACAAGTGCCTGATGAATACTTATTTCACTATCGTTTGCGATATTAGCCATAGATATATCATCACCTACTAATAAAACTTTATCATGTACTTTTACTGTATCATCAACTCTTACCATAATAGCATCCATACATAACGCAACAATTGGATACTTTTTATTATTAATTTTTACATACTCATAAAATTTAGTTACACCATCAGCATGACCTATACATACAGTTGCTACAAAGGTGTCTTTGTCTGAAATATATATAGCTTTATAACCAACTGGTTCTTTAGCATGGACATAATTTATACTAATTACTTCACTATATAAATTCATTGCTTTTTTTAGTTTTAATTCATTACTCATATAAGTTTTACTTATTTTTTGACCATGAGTACTGAAATATTTTTTTGTTTCAAATATTTTTTCCTTAATTCCGGTAGGTTCTTTAACACTTGAAGAATAACCATACATAACAACTCCAAGTCTTACCCCATTAGCATATTTCAATTTGTCATGTTTAACTAAAGATAGAGAATTATATAAATGAACTATCTTTATCTCATTTAAATTAATTAAACTTGTTAACTCTTCAAATTTACTAGTTTGTTTATCCCAGTATATATCAAGTACACCAGAAGTGGCATAATGAGTATAGATACCTTCTAATTCAATATCAGATTCTTTTAACGCATCAATAATTTCTTTAACTTCTTCTTTTGTTCCAACACCAATTCTATTCATGCCAGTATTTAATTTTAGGTGAGCTTTAAGCCCATTTAATCCATCAATATTAATTAGTTCTTTAAAATAATCATATGAAACAATAGTAATAGTAATATTATTTTTAATAGCCACATCTAAATTATCCGGATTAATGTACCCAAAACAAAGAACTGGTATGTCTTTATTAAATTTTCTCACGCTAATTGCTTCATCTAATGAAGATACTGCTAGGTAGTTTACTCCACCTTCTATTAAAGCATCAATAATATGTTCTCCATGACCATATGCATTTGCTTTAACTACACCAAAATAATAATCATATTTAGGGTAATTCAATATAATGTTCTCAACATTATTTTTTAAGTAATCTTCATTTATTTCTAGATATGTTTTTCTATACATAATTTCACTTTCCCTCATTTACTTTAATTAATTGTATCATAATTAGTATATTTTAACAACAAAAGAAAAAGACGCAAATTTGCGTCTTTATGCTGCTCCTGTCCATGTGACAGTAGCATTTGTTGCACCCCATTTAGCCCCGGAAACACCGTTTGTTATCCTATTAATTGTTAAAGATGTTAAAGTGGGATTGCTAGCAAAAGATGTTGACGCTATTGTCGTAATTCCACTACCAATATTTACATTCACAAGTTTATTTTCCGAAAATGCATTCGCACTAATTACTTTAACATTATTTGGAATATTTAAATTTGATATCAGATTTTTAGAAAAAACCTGAGCTCCAATTGTAGTTATCCCTGATCCTAAAGTAAGTGAAGTAATTCCTGAACTTTGAAAAGCTTGCGTATCTAAAGTTGTGACAGTATTAGGTAAATTAACAACGCCTAAATTATTGTTTGTAAATGCCATTTGACCTATAGTTTTTAAGTTATTACCTAACATAAGAGAGGTAATACTATTAGAATAAAAAGCTCCAGCTCCTATATTTTGTACACTATCTGGAATAATTACAGATTGTAAATTATTTTCATAAAAAGCAGTTGCTCCAATAGTCTTTATTGTACTTGGTATATTTATTGTATTTAGCAAATTAGAAGCAAATGCATCAGGTGCAATTGTTTCTAAACCTTCTGGTAATGTAACTGAAGTAAGTAAATTACTATCAAAAGAACTCTCTCCTACATCTCTAACTGTTTTAGGAATAATTAATGTAGTTATATTATTTTTATAAAAAGAATCATATCCAATTACTTCTAAACCATTTGATAGGTTAAGCTCTGTAATATAATTTTCTAAAAATGCACTTGCTCCAATTTCTTTTACTGAACTTGGTATAGTAAGAGAACCAGAAATATTATTATATATAAATGCATTTCTTCCAATTCGATTAATATTATTATTTAACTTAACACTAGTTAAATCAGCACCTAGTATCATACCATCAGGTATTTCTACTAAATAAATGGCTTTTGATAAATCTATACTATTAAATTTATATTTGTTAAATGATGTTGTTTTCCAAATTTCTGGTTCATACATAAAACCACATAATATATAACCATCACTACTTGTTTTTACATAATTTATGTCTACATTTATTTGAGTATAATTACTTCTATAACAAACTCTGCCCGTTAGACTTGAAAGAGAAAAAGATTTATAAAAAGTTATATCACTTTTTAAACCTGTATAATTTTCAATAAATTCTTCTGTATACTGACCAGAAACTTTGTCTTTATATGTTGCAACTAATTTATCAGTACTTACAAAAGCAAAATCTGCTATTTTAGTAACTTTCTTTCCACCAATAGTTGTAGGAATAACTAAATCTTTTGAGCAAGATGAATTATTATAATCATATCCTGTTATTGTTACTGTATTATTACCGTTATCATTATATGTAAAACAAGTATCTTCTACTGTTTCATTAGCTGGTGTAGCTATCTCAGAATCTACTGAATATTCATCACTCTCTTTATTATAATCTATGACAGCTACACTATCATCTTCGAGTTCCTTTGTCGCGCAGTATCTACTATTATATGAAGCAATTGCTACTTTACACTGTGAATCCACAACAACATAACCATTGTCGGGTAAATTGCCACTTATACCTATATCTAGGCCTTCTATTTCTCCATTAACAATATAATATGTTCCTGCCACTACATTCCCTTTAATTAATTCTGTGTTACACTTGGTGCTTACTGAATCTACTACTGACTTATTGGTTTGCTCAAATGAACCTTTTCTACTTTCTTTGACTATTCCATTGACAACAGGTATTGCTATTAAAGCAACTATCCCAAGTATTAGTATAACAGCTAATAATTCGATTAAAGTAAAACCACTTTTTTTCATAACTAAACATACACTCCTATTTAATAATTCCATTGTAGCAAGTAAAAATTAAAAACACAATGCAGTTAACATTGTGTTCACGTCTATTTATTAAATAGAACCCGTCCATGTGACAGTAGCATTTGTTGCACTCCAAGGTGATCCTGCAACAGTACCACTTAATCTATTAATTGTAATAGAAGTTAAAGTTGTATTTGTATTAAACGCAGTAGAACCTATTGTTGTAATACCATTTCCTATGGTTACGCTAGTTAAGTTGCCATTAGCAAAGGCAGTACCTCCTAACGATTTGACATTATCAGGTATATTTAAAGTGGTTAACTTATTATTAGCAAAAGCATTACTTCCAATAGTTGTTAAACCTGTACCTATAGTTAAACTGGTTAGATATTTAGTATTTGCCCTAAACCCGTTATGATTTATTGTTAATACAGAGTTTGGTATTACTAAGTTAGTAATTGCGTTAGCTAAAAATGCGTAAGCACCGATTGTTTTAACTCCATTACCAAGATTAACTGTTTTTGAATAGTTGTATGCAAAAGCATAATCTTGTATAGTAGTTACTGTATCTGGTATAACTATATTTTCTATACTATTTTGATAAAAGGCGCCAGTACTTATGGTAGTAATTCCTGTACCAAGTGTTAAAGTTTTTATTGGATTGCCATAAAAAGATGATTCTCCAATAGTTACTACATTGTTTGGTATAACTAACGAAGTAAGTGCATTACCAGCAAAAACTCCATACCCTATATTTTTTATACCTGTTCCTAATGATAATGATGTTATGTTATTTTCGTCAAAAGCACCTTCATCTATTGTAATGACACTATTTGGGATAATCACTGATTGAAGTGAATTAGTAGAAAAGGCTGCATACTCTATAGTTTCTACTGTGCTAGGTATATTAATTGATGTTAAACCATTGGCATAAAATGCTCCACCAGCTATCATTTTTAATCCTTCTGGTAAAGTTACTGAAGTAAGAAGATTTCCAGTGAAAGAATATCTGCCTATATCTGTAACAGTACTTGGAATTACTACTGTTGACAGCAAATTGTGATAAAAAGAATCATAGCCAATTACTTCTAAACCATTTTGTAAATTTAAAGTAGTTAGCTCGTTTTGTAAGAATGCTAGCGATCCTATCTCTTTTACTGAACTTGGAATTGTAAGAGTTCCTGTAAGATTACTTTCTTGAAAAGCACTTCTACCTATTCTATTAATGTTATTATTTAATTTAATACTTGTCAAATCTGCTCCTAATATCATACCATCTGGAACTTCTGTTAAGTATATTGCTTTAGATAAATCTATACTATTAAAAGTATAAGCATTATATGCTCTATCACTCCAACCTGCTGCTGTTGTATTAAAGTAACAGGCTCTATAACCATCACCACTTGTATGAATGTAATTTAATGCAACTGTAACTGCTGAACCATCAGAAGTTTTATAACATGTTCTTCCAGTTATATCAGAATTTTTATGAGAAGCATAGATAAATACATCACTTTTTGTTCCTGTATAGTTTTCTATATATTCTTCGGTGTAATAATTAGACACCTTATCTTTAAAAGAAACAAGTATTTTTTCAGTACTTACAAAAGTAAAATCCGCTATTGTAGTAACTTTTTTTCCATCTATAGTTGTAGGAATAACTAAATCTTTTGAACAAGATGAATTGTTGTAATCATATCCTGTTATTGTTACTGTATCATTACCGTTATCACTATAAGTGAAACATGTGTTTTCTATTGTATCATTCACTGGGGTTGCTATTTCAGAATCCACTGAGCATTCATCACTGACATTATTATAATCCATAACAGACACACTATCATCTTCAAGTTCTTTTGTTGCACAATACCTACTGTTATATGAAGCAATTGCAACTTTACACTGTGAATCTACGACAACATAGCCATTGTTTGGTAAATTGCCACTTATACCTATATCTAGGCCTTCTATTTCTCCATTGACAATATAATAAGTTCCAGCTACTACATTACCCTTAATTAATTCCGTATTACAAGTATCACTTACAGCACTTATTACAGAATCATTTGTTTCTTTAAATGCACCTTTTCTACTTTCTTTGACTATTCCATTGACAATTGGTATTGCTATTAAAGCAACTATCCCAAGTATTAGTATAACAGCTAATAATTCGATTAAAGTAAAACCTCTTTTTTTCATAACAACGCTTACACTCCTATTATCATTTAGTACTACTTATATTTTGACTACATTATATCAATTTTAAATAAAAAACACAATGATTAATTATCACTGTGTTTTTGCTTGTTCTATTTTTGATCTATAAAATAAACTTTATACCATAAAAGAAAAGTGTATATAACATATATTTTACGACCATTTTGTCTTTTCTCATTTTTGTGATTATCTAACATTTTTAATAAGAACTCTTGTTTAAAAAACTCATTAACAAAATCCATTTCGAAAATTTTCTTTATATTATTATAATACTTTTCTTCTCTTATCCAATAATGAAAAGGCACTGGAAATCCCCATTTTGGACGATTTGCCCATTCTTTTGGTAAAACTTCATTTGAAGCTTGTCTAAAAATATACTTAGTTGTATTATTCTTTATTTCATATTCTACTGGTATAGTTTCGGCAAGTTTCATTACTTCTTTATCAAGAAATGGCACTCTAAGTTCAATAGAATGAGCCATTGTCATTTTGTCAGCCTTAAGAAGTAAATCTTCTGGAAGCCATAAATGTATATCAAGATATTTCATTTTAGTTATATCATCTTGATCCTTAACTTTTTCATATATAGGATTTGTTATTTCATACCACATTTTACCTTTTAAATACTTTTCCTTTAGTACTTTCCTTTTTTCGTTTTCATTAAAAATGAAAGCATTACCAGCATAATATTCTTCTGGTGATAGTCCATTCTTAACTAAGAATTTACGTCCATGGAACCATTCTTTATTAAAAGCCCATTTCCCTACTGCATGTCTTAACCATTTTGGTAATTTACGGTATTTTCTATCTTTATCAGTAATACTATAAGTATCATTTCCTCCAAATACCTCATCAGCTCCTTCACCCGAAAGAACTACTGTTACATATGGTCTAGTTATTTCAGATAGAAAATATAAAGGAACTGCTGAAAGATTAGCATGTGGTTCATCTGAATGATACATAATATCTGGCAATTTATCAAAAAATTCATCAGGAGTTACTACCTTATTAATATTTTCTATATCAAGAAGTTTTGACAAATCTCTAGCTTGGTCTATTTCACTAAAGTGTTCTCTTGCAAAGCCAACTGAGAAAGTATTATTAGGCATTAATTTAGCAGCAAGATAACTAGAATCAACACCTCCTGATAAAAATGATCCTACCTTAACATCACTTATTTTATGATGTTCTACTGAATCTTCCATTATTTTATTTATTTCAGGAATAAAATCTTCCATTGATTTTGAATAGTCGGCATTAAAATGAACATCCCAAAATTCTCTAATATTCATTTTTCCATTTTTATAAGTAAAGCAATGTCCAGGAGCTAGCTTTTTAACACCCTTAAAAAAGGTCTCTTCCATTGACGAAAACTGAAATGTTAAATATGGTCTTAATGCTTCTTCATTAAGTTGTTTTTTAAAATAAGGATTAGCTAAAAAGGTTTTTATTTCTGATCCCCACATAAATAAATCCTTTGTATGATAGTAGTAAAAAGGTTTTATACCAAAGTTATCTCTAGCACCAAACATTTCTTTTGTTTTAGTATCCCATATAACAAAAGCAAACATTCCTCTTAAATGGTCAACAATGTCCTGCCCATACTCTTCATAACCATGTAAGATTACTTCAGTATCAGTGTTAGTTGTAAACTTATGTTTTTTCTTTTCTAATTCTTTTCTTAAATCTTGATAATTATATATTTCGCCATTAAAAAATATTAATTTACTTTTATCCTCATTATAAATTGGTTGACTACCACCAGCAAGGTCAATAATACTTAGGCGTCTAAAAGCAATGGCTATATCATCATCAACATATAAACCTTCACTATTAGGTCCACGGTGTAATATTTTACTTGCCATTTCTTTAATTATAGTTTCTTTTTCCTTTTCCTTTGATTTGTTAATAAAACCACATAATCCACACATAAAAATCCTCCTGTCACATTTTCTACATACTAAACATTTTAAATGTTTTACGGTTATAAGTCAATGTCTATAAAAGAAAAACAAGATAATTAACATTACCTTGTAAACATCATTTTTCTAGTCTTTTACTTTTTATAATTTTTATAAATTTATCTAAAAGACCAAACTTATAAGTAAGTCCTAGATATATTATTCCACCAACAGCGGCATATATACCTACAACTAATAGTGATGATAATTTTGTTGTTGTATTTATATCTATAATATTAGTAAGCGCAAATAGTACTGCTACCATTGCTAAACCACTAAATAGTATTTTAACTAAATTACCTTTGACACCATTTAAGTTAAGCTTAAATTTTTTATTTAAATATAGTAATATAAATATTATCATACCTACTTGAACTATTAAAGTCACTATAGTTGAACCCTGATAAGAAGGTATTCCTATCAATGGCAAATATTTCATTGCTGGTACATTTAATACTGTCTTTATACCAAGAGCCGTAAGTAATGTTAATAATGTAACTTTACTTTTATTAAGAGACTGTAATAAATTAATTAATAGCCAGTGTAAAGAATATGTTAGTGCTTGAAAAGCATATAAGGTAAATACACTTATACTTAATGCATTATGACTATAAAAAATTGTCCATATTGGACTAGCTAAAAAGGCAAGTCCGAATGTAAGTGGAATAACTATTAATAATAACATTTCTAAAGCTTGTTTATATTTATTATTAACACTTTCCATATCTTTTTTAACAAAACTACTTGTTATATGAGGTATTAAACTTGTAACAAAACCTATTGCTACTGATATTACAATCATATCTAACTTTGTTGCCCAAGTTGCAATAGAAGAAAGTACTATTTCAGCATTATCCGCACTCATTCCTAAGTTAGTTAAGGTTCTAACAATAGTTACAGAATCAACCACTACATATGCTGAATCTATTAAATCTATCATAACAAAAGGGATAGCATACATTAAAATCTTCTTAAATAGTGCTTTATTTGTAATTGCTTTTTCTTCTTTAGCTAGTTCTGCATTTTTATTAAATTCTTTTTTGTTTTGACGAATACGGAATCTAACATATGAATACCCTACAAGAGCCCCTATAGTAGCCGAAAGAACAGCTATACATACAGCTAGTGTTGTTGATAGATGAAAAACCTTTATTACTAAATAACTACCACCTAATAAGATAATTACTCTCACTAGTTGTTCTAAAACATTTGATATACTAGCTGTTGCGATCATCTTATGACCTTGCAAATACCCGCGTGTTACACTAAATAGAGGTACTATAAGTAGAGCTGAGGCAACTACTCTAATAACTAAAGTTATATGTTCTATAGTTGCTCCACCTTCTACGCCACCTTTTAATATTGTTGCAATAAATGGAGCAAATATAGTTAAAACTATAAATCCTAATATACCTAGACCAATTATTAATCTTGAACCTATTTTAAAGGCTCTTTCTTTGGTATTGTAGTCACCTAGAGTATTATACTCACTAACTATTTTACTCATAGCAACAGGAATACCACTAGTTGATAAACTTAAAAATATAGCATATATAGAATATGCATAGCTATATAATGTTCCGCCTGCGGTACCAATCATTGCATAGAAAGGTATTACATAAACAAGTCCTATTATTTTACATATTATAATACCCGCTGTTGCAATAATAGCACCATTTAAAAAATTACTTTTTTTCATATTACTTACCTTTCTTTTTTAATCTTGCTTTAACAATCTTCCTTCTTATTGGCACAATAACGTTATATAAATTATACATAAACTTATCACATATTAAATCATATTCACCAATAAATTCAGTGTACTCTCCACCTAATCTTTTTTTAAAATTATGAATCCCATATATTGGATTAGAAGTTTCTGGATTAGCTATACCACTTGTACCAAAGAAATCAATAGTTCTATATCCATTATCATGTGCATCTTTTATTATTGTATAATATAGCCAGTAATTAGAGTTTAAATTACGTAGTAACGTAGTATTACCACCATGAACAGTCCATACCTTATCATTATATTTAACAGTTATAATAGATGATAAGATAACTTCTTTTTCATGAACTTGATTTACAAGATCATAATCTTTTTGAACTTTACTTATTTCGTTTTTATACTCGTTAATCTTATTTTCAGTTTTTTGCTTGTTACCAAATGATTTGGTTTCAAGATCTTCAATATTCTTATTTAATTCATCTATTTTACTTTGATATATTTCTTTTAATTTACTTATATCAGCCTTAACAACATATATATCACTCATACCATGTTCATTTAATATTTTATAGAACTCTTCATAATATTTAACTGGATTACATGCAAGTCCTTCCCTCTGGGCAGTTTCTTCCATAGTTATGTAAAAATCAGGAATATCCTTAACTGTACCAATATATGTAATTAAATCATATTGATTTTTTTTATTTAATATTTTTCTAGTAGTCGCATGCATTCTAGAATATATATTTTCAAAATCATCTTCTAAATTTAATCTAAAAGTAAATCTTGGTTGCTCATTAACAAAATCAGTATTAAAACCCCTATGTTTATAACCTAAATTAGATAGTTTTTCCATAAGTTTATAATTATTAACAGAATCATCAATATTACCATCTGGATCTAAATTATGTCTTTTAATATCTGGATCTATTTTAATATATATAGCATGTTTTTCTTTAGCGTATTTTTTAAGTTCTTTAGTGAATTTTTCTAACAACTTAAAATCACTATAATCCATAATATATCCTCTTGGACAATAAAAATAACTTAATTTATTAATCATTTTCTTCTCTAAGAGTAATGCCGTTGCGACAAGTGTTCCATTTTCTTTTATCCCTACATAATGAGGAATAAATTTTTTATACTTCATTACCTGTCCCCAATAATAACTTTGCATAAAATGTGATTTACTATGATTACTAACAAATTTTTCATATTCTTTTTCACTTATATTTGTTATAAATTCCATTTTTATCATCCCTCTTAAACTTATATAAGTTTATCATATATTGCCGTTTTTAACAAGAACATCGTCATATGTATTATGTTTAACATAATAAAAAAGAGCATAATGCTCTTCCTAGAAAAGTGAGAATATATATACTTTTAAAAATAATATTACTGCTAATATATATAGAATAGTTGATGCAGTATTAAAGTATAATTTATTCTTAAAAAGATTAAATTTTTTGTTTAAGTATATAAACAAATTAGATACTAAGATAGTCATTATAGATAAGTATAAACCTAAATCAAAATACTTTGGTCTATATTTAATTACAATATAATTATTTCCTTCTTCTAAATCTACCGAAATATAATTATTAAAATTAGAAGTATAAGATATTTCTTTATTATTATTAGTTATGGTAAATCCATCACTATAATTTATTGGTATTAATAAAGATTTATTATCATCAGTATTATTATAACTAATCTTCATAGTATTCATTTTAGTACTTACTGAAATATTCTCTTTATTATCTTCTACTAAGTTTATGAACTTGTTAATACTTAACAATCCTAATTCATAATCATTAATAATTACACCTTCTGTTTTTAAACTAACCTCTACTGTTTCATTTTCAAACTGCCCTAATAATATAGTTGTTTGATCTGATATAGGGAAAGTTTTATTGTGTCTATTAGTAAGCGTTGGATTTTTTATAGCTACACCATTTACAAATATAGCATAAACATTTCCATATTCAATGTCTAAATTAATATATAAATTACTAAGTTCTTTTACTTCAGTTGTAAATTTAAAAGATGATTCTTCATCAGTAGGATAATAAAAATTCTCATCAGTAACATCAATATTCTTGTACTCAAAGGAAGGTTTACTAATCTCTATTATATTATCTTTTTTATTAAATAATTTTTGATAAATTTTATTTTGATAGTTAAATATAGAACTACCATAACTATTATATGTATCACCAAAATATGGAATTGCAAATGATAAATTATATTTGCTTTCATAATAGTATACTCCATTATTTTCTTTTACTAGTTTATACAATTTATCAGGTAATTCTTGATAACTTATAATATACTTATTTGCTGTAATTAAGTCAGAGAATATTGTGCCACCTGAAGAATAAAGACTTAATCCTTCGGTTAAATGACCTAAATTATAATAGTTCTTATACTGACTTTCTGAGTTGGTACTAGTAAATGAAGAATTAGATGGAATATTAAGAACTTGTGAAAAGTTTGCGCCTAATGATAAAGTGTTATCTTTATAACGATATATACTGTCTGTATTAGAAGTTATACTTTCTTCAAATTCTTTAAGATTAATAGTTGAAGATATTTTTGGTATAGCAAAATATCCAAATATAATGATGCTTACACAAGTACTATAAATAAGTAAAAACTTTCTAAATTTTTCTGAGTTTAAAAGTGCAATGTATACAATTAATAAATTAACTATAAATATAACTAGAAGCGCTATAAACTGTTTAACATACTGAATATCCACGCTAATATTACTATCTAACATTACATTTTTAAAGGTATTAATTATATATATCAAAAATACATTTAAGATTATATATGCCACTAAAGCAAAATTTTTATTAACTTTTGTTTTTAAAATATCTTTACTATTATTTAAGTAGTGCATACTCCCTAATATCAATACAAATATTGGAATAAAACCGTATTTAAATGGGAAATTAGAGTATGTTCCTGTATTAATAACTTTATTGATACTAGGAACGAATATGCCAATAATACTAAGAATAAATAGCAATAAATAAAATATCGAATATTTCTTATCGTTTTTTCTATTAGTAATCTGTTTGATAAATAAAATAATTGTTAATGTTGTTGGAAAAAAGTATATTAGTTTTTCAAATAAGTAAGATTCATTTAAATTAGAAATTAACTTATAACTAGTCACATCCTGCATAATACAAGGCAGAATAGCAAAAGCAGAAACCAGTACCGAAAATAATATATATGTTAATACTTTAGATGCTATCTGTTTTCTATCTTCTTTGCTAACTAAATAATAAAGTCCTAAACAAGTAAAAATCACTAAAAATGCTATAATCATGAATGAAATTTGATAATTATTTATTAAACTTAAAACTAAAGCAGTAACAAACAGTTTACTCTTTTTGTTTTCAAAAATATTTTTTAATCCTAAAACTAAAAGCGGTAATAACGCTATGTTTTCTAACCATATTATATTGGAATACATTAAAATCGTATAACCAGATAAAGTATAAATAAGACTAAATAAAATATTATAAAACCTTCCAGTATTTTTAAATAATTTACCAAATGCATAATATGATGTAATACTAATAAACATAAATTTAATTAGTACTATAAAAGTCATAAAATATGGGATATAACTCCTAGAAGAAAAATATACTATCCATGATAGTGGACTTAATAATCCATTGCTTATTAGCGTACCTAATATACTAGTACCACCACCTAAATTATAATCATAAAATATACTAGCATTACCATGAAGTATATCATAAAGTTTATAATATACTGGGATATAAACATCATCCATATTTAAACTTGCTATTAAATTAGTACCAAATGGGTACATTCCTTTAATAAGCATTATTACTGTAAAAGTAACTAATACAATTAGCGGAGCTATTAAATAATGTAATTTACTTTTAATATTTTCTTTCATACTATCACCATTTCTAATCTATTATATTATAACATGTATATGCATTTCTTTTAAATTATTTTTATGTTTTGAATAACAAAACCAAGATGTTTTATATTTTAACATCTTGGTTTTTTATTTTTTACTAAGCTTTTTTGTTTTGCAGATTCTTTATTAATTACACACTTGCCTCTTTTATTTCTCTCTATTTGCATACGTACTTCTCTATACAACTCAGCATTTATCTTAGGCAATTTTTCATTTAAATCTCTATATATAGTAGATGTACTACGACAAGAAAATTTTGCAGTTTTTGCAAGAGTTGATTGTGCTAACAAAAAGTATTTTGTCTCACTTAATACCCTTTCACTTACATAATCTAATCTATATTTATTTCTTCCCATTTTTTTACCCTCTCTCTAAATATTATATTCACATTTTAAAAAAGGGCTAATAATACAAAAAAAGATACGATATCGTATCTTTAAAATTTTATTTTTTCACTAATATAATTTGTAAGTTCATTTATATTAATAGTTACTTGTTCCATAGTATCTCTATCTCTTACAGTTACAGTATTATTAGAAAGTGTATCTTCATCGATAGTTACACAAAATGGAGTACCTACTATATCTTGTCTTCTATATCTCTTACCTATGTTACCAGATTCATCATACGTAGTCATAAAGTTCTTTGAAAGCATTTCATATACTTCGTTAGCTTTATCCTGATGAAATTTTTTCATAAGTGGAAGCACTGCTACTTTATAAGGCGCTAATGAAGGATGTAAAGACATTACTTCTCTTATATCTCCATTTTCAAGTTTTTCAGCACGATATGCTTCACAAAGAATAGCTAATACTGTTCTTCCTAATCCATATGTTGATTCTATTATAAATGGAATATATTTTTCATTTGTTTCAGGGTCTAAATAACTCATATTTTGACCACTATATTCTTGATGTCTAGTTAAATCAAAATTAGTTCTATTATGAGTACCATTAATTTCTCCCCAGCCAAATGGAAACTTATATTCTATATCACATGCACTCTTGGCATAATGAGCTAATTTTTCATGATCATGAAAACGTAACTTTTCTTCAGGTAAACCTAAATCCATAAAGAATTTTTTTCCATACTCTTTAAAGTGATCATATAGTTCAGAATCACTACCTTCTTTACAAAAAGTTTGAAACTCCATTTGCTCAAATTCTATAGTTCTAAAAATAAAGTTTCCAGGAGTAATTTCATTTCTAAAAGCCTTACCAATTTGACCAATTGAAAAAGGCAACTTACATCTCATACTTCTTAAAACATTTGAATAATTTACATACTCTCCTTGAGCATTTTCTGGGCGCAAATATACAATATTTTTAGAATCTTGTGTCACTCCACGATAAGTTTGAAACATTAGATTAAATTGTCTTATATCAGTATAATCTAAACTTCCACATTTTGGACATGGAATTTTATTATCTATAATATACTGCATCATTTCTTCTTGTGTCATTCCATCAGCATGCACCTCAGGATTAAATGTGTCAATTAAATTATCTGCTCTATGACGCATCTTGCATCCTTTGCAGTCAATAAGTGGATCTGAGAAACTACTAACATGTCCACTTGCTTCCCATACTCTTGGATGCATAAGTATATCAGCATCAAGTTCATAACTACTTGTTCTTTCTTGAATAAACCTTTTTCTCCATGCATCTTTTACATTATTTTTAAGCCTAGATCCAAGTGGACCGTAATCCCAAGTATTAGCTAAACCTCCATATATTTCACTACCTTGAAATATGAATCCATATTGCTTACATATGTTTACTAATTTTTCCATTGTTAATTCTTCCATATTATCTCTCCCTCTAATCAAAAAACTTCTAGAATAATTGTAAGGACTCCTTTGGAGCGGTTCCACCTTACTTATTCTAGAAGAATCAGCTTAATTTATATTACTCCGGTTTTCCACACCATCATCGCATTTATGTCATTAATTATATTACATAAATATAATAATGTCAATCATCACTAATCTAATTTTATTTCAATTAGGTCATTTGCTTGAAAAGGACATTCAAATGGGTCAGCAGAACTTGGATTTTCTTCCAAGTATTTCTCATTCATAACTTCGCAAAAATCACTTGTAGTATGTATATCTCTATAACTCAAAAGATTAAGTTCTTCTTCATATAATGGTGAAGATTCCACTTCACCACTCGCTATCATATCTTTTATACTAAAACCCAAATATATTGATAAATTTTCAGAATAACCAAAAATATGAATTGGAACAACACTATTATCTATATTATAGTTTGCTATTGCACTAGAAAATAAGTTATATAAATCCATATAAATTTCATTATTTTCTAATCTCATTTTAAATAAAATCAAAAGATCTTGTGCTTTATCATTATTATCAAATACTACTACTACTGCAATTTCTGAAGAATAAATATTTTCTTCTCCATATTCTTCTAATATAGTTTCACCATCTATTTTAGAAGAAAATATAGAGTCTTGTTGAAATATTTCTTTAATTTTCGTTATTTCTTCATCTTCACTGTCAGAAATTATTATTATTCTGTCTCCATTAGGATAAGTATTTGTAATTGTTACGTTACTATTACATTCGCCGTATGTATAAGTATATTTGTCTTTAGACTCTATATAGGTTACTATTACACATTCAGACATTTTTTCATTAGTAATTGGATTTAAAGGAACTTTTTCTAAATAACCTCCTGATACTAAGTCTCTTACATATATAATTTTTTCACCTAAATCAAATTTAGGAAGTATTTCAATATTTTCTAATGCGTATTTTTTTGCTGATTCAACTATTACTTCTTCCTGTGCTTTTAATGCCTTTTCTTGTGATTTTTTAATTGCATTATTAACTGCGGGAACTGTTATTAAAGCAACTATTGCAAGCACAGTTATGACCGCTATAAGTTCGACTAAAGTAAAGCCCTTACTATTTTTCATTTTACCACTACCTTATACTTTAAGTATATATTATAAAAATGCTATTTTCAATAAAAAAAACCTGAGTTTACACTCAAGTTAGAATATATATAAATTAAACAATATAGAAATAATAGTACCTAGTAATATACCCATTATTACTTCCATTGGTTTATGACCTAGTTGTTCTTTTAAATGTTCAAATGTTATTCTATGTCTTTTTTCTTTTTCAACTATTTCAGCTAAATCATTTATCACTTCAGCCTGTTTGCCACTTTCAAATCTAACTCCCATAGCGTCATAACATACGATCATAGAAAATATAAGAGAAATAGCAAAAATCGGACTAGATATACCTAAATCTTGACCTAGCGTCGCTGTTAATGCAAAACTAAAAGATGCATGAGCGCTTGGCATACCACCTGCTCCATTAATAAGTCTATTCCACTCTAAACTTCTATACTTATATGACTCCATAGTAAATTTTATTATCTGACAAATAATTAAACAAATCATCGGGATAAATATATACTTATATCCTTCCATAATACACCTACTTTATTTTCTTAAGATTATTGATAAATGTTCTGGTTTTTAAATAAAGGCCAGTATATCTGTCATAATAATCATTTAAGAAATTATTTATTTCCATTTTGGATTTTTCACCAACATCTAACTTAGTAATTTTATCAATATCAACGTAGTAAAACATTCTTATCAATTTAATTGTTTTTTCACTAACAATTGGTTCGTTTTTTAAGCAGTTATTACAAACATAACCACCTTTAAAGCTAGATAATGTCGCAATTGATTTAGTACTACCACATACACTACAGCAGTCTAATATGGGCATAACACCTAAATATTCTAAGAATTTAAGTTCTAATATATTGGTAATAATTAAAGGATCGAAACCCTCATTTATTTTTTTTATACTACTAATTAATATATCATAGACTTCGTTACTTTGTGTATGTTTAACAACTTGTGTAGATAACTCTAATAAATAACTTACATAACTAATTTTTTCTATGTCAGTTTGTAAATTTCTAAAATTATTTATTATGTCTACATTTGTTAAATTAGATAGCTTACTTTTATTATACTTAATATAAAAAGTTCCATAAGTTAGCTTTCCAGTAGTACTTCTAAGAGGACTTTTCATAGTTCTTGCACCTTTAGCAATCATACCTATAATACCAAGTTCTCTTGTTAAAACATTTATTATTTTGCTTGTCTCACCGTAGTTTAGTTCACTAACGACAATACCATCTACTTTATCTATCATTAATTAACTTCTTCGAAACGATATTCCTGTTTTACATCTGGATACTTTTCTTTATCAACTTTTGACGCAAACATTTCATAATCTCTTACCCATATCAATCCTTCACCATATAAAGCCTGATATACAACAACTTTTCTTGGATCTGAATCATTATTAGATTCTGAATCATATGCAATTGCAATTACTTCATAAAGTTTATCTTTAAAATGTTTATACTTCTGACCTACCTTTATCTCTCTCATTTTCTAACTCCTTATACTTAATAAAATACTCTATTTTTCCAGTATGAACGAACATATCCCATAATAATTCTTTATTCATAAAAGTCCACCTTTCTTTTCTATTCTATGATGGACTTTTATTTTAAAATTTATACAGTTTATTTATCAAAATCAGTGAAGCCAAATTCTGCAAGTGAGCTTTCTTTATCACGCCATTTTTTTATAGTTTTTACATATAATTCTAAGTATACTTGCTTACCTAATAATTCTTCAATGTCTTTTCTAGCTCTTATACCTATTTCCTTAACTTTTTGACCTTGTTTACCAATAATTATTCTTTTTAGTGAGTCTCTATCAACAACAATAACTCCATTTAAAACATAATTTGTTTTGTTTTTTTCAACTTTTTCAATATAACATGTTATTGAATGCGGAACTTCTTCATCAGTAAGTTCAAAAACTTTTTCTCTAATTATTTCTGCGATTAAAAATTCTGTTGACTTATTTGTTATATCATTTTTATCATAAAACTGAACAGCATCTGGAAGATAGTTTTTAAGTACTTTTATAACTGTACTTACATTATCTTTTTTAAGAGCTGATACAGGAATTATTTCCGCAAAAGCATATAAATCTTTATACTGATTTATCTTTAATATCAACTGATCTTTTGATAGTTTATCTATCTTGTTTATTATAAGTATTACTGGTTTTTCTATCATTTTTAATCTTTCAATAATAAACTTATCACCAGGACCTAACTCCATACTTGCATCTATAAGCATAAGAACAACATCAACGTCTTCAATAGAATAATATGCCTGCTTATTTAAATAAGTTCCAAGTTTATGATTTGGCTTATGGATACCTGGTGTATCCACAAATACTATTTGAATATCCTCTTCATTATATATTCCTTGAATAATATTTCTTGTTGTCTGAGGTTTATCAGATGTTATGGCTACTTTTTTACCTATTATACTATTTAATAATGTAGATTTACCTACATTTGGTCTACCTATTAGGCTTACAAATCCACTTCTCATTGTAAATCCTCATCAGAAAAAGGAAATGGACATAAATCACTTACTTTAAGTGCAAGCTCTTTACCTTGATTATTCATAAAGATTATTTCACAATCTTTTTCAAATAATTCAGATATCACCTGTCTACAGCCAAAACAGCTTGTCCCAATTTTTTCATTATCACACATTACATATAATCTTTTAAAATCATATTTTTTATAACCATTACTGATTGCTGAAAGAATAGCAGATCTTTCAGCACAAATACTAGATCCATAAGCAGCGTTTTCAACATTTACACCATTAAATTCTTTTCCATCTTTCATAACAGCGATAGAAGCTACTCTAAAGTGTGAATATGGGCTGTATGAATTTTCTAATAATTTCTTTAATTTTTCGAACATAATTTCCTCCTAAAATAATTCCATAATTTTTGGTAAAAAGATTATTAAAGCACCTACTAAAGCAGTTAAACTAAATAATAAAGTAGCACTGCTTGCAGTATCCTTTGCTATTTTAGCAAGTGGATGAAATTTAGAAGTCTCTAAATCTACTACCGCTTCTAGTGCTGTATTAATCATCTCGGTTGCTGAAACCATACCTATTGCCATTATACAAAATAACCATTCGTATGTATTGATATTAAAATAAAAACCAGCACAAGTAACTACAATAGCAGCAGTAAATATAATAATCATATTATGCTCATATCTTAAAGCATATATAATTCCAGCCATCGCGTGCCCAAAACTTTTGATATATCTTTCTAAATAAGTTCCTTTATCTTTATTTCTTAATATTCGCTTCATTTAAAATTACCTCTTGAAGATTAAACATAACTTTTTCATCTTCTTTTTCCATATGATCATAGCCTAATAAGTGTAAGAATCCATGAACTGCTAAAAAGCATATTTCTCTTTTAAAACCATGCCCATATTCCTCTGCTTGACTATGAGCCTTATCTAATGATATATAAATATCACCAAGTATACGACGCTCTAATTTAATATGGTCATCATAATCTTCTAAAGCAAATGTTATAACATCAGTTGGTTTATCAATTCCTCTATAGTCTCTGTTTAAATTATGAATGTATTCATTATTTACTAATATAATATTAAATTCTAGATTATCTAATTTTTGAACATCGATAGCTTTATTAATAACTGTTTTTATATCTTCTATTTCATTTACCTGCTCTTTTGTTTCATTAAATATTTCAATCTTGTTCATTATTCTCTCCTTACATAATTCTTAATATTGCTAATAATAATATTATATTATAAAACAATCATTTTATCAAGGAAAGACTACCTGTGTTACTGAATGATTTCAATATTTCTATATTCTGTAATATTTTCACAAACACTATAAAATATTTCAACTATAATTTTGTTATCTTCATATTCTACTTTTAATTTTTGCTCGTCTATTATATATTCACCATCTTTTAACTTACTTTCCATTTCCTCACGGCTTCTCTTAGTAGCCATAATAAGAGCCTCTTCCTCAGTATAAATATTATCAGTACTAACTACTTCTTGTTCTTCACTAAAAGATAAATAAATGGGTAGAAATGTTGTAGATAGTTTTATTTTATCTACTATTTTAGAATTATCATATTTATTGCCAAATATATTAAATTTTATATTTAAAAAATTAAAAAATATGCCTTTTTTTGAATTTCCTGTATAATGCTTTTCACTATATATATATGGGTATTCTACTTTCACAGTATACCATACTTCACCATAAATAGTAGCTTCAGCCGCCAACATGTTTTTAATTTCTTCATTTAGTTTAACTGTTCCACTTACTATAACATCACCACTTTTAACGTAATTGCCTACTAATTTCTGAATAACACCCTTTGTTGACTCTATTTTTAATATAACGGCACTTTTCTTAGCTACTACATCTCGTGGCGGAATATCCTCTTCTTCATTAGGTATAAGCCTTTCTTCTACTCTAATTATATAAGAAGTTCCATAATTTTCTATTTCTAACCATTCAATCTGATCTTTGTATTTCTTTAAAATTTTATCCTTGATTTCACTAATTTTTTTTGGACTTTTCTTAAATTTATGAACTTCTATGCCATTATTAGAAAGTTCTTCTAATATTAAATTTCTAATATTTTTATCTGTATGAATTACTTTTACTGAAAATATTATATTACTTAATAAAAAAAGAAAAGATAAGCCTAGTATGACAATAATTATTAACAGTTTATTTTTATTAATACTCTCTTTAAGAGCTACAATCCCTTCATACTTGATTATTTTCATCTGATAAATACTTCTTATTTTTCTAACTTTCTGGTAATCATCTTTTTTTATTACAACATTTATTTCTCTTGTTGATATATTTTCTAGTTCTATTATTTCAATATCATTTTGAATTAAACGCATTACAAAGCGATTTATATTTTTACCTACTACTTTTAATCTAACTCTACTATTCATGATCTAACCTAAATTCTAATTTACTAATACTTCCAGTTATTAATATTTCATCTTTAACTAATTTGGAAATTGTTAAGCTTTTGCCGTTAATAACTACTTTACCATCGTTATATCTAACATGTATTTCATTTGGCTCAAATATCGGTACCCCTCTATAATTTGTAATATAGAGTCTACCATTCTTATATATTATTTTAAACTCCTCTTCTAATACATAATTTCTTATTTGCTGCGTTATTTTCATATGATCACCTATACCATTTTATTAAAAAACTATCTTTTTTATGTTTATTAATATAATACTTGATATTTATTTGTTTTCCTTTTGTAAACAAAAAAAGAAGATCTATTTAATCTTCTTTTGTTTAATATGTCTACTAAGTATGCCTACATATTCGCGATTTCTTGCTAAAAGTGAATCTAAAAAGTTCTTATTATCACTAAAATCACTTGATGATAAACTATTTTGCTCAAGCATATCATATTGTTCAAATAGTGTATCCTGATTAAGATTTATAGCTGCAGCTATTTCATCTAATATTTCACTAGAACAATTTAACAAAATTTCATCGAATTGTTCAGGTGTATATTCTTTTATTTTACGGTAAATCATTTCGTAAAATAAATTATCTGGTTCTTTGATTAATTCATAACCACTTAGATATGCAAGGGTTTTATTTTTTTTATTACCAAATAAAACTTCTGATATAATATGTTTATTTAACAATGATGTGAAATTATTTCTTTCATTAATTATTTCAGAAATCTCTTTACGAGTTCCATCACTATTGTATTCATATTTTAACCATTTGTTTATTTTAATAAATTCAGGATTGTTAATTAATAATTTATCAAACCTATCTTCAATTTCATAATATTTTTTTGAAGTACGTAATACCCTATATTTAATCATCTTGTCTTCTTTGTCTTTCAATAATTTAGTATAATCTTTATGCTCATATTCTCCTAAATCATTCATTAAATCTAAATAACTAGTAACATCAGCAACTATTTCATTTTCAAAGTAATCATGATTATTTAAATAATATTCATGATCATCATATAAGAATATTTTATACTTTTGTTGCATGTACATATTTCTATCAAAGAAAGGATATTGAATACTTGCTTGATTTTCTATTTTAGCATAGGCTAACTCATGATAAATTACTTCAAGCAAAGTATAATCTACATCACTCTTAAAACTTAACGTTCTCATTAGTTTTAGTGTTGTCAAATTTAAATTTATTACATTACTACTATTACAGTTTCCTTTATTCCTTAAATATTCATTAATCCTTTTTAAAGTTAATTTAATATTTCTGGTAGCTCTTGTCTTATTTAAATACTCCAATAGAGTTATAGGATTACTTGTAACTTTAATAGAAAAATCTGAAGCTTTTTTCTTTAATAATGAATCGCAAAAAACTCTAAATTCATCATTTTTCTTACTATTTAAAATACTACTAAATATAGAAGGACATATCTTCTTATTAATATGTGTCGCTATAAATTTATCCATCCACATTGACTCAATAGTATTATTGTGCGATGTATATTCCATATTATTTTTTAAATAATTAAATATCTCTTCATCGCTTAATAAAGCAATCCCATTCATATACTTCTCATAACTCATATATGTAAGTGGTTCTGCATACTCATAATACAAATCTTTATTTGTCGCTAATTTAACTAATATAGGATTAAGAAACTTTTCCTTGTTTGTTGAGAATAATATTTCTCCTGCAAGATTTTGTTCCTCAATAAAATGATTTATCCTTTTAAAATTCTCAATCATTTCCTCTACATTCGAGTTTTCATCAATAAAGTCTAATTCCCTATTCAACTTAAAATACAGTTTATCTAAACTGTCCATATATATTTCACCAAATTTCCGAAAAATATTATATCACTTTTATAGATTAAGTCAAATTAAAAAAAGAAGATATCTCTATCTTCTTAGTTTTGCATCCATTTTAGACTCAACATCAGTAATTATTTTATTAAATACTGTAAGAACTTCTTCATCATTAAGTGTCTTTGTTGGATCAGAGAAAGTAAGAGAGAAAGCAATTGATTTTTCTTCTGCACCAACATTTTCGCCAACATATACATCAAATATATCTATATTTGTAAGTAATCTTCCGCCTGATTTTTTTATTTGAGTCATTATATCACCAGCAGTTACACTTTTATTAACTACAAAGGCTATATCTTTACTTATTTCAGGATATTTTGTAGGCTCTTTATATTTAATTGGCTTTATTGTTTTAGAAACAAGTTTCGTTAAACTAAATTCTGCTAAATAAATATCATCTTTCTTTAAAGAAGGATGAATTTTTCCAATAATACCTATTTCTTCTCTATCAAGCATTATTTTTGCTGATACACCTGGATGTAAATCATTAATAGTTCCTTTTTCAAAAGTATATCTGTTTTTAAATCCAAGGTAATCAAGAATATTTTCAATTATACCCTTTATTAAATAAAAATCAACTTTGATTTTATTATTTTGCCAATCATTTACTATATAATTGCCCTTCATTAGTATAGCGATTTTAGAATCTTCTACTAAATATTTATCATATGTTTTGCTTATTTCATAAAGCATAACATCATTAACTTTACGAGCTTTATTATAATCATAAACATTGATTAATGAAGGAATTAATGATGTACGAACTACCGATTTATCAACACTCATTGGATTAGGTAATTCAACCTTTTCTTTAGATTCATAATTAAATAATTGTGCCATTTCTGGGCTAACTAAAGTATAACATTTACTTTCATTTAATCCTAAGCCACGAAGACGTTTTGATATTAATTTACGATATTTAATATCTCCTTTATATTCACCTTTTTTAATTCCACATTCTGGTAAAGTTGAAACTAAATTATGGTATCCATAAAGTCTTCCAATTTCTTCAGCAATGTCATTAATATTTGAATCTATATCTAAACGACGATTTGGTATTGTAACTACAAATTTTCCATCTTTTAGTTCGAAAGGAAAATCTAATCTATTAAGTTCGATTTCCATATCTTTTTCACTAACTGTAATACCAAGCATTTTATTTATGTCTTCTGGAATAAACTCAACTATTTTTGGAGTTTTATCTAGTTTATCATGTTTAATAGTACCTGATAAAATATTAGCTCCAGCATATTTTTCTAGTAAATGACATGCTCTATTAATAGCTTTTTCGGTGTATTCAAAGTTTAATCCTTTACCATATCTAATTGAAGCTTCACTTCTTAAATTTAAATTATTAGCAGTATATCTAATACTTGTAGCACTAAATATGGCACTCTCTATTAAAATATTCTTTGTATTTATATCTACTTCTGTATTTAATCCACCCATAACACCAGCGATACAAACAGCTTTGTTACTATCTGTAATTACTATATCAGTATCTTTTAATTGTCTTTCTTTACCATCTAAAGTTGTTATTATTTCATCATTTAAAGCATCTCTGACAACTATTTTATCGCCTAATTTGTCTTTATCAAAGAAATGCATAGGTTGACCATATTCAAGCATTACATAATTTGATATATCAACAACATTGTTAATAGGTCTCATACCAGCAGATATTAGACGTTTTTTTATAAACTCTGGTGACTCACCTATTTTAATATCTGTTACCATTTTAGCTAAGTAATATGGACATTTTTCAGTTTCCACATTTAAACTAAAATGATTCTTTATATCATCAGTTGTAGATATAAAACTATCATTTGGTAATGTGACTTTACGATTTAAAATAGACCCTATTTCATAAGCAAATCCTATATGATAATAACAATCATTATTACGATGTTTATGTACATCAAGTTCATATAAAGTATCATCAAGTCCTAAATAAGTTAGTGGATCTTTTCCAATTGGAGCATCTTCATCTAACTCATGAATTCCTTTATTATAATTTTCCTCTGTTTTTTCTTCAAGCCCTAGTTCAAATAAAGCACAGATCATACCATCAGATTCAACATTTCTAATATTTCCTTTTTTTATTTGGAAATCCCCTGGCAAAATCGCTCCTGGTAATGCCACCATTACTTTAATGTTTTCACGAACATTAGAAGCGCCACAAACTATTTGCTTTATTTCAGTACCCACATCTACTTTACATACATGTAAATGGTCAGAATCAGGATGGTTATAGCATTCAATTACTTTACCAATAACTAAATTATCAATATGATTAGTAATTACTTTTTCGACATTTACACCAGCTTTAGTTATTTTAACCGCAAGTTCTTTTAAATTTTGATCTTCTATATCAATGTAATCTCTTACCCAATTTAAACTAATCATTATTCCGCATCCTTTCTATCAAATACTTTACTTTCTCTTAAATCTGTCGTATAGAACGTTCTAACATCATTTATACCATATTTAATCATAGCTAATCTTTCTGCTCCAAAACCAAAGGCAAAACCTGTCCATTCCTTTGGATCATAACCGCAATTTCTAAGTACATTAGGATGAACTATTCCAGCACCTGAAACAGTAATCCAACCTGTGTTTTTACAAATACTACAGCCTTTTCCATGACAATTAAAACAACTAATATCTGTTTCAACAGATGGTTCAGTAAACTGATAGTAACTTGGTCTAAATCTTGTTTGGCAATCTTCACCAAATAATTTTTTTGCTATTGCATCAAAAGTTCCTTTTAGGTCAGATAAGCTTACGTTTTTATCTACAAGTAGGCCTTCAATTTGCATGAATTGATGTGAATGTGTTGCATCATCATCATCTCTTCTATAAGTCTTACCAGGGCAAATCATTCTAATAGGTGTTTTCCCTTCACCAGCTAACATTGCTCTTGCTTGTACTGGTGATGTCTGACTACGAAGAAGAACTTCTTCATCTTTTATATAGAATGTATCTTGTGCATCTCTAGCTGGATGTCCCTTTGGAATATTTAACATTTCAAAATTATACTTGTCTTCTTCTATTTCTGGGCCATCAATTACATCAAACCCCATTGACATAAGTAGTTCTTCAACTTCTTCAACTATTTTTTCAAGAATGTTAGGAGTACCAACAGAAACCTTAGTCGATGGTAAACTAATATCGATACTTTCATTCTCTAATTTTTCATTTAATAATTTAGTCTCAATTTCTTTTGCTTTTCCTTCAATCAAATTAGTTGCTGATGCCTTTAAACTATTAAGTTCAGCACCAAAAACTTTTTTTTCTTCTATAGATAATTCAGCTAGTTTACTAGATAAACTACTAATACTACCTTTTTTTCCTAAATACTCTACTCTTAAATCATTTAATTGATTTACTGTATTAATACTAGCAATTTTAAGTTCAAGACTACTTAATATTTCTTCTAAATCTTTCATTTTATTCCTCCTTAACAAAAAAATCACATCCTATAATAAGGACGTGATTTTGACGTGATACCACCTTAATTCGTAATCATTAAAAATAATTACCTCAAGATTATAACGCATCACCGTTGTAATTTTTTTTACAAAGCTCCAAGACGAATTCATAAAACACTATTGTTTATTTCCACCAACCATAAACTCTCTATAAATAATTAATTCTATTACTACTTCTCTTCATCGCTTTAACGCTTATATTATAACATATAATATATTATTTGTTAAATATTTTTTCAATACGTTTATTTAATCTTTCAACACCAATTAATTTCATTATGTCATGAAGATCTGGTGTCATACTTCTTTTAGTAACTGCAACTCTAATAACCATAGATATGTCAGCTACGCTACCTTTGTAATTATCTGGATTAGCCTTATATTCTTTCATATCACTAGCGTATCCTAATTCATCACAAAGTTCTTTCATTTTACTAAACCAAGTATTATTATCATCACTAGGATCATAATACTTGCTCATATATAGTTCTAGAATTGCTTTAATTTCATTTATATCATTAATACTTTTAAAATCGTATTCAGAATTATCTTCATAAAATAATTCATCATACATATACCAAAACTCTTTTTTAACATCTGAATAGTTACTTAAGTCTTTTCTTGGTTTTGCTATTTCTCTTTCAATATTAAGTAAATTTATTGAATAATCCTTATCTTTACTAAATATATCTAAGAATTCTTTATCATATTCACCAAAATAAGTTAAGCATCTATCATATAAATCATTTGCTTTTAAATTACTAATATATATTTTAGAAATATTATTTAACTTGTCTAAATCAAATAATGCTCCACTTGTATTCATTTTACTGAATTCAAATTTGAAATCACTAAATGATTTTGTTTTATTTTGATTATACCACTCTTCAAAATTACTATTTGTTACAGTTGCTAGATAAAGCATTACTGCTTCATAAGGAACTCCAAGTTCATGATAAAAACTCATAGCACATTCTGGATCTTTTCTCTTACTTAATTTTCTAACACTACCGTTGTCATTTTTCATAAGTGGAGAAATATGACAATACTTAGGTGCTTCAAAACCAAATATTTCAAATAATTGAACATGTAAAGGCAATGATGGAAGCCATTCATCTCCTCTTATTACATGTGTTGTACGCATTAAATGATCATCAACTAAATGTGCGAAATGATAAGTTGGAAGACCGTCACTTTTCATAATTACAACATCTATATCATTTTCAGGCATTTCTATTTGCCCTCTTATTAAATCATTAAATCTAATTTTGTTTTCAAAATTTCCAGGTGACTTTAGTCTTATTACATACTTTTCACCGTTTTTAATTCTTTCAACAGCTTCTTCTGGAGCTAAAAATCTACAATTAGCATTTTTTCCATAATAACCAATACGCATTTTTTTCTTTGTTTGATATTCTCTTAATTCTTCAAGAGTATCAGAAGAACAAAAACATGGATATGCTTTACCTTGTTCAATTAAATACTTTATAAATGCTTTATATATTGAAGATCTTTGACTTTGAATATATGGTCCATAATTTCCAACTGCTTCATCTTCATTAATTGGTCCCTCGTTAAAAGTTATTCCAAATTCTTTTAGACCATTAATAATAGTATTAATTCCATTATCAATAGTTCTTTTTGTGTCAGTATCTTCTATTCTTAAATAGAATACACCATCTGTTTGCTTTGCAAAAGTACTTCCTGTAAAACTAGCAAGTAATGCACCAATATGAATAAATCCCGTAGGGCTTGGAGCATATCTTGTTACGACAGCTTTTTTATCCAAATCCCTACTAGGATATTTCTTTTCATAGTCATCAATTGTTAGTGTAATATCAGGAAAAATTAAATCAGCTAAGATTTTATTTTCTTCCATAATTCACCTCTTATATTTTATGCTGTTTTCGTTAATCCAAGATTATTCTGCTTCATAGCAGTAACAATCTCACTTGCTCCAGTTATTTCTGGGCATTCTTTTGTCTCACTAATAGTAGCAGCGTTATTTACAATATTTGCTGCAATAAATGATAAATTTTCTTCATTTACTACTTGCTGTACTATTTCTTTTTGAATTTTTCCAAAATTACTTTTAGTCGCCAAAACTTGTTCATTTTCAATCTCGTAGTTTGCCTGTTCAATTATACTAAATACTTTTTCAGGTTCTTTAACTTGCATAGCTATTCCTTTCATTATGGCATTACTATCATTAGAGAAATATGCATTACATATATCCTCAACTTTCATAGTAGAACCTAATGTTAAATTAGCTAAAGCTAGTGCTTTTTCTTTATTCATTACCTTCACACTCATTTCCGACTAAAAAATTAGTTATCATTTCAGTAACACCAACATTTAAGGCTTTTAGCCTTCCATTTGTGTCAAATCCATAAAAATTATCTTTTGCAGATATAATTGTTAGAACAGCAAACATTAATTCATGTTTAGCATCGGCATCTTGTAACTTTAATTCATTTAAATATAAAACATTTTCTTTAGGATTATAATCGCAGGAATCCTTTGTTATATATTTACTACCCTTTTTAATTCTCAATCTTTTTATTCTCTCGTTAAAGTTTGATAAATCAACTTCATTAAAAGTTTGATGAAAGACTGTAATTAACTGTTTGAAATTGTCTTTTAAAGCTTCACTTAAACTTTCGTTAGCAGATATGGCTTCGTAAGATTTATTTAGTTCATCCATCACATATCACCATCTTCATTTTATCATATTTTTCACTTTATTAACATAAAAATTCTTCAATTCTTCATAATAATCGCTACTTGTTTTCTATTATATAATATTTGGGAAATATATACAACAATAAAAGAAATAGTTTGACACTATTTCTTTTTATTTTACATTATTGTTTTATTTGATTAATTGTCTGTTCACTTGCAAATATTTTTATAGATATATCACCTAATTTTTCATAATTATAGATTTTACCATCTTTTAAATTATCAATAAATAAATTATATGAATCCTTAAAATCATTAAAATCATTAAAATTAGTAGTACTATATTCAAAATAATCTAATTTATATACATTTTGAAGAGCGTCATAATTTAACAATACACCATTAACACTTCTTAATGATTGACAATAAGTGAATTCAACTCTAATAATATTATCATTTAAATCAGAATCAACCTCATAACTTGTATCATATCTTTCTGATATAATTGGTGCAAGAGTAGATAGTGTAAATTCTTTTTCTTTTGTTTGCAACTTAAATTTAGAAGTCTCAGGAGCTTTATCAATATAGTCAAATGATAAAATATTACCAACAAATACTAAACTACCAATACATATAACTAAAATACTTATAAATGCTGGATAAAAATGAACTTTTTCAATTTTAAAAGTTAATTGCGTAAAAATATTTATTGCCCATCCAGCACCAATAGTAAGCCCTGCTAATACTATTATTAGTCCCCATATATTAATACCCAAACAAGTATAATATATTGTAACACCTAAACCAATCACTAAACCTAACTGTATAAACCAAAGAGGAATTAAAAATATAATAACCATAAATACACGATATATTATTGTTAAAACGCTATTAATACTGTTATTAGTATTATTTGTTTTAACACTCCTAACCTCTGCGTTTTCTCTAACAAATTCATGTTTATTATTATTTGCTTCTTTTTTTTGTGGTTTCACACTATTTTTTTCTTTTACATCATATTCACTTTGATTATAATTTACATAGTTCTTAAACATTGCTATAAAAACAAGTATACAAACTCCAAAATATAATACTGATGTAAATAAACGCCATATCATACTAAATACGGTATCAGCTGGGAAGAAAGCCATATCAAATATACTTTCACCTAAACCATTTATTATTGCAAAAGGTAGTCTTAAAATAGCGAGAATTATTAACATAATTATAAACTTAATTATTAATTCAAAGACTAATTCAATACTTATATCATTATTACTCTTCTTTAAACTATCATATATACCTTTTGTAGTTTGAGATAAATTCTTTGCAGTATCTTTAATCCATCCTTCATAGTTATCCTTTACTTCCTTAAAACTGTCCTTGTTGTCATTAGAATACTTAGGATTAATTTTATAAGCTTTTAAAATTTCGCTAGTAAGTTCATCTATACTACCAAATTCGCTTACTGCTTCCTCTTCAGTCTTTCCATTTTTGACTTTTTCTTCAATTATATCTTTATATTCATTAACAATATCTTTTATTTCTTTTTCATCTAAAATAGCTAATCTTTTTTCTAGTTCTTTAATAAAATCTCTTTTATTCATTCTCCATACACTCCTTAATAAATTTATTTACTGATTTTTCAAAAATCTTCCAACTACTACTTAATTCATCTAATCTTTTCTTACCCATTTCAGTAATCTTATAATATTTTCTTGAAGGGCCTTCTGTTGATTCTACAAGATAAGTATCTGCATATTTTTCGTTTGTTAACCTTTTTAATAATGGATAAATTGTACCATCATTTACATCTACAACATTAGATACTTCCATAATAAGTTCATATCCATACATATCTTTTTTGTTAATTGAGAGTAATACTATTAGTTCAAGTACACCCTTTTTAAATTGTGTGTTCATATCCCACCCCACACTAATAATATATACCCACTACTTGGCATTGTCAAGTACCAAATAATAAATGATACTAAAAAAAGCAGATTACTCTACTTTTTCAGCATTTTTTGGGCTACTTACCACACCAGATTCCACTTTGAATTTATAATTATTGATTACAATGTTGCCGCTTATTACTTTTCCCTTTAATACAGTTAATGATACACTACTTGGTTTATCGCCATTATTATTTAAAGAATTATCTGTATAAGTCGTTGTTTGCTCACTTAGTGATAAATCATTTACAGATTTAACATATTCAACTGAATCAACATATGCATCTATGATTTTTTCATCGACAGCACTAGTAATAACCTTTTCAGGTATTATAACATCTTCTGTATTATCAAAATTACTATAATTAATCTCTAAATAGAATCTATCTAGTTCATCAGAAGTGAACTTAATAACAGGAGTAAAATCAACATTTAAAGATTGAATTCTTTTAGTTTTACTATTAACATAAACATTTATTTTAACGCTATCAGTAATTTCTATATCTTTACTTTCTAAGAATTCGACATCGTAATATGAATTAAGAAAATCTTTAATGCGATCTTTATTTAAAGTTACCACATAATGTATTATCCCACCTTCAGTATCAATGTACTGATAAACAGAATTTTTATTAATAAATGCAGTTAAATAATATATTGAATTTTTATCCTTTGCTTCTGTCTTTAATTTATAATAATCTTTATATGATTTATAAGTTGTTATTGTATCTTTATTAGATTTTAAATAATATTTTTGTGAATTATTTTCCTTATTAACTGTTTCTGTTGCTTCCACAACAGCAGAGGAATTAATATTATCAACAGTTATTTCTTTTTGTCTTTTAAAGTCTATTAGTTTATCATCAAATTTGCCATTTATTTCTAAGATAATATCAGCATTATAGTTTTTCGCATTCTCTAAATTTTGTGCGACAGTTTCAATACTAACACTTTTACATCCTGTTAAAAATAAGCAGGCAATAATTAATGATATTAACTTCTTTTTCATCATTATTCCTCCTATTCCAACTACATATTAACATACTAAATTATCTTATTCAACAGTAAATAATTTATTTACATAAAAAAACATAATGTTTACTCAAAATTTACTTTTACAGATGATTTATCGTATATTGTCGATATATCTCATAACACTATAATGTTATGATTTAAACTGCATATATTTTATTGAGGTGTTATATGTTTAAAAAAATATTAGATTTATTATTTAAAGACTTTTCTATTTTCGCTTGTGCCTACTCTAATAATATATTTCCTGATCCTCTATCTAAAGAAGAGGAAGAGGACTGTGTCAATCGATGCTTAACTGGTAATAAAGACGCGAGAAATAAACTAATTGAGCATAATTTGCGATTAGTAGCGCATATAGTTAAAAAATATGATAATAAAAAGGATAGTTTAGATGATTTAATAAGTATAGGTACTATTGGATTAATAAAAGGTGTTGATTCATATAAACCAAGTAAAGGTATAAGACTTACTACTTATGCAGCTAGGTGTATTGAAAATGAAATACTCATGTTTTATAGAGGAGATAAGAAAAATTCAAAAAATATTAGTTTAAGTGAAAGTATCGGTTTTGATAAAGAAGGTAATGAAATAACATTCTTAGATGTTCTTAAAACTCCAAAACCAGACTATGCTTTAGATATATATAAACAAGATAATATCAATTCAATGAAAGAATATTTTAAGTTACTTAATGATCGTGAAAAAGATATTTTAGTTAGAAGATACGGTTTAGATAAAAGAGATGAAGTAACTCAAAAAGAGATTGCTAAAGAATTAGGAATATCTAGAAGTTATGTTTCCAGAATCGAAAAAAGAGCACTAACTAAAATATTAAGAGAGTTTTTACGCAATAAAAAAGAGAATTAATTTCTCTTTTTTGGTTCTAATATAATAACTAAAATACCACTTATTATAAATGTTCCTGATAAAGACATATATCCAATAAAATAATTTGAATTTATTAGATAATTATATACGTCTTCTTCAACATAAGCATTAACCTTCTTATTCCCATCATTATAATAAGCATTTTTTTGATACATTGCTAGAAAAAAGAAAAATACTGCAATAAGTAAAAGAACAATTCCCATTATTCTTCTTTTACTTATCGACTTAATCTTTTTAGATAGACTTTCCTTAGTATCTTCTAACATATCAGCTATTATTTCAGTGTCAGTCATTTCCTCTTCGTCTTTTTTTGTTCTCTTATCTCCACAATTTGGGCAAAAGTTTCCTGTATAATCTCTTGAACATTTATCACATATATACTTTGGCATAGTCTCACTCCCTACTTAAAAATTCCTTCATTTCTTCTAGTTTATTACCACGAAGAATTTTACATTTTTTGTACTGCTCTTTATCTTGTAGCATGGCGTTTGCCATTCCTTCACATGTACCATAGCCACACAAACTGCAATTTACACTTGGAAGATGCTTTAATATTTCGTGTATCTCTTCATCTTGTTTTTTTAATTTACTATATACTGTAACAAGTATTACACTAATTATAAAAGAAGTTAATGTAAGTATAATTATTCCACTCATTATTCACATTTTCCTTTCTTTGCACATGTATTACAATTTTCACAGTGATTGTTATTATTAATGTTTGCTTTTTTAGATAACATTAATAATAACACAAATAGTAATACTAATAAAAAGTAAGCTATCATATACCCGTATATCTAGAAAATACTAGTGCCATAATAGCGGCAGTTATTAGTGCAATTGGTATTCCTTTAAAACATTCTGGAATATCACTATTTTCTATACGTTCTCTAATTGTAGAAAATATATATATTACTAATGTAAAACCTAAACTAGCAGAAATACTATAGATTAACATTTCATAGAAATTATAATCATTTGAAATATTTAAAAGTGTAATACCAAGTACTGCACAATTAGTAGTTATAAGTGGCAGATATAAACCTAATGCACTATGTATTTTTGGCATATATCTCTTTAATAATATCTCTAGTAATTGAACCATTGAAGCAATTACTAATATAAACATTATAGTTTTTAAATATGTAGTATCGGTTGGTATTAAAATATAGGTATAAATTAAATATGTAATTATACTTGAAATAACTGTTACTATGGTAACTGATATTCCCATATAAATAGCATTTTTTGATTTATTACTTGTACCTACAAATGGACATATTCCTAAGAATTTATTTAAAACTACATTACTAGTTAATAAACCAGTAATAAATAAACTAATTAGATTCATTTTTCTTACCTCCTTTTATTTTATTAAAAAGAGCTATTAGGAAAGCGAGTGTTAAAAATGCACCAGCACTTGTTCCAAATGTAGTCATTGGAAAAAAACTTGTTTCAGGTAATACATTTTTATATATTGCTCTATACCCTGTAAATGAAGATATATTATCCATAAAAGTGATAGTATTACTACTAAGTATTTCTCTTACAAATGCTACTAAAGTTATGGAAACTAGAAAACCTAATCCTATACCTATTGCGTCTAATATACTTTTACCAACGTTTTCCTTACTTGCTACTATCATTGCTCTACCTAGAACAATGCAGTTAACAACAATAAGTGGTAAGTATATACCAAGTGCTGAATATAAACTTGGTATATACTCTTTTAATAATAGTTCTACAATAGTTACGAATGTGCCTATAATTAGTATATAAACAGGTATTCTAACACTATCTGTTACTACTTTTCTTATTAAAGATATGATAAACATGGAAAACACTAGTACTACAAGTACGCATATTCCCATTAAATAAGCATTCTCAACTGTCTTTGTTACAGCTAGTACTGGACATAATCCTAAAAGTAATACAAATGTAGGATTGTCTTTTATGACACCATTAAGTATTGTTTTCATATATTGCCTCCAACTAAGTTAATTACTAAATATAAAAGTAATGAACATATAAATGCTGTAGTAGTTAAAACTAATATTCCTTTAACATTATCCTTCATTTGTTATACCTCTATAATCATTTAGGACATTTGTAACGCTATTTTTTATTGCCGAAGATGACATTGTTGCACCACTTACCGTATCAGTATTATTATTAGCTATTACTTCGTTAACGTAACCATCTAACATATATCTTGGACAGCTATAGTGTTCATTTGTATTGGCACTAGATACACAAGTATCATTATAACTAATAATATTAATAACTGTTACAGTATTATTTTCAATAGTTATTTCTAAATTCATAAATCCACCAAAACTTTTTTGGTTTACATTATAAACTACTTTAGTATCAACCTGCACTTTTGAGTTTATTACAAAATCAGTATTATCTGGTTTTGTATTATCCTCTTCTTTATCAGGTTTATCACTACCATTAAAATTCTTATAACCATCGTTATTATAATCATTTAACGTATTAATAAATGCCTTTTTAACAGCAGTAGATGATATTGTTGCACCACTTACTGTATCACAATTTTCCAAGTTTTCTTGCTCATTTAATAGTTTATCTATATATTTTGCATCAGTTACTTTACTAAAGAAAGAATCACCCTGATTTACAACACTTGCAGCTGTTATTTTTCCTTTATTTATAGATATTTCTAATTTTATATTACTTGAATATCCTTTTTGTGTAACCGTATAAACTATATCGTCACCATTTTGTTTAATATCTATAATATCAAAATTAGGATCACTTACAGTATTATCAACATTGTATTTGTCTGCGATTATTAAAGTCATAATTCCTATTATAGTTATTAATGTAATAAAAGGTATAAATATTTTTTTAACATCAAAATTACTTTTTACACCAATTTTATCTATGATAAATACTAACATATTCATTGTAAGAATACTTGTTAATACACCTTCTGGATAAGGGGTTAAATATCTAAACATTACAGTTAAAAGTCCTAAACATAGACCATATATTAACTGCCCTTTAGTAGTTACTGGGCTTGTAACTGGATCGGTAGCCATAAAGACAGCTCCAAACATAAGTCCTCCACTTAATACTTCAAAAAGTGGATACCATAAACCAACTCCATTATATAATCCAATACCAAAAGTTATAACAAATACAGTTGCTAGATATACGAAAGGTATTCGCCATTTAATAGTCTTAGTTATAGTTAAATATATAAAAGCTAATAGGCAAAGTAATGCACTAGTCTCTCCTACTGCACCTGGTATTGTTCCAAAAAAGAAATTCCATAGACTACCAAATGGTTCAACAACTTCCTCATATGTTCCAACACCACTTAATGTAGCGAGATTAGAAAGAGGTGTTGCTGAACTAATAGTATCTACTTCGTAACTATTTAAGTAGCCTCCATTATTTGTTATTGTAAGTGCATAAGCACTCATGATAAACAAACAACCTATTAATGCTGGATTAAAGACATTTTGTCCAAATCCACCAAATAATATTTTGCCTATAAAAGTTGCGAAAAAACAGCCTACTATTAATACAGAAATTGGTGTATTAATAGGTAAAATTAAAGCTAAAAATAATCCAGGCATATAAGCATATGAACTAGTTATTATTTTTTTTAAACTACTCTTTTCTTTATTAAATATACTTAAATATACTGTTTCAATAATAAACGTTGTTAAAGCTCCAGTTAATATAAATATTAATGGATATAGCATTCCAACCACATCAGTGTATCCCTTTTGATAAGGTACTATTCCATTTTTATAAAAAGAAAATAATATAATAGGTAATAATGCAATTACTACATTAAGCATCATTTTAGTAGTCGTATTTTTAATTCTTATAAACGGTCCCATATATTATCTCCTCTCATTAATTTTAAATTTACCAGCTTTTACAAAATCACGTAATTCAATTTTTGATGGACATACATATGAACATAATCCACATTCTATACATCTTTCTGGACGGTATTCTTTTAGGCTATCTATATTATTAATATTGTCTTTGATAAGCACAGGACATATTTTAACTGGGCAAACAGTTATACATTTCCCACATCTCAAACATTCTTTTCTAATTTTCTCATCACCATCAGGTAAAACCAAAACACAATTTAAATCTGCTGTAACTACTAAATCATCATCAGCTACATTACCCATCATTGGTCCGCCTGCTACCATAATAGTATCTTTTTTCTTACCACCAATAAAATTAATTATCTCTGTAACTGGAGTACCAACTTTTACTAAAATATTTTGTGGTTTATTTAACCCTTCACCTGTAAAAGTTACAACTCTTTCAATAAGTGGTTTATTAAATTTTAATGCCTGACTAATTGCATATATAGTAGAAATATTATTAACCACTATTCCTTTTTCAATAGGTAATCGATTATATGTGAATTTTTTAACTTGTTTAATTAATGTTCTTTCCCATCCCATAGGATATCTATTTGGTACTTCAGCAATTTTAATTTTTAAATAACTTCCCATATATTTCCTTAGAGATTCTATTATTTCAGTATTAGTAACCTTTATAGCTATAATTGCTTCATTAATATCATTAATATCTAATATTGCGTCGATTGTTTCTAATAACTCTTCACACTTTTCATTAATAAGTGTGTAGTCAGCAGTTATATATGGTTCACATTCTACTGCATTGACCAAAAGTGTATTAATTTTCTTATCAGTATTATATTTAACATAAGTTGGAAAACCAGCTCCACCCATACCAATAATTCCACAATTTTCTATAATTTCTAAGAATTCTTCTTTTGATAATTTGTTCAAATCTTTTCTTATAATTTGTTTAGCATCAATCTTTTCTTTATAATCATTATCAATTACAACCGCGTTGACTTTTTTCTTATTTTGATGATCTACTAGTTTAAAATCACTTACAATTCCACTTACACTAGAAAAAACAGGAGTTCTGAAATTTCCTTTTCTTCTTCCTAAAACTTGCCCTTTAAAAATATAGTCACCCTTTTTAACAAGTGGAACTATATCGGTATCACCACTACTAATTAATGGTATATAAACCTTTTCAGGAGCCGTATAAGCATTTAATTTTTTACTTAATGACATATGTTTTCTTTTTGGTAGTCTCAAACCTATCATATTAACACATCCTTATTATATATTCATTATACAATAACAATAAAAAAAAGTATATAAGTTATATACTTTCATTGTGATAAATTTTCCGCTATAAAAGTTATTCGCGCATGACCATAACCAGAGTGACCAGTCTCTGTTCCACCAGAAATACTAGGCATTGTTGAAGATTTTCCATCTATTAAAACAGGTTCGATAAATATCATTCCTGAGTAATGGTAAGAATCTTCTATAGTTAGGGACTTTAAATCAGGATTTATAGGTGTAAGATCTGTATCTGATGTAACTCCAATACAGTTTAGGTATCCTGAAATATATGATGAACCACCTGGTGCACCTTTATTATTTGAGTTTGCTTGTGATCCACCAGCTCCACCATAATAACCTGCGCCACCACCAGCTGAAGCATCTGCAGCACTATTACCACCATAGCCAAAACCACCATCTGTACCATTTAAAGTAAGAGATACGGCTGTTCCTCCTGCAAGCTGTGTACCACCAGTTGATCCGCCAGTTGCGGCATATCCCTCTAAAGTTCCGCCAGCATAACCATTTTCAACATAAGTGGCTCCACCACCACCAGCGGCAACTATGATTCTACTTGCCAAAGATGTTTGATCATTCCAATTACCTGATACTAATCTAAAATCAGTGGCTCCGCCACCGCTTCCTGCAGTATAAACCGCTGTAGTTGAGTAGCCTTTACCTCCGCCATTAAATCCACCAAGAGTGTATCCAGCAGTTGAGGAATAAGAACCACTACCACCAACATACACATATAGAATTGTTCCAGATTCTAAGTAAACTGTTCCTGATGCATAGGCGCCTTTGCCTCCAATTTTATCACTTGCTGAGTTTCCACCTTGGGCACCCCAAGCTTCTAGTTTATAATATCCAGTATTCGAAATAGTAGCCTTATAATATGTACCGTAGTAAGAAAAATTACTAGGGTTTGAATTACTTACTAAAACTTCTTCTATAGTTAATGGGGGTGCTAGTTCAATTGGCCAACCAATATCTGTCCATTTTGATGTAAATCTATTTTGTTTAGAAGTACTATTATATTGTATTGTTACCACTGACCATGGGTATTCAGTAGCCTGACTAAATGCACTATTGCCAATTGAAGTTACATTAGTTGGGATTGTAATTGTTGAAATACGATTGTTTTCAAACGCTCCTCCAAAAATATCTGTAACTCCAGTTCCCAAAGTTACTTGTGTAATATAATTCCCCTTAAAAGCATTATCGTGAATGGCTTTAATATTATTTCCTATTACTAAATTAGTAATTTGATTATTTTCAAATGCACTTGATCCAATAAATGAATAATTTGCGTTAGATAAATTTAAACTTCCAGCAATTTTATTACCATAAAAAGCATAACTGCCAATTGAAGTTACTGTTGTTGGTATTGTTACTGTTGTTAACAAATTACCTCTAAATGCATACGCTCCTATTGACCTAATATTACTTCCAATAATTAAAGAAGTAATTTTATTACCATCAAATACATTTGCTGAAACTGCTGTAAATGCAGCAGTTGATAAATCAAGAGTTCCAGCAATTTTATTTGAAACAAAGGCAGATTCTCCAATAGAAGTGACACTTGAAGGAATAGTAAGTGAAGTTATATTGTTTGCCCTAAATGCGTAGTTTCCTATTGTTTTAAGGGTATTTGGAAATGTAATACTGTCAGCACGAAAGTAATCAAAAGATTGTAGACCAATACTTATTAAATTTGTTGGCAGAACTAAAGATGTGACAGAACTTGATTTATTTGACTGAGCCGCAAAAGCATAATCTTCTATTGTAGTTAATTTAGTATTACTAAGATTTACTGTTCCAGTAATATTTGTATAATAAAATGCATTTTTCCCAATTGTACTTAAATTTACCAAAGTTGAAAAATCTAATGTTCCATTAAGACCACTTGTCCTAAATGCAGCTTCAGATATTGTCCTTAAACTTGTTAAACTATTAAAGCCTGTTATTGTTGCTGCTTTTATTCCGTAAAAAGCATATACACCAATAGTTTCTAATTTAGTTAATCCCGTAAAGTTAATTGAACCTATTGAAACATTTGATGCTGCTATATATCCATTTGCGGATATACTTTGCCCCATAGAAGCATTTATGTATGTATATGTAACATTATTATATACTGCAGTATTAATAACGTCTTTATATGTATTAGAACTCCAAGTACTTATATATTCTTGACCAGCAAATGCATAGTTACCAATTGAAACTAAATTAACCATTGGAGATAAATCTAATGCAGAAGTAAATGCACTTTGGCTAAATGCATAAGACCCTATTGAAGTAATACCACTATGGAAAACAACTCCTGCTATTCCTGCACCATTATAAGCATAATCTCCTATTGTTGTTACATTAGCTGGAATAGTAATTGTTCCTCTATTAGCACCACCATAACTAACTATTACAGATGTGTTAATACTACCGTCACCATTTCTAGCATATATATTAGCTTGTCCAGCTGGCAATTGATTATTATTGAATGCGCCACCACCAACTGAAATAAGAGAAGTTGGTAAACTTAATGAAGCTATATTGTTTCCACTAAAACATGATTTTCCTAAACTTAATTGTCCTACTACTTGAGATAAATCTAATGTACCCGCTATACTATTTTTACTAAACGTATATGCGCCAATGCTAGTTACTGTATTAGGAAAACTAATACTAGTTAATGATGCTCCATAAAAGACACCGTCGCCAATTGTTGAAAGTGGCGTAGTATTAAAGGATACAGAATTAATGCCAGCATTATAATAAAAAGCATAGTTACCTATAGTAGTAATATTAGGAATATCAGTATTAAAGTTTACACTTGTAAATGAATTATATGAGAAGGCATCTGCCCCTATTGTAGTTCCATTAAACTTAACCCTACTAATATTATTATAATTAAAGGCATATGAAGAAATGGTTGAAAGTAAAGGTGAACTTGTTAAATCTATTGTACCTGTTAACAAGTTTGCCTGAAAAGCAGCAGAATCTAGATAAGCTAGTTTTGGGGCATTAATAGTTAAGCTACCTATTTGATTTCTTTGAAATGCTGCACCACCTATTCTTGTTAAATTAGAATTTCTACTTAAATTAACTGACAAAAGTTGGTTATATGCGAAGGCTCTTTGACCTATAACATCAAGAGCTGGTAAATTTGTGAAATCAAAACTTTCTATAATATTATCATGAAATGCACCAACATTAATTGTTTTAAGTTTACTTAAATTATTTGTATTAACAGAACTAATATTATTTCCTGCAAAAGCATAATATCCTATTGCAGTTAAAGATCTAAGTTGACTTAAATCCACATTTCCTGATAAAGTATTCTCATAAAAAGCAAAATCACCTATCGTAGTAACTTTTGATAGGTTAGATAAATTAATTGATGCTATATTATTACCATATAACATTCCTGTTGAAATAGTATTTAAATTAGGAACACCAGTTAAGTCTATTGAAGTTATAAGATTATCATAGAATACATAGTTACCAAGACTTACTAAACTTAAAAGTGTACCTAGGTTAACTTCTGATATGTTATTACTAGCAAAAGCCCCAGTAATAGGACTAGATCCACCATATATTTCTTGTAGATAAACAGCATTAGAAAAGTCAACAGAAGTTAATTTATTGTAATTTGCTTGCTCACCACCATAAAAAGCTCCAGCTGCTATAAATTTTACTGGAACATAATCAATACTTTCAGGAATAACTACTTCTCTCTTACACTGTGGATAAGTAAATTTATATCCTGTTATAGTTCCAGTATTATAATCAAAATCAAAACAAGATGAATCAGTTATAGTACTTTCTAATTCATTACTAAGTTTTTTAACTATATCGCCTTTTATTTTATCAAAAGTATATTTGCCAGATGCTAAAAGTGTTAGTATTCCAAATAATAGCACTAAAAATAAAATTAGTATTGAATATAATATTCCTGATATTGCCATACCTTTATTATTTAGTTTCATACAAACACTCCTTACTTCATACAAAGTACTTCTAGTATTTTATCAATACTATTATATATTAAATACGCGTAAAATGTCAAAAAAAGTTTATATATTATATCCTATTAAGATTTCCAATTTACCATAGCATTTACAGCACCCCAAGGGGAACCTGTTATACTACCACTAGTCATATCGATATTAATTGCAACTAATGCAAAATTATTATCAAATGCTGCCTGACCAATACTATTTAAACTGTTGCCTAAAGTAACAGCGGTTAAACTATTTAGTCCATATGCATATTCACCTATTATTTTTATACTATTTGGTAGAGTAAGCGTTGTTAACAAGTTATTATAAAATGCATATTCTCCAATATTTTGTAAGCCATTAAGACTTGCAAAACTAAAATTAGAAATACTATTATTAGCAAAAGCATAACTACCTATTGAGTTTAACATAGGTAAATTATCTATGAATATCTCTGACACACCTGTACTAGCAAAAGCATAATTTCCAATACTTAATAAGTTAATTAAATTCCCAAAATTTATGCTCCCTATATTTCTTTCCCTAAAGGCATTATCACCTATACTAGATAAATATTTAGCATTAGAAAAATCAAGATTGTCTATTTCGTAATTATCTTCATTATAAAAAGCATTGTTATCAATACTTTTTACTACTACATAATCTATACTTTCTGGTATCACTACATCACCAGAACATCCCATCATTCCAAAGTAAAAACCTTTAATTGTGCCAGTATTATAATCGAAATTAAAACACTTAGCACTTGTTATGCTCGTATCCCTATCACCTGATAATTTATTAATTATTTGTGCTTTTATTTTGTCTAAAGAGTACTTGCCAGATGCAAGAAGAGTAAGAATTCCAAACAATAAAACTAAAAATAAGACTAATATTGAATATAAAATACTTGATATAGCCATACCACTACTATTTATTTTCATATGTCCACCCCTATTTATTATTTTCTACTTTTTCTATTATTTCATTATATATTAAATAACTAGAAAAAACAATAGAATATCTATTGTTTGACTATACCAAAAATATAATTTATCATATATTAGCATAGGTGATAGTATGTGTAATAATCCTAATTGGTGGTTTAGGGGTAAATGGTTTTTCTTCTTATTTATAGGATGCATTATTTTATTTTATCAAATGATTTTATGCTTCTTTGTTTTAACTAGATTTAATATATTTATGTGCTTTATATTTTGGTTATTAATGATTTGGTTCGTATTCAGAATTATTTGGTAGTTTTAGATAATTGCTTTTTTCTATATTCATTAACATTTTTCTAATGTTATTTGTATTAATAAATTCATCTTCTGTTACTCGGGGGAGTTCCGGCATTTCAATCAGTAAAAATAATAGCATCTTTTCTTCTTTTAGTAATGGATATTTTTGTTCATACCTATCAAGTATATCATCAAAATTATATTCTGAATTTTTTATATAGAACTTATAAAGATCAAAAATTGGCATATCTATTTTTGACTTATCCCAATTTATCAAAAAGTTGTTTTGATTTTTTATAAAATGGGATGGTTCTAAGTTATTATGTAAGACTACATGTCTTACTTTTTCTTTGGTCTTTACTAAATTATACCAGTTATCTAAATCAATTTTGGCTTTGTAAAGTCTTTCAAAAACTCTTGATATGTTTCTAGCGAGTAAATATTCGGATGGTGACATATAAACTTTACCTTCTATTACTGTTATAAGATCACTATAATAACTATTTAAATATTCAATGTTATTACTTAAATCTTCATATATCTTTTTATATTCATCATTATCTATATTTTTATAAAAACTTGTTTTATTGTGTAAAAGTGCCACTAACTCTATCATGTCATATATTTTTTGTTCTTCTGGCATTTTTACTGTATCTTCATAAAGAGTAATTTCATATTCATCATGTGGATTACTAATGATTCTAGGAAAATAATCAAAGCTTCTTGATCTTAGATAATTATATATTTCATCGTTATGATTATTTTCCTTAATAACAAATTTTCGATCATCAGTTTCAACAATTGTTACTTTACCTTGTTTCTGATACTTTAAAGGTCTAATATCATATTTTCTTAATAAGTCACTTATCTTACTCATTTGTTGGAATTATTATTTTATCGCCAACTTTTAAATCACTTATATTATTATATTGTTCTAGTATTTCTCTAGAAACGCTATATTTACTTACAACACTATCTATATTATCTTCTTCTCTAAGTATATATATACGATATGTAATAAAATCACTTATTTCTTCTAATTTGTCTTTAATTTTGCCAACTACTTCATCTTTTTTCTCAGTAATGTATTCCTTTATATTACTTTTAGCATTATCTTTAATTTCTTCTATTTGGTCTTCTTTTTTGTCATAAAAATTAGATAGTTCTTTTTTATGATCATCCAACATGTCTTTTATTTCCTCCTTATGATCTTCCTTTATATCATCAATCTCAACTTTAGTACTTGCTATAAAATTTGTTATATCATCTTTAGTATCTTCAATAATATCTTTAAGTTCTATTCTTTCTTCCTTCTCTTCAAGTTTATCTATCATAACTTCAATGTTAATAAGAAGAGCATTTGAATTAATTATTTCATAATAGAAATCATCTATATCAATCACCACTTTATCCATTATATATTTTTCGTCTACATTAATATCAAATGGTATTTTAAAATCAAAGCTTTCCGTATTTATGCTGACATCTGTGACTCTATATTCTCCACTAATTATAAAATCACCTGTAATTAAATATTCTTCTTCATGATGAAGAGTGTGCTCAAGTGAAATACTAGTTATTTCTGCAATATTATTATTGAAAAAAAGTTCTTTTTTAAACGGTACTATTTTTTTCATTATATCCCTCCTATCAAAGTATATTAAAAAAAGTAGATAATATAACATTATCTACTTATTCTTTTTAATTTTTTTAATACTTTTTTAGTTCTAGGTAATAAATCACGATCGATTTCACCTTCTCCATTTAGTTGATATGCACTTGGCTTGCCTTTTACTAATAAAATATTGTTTTCTAAAATTATTTTAGCTCGGGCAACAAACTTTTCATCACTATATAATCCTGGCATTTCAGAGAACAAAACATTTAATGTATTTATGAAATAGTGTGTAACTAAATTATCAGGAACTACTTCTTCCATAAATTCTTGTTCTGAATCAACTTGTGACAAATCATATAATGGCTCATAATCATAACTTATTGAGTAATTTAATGACGCTATACGTTTCTTCATAAATTTTTCATCATAGGCCAAATCCAAAAAATCTGTTCTTTTTTGATCTGTTCTTTTACAAAACTGATCTCTATAAAAAAGTATACTATTCTCATCACTTATAGAGTTTAAAACACCTATTATTTCATTTATATTTGTAAACAATTCACTTTTATTAGTTCTACTTTTATATTCCTTATTATACCTTAAATAGACTAAGGTTGTAATAATATTTTGTTTAACACTTTCATCCATTGTTTTACTTAAATAATTTCTAGCAACGAAATCTGTCAAAATTTCCATAAACTGCTCAGACTCAACATATTCTCTAAAATCTGGTTTTTCTAAATATATACCTATTTCATCATTGTATATTACTGTTTGCGCTTCTTTTATTGCAAGATATTCATCTAAAAACACTTTATCTAAATTTGGTATTATTATCTTTTCTTTTTTAAACATATTACACCTTTTTCATATAATTATATATTTCCATATAATTAGTTACAGGAATATAACTTATATTATCCTTTATTTCTTTTGGCAATGCTTCTAAATCTTTTAAATTATCTTTAGGTATAAATATAGTATTTATGCCCTTTCGATTAGCTCCTATACTTTTTTCTTTCAAACCACCAATTGGAAGTATTACACCACGTAAAGTTATTTCTCCAGTCATAGCTATATTACTATCAACTTCTAAGTTAGTAAATGCGCTTATTAAAGAAGTTGTAAGAGTAACTCCAGCGCTAGGACCATCTTTTGGTACTGCCCCTTCTGGTACATGTATGTGTATATCACTATTACATAGTATATCATAATCAATACCAAAATTATTACAATTTGCTTTAATATAAGATAACGCAATGGTAGCTGATTCTTTCATAACAGTGCCAAGTGAACCTGTAAGTTCTAGTTTTCCACTACCCTTATAGTAGTTAACTTCAATTGGTAAAGTATCTCCACCAAAACTAGTGTATGCTAACCCGTTTACAACACCTATTTGATACTGGTTTAGTACACCTATATGATATTTTTCACGGCCTAGATACTTATATAAATTATCCTTTGTTATATTTAATTTTGCTACCTTTATATTAGTAGTTACAATAGAAGTGACTATTTTTCTTACTATTTTAGAAATTTGTCTTTCTAATTCACGAACACCGGCTTCTTTAGTATAATATCTTATTATTTCTAAAAGTGATTCTTCATCAAAAATGATATTATTTGTTGATATTCCATGTTCCTCACAAATTTTTGGTACTAAATGTTTCCTTGCAATATCCATTTTTTCATATTCCGTATAACCAGAAAGTTCTACAATTTCTAGCCTATCACGAAGTGCTTCAGGTATATTTTCTATATAGTTAGCAGTAACTATAAACATAACTTCTGATAAGTCATAAGTTTCCTCAATAAAATTATCACTAAAAAACTTATTTTGTTCTGGATCTAATACCTCTAAAAGAGCACTAGCTGGATCGCCTTTTATATCAGAAGTCATTTTGTCAATTTCATCTATTAGGAAAACTGGGTTACAGCTTTTTGCTTTTTTCATAGCAGTTATTACACGGCCTGGTGCAGAACCTAAATATGTACGACGATGACCTCTTATTTCTGCTTCATCGTGAACTCCACCTAACGATATTTTAACAAAGTTTCTATTTATAGCACTAGCTATGCTAGAAACTAATGAAGTTTTTCCTACACCTGGTGGACCAACTAAACAAATAATTGGCCCGCGCAAACTATTTGTCATCTTTTTTACTGCTAAATATTCAATGATACGAGTTTTAACATCTTCTATTCCATAATGTGATGCATCTAATTTTTTCTTTACTTCTTTTAAATTTTCATTATCTTGTGTAAAAGTATTCCAAGGTAAATCTAAAACCCACTCTATATAAGAGCGTGTCAAACCTAATTCAGGAGAATTAATAGTTAACATTTCATATTTTCTTAATTCTTTATCAAGTTTATCATATATATTTTTTGGCAAATTCAAAGCACTCATTTTATTTCTCAAATCATTTAATTCTTCATCTTTTGAAGAAATATCTCCAAGTTCTTGTTTCATTTGCTTTATTTTTTCTCTTAGTATATACTCTCTTTGTGTTTGATCTAACTGAAGATGAACTTTCATATCAAGTTCTCTTTCAATGTTAACCATTTCTATTTCTTTATAAATATCTTCTAATATCATTTCCATACGAGTAGAACTAGATATTTCATTTAAATATTCTCTTAATCTATCAAACTCAATTGATAAATTAGGTACAATAATATCAGTAAGTTTTGATAAATCATTTGCACTAAGCATTTCATTAAAGAAGCTATTACTAATATATGGAACTTTCTTTGCGTAATTTTCTACATCACGGCATAATTTCTTAACTAATAATTCATTTTCTGCTTCAGTAGGCTCAACTGGTTTTAATTCGCTAACTATGGCCTCTAGAACATTATCATTTTTACTAGCATTTAAATATTCATATACTCTAGCTCTAGTAAGACCACTTAGAACTATTCTTATTTTTCCATTAGGTAATTCCATTTTATTATTTATTTTAGCTATTACACCTATTCTAGGAAGTTCATTTATTTCTGGTGTTTCTTCAAGAGGATTTATTTGACTAACCACTAGTACTTTATTATTATTAAACATTTCTGCTATATCAATAATGTTGTGGCTAATTGCACCGTCAATTTCTAATTTAAGTTCGTTATTAGGGAGTAAAATAATTCCTTTTAAAAGGATTACTGGTAAGTCAAATTTCATAAGTCGCCTCCCTTGTAAATTGGTTTTTATTATAGTATAAAAGATTATAAAAGTCTATAATAAAAACCTAAAAATATTAGTATAGGCTATTCCTTTTAGTTATATCTAAAATCAAGAAAAAATAAAAGGATATATTCCTTTTATTTAAATTTAACAATATGATATTTTTTCTTTCCACGACGAATAATTAAAACAGAATTTTCAATACCTATTTCTTTTGTTATTATTTGATTTTCATCTAATATTTTTTCATCATTAATAGAGATAGATCCTGCACTTAATAATTCTCTAGCCTCTCTCTTACTTGATGTGATAGAGCAGTTAACAAGTAAATCTAAAATTGATAATTCACTATCTATTTCAATAGTTGGTACACCTTTAAAACCATCTTTTATTTCATCAAGTGTAAGTTTTTTTACTTCACCACTAAATAGTGCTTCACTAATTCTAACAGCTTTGTTAAATTCTTCTTCTCCATGTAAGTCAGTTATAACCTCATGAGCAAGAGCTTTATGAGCTTCTCTAAACTCTGGGTGTTCGCTATGTTTTTTCTCTAATTCTTCTATTTCCTCTTTAGTTAAGAATGTTAATTTCTTTAAATATTCTATAATCATAGAATCTTCTAAATTAATTAAATATTGGTATAACTCATAGCTGGAAGTTTTATTTTTATCAAGCCATAAAGCATTACCTTCAGTTTTACCAAATTTAACTCCATTTGAATCAGTTACAAGCGGCATAACCATACCATATGCTTCCTTACCTAGTTTTTTTCTTATTAGTTCTATACCAGAAGTAATATTACCCCACTGATCTGAACCGGCTACTTGTAAAGTACAATCTCTATTTTCATATAAATACATAAAATCTAAAGCTTGTAAAATCATATATGAAAACTCAGCAAAAGTAATACCACTTTCTAATCTTGATTTAACTTTGTCTTTTGCTAGCATATAATTAACATTAAAATATTTACCGTAATCTCTTAAGAAATCAATAACATTTATATCTTTAGTCCAATCCCAATTATTAACTACTTCAAAACCAAATATTTTTTCTGCTTGCTCTTTTAACCCTTTAAAGTTTTGATCAACTTCTCCCTTTGAAATCATAGGTCTTTCAGCTGTTGGTTTAGGATCTCCAATTAGACCTGTTGCACCACCAACTAGTAAAATAGGATGGTGTCCAGCTTTAGCTAATCTTTTTGATATTAAGAATGATGAATAATGACCAATATGCATAGAATCTGCTGTTGGATCAGTTCCTATATAAAAAGTCATACCACCTTCGTTTAGTTTGTCTATTAATGAATCTTCACTTATATCTTGGACAAGACCTCTCCATTTTAAATCATCAAATAATTTCATTATTTTTCCTCCCTACAATTACATTTATGACTAGATGTATGTTCATGATGATCATGTTCATTACAACTACACTTTTCTCTTTTATCATTTAAACAATTACAAACTTCTTCATCGACTTGCATTAGTTTAACACTACTACTTGTACCTAATCTAGTGGCACCTGCTCTTATCATTGCTTCAGCAGTCTTTATATCCTTAATACCACCAGATGCCTTAATTTCAAGAACCTCATTTTTATTAGCATTAATAAGTTCTACAGCATGAATAGTTGCTCCTTCTTTATCAAAACCTGTTGATGTTTTAATAAAGTTAACAAATGTTTCATTACATATTTGTGTCATCTTAACTATTTCTTCATCAGTAAGTAAACATGTTTCAATTATGACTTTTAATACTTTACCACCAATAGAATCTCTTACTTCTTCTATTTCATTTTTTACATATTCATAATCTTTATTTTTAAGGGCTGAAATATTTATAACCATATCTATCTCAGAAGCACCATTTTCAGTTGCTTCAATAGCCTCATATACTTTTGTGTTTGTTGTACTTTGACCGTTTGGAAATCCAATAACAGTACATACTTCCACATTAGTACCTTTTAAATATTCACTTACAGCTTTGACATAATAAGGATATACGCAAACACTAGCAAAGTGATACTGCAACGCTTCTTCACATAATTTTTCTATATCCTCTATTAAAGCATCTTTTTTTAAATTTGTATGATCAATATAACTATTTAATTCCATAATTCCTCCTATAATATATCCATTAGTTCTCTTATATTCTTGATAACCGGATAATCTCTCTTTTCATTTATTTTATTTTTCAAATCAACTTGTATAACTGACATATTAAGTGCTAAAGCACCCTGTATATCAAAATAATCACTATCACCAATCATTATACACTCTTCTGCTCTATAGTGCCCTATCGCTCTTAAGAAACTATCAGAATGTGGTTTAGTATATCCCATATCACCACCATAAAATTCTTTAAAGTATTTATCAATACCAGCTGTTTCTAATCTACCAATTTGAGTATCTGTATACCAGTTAGTTAATAAAACTATTTCATATTTTGTACTTAAATATTTTATAGTTTGTTGTAAATCTATATCATCTATTTCAGCAAGTTCCTTTTGATTTTCAAGAAGCATTTCGATAAAATCTATAGTAAGATTTAATCCACAAGAACTATTTATATCATCTAAAAATACTTGTTTATCCATAGTGTCATGTATTATTTCTTGACTTTCTATAATTGCATCAATACTCATATAATCATAATTGACATTAAAATATTCCATCGCTTTTTTTAAAGCACTTGTATAATCATTCTTCCATAATATAAGTGTATTATCAAGATCAAATATTAACCTTTTTATTTTTACCATTACTACCTCCAAAAAAAATTTCTATGAATATAAGGACTATATGTTTATATAGCGGTACCACCTTATTTCATAGAAATCTATGCTCTTAAACTTTTAACGCAAGTAACGCTTTGATTCAAAATATGTATTTCATTATTTAATTTTGGATAGTTTTCATCACCACTATCTTTCTTATTACCTTTTAAATAACTACTATTATTTATCACTATCAAATTTATATTTATTTTCCTAATCCTTTAATTTTAGCTAATTCATTTTTAAATATATCTTCAAAATTATCATTATTATTATAACTTTCACTTTTAATTATGCCATTTTTACTATTTGGGTTATTTGGATTATATCCAATATTAGTATTTGTTGATGAAATAGGTTCAACTTTTAAAGGCTTGTTTTGTATAGCAAAAGAATTACCATTTTGAATTAACGGAACAACTCTATAGCTTATATGATTTATTTTTATACTAGAAGACATAATATCACCAACCTTGCTTTAGTTTACCATATAATGCTTATTTTGTAAAGTTTATTAACCTTTAATCTTGTTTATATAGTACTCAACTTTAATATCAGAAATTTCTTTCCAATTCTCATTATTCCAATAATCTATATAGTCATCTATATTACTTAAATAGCATCCTTCATATATTGTTATATTATTAACATTAAATAACTCTGATGGTATTTTTAATATTGCATAGTAATTCTTATAGTTATATATTTGACCTGATACTTTACTATATAAATTACCAGTCCAGTAGTCTCTAGCATAAATATTATTTGCCTTACTTATGTTATTTGCTTTTTTAAATTCACCAACTGCATTAAATATGCCAATTTCTGTAGTCATATCTGACATAGCATTAGAAACATACATTTCAAAACCACTTGCTCCTATATAACTACTAGAATTGTGATGATTACTGTATATTACTTTTGAAGTAACTCCATAAAATCCCATATAATACGCTCTATTATATAATGCTTTGCTGAAATTACCCATTCCTAGACCATAGGAATCATCAGTTCTTATCATTAATACTTTTAACCCAGCTGCTTCATATTTTGCTTTTTCATACGTAGAAACAATAAGATTCATATCTTTTTCTTTGGAATAAATATTTTTAGCACCAACATCAGATCCACCATGACCAGAGTCAATAATTATATCATAATCATAATAAAAATCTTGTATATTAATATTTACATTATCATTGGTATAATCAAAAGATACTAACTTATTGCCTATTCTTGCTCGTTTTATTTGTAATAAAGGATCTAAGTTATTTATTGCTTTATCCTTAGCAGAATTACTATTAATATATAAAGTATATGTGCCATTTGTTAAATCATTTAATTTTATATTTCCAGTATAGCAATTATTAGCTGAATTAGTAATACCATAATTTATGTCATTTAAACTTATTGCTGTAGGAACAGTGCCTGTTGTTGCACAACCATCAATACTAAAACCATCAATTGTAAAATTCATCGATGTAATAAAACCTGCTACAGGTGTTGGAACAATTGGAGTAGTTGCTTTTTCCTCAGTCACAACTTTTTCTATTATTACTTTTGGTTTTTCTATAACTATTATTTTTCGATTAATTGTAGCTTCATTATCTGATGAATCACTTACTGTATATGTTAAATTATATTCACCAGTTTTGGAAGTATCTATATTCCCTTCGACTACTATATTATTAGATAAATCTCCATCATAATTATCAATGGCTATAGCACCTAATTCTTTATAATTTGAAGTCTCAACTAATTTTATTTCTGTTTCTCCATTTAATTTAATGTCTGGTTTAGTGGTATCTACTACTTTAATAATCCTTGTGGCATATACCTTGTCATTATATAAATATTTTACTCCATATGAACCTAGTTTCTTATTATTGACTTCACCTTCATATGATATGTCATCGGAAACATCTTTATCATTTATTATTAATTTGATTCCGGGATCACTATATTCTTCAAATACTTCTAGTTTTATTTCTGTGTCACCAATTAGTTCAACATTAACTTTAATATTTTTGAAAATAATAATACGTACACTAAAAACAGCAACAGTTAATAATAAAAGCATTAATGAATAAGTAATTAGTTTAAATAACTTACTATTTTTTTTTGCTTTTTTAGTATTCTCTTTTTGCATCCATTTCTTTTTAATTATTTTCCTGCCTTTTATCTTTTTTATTAGAATTTTATCTGTCAACATTTTTTTATTCTTCATATTATTTCCACCTTAATAGTAAATTTTATATTTATGAAATATCTAATGGAATATTTAAAAAGAAGGTAACTATTTATTACCTTCTTCACTTTCTTCTTCATGTATTTTTTCTATTATAGTTTCTATTTTCTTTCCATACTCAATTGATTCATCATAAACAAATTCAAGTTCTGGAATATGACGGATATCAACTCTATCAGTAAGTTCGTGTCTAATGTAACCACTAGCACTTTTTAAAGCTGCCATTGTTTCACTTTTTCTTTCATTATTTAGTACAGTAACATAAACTTTAGCAAAAGACAAATCATTTGTTACCTTACAATCTGTTACAGTTACAAACTTAACATCAGGATTTTTAATCTCTGTCATAAGAATATAACTTATTTCTTTTACCATGTTACTTGCTATTCTATCTATTTTAATACTCATAATATTCACCTCATAAATTTATTATATCAAAAAAAGTGATATTAATAAATATATAAACGAAAAAAGAGATATTTCTATCTCTTTACATAGTTTTCCAAGGACTTGGTGGTTCTATTACATTATCTATTCCTAAGTCTTCCGGATTAATGATAGAATTTCTTAATTCTTCTAATTTTTTTATTGCTTCATCTGTATCAAAATCTTCTAATAATTCTTTTTTATTTTTTGTAAATGATGCCCTCTTATCTAATACAAAATTCTTTAATCTTTCTGGTTTGGACATAGTATATTTTCTTGTTTTTTTAGCAAACTCTTGACCATAGGGTGAATATTCAGTAATAATTTTAATTATTTCATTTTTATTAAGATTAAAATTATGTGATTGCTCCATTTCCTTTTTAGCCTGAGTTATTCCACCACTATTACTTAGTATTGTCATAACATTAATAGCTGTATATATAGGTACTGGATTATGATAATTTTTCTCTACCATTTCTTTCCAATCATCTAATTTACTAGCTATTACCAATTTTGAACCACTTTCTATTAGCTGTGATTTACTGCTAGAACTATCTAATTCCTTATCTTCTAAAATATCTTTTGTAGTTGTCTTTTTTCTTAATATCTTCCTACCAGTAAGTTTTTTTGATAACTTATCTGATAGAATATTTTTTTGTTTATTAATAACTGCGTTTTTATATAATAACTCCATTTGCAACTGGCTTATATTATATTTTTTTGCCATTTCATTTAATTCTTCTGCTAACTGTTTATCACTTAATTCTCTTTCTTTTAATTCCTGAATCATGTAATCTAATTTTTTAGCAGTTCTTTCAATTTGCAATTTAGAATTTACTATAACTGTTTGTTTCGCACTATTACTTAATTGTTTCTTTCTAATAGAATAAGCTAAAATAAGTTCTTTATCATTTAATTCATATTTTTCTTTTATATCACTTATAGTAGCAAACAGTTCAGGTGTAGGTGGTACTGTATTTAAAAATTTAGTTATATTTTCAATTTCTTCACTAGATATATCAGCTATTCTTTCTTCAAATAAATCTTTTGCTGATTTTTTTTCTGTGTATAAACGCTGTTTTAACTCTTTTCCAGCTTCATATAAATCAAATAAATCTTCTTTAGGAATTCCTAAATTACGCTCTATTTCATCCATACGCATTGTTATTTCATCATTAGAAATATCATCTGGGAACTGGGCAATCAATTTTTTTGCAGCATATTTCTTTTTTTCTATCTCTGAAACTTTTACTTGTTTTTTTAATGCTTCTTTTTGTGTTCTCTCTTTTTCTTTTTTATTATGTTTTTCAATTTTATAAATTGTTCTTAACTGAATAAATGAAATATCATATTTAGCTTCTATCTGACCTATTTTTTTACGGAGACTCTTTTTTTCAATCTCTGACATATCACTAAGATTAATCATAAAGTGCTCAACAGCCTTATATTCATCTAAAGTTAGTTTAATATGCCTTTCTGGATGAATTATTTTATCTTGTTCTTCCTTCTTAGCATAATTAATTAGATCTTTATCATCAATTTCTTTTGCTAATAATTCTGCGTGAATAGCTGCGATTTCTTCAATAGACATTCCATATTCATCACTTATTGTTTTTACAACTGTATCTATTTCATCTTTATTTGCATCACTTGAAATAGTTCTTAATTTAGCTCTGACTTCTAACTTCTTCAGTGTACTACTTTTTGTTTGTTGAGTTATTTTTCTTCCTTTTATAGGTTGCTTTGTTTTATTGTCTTGTTTACTAATCACAATATTATTTTTATTTTGTCTTACATTTTCAACTATTTGAATAGCAATAGAACTAATTTTTCCATTTTCGAATAAAGGAATTTCTTCGTCTATTACAACATTATCACTATTAAATCTTTTATATGTAAAAGTGTCCCCGACAACTTTATATGATATATATGGATTATTCACACTACACACCACCTATTCTAATTAAATTATACTATTTATATAGAAAAAAGTAAATATCACTATGTGAAATTTACTTTTTTTTAATCTTATAATATTTTTGATTTTCCTCAAGAATCATATCATTTCTTTCAAATAATTCACTTACTGTAACAAACTCATATTCTTCAGTTAATTCTGGCAATAATTCTTTAATTGCTTTAATTGTTGTAGGGTAAATATCGTGAAATAAAATTATACTTCCTTCTGAAATACTGTTTTTTACTTCTTTAATAATCTTATCCTTATCTTTTGATTCCCAATCTCTAGTGTCTACACTCCATAATATAAAAGATGTATCTATTCCATTTTGAATTTTTTTGTTTATATTGCCATATGGTGGTCTTACAATATTAGAATAATCAACATCAGCTTTTTCCAGTAACCCTCTTGTCTTATCTAATTCTTTTTTTATTTGTGATATAGTCATGCTTGTAAAAGATTTATGAGAATATGTGTGTATTCCTATTTCATTACCAGCCTTATAAGCTTTAACAACAGAATCTTTATATTTACTTATATTACTTCCTATAACAAAGAATGTTGCATTAACTTCATTATCTTCTAATATATCAACTAGCTCACTAGTGTATTTACTTGGACCATCATCAAAAGTAATTGCTACTAGTTTCTTTTCTTTTGCAATCTCTTCTTTTACAACTGCCTCTTCTTTGCTAGTTACATTATCCTTGCTAACCTGAACTTGATCACTACTTACTGCATTATCATTATATACCTCGTCTTTTGCAACTAGATTAAAATTATTTATTTCGTAATCATAAGTTGTTTTATTACTCGTTTGTTTTGTAGTAATACTAAAAGTTGGTATTATTATGCTTTTATTACTAGTCTCAACATTTAAAATAATAGTAGATTGATTTGATATATATTGCTCTTTTTCTGTATCAAATTCACTACTTTGTATAACTTTATTATCTAACCCTACATTATTCAAACTGCAACCACTTAAATAAATTGTAGCCATAATAGACAAAGCTATTATTCTTTTAATAGTAGATTTTCTACATAACTTAACATTAGAATAATTGAATTTATTCGATATATATTTTATTTTCATATTTCACCACTTATAAATATATATTCTATTACTTATTACAAAATTTGTCAAAAAAAAAGAGAAATTATCTCTTTATTTCAATCATTTCATATGCTTCAACAATATCGCCTTCTTTGATATCTATATAATTTTCGATAGTAATACCGCATTCAAGACCTTTTTTAACTTCTTTTACTGTATCTTTTTCTCTTTGAATTGTATTTATATTTCCATCAAATATTACAACACCATCTCTGATAATACGAGCTTTTGCATCTCTTTTTATAATACCATCAGTAATATATGAGCCAGCAATAATACCAACTTTTGAAAATTTAAATATTTTTCTTACTTCAGCAGTACCTAATATTTTTTCTTCAAATATTGGATCTAGCATACCCTTCATAGCTGATTCCATTTCTTCAACTACTTTATATATAATGTTATATAAGCGGATATCTACACCTGTTTCTTTAGCTTTATCTTTTATAGAACTAGTTGGTCTAACATTAAATCCAATTATTATTGCATTAGAAGCTTTTGCAAGTACTATATCACTTTCTGTAATAGCTCCTACACTACTTCTAACTACTTTAACTTTAACTTCTTCTACTTCAATTTTTTCTAAAGAATTTTTAACAGCTTCAGCACTACCATTAACATCAGCTTTAATAAGAACATTTATTTCTTTATTTCCTTCTTGAATTTGAGCGAATAAATCATCTAAAGTAACAGCTTGTTTTGGAGCAATACTAGCTATTCTTGATTGCTCTTTTCTTTCTTCAGCAATTTTTTTTGCCTCTTTTTCAGATTCAAAAGCCATAAATTTATCCCCAGATGAAGGTGTTTCATTTAATCCTGTTATTTCAACTGGCATAGATGGTAAAGCTTCTGTTATTTCAACGCCTTTATCATTTCTTAAAGTACGTACTTTACCTACAGCATAACCAACTACTATTGGATCTCCTAAACGAAGTGTACCATTTTGTACTAAAACGCTTACTACTGGTCCCACAGATTTATCTAATCTAGACTCAATAACTGTTCCAACAGCATATCTATTTGGGTTTGCTTTATATTCTTGCATTTCCGCAACTAATAGAATACTTTCTAATAATTCTGGAATACCTGAACCTGTTTTCGCAGAAATATTTGTTACTATTGTATCTCCACCCCATGCTTCTGGAGCAAGACCATATTCAGTTAATTCTTGAAGAACTTTTTCAGGATTTGCACCTGGTTTATCTATTTTATTAATTGCTACAAGAATAGGAACATTTGCAGCTTTTGCATGATCTATTGCCTCTTTTGTTTGTGGCATAACACCATCATCAGCAGCTACTATAATTATTACTATATCAGTAATACCAGCACCTCTTGCACGCATTTCTGTAAAAGCTGCATGACCTGGAGTATCAATAAAAGTAACAATTTGTCCCTTATAATTTACTTGATATGCACTAATTGCTTGAGTAATACCACCAGCTTCTCCACCAGCAACATTTGTATTCTTAATAGTATCTAATAGGGTTGTTTTACCGTGATCTACATGACCCATTATTGTAACAACAGGTGGTCTTGGTAATAATGATTCTTGATCATCAACAATCTCTAATTCTTCAAAATTAGCAACGTTTGTTTTTTCTGCACTCTTTAATTCTTTTCCATAATCAAGAACTAATATTTCTGCGTTCTCATAACTTATTGAATTATTTAGAGTTGCCATTATTCCTAAAGAAAATAATTTTTTTACAATTTCAGAACCACTAACACCTATTTCATCTGCAATTTCACTTACTGTCATGTTTTCTCTATAAAGAACTACATTTTTATCAACATTACTCTTATTTGATGTTAGTTTTTCTTTATTTTTATACATTTCTTTCTTTTTATTTGCAAAATCTTTCTTAGCATTTTCTTTTGCAGTATTGCCTTGTTTTTTTGTATCTACTTTTTTCTTTAGTTTTTGTTTAGTTTGAATTTCATCATTATTAATAACTTTGTTATCAACTACAACTTCTAATTCTTCTAAACTATCATCTAGGTTATCATTGTCATTAGCGAAAACGCTATCCAACTCTGTAATTGACTCATCATCTAACATATCATCTTCATTTGATACTTTTATATTAAGACTTTTACATTGTTTTAATACTTCGCTAACTGTTTTATTTATGTCCTCTGCGTATTCTAATACACTCATCATAAATAACACCTCTTTTCTTTATTTTACTAAATCACTCAAAGCTTCATATAAACTATCTGGTACCACTACTTCCAAATGTCTATCTAAAACTTTTGATTTTTTTGCTTTTTCAAAAACAGCTAAATCTCTTTTTAAATAAGCCCCGCGTCCATTCATTTTGCCTGTAGTATCTATCACTACTTCTCCTTCGGGTGTGCGAACGACTCTAATTAATTCTTGTTTTGGCAACTTTTCTTTTGTTACTACACAAGTTCTACTTGGGATTTTCTTCATAAAAACCTCCTTATATTATCCTACTATATTAATTCCTAACTCACTAGCTTGTTCTACCGTTTTAACATCTATCTTAAATTTAGTTAGACGTGAAGCAAGTTTAACATTTAATCCTTTTTTACCTATTGCTAGTGAAAGATTATCTTTATCTACAATTACTAATGCTTCTTTTGACTTTTCATCAGTTATAAATACTCTAACATTCTTAGCTGGACTTAAAGCATTTTCAATAAATTTTGCAGGTTCTTTATCATATGGAATAATATCGACTTTTTCCTTACTTAATTCTTTTAGTATATTGGCTATTCTTGAACCTTTTTCACCAATACAAGAACCAACAGCATCTATATTAGAATCTTCTGAATACACTGCAACTTTAGTTCTAACACCAGCTTCACGAGCAACACTATAAACAAGTACTGAACCCTCATTAATTTCTGGTATTTCAAGTTCAAATAATCTTTTTACAAAACCATAATGGCTTCTTGAAAGTAGTATTATTGGTCCCTTACTATTGCTTTCCACTTTTGTTATATAAATTTTTATATTAGAACCCATTTTAATTTCTTCACCTGGAATAGTTTCAGTTTTTGGAAGTACTCCTTGTGTTTTACCTAAGTCAATATAATAATTTCTAACATCTTCCATAGCAGCAGTACCACTTACTAATTCGTCCTGCTTATCACCATATTCACTAATAATTACATTTCTTTCTGCTTCTCTAATCTTTTGAACTACTACTTGTTTTGCTGTAGCAGCAGCTACTCTACCAAAATCTTTTGGTGTAACTTCTTTAATATTAAATCTGTCTCCAACTTTGATCTCTGGATCAACTTTTTTAGCATCTTCAATATCAATCTCAGATTCAGGATCAATTCCTTCTTCTTCATCAAATTCAACAACAGTCAGATAAGAGTAAACTTTTACTTCACCTTTCTCACGATCAAATTTAACTTCTACATTTTCAAGTGAATTAAAATTTTTCTTATAGGCACTTGTTAAAGCAAGCTCCATAGCAGAGAAGATAGTATCTTCATCGATACCTTTTTCTTTTTTCAATAGTTCAATAGCTTTTAAAAACTCTTTACTATTCATTTTTGGTTCTTCTTTTTTTATAGTACTCATTTTATTCTCTCCCTTTCTCCTTTGAGCAAACATCTAAAATATAAGCATCCTTGATAGGTTCATTTTCATCTAGAATTGGATTAATTAAATGAAAAACTTTTACTGTATCTTCAACATCAACGATACCATCTTTGTCAATTACAATTCTTAAGAAATATGTTCTTCCTTCTTTAATATATTCTACTTCATCCAGTTTAAAATCATTTTCTTCGATTACAGGCTCGATAAGTTTTCTTACTTTATCCTCTATTTTCATATGTACCTCCATATTACATTAAAGAGTGGGGAATCAACCCCACTCTCTCTTGCAGCTATAAGTATTATAACATAAATTTAATAATTTCCAACAAAAATATAACTATTTATTGATATTTTTGATATAATTATTAAAGGTGATAATATGAAAAAGAAAAAAACAAATACTAAGTTAATTTTGAAAGGAATTGGTGCTTTTCTAATATACTTCCTTATTTCACAATTTGCAGGGTTACCATTCTACTTACTTAATATAGATCTTGAAACAGTACCTACAATTATTAAATGTATATATACGATTGTAATACAACTGATTATAATTTTAGCAATATTCTTGTTATTTAAAGACTATATAATTAAATCTTTCTTTGATTTTAAAGTAAAGCATAAAGAATATTTTAAGTCATATTTTAAATACTGGATTTTAATACTTGTTTTAATGATTGTATCAAATGGTATAATTTTGATTTTTTCTCCAAATGCAACAGCTAATAATCAAGATGCTGTTAATGAATTGTTTAAGGAACTTCCAATTTATACTTTTATACTTAGTGTGTTTTTAGCACCAGTTATAGAAGAACTAGCATTTAGATTATCTTTTAGAGCTATATTTAAAAATAAATTTTTATTTATTTTCTTCTCTGGAATTTTATTTGGTTCATTCCATGTAATTGGTTCATATGAAACGTGGGTTGATTTATTATTTATAATTCCTTATTCAGTACCTGGCTTGGTATTTGCTTATTGTTTACAAAAATCTGATAATATTTTTGTACCAATGAGTTTACACTTTTTACATAATGGAATTTTAATGTCATTACAAGTATTTGTAATGTTATTTAGTTAAAATAAAAAGTATCGAAAGTCGATACTTTTTTTATATATTCTTTTTACTGAACTACATATTCAACTTTTGATACATTTGTTAAATCTAACTTTACAGAATTTTCAACAATTGTTTCTTGATTTGGACCAACAATATATGGATTGCCATCATTAGTAAAATCCGCAGTTATTTCCGATACTTTTGTATTATCTTTAGCATATAATCTAATTATTAATTTACTTATTTGTATATTTTCTTCAGTATAATTAATCATTTTCACATTAATCTTACTTTCTTCATTCTCATAATTAAGTGTAAAATCAGAAAAAGTAAGATTGCTAACAACTTGATTTTCTAAATATACAACATCATCGTTGGCTCTATTTGTAACTAAATATTTTATACCTACTAAAACACCAAATATAAGAGCTGCACAAGCAACTTCTATTATTATTATAGTGCTTTTTTTCATTTTAACTTTTTCAGAACCATCAATATTATGTTTTTTCCATTTTTTAAATATGTTTTTCTTACCCATACGAATCACCTAGTATAATAGTAACATTTTTTACTTTAATAGTCAAACAAAAAAGAAGCTTACTTAGCTTCTTCAGTGGCCCTTGTTTCACGTATTACAACAACCTTTATTGTACCAGGATATTGTAATTCTTGTTCTATTTTTTCTTTAATTTCACGTGCTACCTTGAAACTACCTAAATCATCTATTTCTTCAGGTTTAACAATGACACGTAATTCTCTACCAGCTTGAATTGCAAATGTACTTGATACACCAGCTGTGTTATTACCAATTGCTTCAAGGTCTTGTAGTCTCTTAACATAGTTTTCTAATGAGTCATTTCTTGCTCCTGGGCGACTTGCTGATAAAGCATCAGCAATTGCTACTAATTCAGAAATAACACTTGTAGATTCTTTGTTTCCATGATGAGATTCAATAGCATTAATAACAACTTCATTTTCTTTATATTTTGAAGCGATATTACTACCTAAATCAACATGACTACCTTCTACTTCATGATCAATAGCTTTACCTATATCATGGAAGATACCTGCTCTTTTAGCTAATGTTACATTTTCACCTAATTCAGCAGCCATAATACCTGCTAGATTAGCAACTTCAATAGAGTGTTGTAATACATTTTGACCATATGAAGTTCTAAAATGTAATCTACCTAATAATTCAATAAGTTCTGGGTCAACTTTTGTAATACCTAATTCAAATAGAGCGTCCTTACCAAGCTCAATAATTTTATTATGCATTTCTTTTACAGTTTTATCGTATACTTCTTCAATTCTAGCAGGATGGATTCTTCCATCTTTAACTAATGTTTCAATTGTATTTCTAGCAATTTCTCGGCGTAATGGATCGAAACTTGAAACAACTAAAGCTTCTGGAGTGTCATCAATAATTAAATCAACACCTGTCACAGATTCAATAGTTCTAATATTTCTACCTTCTCTACCGATTATACGTCCTTTCATATCATCATTTGGTAATGTTACTACAGTTACTGTTTGTTCATTAGCAACATCTGATGCATATTTTTGCATAGACGATACAAGCAAAGTTTTAGCTCTTTTGTCTGCTTCTAATTTTGCTTCGCTTTCTTTATCTTTGATATATGAAGCTATTTCTAGACTCATCATTTCTTCTACTCTTTTCATGACAAGTTTCTTAGCTTCTTCTCTTGAATATCCAGCGATTTGTTCTAATAAACTAATTTGTTCTTTTTTAATATCTTCCACTTTATCTTGTTCACGGTCTAATTCTCTTTGTTTATTAATTATATTATTCTCTTTTTCTTCTAACATCTGCTCACGATTTTGAAGCGTTTGATCACGACGATCCATATTATTTTCACGTGTAAGTAAACGCTCTTCTGATTCTTTAAGTTCAGATTTTTTCTCTTTTACTTCTTTATCAGTATCTATCTTTATTTTTTGAGCTTCTTCTTTAGCTTCTAATAAATAATCCCTTTTAATTTTATCGGCTTCCTTACGCGCTTTTTCAAGCATGTTATCAGCCTTTTGATTAACTCTAATTCCTCTAATATAATTAATGATAATAAATACTATTATCCCAACAAAAATTCCCACTAAAACAAGTAAAATGGAGAACACTGTTTCGTTCATATTTTTCCTCCATTTTCTGTTTACTGTGATTAATTTAATATTTACATATTATTTCATCTATCTCTATTGTATTGTTTTTAGAGAAATAAGTCAAGAAAAAACAATTGAATAAAAATTCAATTGTTTATACTCCATTGATATTATTAATAATCATTGTTATTACAAGCACTATGAATATAAATTTATAGTATTTATTCATTATTTTATATAGCATAGGCATAAAAGTTTCTTCATTCTTTGTTAGATCTTTTATCAATATAGCTATTGAAATAACCCCTATCAAAAATAAAGGTATTCCTAAAATATTATACTTAATGGATGCCACTAAATCAAGAGATAGTAATGCTCTTAAGGATCTAGTAAGACCGCATCCAGGACAAGCAAAATGGATATACTTTTTAAATATACAATCCCATTCCAAATCATATTTAAAAAACATTATGTATATCGTGAATAACAATATTATAATAAATAATGATTTAAGTCTTTTCATTAATCGATTAATGTATTACCATTTGCATCAGTATTAATGTTTCCGCAAAGTATTAAAATACCTTCAATGAATCCCCAAATACCAGCTACGCCACAAGTGACAATAGTAAGTACTATTTGAAGTATAGCTTTACCACTATAACCTAAATAGAAATTATGAATACCCCATGCACCTAAAAAGATACCTAACAAACCTGCTACCATTTTAGATTTTGCACCTGTTTGGTATGAAGACGTATTATTTGAATTCATTTGTGGAGCTGACTGTGCAAAATTATTTGAAGTTGACTGCCCTATTTGTGCACCACAACTTGGACAAAATTTAGCATCATCATTTAAACTTGTACCACAACTTGAACAAAATTTAGCCATATTTATTCCTCCTAATCTATATATATTATAACATATTTGATAATAAAAAGAAGCAAATTATTCTTCATTTGCTCCTTTACAATCTTTTTTTATTTCCTTTGTATTATTTTTAGCACCATCAATATCATAATGGCTTCTAACTTTGTCATATAGTTCTTTATATAACTTACAGTCTTTTTTTAATAATTCTTTTACATTCTCTTTTCCTTGACCTATTTTTTCACCATTATAAGAATACCAAGCACCACTTTTTTCAATTATGGCAGCATCAGCAGCTAAATCAACAATTTCGCCCTCAACAGATACGCCTTCTCCATACATGATGTCTACACAACAGTTTTTAAATGGTGGAGCCATTTTGTTCTTAACTACTTTAACAGTTGTTTTATTACCAACAATATCTGTTCCTAATTTAATTTGTTCTGATCTTCTTATTTCTAGTCTTACTGATGAATAGAATTTTAATGCTCTTCCTCCAGGAGTAGTTTCTGGATTTCCAAACATTACACCTACTTTTTCACGTAATTGATTAATAAATATTGCAATAGTGTTTGTTTTACTTATAACACCAGATAATTTTCTTAACGCTTGACTCATAAGACGGGCTTGTAATCCGACATGCGAATCTCCCATTTCACCTTCAATTTCAGCTTGTGGAACTAGAGCTGCTACAGAGTCAATTACAATTATACTTATAGCACCACTTCTAACTAGTGCCTCACATATCTCCAGCGCTTGTTCTCCGTTATCAGGTTGTGATAGTAATAGTTCATCAATATTAACTCCTAAACTGGCTGCATACTTTGGGTCTAATGAATGCTCAGCATCAATAAAAGCTGCTCTGCCACCCTTTTTTTGTGCCTCAGCTATTGCATGAAGTGCAAAAGTTGTTTTACCTGATGATTCAGGTCCATATATTTCAACTATTCTACCCTTAGGATACCCACCTATACCAAGAGCAATATCTAAACTTAATGAACCACTTGAAATGGTATCTATATGTTGATGAGGATTTTCTCCTAATTTCATTACAGAACCTTTACCAAATTGTTTTTCTATATCGGCTAATACTTGTTCTAACGCTTTATCAGTTGTTAATTTGCTTATTTCTTTAACCACCGTGTTTCCTCCTATCGTTAATTACATTTTACAACTTAATTTTTTGTATGTCAACATTTTTGCGAACATTTGTTCTTTATATATATTGTTTATTTATCCCCTTATTTAAATATACAATTTGAAATATATAAAATCCTACAAAAAAAGAGTTATTTCTAACTCTTAATTAAATAGATTTTTTTTATTTAAAGTATAGTACTGAACACCTGAAATTATTGACATTACAGTTGCAATAATAAGTAAAATATCAGAAACTCTAATATTAATTAACTCAAATGGCAAATTGTAAAATAATGTTAGCGTAATACCAATCATTAAACAAGCTGTTTTAATCTTACCACTTTTTATAGCAGCTACTGCTTTACCTTTATTACCAACAATCATTTTAATAACATCAACTACTGTATCACGAAGTACTACTACTACTGGAATAATGGCACTTATAAAACCAGTTGAAGCTAGTATAATTAAAACTGAATTCACAAGCATTTTATCTGCAATAGCATCAGTCATTTTTCCAAAATCAGTTACAAGATTATATTTTCTAGCTATATAACCATCTAAGAAATCAGTAAGCGAAGCTAGTACAAATAATACACCCGCTACTAAATACTTAATATCAATAACTAATGACTCATTAACAAAAAATTTCATTGTAGATATTCCCATTGCTTCAAATGGAAATAATAAGATAGCAATAACTAGCAATGCCATAAATATTCTACCTATTGTTAGTTTATTTGGTAAATTCATAATATTCATCCCTATTCTAAAACACTATTTGGTGTTGTATTTTGATTATTATCGTTTATTGCGTCAATGACAAAATAAACGACAATACCTAATACCGCTAATATTAATATACCCATAATTATTGGTGGAATTATTTTCTTCCTCTTTTTATCCAATGTATATGGTGATAATATCTTTGGTTCTTTTGTTTTTTCATCTTCTTTTTTCGCTTTTCTTATATCTTCTAATGATAATTTTGAAGTATAATCAAACAAATATTCATTAAATTCATCGACCATGTCTTCATAATCAAGTCCTAAATATTTAGAATAATCACGTACGAAATATTTTAAAGAAAATACATCTTTAAAAGCATTCATATTACCTGCTTCCACATCCTCAAGTTGTGATGGTCGCATTTTTAAATCTTCTGCTGCTTCTTCAACGGATATACCAATACTCTCACGAGTATCTTTTAGTCTTTCCCCTATTTCCTTCACGTTATTACTCCTATCTATTATATTAAAAAAATAATATCATATAAGCCATGTTCTGTACTCCGAAGAGTGACAAACATCTATCTATTGACGAATCAATCCCAACCTTCGTTCAAATTTCTCCAGTTGAGCTCCCCTACCAAATTTGGGTTTCTCGCTCGCGGGGTTTACCACGTTCCACTTCCACTGTTTCCAGTTTCATCGTCACTTTGGCACTTTTACACCTAGTTTAATCATATCCGAAGACTTAGATTATTTCAGAGCCGTTAGCTATTGCTACCAAGGGTTATTTTTTCCCCTTGCACGAACATTACAACCATCACAGGTTGTGCGAGCATGGACTTTCCTCTACATTACTAGGAATGCAGCGTTTGTCATGATACTATTCTTTTCCATATATAATTTTTTCTAAATTTGAAATTCTTCTTAAAAGATCAACATTGTTACTTTTGGAATCTATCGTAACAGATTCCTTAAGTGCATCAATTTGTGTTCTTAATCTACGAACTTCTTGTTTTAATCGAATATTATCTTCAATAATCTCTTTTTTTTCATTCTCTAAATCAGCGATTATCTTAGTATATTCATCATAATCATGAATAACAACGTCTAAATACTTATCGACTTCTTGTGGACGATACCCCCTAGTATCAACTTTAAATTCTTTCTCAAGTATATCTTTACTTGATAGTAAGATTCGCTCTTGATACATCAGCACACCACCTCTCATACTACAGATATATTATATAATATATTAGTCTTTTTTGTCAATGAAGTAAATATGCAAAAATAACTACTCTTCTTTTAATAGAAAAGTAGTTATTTTTATATACTTAACGTCATCAATCATTTCATTGAAGATTTTATCAATATAATAATCTTTCATCGTATCACCATGATAAATTTAACACATTGCTTATAATAATACTTGATATTCGACAAAACTAGTTAAAACTAGTTATTTTTTTGTATTTGTGACATTTTTTTAATATTAGTGTTTTCATATGGAAAAATTATTGCAAATATAGTATAATTAATTAGGTGATTTTATGAATTATCCAACTGGAATAAAAAAAACATATAATAAAGTAACAACTTATAATAACAGAGGGATGACTCTAGAAGAAGATATCAATATTACTAATGAATATTATTTAAATAATAATATAGCTTGCATATATAAAAAACCTACACCTATTGGAATAGTAAAAGTTGATTATAAGAATAGAAATGATGCACTAATAAAAGAAGCATATTTTAAAACACCATCAACTACTGACTATAATGGAATATACAAAGGAAAATATATCGATTTTGAAGCAAAAGAAACTACACTTACAAGTTTTCCACTTTCAAATATACACGAGCACCAAATCAAACATCTAGATACAATTTCTAAAATGGGTGGTATTGGTTTTTTAATTGTAAGTTTTGTTAAATTTAGTGAAATATATATTTTACCTAATAGCAAACTTCAAGATTTTATAAATAATAATAGTAGGAAATCTATCCCAAGAAAATTTTTTAAAGATAATGGATATAAAATCGATTTAAAATATAACTTAAGAATAGATTATATAAAAATAATAGATGCATTAATGGAAGGTGAAAATAATGAATATTAAAAAAATTAAAAGATGGATTTATCAACATCAAGTAGAGAGTCTTGTAATCTTAGTAAGTATAATTGCTTGCATGATAGGAAGTATAACTGTTGGTTCTAAAGCAATAGTTATTGTCGCGATAGTTGATGCCCTTGCCTTTTTTGGACCAGGCATATATAAAAAATATACTGATTTAAAAGGTGAAGAAAGGAGAATTATTGAAATGAGTAAGAAAAAAAATAATGCACAAAGTATTTCTAAAAAGAATATTAATTCTGCAGCTATGAAAAATGGTATGAAGAAAACTATTAAGTCTCATGATACAAGAACAAAGCCAAAAGAGAAAAAGTTAAGCATAAGAAGAAAAAAATGGTGGAAATTTGCTTTGATGTTTGTCTTTGTATGTTTTATATTAGGCATGCTAGCAATGGGAACATTCTTCACTTATATTGTTATTCAAGCACCTAAGTTTGATCCAAATGAACTATATACTTCAGAAGCAAGTATACTATATGCAACTGATGGAAGTATTGCTGCTAAATTAGGAGCAGAAAAACGTGAAAAAATAACTTATGATGAGTTACCTGAAGTTTTTGTTGATGCTCTTGTAGCGACAGAAGATTCAAGATTCTTCCAACATAACGGATTTGATTTACCTCGTTTTGCTAAGGCGACATTAGGTCAAATACTAGGTTCTAGTGGTGCTGGTGGAGCTAGTACACTTACGATGCAAGTTTCAAAGAATGCCTTCACAAGTTCTGAAGATCAAGGAATAAAAGGTATTATTCGTAAATTTACAGATATTTATTTATCAATATTTCAAATAGAAAAAAATTATACTAAACAAGAAATCATTGAATTTTATGTTAATAATAATCTATTAGGTGGAAATAACTATGGTGTTGAACAAGCCAGTTTAGCATATTTTGGTAAAAACGCTAAAGATATGAATTTAAGTGAAGCAGCTTTAATAGCCGGTATATTTCAAGCACCAAATACTTATAATCCACTTATTAATCCAGACAATGCAACTTATAGACGTAGTGTTGTATTAAAGTTAATGGTAAGACATGGATATATAAGTCAAGAAGAGGCAGATGCTGCTAATGCTGTAAAAGTTGAAGATTTAGTTTCTAAAGGAACTGCTGCTGGAGACGATACAAAATATCAAGGTTTTGTTGATACAGTTGTTTCAGAAGTAAAAAGAGATACTGGAAAAAATCCTTACACTACTTCAATGGAAATATATACAACTATGGATACTACTAAGCAAGACGCAGTAAATAAGATTATGAGTGGTGAATCATATAAATGGGAAAATGATGTAGTTCAAGCTGGTATAACTGTATTAGATACTAAGACTGGTGCTATTGTAGCTATTGGTACTAATAGAAATTCATCAGCAAAAGGATTAATAAATTATGCTACCCTTGAAAATCAAGCTAAAAGACAAATTGGATCTACTGCAAAACCATTATTTGCATATGGTCCTGCCATAGAATATAATAACGCTACGCCTGGACAGTTAGTGGCTGACGAAGAATATTCTTATTCAGACGGAACAGCCATTCAAAACTTTGATGGCGGATATCAAGGAGTAATTTCCTATCGTACTGCTCTTGCTGGATCTAGAAATATTCCAGCACTTAAAGTTTTCCAAAGTGTAAAAAAGACAAATATTATAGAATTTACTAAAAATTTAGGTTTATCTCCAGAATTATCTGGAAATTCATTACATGAAGCGCATTCAATTGGTGGTTACAATGGTGAATCTCCTATGACTGTTGCAGCTGCATATGCTGCCTTTGGTAATGGTGGTACTTATAATGAACCTTACAGTTATACAAAATTAGTTTTCCGTGATTCTGGTGAAGAATATGAAAATGAATTAGTAAGTACTAAAGCAATGAGCGAGGCTACTGCATATATAGTACAAGATATGCTTGTTACTACTGCTCCTTCAGCTTTATTAGGCTATTCAAATGTTAATGGTTGGAAGTTCTCAGCAAAAACTGGTACATCTAACTTTAGTGAAGAAACTAAAAAGGCTAATGGTTTAGCTGATAACGCAATCAATGACTTATGGGTTGCTGCATTTACTGATGAATATGCAATATCAGTATGGTACGGATATGATAAGATCTATTCTGATCATTATACTCACTTTGGTAATATGCAACATGCTGCCCTATTTAACGCAGTTGCAAAAAGTGTTTGGACTAGAGGTACTAATATTAAACAACCTGATAGTGTTGTATCAGTAGCAATAGAATCTCAAGCTATCGAACCTATACTTCCTAGTGCTTATACTCCAGACTCATTAAAGACAACAGAGTTATTTAAAAAAGGAACAGAGCCAACTGAGACATCTACAAGATTTGCGCAATTATCTAATGTATCTGATTTAAAAGCAACTTCTAGTGATGGTGAAATAACAGTTAGTTGGACTGCTGCAACAGCAAAATGGCTTGAAAAAGATTATCTTACTTCTTATTATAAAAAATTGTTTAGTAATGCAGGATTCCAATCTAATTATATTTCAAGTATAATTGGATGGAATAGTAGTAACTTAGGAAGTTTAGGATATGATGTATATGAAGAAACTTCTAGTGGTTCTTATGTAAAAGTCGGTTCTACTACAAGTACTAATTATACTTTCGAACCTTCTGAAAGTGGAACAGTAACAGTTATGGTTAAAACTGCTTATACTAAGTACAAATCTAATCAGTCAACTGGAACTTCAGTTACAGCAAAAGTAAGTGGTACTCCTACTACATATAGTGTAACGGTTCCAAATGCTACATTAACTAAAGGTGAAACATATGATTATAGTAAAGTAACTTATTCACCTAATACATGTATTTTAAAAGATATATCTATTGATGGAACATCATATGGTACATCTTGGATTACTACAAATGCAGCTATTAAAGTATTAGATTTAGGAAGCCATAACCTAAAAGTGACTTATGCATGTGGTTCTAAACCTGATATGGGTGGAACTGGAACTTTAACAATTAAATAATTCAAAAAGGAAATCAAACTGATTTCCTTTTTTCTTTACATATATCATATATTTTACAAGTACTACATTCTGGTTTTACTGCTTTACAATAATATCTTCCAAATAATAATAATTGATGATGAATTTTAATCATATTGTCTTTTGGAATTTTGTTAGTTAGTTTTTTTTCAATTTCATATACTGTATCGCCATCTTTTGCAAAACCTAGTCTAACAGCAACTCTTGCGACATGTGTGTCAACAGCTATGCAAGGAACATTAAATAATATACCCAGTACTACATTAGTTGTCTTTCTTCCAACACCTGGCAAACTTTCCAAAAATTCACGATTGTTAGGTACCATGCCACTTGCATCTTCAATTAATCTTTTACTAATAGCAATAACATTATATGCTTTTTTTGAATAAGTACCGAGAGATTTAATAATATCTTTTACATCATCTAAATTTGCCTTACTAAGATCCAAAACAGTAGGATATTTACTAAATAAGACTTTTGTTACTGTATTAACCCTTTTATCAGTAGTCTGTGCACTAAGCATTACAGCAATCAAGAGTTCATAATCTTTACTGTAATCTAACTCACATACTGGGTTTGAAATCAATTCATCTAAGTAGTTAAATATTCTTTCTTTATTCATTTAACCAATCATACTCTTCTTCTAATTCAGTTGGTTCTATATTTTTTCTTTTAAAGTCTTGCTTATTCTTAGCAACATCTTCAGCACTTTTAATACCCTTTTTATCCCAAGCACTTAATACCTTATCAATATATGTAACACTATAAGCACCATTATATGCCGCTTCCTTTAAGGCAAGAATAATAAGTTCTGATGTATACCCTACTTCTTTCCAAGCATCTATTATTTGAAATTCCATTGGTGTTAAAGGTCTTTTAAACTCCTGTTCAAATTCATCATATAATGTTTTAGGAACAGGAGTTTTTTCTTCTTCTTTACCTATAATATTAAAAGTCATCTTACGATATAAGCCATCTAAATTAAAATATTCGCCGGCATTACATTCGTTTTTTATAACATCTAGCTTCAAATAATCTTTCTCAACTAAAGAGTTAACAACCTTTAATACCTCTTTAGGTTTTATACCTAGATCTTTTGACATTTTTACCATGTCAAATTCTAATTCATCTAGATTAATAATATATATTATAATATATAGTTCTTCATGATTAATACCTAATTCGCTCATATTATAAAATATTGAACCAGGAACAACTAAATTTTTTGTCTTAATTAATTCTAATACTTTGTCAAACATATATATCACCTATATGTATTTTACTATAATAATTAAAAAAAATAAAGGATTTGACCCCTTTATTTTAATGTTAACCTATATATGTAATTTTTATATATCCATTGCCAGCATTACCTATCATACTTCCTACACCAGTATGTGTTGGAATTGAAGAATTACCACCAATAGTAGATGCTGAAGATAAATAATTTAAACTATTTAGTAAACAACCAGATGGATAATTTGTGGAAGAAGCTGAAGTATATACATACCCTGATCCACCCGCTCCAGAAAATCCTAATTCATCAGCTCCTCCGCCATACCAGCCTCCACCGCCGCTACCTTGGTTAACCGAAGACCATCCACCTAAGCCAAAACTTCCATTACCTTCATTATCAAAACCGCCGCCTCCCGCTGTTGCTGTACCGCCGTAACAATACTCAGCATCGCCACCAACAGTTCCGCCACCATAACCGGCTGGTGCGTCAAGGGACCCAGCACCGCCACCTCCAGCAACTATAACTCTTGCTAGTAATGACGAAGAATTTATTCTTATATCTGATGCTCCACCACCAGAATAAAGTGTTCCACTACCACCACCACCATTATAACCGGATTGACCGCCTACATAAACATATAGTTTTGTACCACTAGTAAGTGATATAGTGCCAGTACTATAACCGCCATTACCACCGTTATTATTTCCTTGAGCACCCCATACTTCTAATCTATAGTTACCAGTAGTTTGAACATCAACATTATAATATGTGTTTACATAATTAAAAGTATTGATAGAAGTATTTAAAACATAATCAATAGGAGAAATTTCAGTCATAAGTGAACCTGGCCATCCTATTGCTCCCCAAGTATCATTAAATCTAGATTTATTGTTTGTAGCATTAGACTCGATTGTTACACTTACCCAGTTATTATTAGCAAATGCTAGATTTTCTATAGTTGTTACTGATGAAGGAATAGTAATTGAAAGCATATTATTATTTTCAAATGCACTTACACCAATATATGATAAGTTCGATGGAAACTTAACCGTTGCAAGTTGATTATATGAAAAGGCACCAGAACCAATTTTTACTAAATTAACAGCACCACTTAAGTCCAAGGTTCCAGTCAAATAATTATTCATAAAAGCTGACTGCCCTATTTCAGCTAAATTAGTAGCATTACTAAAGTCAACTGAAGTAAGCCCAATACCACTAGCATAATCACTTTCGTTAATCTCTATATCAGGATCAATTGTACATATAATGTATCCATCAGTTGAAGACATTTCATAACTAAGTTCTTTTTGTACCGGATCATCTAGTGAACTAATACATACTTTTATTGCGTTTGATAAAGTATTTAAGTAATATGTTTCTTGAACAGCAATTCCTAAATAATTTAAATTTGATACTATATCCATAATGGGTACTTGAAGTGGCATACCAAGTGGCGTCATATCAAACATCCCAATTCCAAACTTATAAGCATATTCTGCTAAAAAAGCCCCATCTGCAATATATTTAACAGGCACTTTGTTAACAGTAGCTGGGATTTTAATATCCATAGAACTACAAGCTGCATTTTTATAATCATAACCAATTATTGTGTCTCCAATATTATCTGTAGTACCCATTATAAAACATTTTGTGTCTGCTGAATCAACTATACAGTTTGAATCATAATTAGTAACAGCTAGTGTATCTACGCTTCCATTACCGCAGTACTTACCATTACTTATATTTTCTAGAATAACTTCACCGTTTACATATTTAATTATACCTTTATATCCTTCAGCATAATCAATATCAAGACTATTATCGTCTAAATATATTTGCCCGTTTGGTAAAGATTTTAACCCATTTTCCGACATATATATTTCAGTAGATCTAATAATACTTCTTAAACTTTCTCTAAATGAATTAGTTTTAGATTTTTCTATAAGTTTAAGAGATACTGGAGCAATAATTCCAATTATTATGCCTACAATAATTATTATCGCTATTAACTCTACTAAAGTAAAACCTTTACTGCTTTTCATACTATCACCTAGTATAAGTATAACATAATGACCCATAAAAAAAAAGATTTATACTTCATTAAAAATGAATATAAACCTATCTCTTCCTTGCATATCTTTTTCTAATTTTATTGTACTATTTGGAAAAAAACTAATAGCTATTTCTTTAATACTTGTTCCTTGAAATTCACCTATTTCAAAGATAATCATATTTTTATCATTTAAATAACTTTTTGCACTTGTTAATATTTCTTCATATTTTTCAAGTCCATTGTTATTAGCATATAATGCCAAGTGTGGTTCATTTCTCTTAACAATTTCCATTATTTCTTCATTCTCTGAAATATATGGTGGATTACTTATAATCACATCGTATTTTTTGTTTAATGGTTTTAGCAAATCTCCATTATAAAAAGTAATATCTGCATTAAGTTCTTTAGCATTATTTTTAGCAACCTCTAATGCATCAAGAGAAATATCTACTGCATCCATATTACAAGATAAATTTTTCTTAATTGATATAGCGATGCAACCACTACCGGTTCCAATATCCACAATATCAACCTTTTTATCAAAAAAATCTTTGATATACTTAATTGATTTATCTACTAATTCTTCTGTTTCAAAACGAGGAATTAACACATTATTATTTACATTAAATTTAAGACCAAAAAAATCTACATTACCTATAATATACTGAACAGGAATACCTTTAGTAAGTTGTTCTATTGCCTCTTTATATGTACTTAAATCATCTAAATACTTATATAAATAGCGAGCTAAACTAGTATCAATATTACTTTGCTTTAACTTTGATACTCCATATTCTATTAAATTATTCTCCACGAAGTTTAAGTGCTTGATCTTCAGTTATTAAGGCTTGTATAACTTCATCAAGTTCACCTTCCATAACTCTATCTAATTGTTTTAAAGTAAAGCCAATTCTATGGTCAGTTACACGGTTTTGTGGGTAATTATATGTTCTTATTTTTTCAGAACGATCACCTGTACCTATTTTACTTCTTCTTTCAGTTCCTAATTCTTGTTCTCTTTGTTGATTTTTAAAATCAAATAACCTAGTTTGAAGTATTTTTATAGCTTTATCTTTATTTTTAATTTGTGATCTTTCTGTCTGAGAATAAACAACAATACCTGTTGGAATATGTGTAAGTCTCACTGCAGAGTCAGTAGTATTAACACCTTGTCCGCCACAACCACTACTTCTTGTAATATCAATTCTAACCTCGTTCATGTCAAGTTCAAAATCCACTTCTTCAGCTTCTGGCATTACTAACACCGTTGCAGTTGAAGTATGAACTCTTCCTTGTGATTCAGTGTCTGGTACTCTTTGAACTCTATGTGCTCCAGATTCATATTTTAACTTTGAGTATACACTTTCGCCTTTAATAATAAATTCAATTTGAGCGTATCCACCTGCCTCACCTTCAATTTCTGAAAGTGTTTCAAGTTTCCAACCTTGCTTTTCTGCATATCTTGTATACATACGATATAAATCACCAGCAAAGATATTACCTTCATCACCACCGGCAGCACCACGTATTTCCATAATAATGTTCTTTGTATCATTAGGATCTTTTGGAAGTAAAATTATTTCAAGCTCTTTATCCATAACACTTTGTTTATCTTCTAACTCATTAAGTTCTTCTTTTGCAACTTCGCATAATTCTGGATCCTTAACAAGTTCTTTTGCCTCTTCAATTCCCTTTAATACTTTTTTATATTCTTGATACATTTCATAAGCTTCTCTTAATAAAGATTGTTCCTTTGTTATTTCTAACGTTCTTTTAATATTAGAAATAGTTTCTGGCTTCATTACTTCTTCATTAAGTTCATTGTATCTTTTTTCTATGTTTTCTAATCTTTCTATCATAATATCCGCCCTCTCGCTACTAAATTATACTATATATTATTATATTTAGCAACAAAAAAAGGATTCTTTCGAATCCATTTTATTAGTATCTGTCGTTGTTATCAAATCTACGATTGTTATTACGTTCAGACTTTTTCTTATCACGACAAGCCTTACATCTAACAGGTTGATTAGTGAAACCTTTTTCAGCATAAAATTCTTGATCTCTAACTGTGAATAAAAATTTTTCTCCACAATCTTTGCAAGTAACTTCGATATCTTTAAGTTCCTTTTCCATGACTATACCTCCTTTTTTGAAATATTGATTATATAATTATTTAGGACACTTTCAAACTGGAAGTAACGAAATAAGTTATAAACCACTTACAGTATAGCATACTTATTTTAAATATGCAACTTAAAAAAATATTTTATTTTATTATTTCATAATATATACTGAGGTGTTTTAATTGAAAGATGTTTTGCTCCTATTCGGAGGCCATTCCTATGAGCATGAAGTATCATGCAAATCCGCAAAAAATATATATAATAATATCAATAAAAATATATTTAATGTAACCAGTGTTTATGTATCTAAAACTAATGATTGGTATATATTTGACAATAATTTTAATGATATCAATATTAGTATGTTAAAAAAAGTGTCAAATATTATAGAATTTTTAAAAAAATTTGACTGTGTATTTAATATAATACATGGTAATGATGGAGAAGATGGAAAATATATTAGTTTATTTGAAATGCTAAATATAAAATATGTTGGTCCAAATCATATATCAAGTATGATATGTATGAATAAACATATTACTAAAATTATCTTAGATAAAAATAAAATAAAGCAGGTTGAATATGTTTTATATGATGGTAGCATAAAAAAAGTTGAAAAAAAACTTAGTTATCCTATGATAGTAAAACCTTCATCTGGTGGATCTTCAATAGGAATAAGTAAAGCTAATGATAGACTAGAATTAAATAAGGCTATTATGGAAGCAAAAAAATATGACAATAATATTATTATAGAAGAATTTATTACTAGTCTTGAACTAGAATGTGCTGTTTTACAAGAAAAAGATAAAATTCATGTATCTACAGTTGGTCAAATAAAGCCATCTAGGGAGTTTTATGATTATGATGATAAATACATCATTAATGGCTCTAAAACAATAATTCCGGCATATATAGGTGAAAATACTGCTAATATGATTAAAAAAATATCAAAAAAAGTCTTTACCATATTAAATTGTAAAGACTTAGCTCGAGTTGACTATTTTTATGATTATAAAAATGATATTATTTATCTTAACGAAATAAATACTCTTCCAGGATTTACTAATATAAGTATGTATCCTAAATTATTAGAATTTGATGGTTATAGTTATGAAAAAATAATTACTGCATTAATTAATAATAATATTAATTCTTAGTATTAAGTTTATAATAATAATCCAACTTCTCATCCGAATAATTTGTTATTTTACCACTTGGAAGAATTAACATTCTGTTTATACCAATATTTGATGTAAACGAAGGATTATGACTTACCATAATAATAGTCCCATCATAGTTTTTAAAATTTTCTGCAATTATTTGTTGTGTTTCAGGATCCAAATGATTAGTTGGCTCATCTAAAATTAATAAATTTGCTTTAGCTAGAAGAACCTTACATAAGGCAACTCTAGCTTTTTCCCCTGGTGAAATAACTTCTATTTTTTTAAACACATCGTCACCAAAGAATAAGAAACTACCAAGTAAGGTTCTAAGTTCTTTTTCACTATAATCTTTACAATCAATATTTTCTAGAATAGTCTTATTATTATCAAGAAATTCTAATTCTTGAGCATAATACGCTATATCTGTTTTTGAACCATACCAAATATTTCCTTCACTTGGTTTAAGTATACCCATAATTAATTTAAGTAAAGTTGATTTACCTACACCATTTTCACCAACTATTAAAAATCTTTCCTTATTGTTTATTAAAAAAGATAGATTATTATATAATTTTTCTTTGTTAGGATAATTAAAAGATATATTGTTAACTTTAATAGGAATTTTAGACCCTTCACGGTCTGGTTTTATATTTAACTTAACTTTATTATATATTCTTTCTCTCGACTGCAAACTTTCTAACTTTTTAGCAAGTTTTATCTCACGATCTTTACCCATTCTCTTTAAATTATGATTAGTTGCTGAAGCATTTCTTGCTTTTTCTACAAAAGATTTTAACTCTTTTATTTCTTTTTCCTGTTTATCTATTAATAGATTTTGAAGTTCTTTTTCTTTTTCATTTTTCTTTTTAAATTCAGTATAGTTACCATCATAAACTAATAATTTATTAGTTATCTTGTTTACATAAAGAACTTTATTTACTATTTTATCAAGAAAATCCACATCATGACTTATGATTAAAACCATGCCTTTATAATTTTTTAGATAATTTGTTATGAAATCTCTAGTAGTAATATCTAAATGATTAGTTGGTTCATCTAATAATAGTATTTCTGGTTTAGAGTATAGAAGATGGGCAAAAGCAATCTTAGATTTTTGACCACCTGATAAATCTTTTAGTCTCATATCAAGAAGTTCAAAATCTATACTCATATCACTAATTATTTCTAACATTATATTCTCAGCATTATAACAATCATAATATTCTAATAAATTTTGAACTTTAGATATTTTTTTCATTATTTTATCTTGCTCTTTTCCTGTTGTTATAGCTACATCGTTATATAATTGTGTTAAATCTTTTTCTAACTGCTCTATAGGTCTAGCAGACATAAGATAATTAAATACTGTTATCTCCTCATTATCAAGTATAATCTCTTGAGGTAAATAACCAATTCTTTTATTAACAATTGATATTTTACCTTTATCAAGTTCTTGTTCTTTTAATATTATTTTAAATAAAGTTGTCTTACCAGCACCATTTACACCAACTACTCCAACTTTATCAAAATCGTTTAACTGAAAGTTAGCATCATCATATATTTTTTCAAGTCCAAAAGATAAATTCAAATTACTACCTTTCATAAACATCACCAATTTATATCTTATCACAAAAAAAGGATTATTCAATCCTTTTAATTATAAATTATTAATGCCGAAAAACAATATATCTGTTCTTCACCCATTATACCTATAGCTGTTTGAAACTTAATATCAATTAAATCTCCATGAAATTCTTTTAAAAAATTATTTACAGCTTCTTCTAAATCCTTTTCATGATTTTCATCAAATACTTTAACTTTCATAATATCACCAGTTTGATAATATCACTAAACTTTAGTATTTTTTGTCGTTTAACATGCTCCTAAAGAACAATTTCGATTTCTCGTTGTAAAACTTCCATATCCTGCTGGAAAATTGATTTTTGTCTTTGGATCAACATTACTATAATAATATCTATCGCCCCAATAAGGATATTCAATAGGATCTGAACCTGCCCACCCTGTAAGAATACTTATGTGTAAATGTGGTCCTGTTGAATCTCCAGTATTACCAGAATAAGCAACTATTGTATCTTTTGTAACGTTTTGCCCTACTGATACTGCGTAACCATTTAAATGCTCATATGCACTAGTATATTGAACACCATTTACATTGTGGTAAATATATAGAACAAGTCCTGTACCCCTCCATTCCATTTTACTAGCTACTGTACCATTAGCAACGGCATAAACAGGAGTCCCTATTGGTACCCTTATATCTAAACCATAGTGAAAGTCATTAACTAGTTGGCCATTGTAATAATAGCTACGCCATCCAAATAAACTAGAGATAGTTCCATAATTTAGTGGGCGCCAAAACTGTGTATCTGATGGTAAACTTTTTAATCTTATGTAACATGCACTAATCGTTTCTTCTTCTTGACATCCATCAGCAATTAAGGCTTTAACCTGAGCCTCACTGGCTTCTATACCAGATTTCAAATCTCCCTGTTCTCTTGTAAGTGAAGTAATTTGAGTACTAAGTTTAGCTACTTCTACTTGTAACTTCTCTTGTTGTGCTTGCAATTCTATTTCCTTTTTCTTAGTTTCTTCTGTTTTCCTTTTATTGCTTTCAATCATTTGATTATAATCGGCGATAAGTTTGTCATTATAATCAGTTAGCTGTTCGGTTATAGCAATACGATATATGAAATCAGTAAACGTTTTAGCACCAAAAGTATATTCTAAATATTCAGATTCACCATTTGATACTTGTAAAAAATTAATGATTTTTTTAATTTCTAAATCTTTTGCTTCAATTTCAATTTGAAGTTCAGCTATTTGATTATTTAAATCTATAATATCTTGTTGCCCTTTTTTAATATTTGCATCTACTAAAGTAATATTTTTTTTGATCTCACTTATCTGAGCTTCAGTCAATTTTTGCTGATTTTCATTATTTTCTAAATCGCTTTTTTGTTTTTCTATATCAGCAAGTATAGATTTAATAGTTCTATTATCCGCTGCATCAACCACATAAGGCGCTACAAACATTGGAACTAGAAAAAGAACAATAAGTACTATATTTATAACTTTCTTAATATACTTCATGATTCACCTACTCTCTTAAATCCTTACGTATTTTTTTATATTTTGGACAGTACTTCTCAACTACTTCCCAAAATGCTTTAGAGTGATTAAAATGAACTAAATGCGATAATTCGTGTATTATGACATAGTCTATTTTATCAATCGATTCTCTAATTAATTTACTATTAATTGTGACAACAATATTTTTTCTATTACATACTCCCCAGCGTGTTTTCATACTTCTAATTCTAAGATGAGGAAAAGGTATGTTTTCAGTAAAAAGATTGTAGTTATATTGTAAGCGTTCTTCAAATATTTTTAATGTTTGTTTTTTTCGCCATTTATCTAGTAATTCCTTATTTGGAAGATATATTTTATTTCCATCTACTTCAATACCTTTTAGAATCGGTACAACAACTATATCAAATTGTTTACCAAGGAAATAAAAATCATTATCTTTATCACTATCTGTTTTTCTCTTGCTTAATGTTTTTTTAAGAAAATCTTGATTACGATCAAGTAGATTTTTGATATCATGTTTACTTGCAAAGTGATTTGTTGTAACCTGGATAGTCAAATCTTCTTTTACTCTAACATAGGTATTTTTATTGCCTTTTTTTACTATCTCTACCTCGTAATCCTCATTATCTAGTCTATAAATCATATTTCTTAAAATAACTTTCTATTACCATTTAAAATAGCTCTAACAACACACCTATTAACTGCCTCTGAAACTCTATCAAAATATTCATGATTGGTTATTTTCTTCTCTAACCCTTTAATACCAAGTACAGTACCATACATAACATATTTATCAGGATCAGCTAGTGCATATTCAAAGTTCTCAATATTTTCTAAAAACTGCTTAAAAGCAACCCATTTATGATATTCCTCATTAGCTTCTCTTGTTCTTTTATATATTTTTGTAAAATATAGTAGTATAAATACTGCTGGAATTAAAGTTACATAACCAACAGGTGTTCTAAATTGACCTGCAATATTCGCTATAAATAAAGCACAACCTATTACTGTTACAAGTTTTACCATACCATACTGACTTTTAGATTCATAGAAAATATGCTTATAGTTTTCCTTACGCATAATTCTTACCCAAATATTATACTCCATTAAAAAGATATCACAGTTCTTCTTACGTTCACAAAATTTATAAATTTCATTAATCGAGACGCGATTACCATCTCCAATTATATTTAATAATATTTTCACTGTATAATCTTGCCCTACACTAAAATCTCTAGCATTTATTTTATCAATAATAATATAATCTTCACCATTATCATTAACAACTTTGATTATTCCATCATTAAATAATTTAATAACTTCAGCTGATAGAGCAGCAGGCATAATTTTTTTATACATAAGATTACTAAGTTCAATTAAATTAATATCACTAGGTAATTGTGTATAAAAGTCTAAATTAAATTGCGGTTTATATGGCTTATAGTTTTTTATATATAAATATATAAATAAAAATCCAAATATAATAAACCAACAAATACATAAATAAATAAATATTATATTTGCAAATTCCATAATTCTATTCACCCTACTCATATCTTTAATAATTTTACCACAAAAAAAGAAATAAAAAAAGAGACAAAAGTCTCTTTTACACAACTAATACTAAGATAACACTTATTATAAGAACGATAACTAATAATTGAGCTACAAAACGCCAGATATATTTAATCCATTCTCTGAATGATACACCAAGCATACTTAGTCCACTTACAAGTACTAAGCTTGTAGGAAGAATCATCATCATTAATCCATATATACTTTGTAAAATAAATGTCATTATTGTATAGTAATCAGCATCAATGTGGATTGCCAAATCAGTAGCAATTGAATTAAAATAATAATAATAATTATTATAGAAAAATCCACCAATTACACCAGTTAATGCTGTTGTAAATAAATTAAATGAATCAGAAACAGATGCAAGTTTTTCAGTTATATATACAAGCATTGTACCTTCTGTAGATGATAGTACTAATGTAAATATAATATTAGCTATCATAATTACACATGCTGGTTTTAGAACTCTTCTAGCTCCAGCTTTCATTCCATCAAATAAATCTACTAAAGATAAATTGTATACCCATCCCATTATTATTGATGAAACAGTTAATAAAGCAACTAATTCATATGAATCCCAATAACCAAATGGATTTGTTAATCCTAGGAAATTCTTAATAAGTGGGTAATCAGAAACAGTAATACCAACGATTTTTTCATAAAAATCTTCGAATGCTGTAAATTTAAATACCGTATTCCAATTAAACATACTAACACATGCTATTATAAAAGTTAAAATAAATAATAGTTTAAGTGAGAATGTTTTCTTGTTTGAAGTTACTTCATTTTCTAAGAAAATTACTTTTTCTTCTACAGTAGTTTCACTTACTGTATCTTTTTTGCCTTTCTTATCATGATTAACTTTTTTAGTTTCTCTTACTTTTGTTTCTTTGTTTCCTGTTACAAATAAAACAAATAAGAATAATACAATAACTAATAAGGCTACTCTTGACCAAATACCTTCTGTAATTTCAAGTCCTAATAAACTTGATGATAAACCAGCTATTGTATATCCAAAAGTTGAACCAATTTGTCCAACTAAAATTGAACCAATAGTACTAGCAACAGTAGTTATTTTGTTATAACCTAATTTTAACATAATTGCCATTAAGAATGGTACAACTATTAGCATAGCATATGGAAGACCAACTAAAGAACTCATAATAATTAATAAAGCTACTGTAATCATAAGGAATCTTTTTTCTTTTCCTCTAATTTTACTTACAGTATTATTAACTAATGTTCCATAAACACCAGTCTTATTCATTACACCATATAATGCCCCAATTGATAAAATAATTAAACCAAATTGTAGGAATGTACCTGCTGTAATACCAGGATAATATACTAAACCAAATAATCCTATCGGATTTGTGTCAGCACCTGTAAATTCATTATTTGCTACTGAACCTGTTGGTACAAACCAACTAAGAACAACATAAACCAAAAAACAAAATGCAATTGCTGTCAATAAATTATATTTCTCTCTCATCTTTTTCATTATCTATTACCTCCACCATAATTATAGCAAATTTCTATCAATTATGAAATAATTTAAAGATTTTTTTTAACTTTTCACACTTTTGTCACAAAAAGATATGGTATAATTGTTAAGAAATTGGGTGATTAGATGGAAAATAAGTTCAAATATAGCGATTCAAATAAAAGATATCATACTTTAGATTACTTTTATAAACATAAATTTAATTCAAAAATATTTAAAGTTAGTTTAAATGCTGGTTTTACTTGTCCAAATAGAGATGGTAAAGTCGGCACTAAAGGCTGCATTTATTGCTCTAGTCTTGGTAGTGGAGATTATGCAGGAAATCGAAATGATGATTTATTAAAGCAGTTCGAGGATATTAAAGAAATGATGTCAAAGAAATGGCCAAACAGTAAGTATATAGGATACTTTCAAGCTAATACAAACACATATGCGCCACTACATGTATTAAAAGAAAAATATGAAATTATACTAAAGCAAGATGGTGTAGTAGGATTATCTATCGCTACTCGTCCAGATTCTATTACTGAAGAGTGTATAGATTATTTAGAAGAGCTAAGTAAAAGAACCTATCTTACTGTAGAATTAGGACTTCAAACTATTCATGAAAAGACTGGACTTTTAATAAATAGATGTCATAGTTTAGAATGTTTTAATAATATGGTGGAAAATTTAAGAAAGCGTAACATAAATATTGTTGTTCATATAATTAATGGACTTCCTTATGAAACTGAAGAAATGATGCTTGAAACTGTTAAGTATTTAAATGAACTAGATATACAAGGTATTAAAATACATATGCTTCATATACTTAAAAATACAGAATTAGATAACTTATATAAAAAAGAAAAATTTCATATATTATCTCGTGAAGAATATGTTGAAATAGTTTGTAAACAACTTGAATATCTAAGACCAGAAATAGTAATAAATCGTATTACTGGTGATCCAAAAGCAAGTGATTTAGTTGAACCAGAATGGCTAATAAAAAAATTTGGTGTACTAAATGAAATTGATAAGAAATTGGCATTAGATAATATTTATCAAGGAGATAAAATAAAACAATAGTTTATAAAACTATTGTTTATTTTTTTAAATAATCATATTGTTTACTAGAACATTTTTTAAATATTAATAGCTGGTATTTATCATCATTACTATTCTTGACGGCACAATATCCATCATCTTGTAGTTCAAATTCATATTTACCATTTTTATACATTATAATATATCCATCTTGAAATTCTTTATATGATGCTCCAATATTATTAATTATATAACCATTATCTGATATAATTTTTGAATCATCTGGAAAAGTAATTAATAAAAAATCTTCATTAAAATCTTTACTTTTTATAGTTGAACGCATTATTTCAAGAGAAACTGATATTTTTTTATCAATCTCTTTAATTTTATCTTTATTAGAATATTTAATTACACTAAATAGTATAACTAATAATAACAAAGATAAAATAGGAATAACTATTGTTCTTATTCTTTTTACTTTTCTTTTATGCTTTTTATTTTTGTGCTTACCGTAATCATAAATGTTTATAGTTGCCTTACTTGTTTCCATATTAAATATCTTCCTTATATTTAATGTCATAGTTTAAACAATTACCAAATATAAATAGGTTATATGATTCATCATCATATGACTTAGAAGCACAGTAAGTCCCGTCACTTAATTTAAAAGCAATTGAATCATCTTTGTAAACTATTATATAACCATTTGGAAATTCATCTAATTCTTTTCCATTAAAACTCATAATTCCATCTTTTGTTATTACATCATTTTTGTCAGGAAACTTAACTAATAGATAATCATCTTCATATTTTTCATCACTAACTGCTTCACGAGCAAGATTAATTGTCATATTAATTTTACTTTCAAATAAGTCCATAGCATCCCTATCCCTATATCTTTTAAACAAAAATACAAATAGACATATAAGTATAACTAAAGAAATAACTAAGATAACATTAAATAATACTGGTTTGTTTTTTGTTACCTCAGGCTTTGGAATATCTTCTTCAAAAGTACTCTTTGTTAAATCAACTCTATTCATAAGTATTCTCCTTTATCTTAATATAATTATAACATAAAAAAAGTAACTTACGTTACTTTTATTTTATTATAAAACTAATTCCTTTCTTTTCGTTATGGACGGTTATCTCATAACCAAAAAGCATTATAGTTTTCTTTACTATTGATAATCCCAAACCAAATTGTCCTTTTATACCTTTTTTATACGGAGTAAAAATATCGTTTAGTATATTAGGGTCTATGTTAGGTCCATCGTTATATAAGGTTATTTTGTTGTTTTTGATAGTAATTTTTATATTTTTTTCGGCATAGCGAACAAAATTATTTAACAAATTATCAATAATAGCTTCCCACATATCGAAAGTTCCTTTAAAATCACATTTCTTGTCTATGACTGTAACTTCCCATTCAACATCTGGCCTTTGTATTTTAAACTTTTCTACAGAGTCCATAATTACCCGAGAAACATCTGTAGTTTCGTGTTTATAATTGTCTAAGTCTTTTATATAATTTAATTTATTCAAATATAGTAAGGAGTGTACTTTTAGTTCTAATTTATTTACCTGTTCACAGATGATTTTAACACCTTCATCTTTATCCTGAATACCATCTTCAATACCTTCTAAATATGATTTTATAACAGTAAGTGGTGTTTTAAAATCATGTGAGATGTTTTGATACATCTGATTTTTGTATTCTTCTTGTAACTTTAAGGTATACTTCATTTCATCTATTGATGTAGATAAAGATTTAAGTTCATCATCGAAATAGTAATTAAATCTGTTTATGTAATTATCGTTATCTAAATTGTCAATTTTTTCTTTTAGTCGTTCTATTTTTTTAATCAATAGTTGTGACCATAATAACACTAGTCCAACTATTATTAGTAATGTGAAAAGTAGTATAGGAAATATGGTGTTTATAATTTCCTCTTTTATTTTTGTTATATAGTTATCATTAGTAATAGCTATTTTAGTAACATAACTATCTGTTTCGGAAATATAATAATACTTATTTCCTAGATAAGTAAAGTTACCTGTTTCTCTATTTACTCTTTCAATTAATTGTTTAGTAGATATCTTAATAACATTTATTAAATTGGCTGATTTTATTATTTTCCCCTCATTTGTTATATATAAATAAGCAATGTCGGAATTGAATTCATAATCATCAAAATTAGAATCATTCATAAATTCAAGTGGTTGTTTTAATATCGTATATATATTATTTTCATAAACTGGCAGTAATACTTTTGGAAGTAAATATCCGATTGCAACAGTAATTACCCCAAAGATTACTATTACTATACATAGTAACTGCTTCGAAAGATTAAAATGTTTTATCATGACAAACGATATCCATACCCATATAAAGTATTTATACGCATATTAGGCATCTTCTTTCTTAGTCTTCTAACTAAATCGTCAACAACCCTATCGCTACCAAAATAATCTAATCCCCAAACGCTAGTCAATACTTCTTCTCTGCTAAATGATTTATTTTTATTATTAATGAATAGCATTAATAAATCAAACTCTAATGTTGTAAGTTTTATTTCTTTTCCAGCATTTGTAACTTCGCGTTTTACAGCATCTATTTCATAATTTTCATATATGACTTTTTCATCAGTCTTATTATATACCCTGCCAATTAATTTATTTACCCTAAGGACTAATTCCTTTGGGGAATATGGCTTTGTTACATAATCATCACTACCAAGTTCTAGACCAATAATTTTGTCTAAATCTTGATCACGTGCTGATGTAAATATTACAGGAACTAAAGGAGATTTCTCTCTTATTTTTTTTATTATATCATAACCACTTATATCATCACCAAGCATAATATCAAGAATCCATAAATCAACATTCTCTGTCCCTACATAATTTATAGCATCATTTCCGCTAAACTTTTGGACTACTTTATAATTCTCATGTTCTAAATAATTCTTGATAAGGTTATTTAAGTTTATTTCATCTTCTACTAAACAAATTTTGTACATTATAACACCTCATTAGTAGTATATCATTTTTTTATTTATTAATCTATCACCTCGTTTTATTAGTTTATTAGAGTGTATTATTTTATTTTAATTTTTATATTGTTACTTATTTTTATTTTTATGTGTCACGTTATCTTCTTTCTTATCACCTCCACTGTTAACATTATATTTTAAAAATATGTTTATATTTTGTTTAAAGTGTGTGAAATTATGGAAGGAACAACTAATTACAATTCACAAGCTCCTTTAGTAATTACCAAACGTCCTTTTTCTCCATTAGCACAATAATTTCCGTCACTGACATTTACTATTTCATAATTTTCATTAGCATTCATATATATATAACCACTTATAAATATGTTAGGTTTTAGTGTATCAAGAATTGCCACTTCTAAACCTTCTCCAGGCATACCATTGTAATCATGTTTATACAAATATATAGAAGTACCTTCAAATATTTGTGTTGCGGAAACCTTAAAAGACTTTTCTTTAGCTTCCTTTGTAATATTTGATATAGATGGTATTGCAATTAATGAAATAATACCTAGTAGTAAAATTACAGTTATTAATTCTGTTAATGTAAAAGCATTATTTACTCCTTTTATCTTTTTATTAATCAAGTACATATTATTCCTCCTATTATTTTATTATGGCTATATAAAAAACTTATATAATAGAAAGTCTAGTAATATAACTTAATACTATATTTTTAATGCTTAAAAAGTCTGTTATAAGTACATAATAAAATGGTGATAATATGATATGTTGCATAGTTATATTTATTAATAAAGTAATAGAAAACATGCTTGGTACAGTTAGAATAATTGTTATAGCTAAAGACAGAAAAATTGTTGGTGCAATACTAAATGGTCTTATATCATTAATATGGATACTAAGTGCCAGTATGGTTCTTGTTAATATAGATAATAATCCTTATAAAATTGTGGCTTTTTGTTTAGGTGCAGTTTTTGGATCTTATTTAGGGAGTATTGTTGAAGAAAATATGTATAAAAAAAAGACCTAAGTCTTTTTATTTTATCTTTGTTAAATTTATAACATCTGAATCAGTTTTTTGATAAGATATTGTTACTTTCGAATCTTTTGTCACGAATGGCAATAATTCTTTATTAACAGATATTGATACCATATACTTCTTATTTTCTGTGTCTGTTATATAGTAATATGTATATCCGTTTATTATAGCTGTCGCAACATTACTTACAGTTATTTCTTTTGTAGTAAGTGCATCTTCATCAACTTCTATAGCTGATTCACCTAAATATTTTTGGGCAGCGTTTTCAATTCCACTTGCTGCATCAGTTACAACAACTTTTTGATAATCAGCTACATCAACAAAAGCATACATCTTAACAAGACCTGCATTGTCTTTTAATGACATTAAATACGTAGCTTTTCCATTTAAATTAATTAACAATGGAAATGAAGCTGTATAATCCATTTGTTGAACTTGACCCTCAGCACTAGCCATAGCACTAAATTCTTCAGCACCTGGCACAGAATAGAAAGTAGTTTCCTTTGTACGCATATTTGTTAATACAAAACCTAAGTTTGATTCATCACTAGCTACTGATGTTACACCAGTATATAAATAAACATCATCATTCATTACTAAATAATTATATCCATCTGTTGTCATAGTGACATTCTCTTGTCCAAACATACTATTTAAGAATCCATCCTTATATTGACCCCAGTTATCTAGTTGTTCAATTATTAAAGAAGCACTATAAACATGATCAACCCATGTTGGAACATCTTCTACATCATAATATTTAGAATCACCTGTAATAGGATCTAATATTATAACACCTTCAACTTCTTTACGAAGTTCTACACCAGCATATTTAATAGTTGGTACTATCCAGTATGGATTACCTTCATTATCAAGTTCAAATGATTTTTCACCAAAAATTTTAGTCGGGTAACTAAATCTTAATTTTCTATTAAGATTTTGCATAAGAATAGCAGAAGGCATATATTTCATACCTTTGTCTAACTTAGTAAGTTTCGATTCACCACTTACGGAATCAACTGTTATATAACCCTTAACTCCATCTTTATAATTTGATAAATATTTAAAAAATCCATTATATTCAAGTGGAGTTACTCTAATTATTTCATCATTGTAATTTATTTGAGTATATAAGCTTGAAACATAGAACTGTGAAACAAGTTCTGGCATTTGTCCCATAACTCTATCACCTAACTTTTGACTTGAATCTTTATCAAGAAGTGGAAGTTTACTAAAATCAACTAGTTCTATATCTTTTAGAAAATCACCCTCTTCATTTACACTGATACGTTCTGAATATTGCTTAGAAGAAAAAAGTGGTGACAATATAAAATTAATTATCATTATTCCAGCAAATATAAAGATTACCACCATACCGCCAGCAGATACTAACTTGATATTACCTATTAATCTTCCTTTCGAATCAAGATTGTTTATTAAGCTAAGGAAGGTAAAAATACCTATTATAATAACTACATATATCCAAAAACCAATACTACTTAGATTAAGTGCTGGTAAAAAGAAGAAATATATAATAAAGGCTAAAACTATAGTAATTAAACTGTTTATAATAATATTGCCATTCTTTTTTTCATTAATAATTTTATTTTTCATAACTATCCTCCTACTTAAATTATACACTAAATACTATTAAAAGAAAACAAAAAATAGTCACATAAAAAGAAATAGATAATCTATTTCTCTTTTTCATAAGCTAGGCATACAGCATCAAGTTCAGCAATTAAACTATCTGTATCCTCATCAGATTTTAAACGAACACCACTTGCGAATATGTGTCCACCGCCACCAAAATGTGAGGCAACTTCATTAATAATTGGCCCTCTTGATCTAATTGAACCTCTTATTACATCATTTGCGGCATCTTCAGAAAATATAGCCCAAGCATATACTTCATTAATATAATTAAAATTATTAACCATGTTTCCAGCAGTTGCTGCATCAACATTATATTTCTTTAATTCTTCATTACTAATTTTCATATAACCAAAACCATGTTCAGTTACTACCATATTATCAGCTATATAACCTTGAAATCTAATTTCTTTAACTGGCCTTAAATAAAGGCTTTCATATAGTTCAGTAAAATCTAAATTAGTTTCTTTAATCATATTTGATACTAATTTAAAAGTTTTAGGAGTAGTGTATTTAAATAAAAACCTGTTTGTATCTGCTACTATTCCTACAAATATTTTCTCTGCAACTTCTTTAGTTAATTTAAGTGGTGTTTTATTAATTAGTTCTAACACTAATTGTGAAGCACTACTAGCCGTATCATCAATCCACTCAAGCTTACAAAACTCTTCTACAAATGGATGGTGATCAATCTTTATCGAATCTTTAAATTGTTCTGCCATAGCCCCATCTACTCTTTTACAATCAGGAGTGTCAAGAACAATAAGTAGACTTTTCTCATACATTTCTTCAGTAAATTTATCAAGTGTACCTAAATATTTAAATGTAGAAGCTGGTGCTCCTATAGCATAAACTTGCTTTCTAGGAAATTTATACTTTATAGCATCTCTAAGTGCTAATTGACTTCCTAAAGCATCAGGGTCAGCACCAACGTGTCTAGCAATTACTATCGTATTATATTTCTTTATTTTACGATATATCTTATAATACTTATTATTCATCTTTATCGACTACTTCCTATTTTATAAAATTATATGTATCTCTAGCTATCATTACCTCTTCATCAGTTGGAATGACATAAACAGCAACGCTTGAATCTTCAGTACTAATTAAAGTCTCTTTTCCTCTTACATTATTTGCTTCATCATCAACTTTTATACCTAATATTTTTAAACCATCTAATATTTGTTTTCTTGTGTTGATTGAATTTTCACCAACGCCAGCTGTAAATACTATTGCATCTGCGCCGTCTAATTCAACATAATATTTTGCTATATACTCAATAATTCTCTTTATATATAACCTTTGAGCTAAAATGCATCTTTCATTTCCAGCATTTACACCATCTTCAATATCTCTACCATCACTACTTACACCACTTACACCAAGGTATCCACTATTTTTATTTAATTCGTTTATTACCTCTGAAAGTGCCATTCCAGTTTTTTCCATTACATATGGTATAAAAGTAGCATCAATATCTCCACTACGAGAACCCATAACTAAACCTGCGTTAGGAGTAAATCCCATAGATGTATCGATACACTCACCATTCTTAACAGCAGCTAAAGAGCCACCATTTCCAATATGACAAGTAATAACTTTAATATCTTTTTTTCCAATAATTTCACTTACTCTATCGCTAACATATTTGTGGCTTGTTCCGTGAAATCCATACTTTCTTACACCATACTTAGTATACCATTCATATGGAACAGCATATAGATATGAAGTTTCATCCATTGTTTGATGAAATGCTGTATCAAAGCATCCAACTTGTTTTGCGTTTGGAACTGCTCCAATAAATGCTTCTACACCAGTAATGTTTGCTGGATTATGTAAAGGGGCAAGTGGTATTAAATCTTTAAGTGCCGCTATAACAACATCATCAAGAACAACAGAAGACGAATACTTATCACCACCATGCACTACACGATGTCCAACACCTTTTATCTCATCTAAATCTACAATTACTTTATTCTCAAGTAACTCATTTATCAAAGTTTGAACTGCTTCTTTATGAGTCGGAAGAACAGTTTCCTTCTTTATTTTTTCACCATTTATTTTTATAGTATAAAAACTTCCATCAATTCCTATTCTTTCAAATACTCCTGATATTAAAACTTTTTCTTCTGGCATTTCATACATTTGAAATTTTAATGACGAACTACCTGCATTAACTGATAATACTTTCATAAATTCCTCCTAATTTTTGCTTTTCATGTGTGGGAATATTAATACATCCCTAATTGATGCACTACCTGTCATAAGCATGCATATACGATCTATACCGTATCCTACACCTCCTGCTGGTGGCATACCATATTCAAGGGCTTCAATAAAGTCCATATCCATATCATTTGCTTCTTCATTACCAAGATCACGTTCTTTTAATTGTTCTTCAAATCTTTCAAATTGATCTATTGGATCATTAAGTTCAGTATATGCATTTGCAAATTCTTTACCATCTATGAATAATTCAAAACGATCAACAAATCTTGGATCTTCAGGATTTTTCTTAGTAAGTGGAGATATATCAACTGGATGTCCATATAAGAATGTAGGTTGAATTAATGTTTCTTCTACATATGTTTCAAAGAAAGCATTAATGATATGTCCAATTGTAAAATGTGCTTCAACATCTATATGATGTTCTTTAGCTAATGTTTTTGCTTCATCTAAAGACATTTCTTTCCAAAAGTCAACACCACAAGCTTCTTTAATAGCATCTACCATGTGAAGTCTTTTCCATGGTCCAGATAAATTAATAGTCTTGTTATTCCATTCTATTTCAAGAGTGCCACATACATCATTAGCAATCTTTTGGAACATACCTTCTGTTAAAACCATCATACCCTCTAAATCAGAATATGCTAAATAGGCTTCCATTAATGTAAATTCAGGATTGTGACGTGGGTCAACACCTTCATTTCTAAACACTCTACCTATTTCATATACCGCTTCAAGTCCACCAACTAGTAGTCTTTTCAAAGGTAATTCTAATGCAATTCTTAAGTAGAATGGCATATCTAAAGCATTATGATGAGTAACAAATGGTCTTGCACTAGCGCCAGTAAGCACTGGTTGAAGAATTGGAGTTTCAACTTCTGTAAATCCTTGTGCATCCATATAATTTTGAATTGTACGAATGATTCTTGGTCTAGTTAAAGCTATTTTTTTAGAATCTTCATTCATAATTAAATCAACATAACGACGACGATATCTCTCTTCAATATCAGTTAACCCATGAAACTTTTCTGGAAGTGGTCTTAGTGCTTTAACTAAATGAACATATTTGTTTGCTCTTACAGATAATTCTCCAGTATGAGTAATAAATACAGTTCCTTCAATTCCAACTATATCTCCTAAATCCGCTTTATTAAATAATTCATAATTTTCTTCACCGACATTATCAATTTTTACATATATTTGAATTTGACCTTCTTTATCTTGAATATGCATAAAACCGGCTTTTCCTTTACCACGTTTTGTCATAATACGCCCAGCTACTTTTACTGCAATATTCATTTCTTCTAATTCTTCATTAGTTTTTTCACCATATATTTTTTTTAATTCTTCTGATAAATGTGTTCTATCAAATCTTTGACCATATGGATCCATTCCTAATTCTCTTATTGCTGCCGCTTTTTCTCTTCTAACTAATTCCTGTTCTGTAAATTCTCTCATTTTTTCACCTCTATATTTTTATAACTTTTGTCCTTGTCAAAATATCATGTATTCCTTTTCGGTCATGCCTATATAATATCATAAAAACACTTATAAATACTAGTAAAAACTCTAAAAATAGTAAACTTGACGATATTGTAAAATATACAAAACTTGGTAAAACATATATTACTGCTAAGGTAATAAATAAATGCCCTAGGGAGTATATTAATATGCTTCTAAACAAGTGATCATTAAGAGTAGCTTCTAAGCCATCATCTTTTACTATTCTAATTTTTGTTAATTTCATACCTAAAGTTTGCCCTTTTAGAATAAAAGGAACATAGACAAATAGCAAAATTATATATAAACTATTTAGTATATTATCTATTACTTCCATCTTGTCTATTTGATAATTAAGTTCAGCATATCTATAAATATAATTTTCTGAAGTTATTTCTTTTTCCAACAACTGCTCATTAACTTCTCTAACTTCATTATTTAATGTTATCAAATTTTCACTATTTTTATTACTAAAAAGCATTAGGGAAAGCGTAATAATCATTCCTAGTATAACCATATCAATGAAATATGCTAAAAATCTTCTGAAAAAATTAGCATTCATATTTTTTTTCCTCCAAAAATGTATCTAACATTTTAATTAAGCTATCAATGCTTGTAGCATGGCAAATTTCACTTCGCAAACAACTACTATTGTTTATTCCTTTTAAATACCATGTAGCATGACTTCTTATCTCAAGTAAAGCAAGTTTGTCATTCTTCGTTTTTCTAAGTAATTCAATATGATGTTTTATCATATCTATTTTTTCCACAACCGTTATTTTGCTTGGTATATTTTCGTTTTCTAAATAATCAACGCATTCCTTAATAAGCCAAGGATTTCCAAGCACTCCTCTACCTATCATAACAGCATCACAACCAGTTTCATCAATCATCCTCTTAGCATCAAAACATGTTTTTATATCACCATTACCTATTACAGGAATTGAAACTGCCTCTTTCACTTGCTTGATAATATTCCAATTAGCTTTCCCGCTATAACCTTGAGCCCTAGTTCTAGGATGTATAGTAATTGCTGAAGCACCCGCTTCTTCTACTATTTTTGCTATTTCTACTGCATTTATACTTTTATCATCCCAACCGCTTCTTATTTTAACAGTTACAGGTACAGGAACAGCTTTTACTACTGCCTCTACAATTTTCCTTACTTTTTCTGGACTTTTTAGTAAGGCACTACCTGCTTGAGCGCGAACTGCCACTTTAGGCACAGGACACCCCATATTGATATCTATTATATCTGGCTTCATATTCTCATATATGTATTTTGCACTGGTAACAAACGATTCTTCATCACTACCAAAAATTTGTTGAGCTATTGGTCTTTCATAATCAGTCATGTAAAGCATATCAATTGTTTTTTTACTACCATACGCTATAGCTTTATCACTAACCATTTCAGCATAAATAAGACCACAGCCCATATCTTTTATTATTGTTCTATAAGCACTATTACATATTCCTGCCATCGGAGCAAGAACAACATTATTTTTTATTTCTAGATCTTTTATTTTAAACATGAAATCACCTTTATACATTATAACTTTTTTTTGCCTAATTATCAATAAAAAAGGGCGTGATGCCCCTTAACTTGTTGTAATTGTAACTGTTCCACAGGTACCTGCTCCCGCAAATGTACAAGTTGCTGAAGTTCCTACATTTAAAATATTATACCAATTGAATGTAGTTGCTGATTTATTAACTATTGATGTTAAAGATGGATTGGATGAAGATCCATACTTATAGAATGCATAAAGAGCAATGCTTGTAACTGTACTAGGTATTGTGACAGATGTCAGTTTACAGTATCTAAATGCACTATCATCTATAGTTGTTAGTCCTGATGGTAATACAATTGCTGTTAGCATAGAGTTGCCATTAAATGCATAGGATTCGATTTTTGTTGTTCCTACACTTATTGTTAAATATGTAATACCTGCGTAATAAAATGCATAGCTATTAATAGTTGATAAACTAGATGGTAGTGTTACAACACCAAGTTTTGCATTTTCAAATGCGTACTGTCCAACATTTGTTAGTGTATTTGGAAAAGTCACTGATGTTAAAGTTGTATTATTTTTAAAAGCATTACTTCCTATTGTTTGAATGCCATTACTTAATGTCAAACTAGTTATACCAGAGTTATAGAAAGCATAATCATTTATACTAACTAAACTACTTGGTAAGGTTATAACTCCAAGTTTTGCATTTTTAAACGCATACTGTCCTACAGCAGTTAGTGTATTTGGAAAAGTCACTGATGTTAAAGTTGTATTATTTCCAAAAGCACCATTTCCTATTGTTTGAATGCCATTACTTAATGTTAAATTAGTAATTCCTGAATCAGAAAATGCGAAATTAGTTATATTAACTAAACTAGATGGTATAGTTACATTACCTAATTTACAATAACTAAATGCATATTCACCAATACTACTTATAGAATTTGGCAAAGATATTGATGTTAAACTATAGTTGCTAGAAAAGGCATATTCTCCTATTGTAGTTACTGTATTCGGCAATGTAATGGCACTAAAACCATTACTATAAAATGCATAATTACCAATTGTATTTAAACTAGTAGCTAAAGTAAAATCAACTGCCGTTATGCCTTGATTCTCAAAAACTCTATCCATTATAGATACAACCGTGCTTGGTATAACTACATTACTTCTATTTTGTCCACCATATGATATTAACTTACTAGTATCTAGTGAACCGTTTTTATAAAATATAAACGCCTGATTATTAGGGAGTTGGTTATCGTTGACAACTCCTAAACCTATGCTATTTAAATTTGGAAATGATGATAAATCAAAACTACTTAGAGAATTATTGGCAAGGGCATATTCTCCGATGCTTGTTATATTATTTGTTGGATCAACAGATATACTAGTAATATTATTACTATAGAAAGCATCATTACCAATACTAGCAAGCATATTTGTACCAGATAAATTTATACTTGATATTTCATTAACATCAAAAGCATTATTTTCAATTGCTGCCAATTTTGTCAAATTAGTTAATAATAAGTTTCCTACAATATGATTTTCACTAAATGCATATTGACCTATACTTTCTAAATTACTAAGATTACTTAAGTTCAGTGTTGTTATTTGATTACCGGCAAAAGCAGTAGGCAAAATTTTAGTTAAACTTGCTGATTTTGATAAATTAATTGTTCCTAATATACCGGATTCTAAGAATGCTCCTTCACCAATTTCTTTTAAACTTAATAAATTACTAAAATCTAATGTGCCCAAGTAAGTACCATCAAATGCCTTTTCACCTATTTTTTCTAATGAAGTAGCATTAGTTAAATCTAAAGAAGTAAGCAGTGTTTTTGAAAAAGCACCATCACCAATTTCCTTTATACTACTTGGGATAATTACAGATGAAATAGATGAATTAGAAAAAGCACCATCACCTATATATAATACATCTTCATCATATACTTTAGTTGGTATTGCAATATCTAAAGGACAAGAACTATACTCAAATCCATAATCTGTTATTGTGTTATTATCCATAATAAAGCAAAGTTGCGGAATAACCTCACATTTGCCCTCAACAATTGTAAAATTACCACTAAATCCAGTCGCACAGAATTCTCCATCATAAAATCCAGCAAGATATATTTTTGTTGAGCCATCTGTATCTACTCCATCAGATATAGTTCCAGTTTTCCACTTACCAAGATTACTTATATCTATTATTCCATCATCATAATCGATGATATCTAAATTGTTATTATTATCTGTTTTATATAATTCAGCTGCCCTAACTACTGAATCCAAACTAGCTTCAAAAGCTTTTTTTCTATTATCTTTTAATATTTTATTAAGTACTGGATATATAATAATACTGATAATACCAAGTATTATTACAACCGCAAGTAATTCAACTAATGTAAATCCCCTCTTTTTACTCATACTATCGATCCTACCTATCATATATAAATTATATCAATTAAAAAAGAATTATTCAACTCTTCCAGAATAATTCTTCTTGATATAATCTACTATAACATTTTTACTATTTTCTAACTGTCCATATATTATTTTCTTTTCAAGATCTTCAATTATAAGTTTAACTTTTTTTGATGGAGCAATATTTAATATACTACATATATCTTCTCCATCAATTAATATATCTCTTTTATTTTTTATTGGAAGGCTCATATATCTTTTAATTAATGCATTTTTATCTATGTTGTTAATTTCTGCTACAAGTGAAGTAAGATATAAGCCATAATTATATAATTCATAATTATCAAAAAACTTATTATTTTTTATGGTATTTATAGTTTCTATTGAATACTTTTCTATATTAGAAAAACTATATGTTTTTAGTACATCTAATTGTGCCCAAATACCAAGTGGTGATGAAACAATAACAATTTTATCCAAATTATTTAAATCTAAATATTTATCTAAATTAAGTTCTAATAATAAATTAATACCTCGTTTTACATTGATACTGCTAAATATTTTATCTAACTCTTCTTTTTTTCTAAAAAATGATAATTTCTTTAATAAATATCCATATTCTTTTATAGCAATTTTTAGTTCTTCGTCTAACTCAAAATCAAGTATAGTAGCAAACCTTATTGCTCTAAGAATTCTAAGGCAGTCTTCATTTAATTTTTCTTTAGCATTACCAACTGTTCTTATTATTTTATTATCAATATCTTCCATTGCATTTAATAGGTCTATATAATCACCATTTTTATTGATACAAAGAGTATTCATTGTAAAATCTCTTCGCTTTAAATCATCCATTAAATTATTTATATACTCTATTTCTATAGGTAATCTATTATTTTCATACTTTATATCTTTACGATAAGTTGTAATATCAAATCTGATTTTTTTATATATTACAGCAACCGATCCATATTGTTCTTTTGGAAGCATGCTAGCTTGAAATATATTTTTTAATTCTTTTGGAGTAGCATTTGTACAAATATCAACATCCGTACTATTTCTTCCAATATAATTATCTCTAGCAAACCCACCAACTATATATGCTTCAAATCCATTTTCTTCAATTTTATCTAATACTCTAAGTGAACTATCTAACACAAAATTCCTCCTTACATGAAAAAAAGGCAACAAAGCCTTTCTTTTTGGACTAGTTTAAAGCGTCTTTTAATTTAGAACCAGCTTTAACAGTTACAGCAACTCTTGCAGGAATAGATACAGCTTCTCCAGTACGTGGGTTACGTCCTGTTTTAGCAGCTTTTTTCTTAGCAGTAAAAGTAGCGAATCCAGTTAAAGTTACTTTACCTTCTTTTTTAAGACCTTCAGTTACACCACCAACAAAAGCTTCTAAAGCTCTTGCTGAATCAGCTTTTGTTAATCCAGTTTCTTCTGCAATATAGTTTACTAAATCAGTTTTTGACATATAAATTACCTCCCATGTTTTTTATTATCATAAGCTTTTATTGATACACAACTATCATCTATCTTGCTTACAATTAAAGAATATCATTTTTTACATACAATTGCAAGAACTTTTCACGCATTTTTATTGAAAATAAAGGAAAATTCATACTTTTTATATCTTGACAAATAAATAATTTATGCTTATATCACGCCAAAACATTACACAAAGAAAAGATAAGGGTTACCTTATCTTTATGTGTACATCTCTTAATTGTTGTTCGGTTACATCACTAGGAGAACCCATCATTAAATCTTGAGCACTACTGTTCATTGGAAAGGCAATTACTTCACGGATACTTTCTTCATCCTTTAGAAGCATTATCATCCTATCAATACCAGGAGCCATACCTGCATGTGGAGGAGCCCCATAATGAAATGCTGTATATAAAGCTTTAAAACGTCTTTCTAGTTCTTCTTTTGAATAACCAGCTATATCAAAGGCTTTTTCCATAATTTCTAAATCATGATTTCTAACTGCGCCACTTGATAATTCAACACCATTACATACAATATCATATTGATACGCAAGTATATCTTCTGGTTTTTTGTTTAATAGATCGTCCATACCACCTTGTGGCATTGAGAAAGGATTATGCGTAAAGATGTATTTATCTTCTTCTTCATCCCATTCATACATTGGAAAATCTACAATGAAACAAAATTCGAATTTACTATTATCTATTAATTCTAATCTTTTTCCAATCTCGCTTCTCATAGAACCTGCCAAAGTAGCTGCTTTTCTCTTATCAGCGATAAAAAATAATACACTGTTTATCTTTAAATTCGCTTTACTAACTAATAAATCTCTTTCTTCTTCAGATAAGAACTTATCAATAGGTCCTTTTAAAGAGCCATCTTCCATTAGTGTTACATAACCAATTCCTGGCATACCAAGAGTTTTAGCATAATCAACTAACTCATTAAACCATGAGTTTGATTTAGTACCAATATCATCAACTGCTATACCTCTTACCATAGTGTTTGCAAAAGGTTTAAATGTAGTATTTACAAATACTTCAGTTAAATCAATAATCTCTAAAGGATTTCTTAAATCTGGTTTATCTGTTCCATATTTTAGCATTGACTCTGCATATGATATTCTTCTAAATGGTTTACTACTAACTTCCTTAGTACTAAATTTAGTAAATGTATCATATAGAACCTCTTCAGCTACAGCATATACATCTTCTGCTTCTGCAAAGGCCATTTCAAAATCTAATTGATAAAATTCACCTGGAGCACGATCAGCTCTAGCATCTTCGTCTCTAAAACAAGGAGCTATTTGAAAATATCTATCAAATCCACTAACCATAAGTAATTGTTTAAACATTTGTGGTGCTTGTGGTAAAGCATAGAATTTTCCATGATATACCCTTGATGGAACAATATAGTCTCTAGCACCTTCAGGAGAAGAACAAGTTAAAATTGGAGTTTGTATTTCCAAAAAGCCCATACTACTCATTTTCTCTCTTAAATGAGATATTACTTTAGATCTAAATACTATATTATCATGAACTTTTTCATTTCTTAAATCTAAATATCTATATTTTAATCTTATATCTTCCTTAACATCTTTTGAAGTCATTATTTCAAAAGGAAGTTCATTATTTGCTTTACCTAATACCTCAAGTTCTGTTACTAATAATTCTAACTCACCTGTAGCAAGTCTTGTATTTATTGTATCTTCAGCTCTAAGTCTAACTGTACCAAGTAATGTTATTGAAGATTCACGTGTAATTTGATCAAAAATTTTCTCGTCATTACTTACAGTTTGAATACTTCCTGATTCATCTCTGATATCAACAAATATAATACCACCATGGTCTCTAATATTTTCAACAAAGCCAGCTATTCTTATGACTTTACCGATATCTTCTTTAGTAACTTTGCCACAGTAGACTGTTCTATATTTATTACCTTTCATTTTATCACCTCTTAAAATTCACAATTTTTTGGAGTTCTTGGGAAAGGTATAACATCTCTTATATTTTCAACACCTGTTATATAAATAAGTAAGCGCTCAAATCCCATACCAAATCCACTATGTTTGCAGCCACCAAATTTTCTTAAATTTAAATACCAATTCATTTCACTAGATTCAATTCCAAGTTGTTTCATTCTAGCAAGCATTAAATCTACTCTCTCTTCTCTTTGAGAACCACCCATAAGTTCTCCTGATCCTGGCACCAATAAATCAACAGCTGCAACAGTTTCTTTATCATCATTCATACGCATATAAAATGCTTTTATATCTTTTGGCCAATCACTAACAAATACAGGACTATTAAAGTGTTCTCCTGTTAAATACTTTTCATGTTCAGTAGCAAGATCTTCACCATAAGCTGGTTTATTTTCAAAATCTTTACCTGATTTTAATAATATCTTAATAGCTTCCTTATGAGTTATTCTAGCTGCTTTAGAATTTACTACTTTTTCTAATTTATTAATAAGACCTGTTTCCACAAACTTATCAAAAAATTCTAATTCTTCCTTAGCATGTTCTAAAGTATACTTTATAATATATTTTAAAACATCTTCTTCTATATCCATTAAACCATTTAGATCACAAAAAGCTATTTCTGGTTCAATCATCCAAAATTCAGAAGCATGTGTTTTTGTATTAGAGTTTTCAGCTCTGAAAGTTGGACCAAATGTATATATCTTTTTATATGCCATTGCGAATGCTTCACCTTGAAGTTGACCTGATACTGTAAGACTTGTTTTTTTACCAAAGAAATCTTTTGTATAATCTATTTCCTTGCCATTCAATTTATCAACATCTATAGTTGTTACTTGAAACATTTCTCCTGCACCTTCACAATCACTACCTGTGATTATTGGCGCATGTACATAAACATATCCTCTTTCTTGAAAATATGAGTGAATAGCCATAGCTACTATACTTCTTACTCTAAATACTGCCCCAAATAGATTAGTTCTAGGTCTTAGATAAGCTTGTTCTCTTAAAAATTCTCTAGTGTGTCTTTTTGGTTGAATTGGATAGTCCTCTGGACAATCACCTTCCAAAGTAATATCTTTAACAGCTATTTCAAAAGGTTGTTCTTCTCTAGGTGACTCTATAACAGTACCAACAACAGTTATAGCACTTCCAATACGTAATTTTTGGATATCATCAAATTTTCTTAATTTACTATTATAAATAAGTTGAACACTCTTAAAAAATGTTCCATCATTGAATTCAATGAAGCCCATTTCTTTTTGTTTTCGATGATTTTTAATCCACCCTTGTAGTGTAACTTCTTTACCTATAAAGTCGCTATAAGTACTGTATAATTCTTTAGAATCTTTCATTTTATTCACCTATCTTTTGTCTATTTCTTCTTTAATTATTTGAGCCGTTAATGTTGGATTAGCTTGACCACGAGTTTGTTTCATTACTTGTCCTACAAAGAAGTCAAAGACATTTCTACCTTTTCTGTATTCTTCAATTAGTTCTAAATGTTCTTCTATTATTGCAACAATCATAGGTCTTAATGTAGAATCATCACCGATTTGCTTCATTCCCATTTCCTTAACAAGTTTTTTAGGTTCTTTCTTTTCTTCTAACATCTTATAAAATATTTCTTTACTTTGTTTTGAAGATATTTCTCCACTATTTATTAAATTAATTAATTCTACTAAATATGCTGGTGTTAAAAAGATATCCTTTAGTTCAAGTTCTGCTTTATTTAAATGCCCTAAAACCATAGTAGTCATCCAGTTTGAACTTACTTTAGGATCAACACCTAATTTAATAGTTTCTTCATAAAAATCTGAAATTGCTTTTTCTTTAACTAATATAGTAGCATCATAATTTGATAAACCATATTCATTAATATACTTTTCTTTTCTTTCGACAGCAAGAACCGGTATACTAGCCCTAATTTCTTCCAACCATTTTTGTGATAGTTTGAACTTTGGTATATTTGGTTCAGTAAAATATTTATAGTCTATGGCGTCTACTTTACTTCTCATATATACAGTAGTCATAGTAGCTTCATCCCATCTTCTTGTTTGCTGTTCAATTTTGTCGTATGAGCCTTCTTCTTTAGCTTCTATTTGTCTTGCTACTTCATAATTAATCGCATCTCTTACTCCACCTAGTGAGTTAATGTTTTTAATTTCTACTTTTGTTCCCCAGTTTTCAGGGTTCTTTTCATCTTTATCTATATCCATAATAGATACGTTTACATCACATCTTAATTGACCTTTTCTACTATCTGCTTCACTAATACCAGTATATTGATAAATTGTTCTCATTGTTTCAAGAAATGCTACTGCTTCACTTGCAGAATGAAAATCTGGTTCAGTAACAAGTTCAAGAAGAGGCACTCCTGCTCTATTATAATCAATAGTAGAATATCTAGAATAATGATCTGTTGATGCAGCATCTTCTTCTAAATGTATATTGTTAATTCTTACCGTTTTATATTCACCATCGCACTCATATTTTAACTCACCATATATTCCAACTGGCGCTGGTTTAGTTTCTTGAGTAATTTGATAACCCTTTGGTAAATCTGGGTAATAATAATTTTTTCTTTCAAAATATATGTACTCTGGTTGTTTACAACCAAGAATCATGCTAGCCATTAAAGATTTTTTTACTGCTTCCTTATTTAGGACAGGTAAAGTTCCTGGAAAAGCCATATCTACTGGTCTTATGTTACTGTTTGGAACATCACAATAATCATTTAAAGCACTTGAAAAAACTTTTGTTTTTGTTTCACTTATTTCACAGTGCATTTCAAGACCTATTAATACTTTATATTTATCCATTATTTTACCTCCTTAGCTATTTGATTTTTATACTCCATTTTACTTTCTAAAGCATATGCTAGATTTAGTACATTTACATCATCATAGCATTTACCAGTTATATTAACTCCTACTGGTAAATTATTTATAAATCCATCTGGAATTGTTATTGAAGGGAAGCCACCAAAGTTACCTACTTGTAAGTGTTCTTCCAAAATGGCAGTATTTTTATCCAATATATCTTCTGATCCAACTAATTGTTTAGCTGGACCACTACCTACTGGTAATATAACAGCATCATATTTATCAAATAGTTTATTCCATTCATCAACTAAAAGTCTTCTGACTCTTTGAGCATTATGGAAATATCTATCTTTGTTTTGAGCTTGTAAAACATAAGAACCTATTACAAATCTTCTCTTAATTAAAGGAGAAAAACCTGTAGTTCTATAATTTTTCATTTTATCAATATAGTTTTCCCCTTCGCCTCTAGGTCCAAATATGATACCTGTTAAATTAGACATATTTGAAGTTGCTTCAGCACATGAGATAACTACATAAACAGAAGGAACGGCATTTAAAAGAGTTCTATCTATACTAACTTCTTCTATTTGAATCCCTATTTCTTTGCATTTCTCTAAAACTTTATGGAAATTATTTAAATGCTCTTTTAATTCATCTGATGCATTTGGAAACATACTAATATCACATATTTCTTTTATATAACACAATTTTTTACCGGTAACATTTCCTGTAATTGAATTATATAATTCTATACTACTTGAATCCCAACTAGTCATATCATTTTTATCTATACCCTTCATGTTATCAACTACTATAGCAGCATCTTTAACACTTCGAGTTAAAACACCACAGTGATCTAAACTGCTCGCAAAAGCAAAAAGTCCATACCTTGATATCATTCCGTATGTTGGTTTATAACCTACTATACCACAATATGCTGCTGGTTTACGGATAGAGTCTCCTGTATCACTACCTGTAGCATATGGATATACACCTGCCGCTACTGCAGCTGCTGAACCTGCAGAAGAACCTGCGCACATTCTAGATAAGTCCCATGGATTTCTTACAATACCAGTATGACCTGTTGTACCAGTTCCACCCATCCCAAACTCATCTAAAACTGTTTTATTAACAGCTACTGCCCCTGCTTTTTCTAAATTTTCAATTGCAGTAGCTGTAAAAAATGGAACGTAATCTTTTAATGTATTACTAGATCCAGTACTCAATACACCTTTTGTACTATAGTTATCCTTTACCCCATAAGGAATACCAGATAATAAATTAGATGTTACTTCTGTTTCCTTAGCATCATCTAATATCGTAACAAAAGCATTACATTCATCTTGAACTAAGTGTGATTTTTTTATTGATTCATTGATCAAATCTTGAACCTTAACTTCATTATTTATTAACGCTTCATGAATTTCTTCAATACTTTTTCTCATGTAATCCATATTATTCCACCACCTTTGGTACTTTAACTTCTCTATTCAAATAACTATCACAATTTTGTAATAATTCATCAATATCTACAGATTCTTCTGGTTCATCTTCTCTTAATTCATATATAAAATTATCCAAACAATGAGTCATTGGCTCTACTTCTGAAATATTAGGTATTGCATTTATTAAATCAATATTCTTATCTATAATTTCAAACTCATCTAATACCATTGTTACTTCTTCTTCTTTTAAACCAATTAATAACTTATCTGCATAATCTACGACCATTTCCTTAGTAAATCTTGCCATAATATTATTCCTCCTTTTATGTATAAAAAAAAACAGTAATCTATCCCAATAGGGACGAATTACTGTTGTATCCGCGGTACCACCCAAATTACTATAGAAAATTTCTATAGTCACTCTAACTTGATAACGGGTTAAACCGATTAAACTTACTTTATTTCAGTATAATAGCTCCTAAGTGTTTTTCATAATAATCTTGGTTGTTAGCTTTCACCATATCTAACTCGCTTTTACTAGTCTTATTATTACTCTCTTATTCATCGCTTATAAATAATTAATGGCGCCTGATGTAGGACTCGGACCTACGACCTGCCGGTTAACAGCCGGATGCTCTACCAACTGAGCTAATCAGGCAAATTTGAACAAAAAAACAGTACTTCAAAAATCCACAAAGGGACGAATTACTGTTGTATCCGCGGTACCACCCAAATTATTGTGCACCTTTAATAGTAGATGCCAATCACTCGTGTAACTTGGTAACGGATTACAACCGATCTATCCTACTATAATATTCAAATAGATAGCTCCAAATTGTTTTTCATAATAATTTTAATTGTTAGCTCTCACCATATCTAACTCGCTTAAATCAGTCATTATTACTACTAGTTTCTTCAACGCCTATGTCCATAATTATAAAGGAGAAGATTATAAAAGTCAATACTTTTTAATAAAATATAAAAAAAAGGAAATTGTTAATTTCCTCCTAAATTTGCACTATCTTCTACACTTACATTACTTGTTATTAGTGATGTAATATCCCCAAAATTAAAATCACTTTTATAGAAAGCTGTTAAGTCTTTTGTACTTACTGTTGTTAACGAACTAAGTACATTTGATAAAACTGCATCATCTACTTCGCCTTTAAATTTTAAATCAGCTACAATAGTACTTGTGTTATTTAAACTTAAAGTTATAACATAAACACTATAATCATAATATTTACCTTTAAATATATAAAAATCTTTTCCATCCACTGTTTTAGAATAATCACTGGTAAATAAATATTTATTAGTGCCAAACGCTTTTGTAATATTATCTACGCTTGTTTTATTACTAATTTCACCAGAATTTATATTTGGTGCTACATTTAAAGTCATAGCCCAATCCTCAGTACTGTCCATTAATGTAATATAATTTACATCTTTATTAGTAACAGTTATCCAGTTACTTGGAACTTCTGCCTTATAACCATTAAAATATACAGATTGATTAGTAGTGCTTACAACTGGAGTATCATCAATCTCTTCATTATCTTTACCGTCTCCCATTAATAGGAAACAATTTACTATAATTGAAACAAGTAATAATACTATTAATATAAATGTTAATATATTGAAAAGACCTTGACTAGGTTTTTTTACTTTATTTTCTTTTTTATCTTCAGTCACTGGAGTTACAAATTCTTTTATTATTTCATCTTTTGTGTCCTTAGAAGTCGGTTCAGTCACTATTATTGGAGTAGATGCAGATACAGCAGTTGTTACTGGAAGCTCTGCCATAGGTGTTACCACAGTAGGAACTGGTTCTACTAGAACTGCACTCTTTGTTACTGGAGCAACTGTTGGAACTATATATTCCTCTTTTTTAACTACAGGAACTGGTTCGCTATCAATCTTTGAAACAACTGGAGATTGCTTTACAGTTGGCTCAAAAGGTTCATTAGTGATTGGTGTTACCACTGGAATTTGCATTGTTCTTTCAATTGTTGGAACAACAGTAACAGCTTCTTCCATTACTGTAGAATGTCCAATAATACTATTACTCATTGGAACTTCACTAATCTCAGGAGTTACAACATTAACAGGTGTAACAATCGGTTCAGTTCTTGTAACTACTGGTGTTGCTGGAGCAACAGGAATACTTACAGGTCTAAGCCCTGGTATGCTTTCTATATTTTCTGGTTCATCATCTATAATTACTACATCATCATCTCCTGTAGTAAAATCTATTATTTCTGGTTTTATTTCATCATGACTTCTTTTAGAGTAATCACCAACAGTACCACAAAAACGGCAAGAATTTTCACCTGGTAGAATTGGAGTGCCACATTTATTACAATTCATTTATAAACACCCTTCCTATCTATTTATTCTATTTAATATTATACTTTATTTTAAAATATTGTCAATCGAACTAAGAACTTTTTGTAAACAATATGACAAAAACAAAAGGTTTACATTTTTAGTTATCTGTGTCGATTTCTGGGTCTGGATCAAATGGTGAATTAGTCACTGTATTACAACTTCCCTCGTTATTTATTAAACAATCTAAACAGCTAGTAAAACTTTCTGAATCACTTTGGTCAGCAACCATAGAAACCATAAACTTAACTATAACAAATACAAAAAATGTAATTGTACCTGCAATTAATCTAGTAACAAATTGTTTTTGATTCTTTTTCATTTTGTCAGAATCTCCAGCTATTGTAGCTTTTAAGAAGTCTAAACTTCCCATAATAATTATTCCTATTGGTATAACTATTTGTAACAATAAGATTATAGTACGTACAATTGCAGCTACTGGTTCTGGAAATGTACTATCACCACACTTCACATATGTTGTAGCTGTGTTATTATCAGCTAAAACACTACTTAAATTAACAAACATCATTGTAAAAATTATTAATGAATAAGAAAATATTTTTTTAATTTTATTACTTTTCATAACTATCATCCCTTACTAATACATTATAACATATTCCCTTTTACAAAAAAATAAAAAGTATAAAATTTTATATTTTATACCTTATAGCACAATAGCAAACAAATTGCCAGAACCTCTATTTACTAATTTTGTTAATGTTTGCTGTAATTTAAATCTTATGTTATCCGGCATTAAAGCAAGTTTGGCTTGTATACCTTCTTTTACTATTGAATCTAAACTTCTGCCAAACAATTCGCTTTTCCATATATTATTAGGATTTGTGTCATAATCTTTCATTAAATAATTAATTAATTCTTTACTTTGAAGTTCTGATCCTATAATAGGTTCAAAAGTACTTTCAACATCTACTCTTATCATGTGCATAGGAACTATAAAAATGCTGTGATTTAGGATTAATATAATCGGCTTCTATTTCCTTGCCGATTTTTAAATATATTTTCAACTTAACTGAGCATTTATCTTCACTATTGTAAACAACAATTTTATCTAATAAATCAAATAACATATCATCTGTCGGTTTTTTAACCTTATCTTCAATTAATATTTCTAATTTATTTATCTCAGCTTCCATATTATTTGCTCTAATTTGTTCTTCTTTAATGCTATCTATTTCCTTTAGCATTTCATTAATTTTATCATTACAAATATTGTTTCTTTCTTTAAACTCTTTATCACTAATAATATCATTAACATTATGACTTAATAATTTATCCTTTTCCTTTTTAACTTTTTCAATATCGCCATTTATTTTGTTAATTTCTTTTTCAAAATCTCTTAAATTTATATTCTCCCTATATAACTCTGATAATGAATAAATAATGCTATCTTTCTTACCAATAAAATCTATTAAACTATTTCTTAATATTTTTATCAGTTCTTTTTCATAAAGAATTGGAGTTTTACATTTATCTTCTTTTCTCATATTATTATGAGGACAAAGCCATACAACTTCATTATCCTTTGTAACATACTCATATACTTTTCTATGAAAACTTCTATTATGACAATTACAAATAATTTTACCACTGAAATTATATCTATTTTGATAAATTTTCTTATCTACATCTTTAGTCTTAGCTTTTCTCATATCATAAATCTTATTTGCCAATTCCCAAATCTCTTCAGTTACTATTGGAGGAACCACTTCATTATCTTTATATATGACCCAATCTTTCTTATCTTTCACTACAATTGTCTTTAATTTATAATCAACAATTGTTGATTTATTACCACAATAATAACCTTTATATTTTGGATTTCTAATAATATTAGCCACTGTTGTCATAGATAAAGGATTGCCATTTTTATTTTTAAATCCTTCTTTAAATAGCATTTTAGATATTGAACTCATCCCATACTTACCACTAACATATAGTTCATATAATCTTTTAATCATCTTTGCTTCTTCTTCAACAATTAATAACTTGCCATCTTTTTTTTCATAACCCCATATATCATTATTACCTAAAACTCTTCCACTTTTAATTGACCTTTGGTAACCAAACTTAACCCTCTCTGATAATTTTCTAACTTCATCTTGTGCCAAAGATGTCATTATTGTAAGTCTCAATTCAGAGTCGGCATCTAATGTATTTATATTATCATTTACAAAATACACTCCTATACCATTTTCTAATAGTCCTCTTGTGTTTTTTATACTATCTAATGTATCTCTCGCAAACCTTGAAACCTCTTTAGTTAATATTAAATCAAACCTCTTCTCTTTGGCATCTCTCATCATTCTATTGAATGCATCTCTTTTTTCTGTCGATGTTCCACTAATTCCTTCATCAACATAGCCATCTATAAAAGTCCAATTCTTTTTTTCTCTAATCATTTCTTCAAAATAATTAACCTGATTTTCTAATGAATTTAATTGCTCATATTTATCTGTCGATACCCTCGCATAATATGCCACTCTCAAATCTAAATCATATACTGTTTTACCTTTTTTAAATTCTTCTCTTATTTTATATAGTTCCATAATATATCACCCTTAAACTTCTATTATTTCCAACAATGGTCTCATTCTTTCCAACAATATATTTTCTGTTTTCTCGTATAGTTCTTTTGATATAAAACCTTTTTCATATAATTGCTTATTTATACTCAATTCCAATTTATAAGAACAAATAATATTTCTAAATAAACTAAATGCATTTACATCTTTGATTTTTTCATCAATGTATATTATTTCTTCATTACCATATTCATCAGTTTCATATTCTTTCAAAATGTTTCCACTTTCATCATACTCAGTCGAATAAGTCATAATCACATCTCCTTGCTACATTAAATAATATTCATTATTGATTACAATATAATTTATTTTCTTCTACAAATATGAATAAAATATTCACATTTGTAAATACTATTACTTTGCTATCAATTATCCTACATATATATTATACGGGGAAGACATAATCAAAAGTGGCATTTTTGAGCTTTTTTTACTAATTTTATTAAAAAAAATGTCTTTTTCTCTATTTTTACTTAAAAATACTGTGATTTTATGTAAATTAATCAACTATCTTTATTAAATTATAAAATGTATTAGATTTTAAATTTAGAATTTCTAATGCCTCTTTAGTACTTATCTCATTATTACGCCATTTATTTGCGATATAATCAAAATTACTTGGTTTCAATATCTTTGGTCTTCCCAATTTGATTCCTTTACTTTTAGCCAGTATTATGCCCTCTTTTTGACGCTGTTTGATAAAGACCCTCTCTTGCTCTGCCACATAAGATAATATTTGTAATATTAAATCACTAATAAATGCTCCTAATAAATCTTTATGATTTGTAGTATCTAACATAGGCATATCTATAACCTTAATATCAGCTTTAATATTATTTACAATATCTTTCCACTCGCTAATTATCATATTATAATTTCTACCTAATCTATCTATACTTTTAATTACCAACAAATCATTTTCTCTAATAACCTTTTTTAATATTTGATACTGCTCTCTATTTTCAAAATCTTTACCACTTTGCTTATCAACAAAAATGTCTCTTTTGCTAATTCCTAATTCTTCAAATGATTTAATCTGCCTTTCTACATTCTGATCTTTACTACTTACCCTCGCATAACCGTATATTCTACTTTCCATATCTATTCCTCCTTATAAAAATAATAAGATACCTTCACCGATTTTGGCCAGGACTTTTTTAAAAATGCCGAAAAAACATTTTATATGTTTTTTTAAGCAACAAAAAAGACTTAAAAACATACATTTTTGAGTCTTTATAAAATTACACTTTTTTAAAGCACAAACAAATCAATTTTGCTTAATATAATCACATAAATGTGGATTGTCTAAATATTTTTCTAAAACCCTTATAAAATACAATTCCAAAATAGTATGAACTCCCCACAATATATTTAATCTCGTTTCATATCTATTTCTGCCTTTAGTTATTTCATCACTGAATATTTTCTTATAATAATCAATGTTATTAACTATTTTATCTTCATCACCATGAACTAATAATGAACGAATATTATAAATTTCTTTTAATTGCTTACTCAATCTTTCGTTTGGTATATCAAATAAACGATTACATAATATGCCTACTTTTAATACAAAATTTTCCGATTTGGATTCTTCTTTAGAAGATAATAATCTCTCTAAAAATGAAATCTTACTAATTATGCGATTTTCTACTAATACCTGGCTTTCAAAAATGGTGTCTATTATTATAAGAAAATTATAACCAAAATTTTTATCTTTTTCTTTAATCATAGCCTCTAATTTTTTTAAAACACTATCGTTCAAAACAATTTTCTTATTAAAATCCATTTTTAACATTGCATACCAATACATACTATTTTCATTTATACTGGTTACATATTCATGGACATACCCATTATATCTTTCAAAATCCTCATAATCTACACCAATGTAGTTGGAAAAGTCAATAATATTCTTTATCATACTAATAATAAATGCATCTCCAAAATGCTTAGTGAATTCTTTTAAATCAATTTCAACAACTATTATATTATTGATTCTTTTTACCATTTCTTCTAAAGTAAATAATTCTAATGCATTTTCGATTCGACCATCATAGAAATCAAATATTATTTTTTCTTTTTCCTCTCCCAAAGCTATTATTTCATCAAACATAGCATTTCTTTTTTTGGGCGTAATCTTATTTTTTTTTGTTTTATATAAAAATAATCTGGTTGCTAATTCCCTCTCTTTACCTTCTAAAATAATCTTTTTATTTGCATTAAAAATATCGCTTTTTTCTTTAGCATTAATATTTCTAAAGACTATTCCTAATTTCGATAAGTCAACATGCCTATTTAATTTTTTATCTGCATAAAATAAATACTTTTCTATCATTTTACCACCTAATTTAATTATACATTATAATCAGCTTTTTATCGACCATTATTTACCATTTAAACACCAAATAGACTTTCTCAACATAATTGCAATACAATCATTTAAAAATTAAAATAAAGCCTAATATTTTTATTAAACTTTATTTTTCAATTTCATTAACTAATATTTTAAATGTTCCGCTATTAGAATTATCAATAAATGAATAATCTTTCCAATCTATTTTATATTTACCATTTAAATTAATAATTTCCTTATCAGCTTTTGATATTCCTTTAGGTTCTCTTTTAAAATTCATTATACCATTTTTAATATTTCCATTTTTTAATGAAAACTCATTATAATTATTATAATCTTTTAATCCATTAATATATATCATATCATTAGTTAAAAATATTGTATAACCTTTGCTAAATAATTTTTCTTTATTCTTAATCTTCTCAATTCTTTCAATATCTTTTAAATAATAATAACAACCTAAGTCACTTGCACTTTGATTTTTCAAATTATATATTTCATTATCAACAATCTTAGAACATATTTTAGTCTTATATTTTAATTCTATTGGTATCCATTTATTATCTATAACAACCAATATATCAATATGCATATTCATATTGAACTGAGGACAATACTCTAATTTTACTTTAGCATTTGGATAAGCTTCTCTTATTATCCAAGCAATCTCTAATTGAAAATCTGCCTCCGATACAAAGATTGGTCTCCTTATTTTTAATTTTTCAATTATTTTATTAATGTCAAATATATAATCATTATTCACAATATAATCGCCTCTATTAAAACAATTATACCACATTTAACAAATACTATCTATATTTATTAGAAACTGTATATCTGATGCAAACAAATATAATTTCTATAATTAATATAGGAGGTTTACATTATGAATAATAAGATGAAAAATCTAAATAATCTACTAAAAGAAAAAGATATTACTCAACTCAATCTATCAATGAAGATAGGCATTACCCAAGAAACAATTAGTGCCTATATTAATGGTAAAGCAAAACCTAGTGCTGATACATTAATAAAATTAGCAGATTATTTTAACACTACAACCGATTACATATTAGATAGAACAACTATAAACTGTCGAATTGAATATGTTAAACCTAACAATCTAAATGACGATGAATTTAATATTATAAATAAATATCGCAGTCTTTCTAAAGAGCATAAAACCAAAATTGAAGCATATATCGATGGCTTAACAGACAAATAGTACTATGCATATATGATTATTTGATAATAAATAGCAATATTTTGTTTAAATAACACAGTACTTCTTTTGAATATACATAATAATATTTATTAATTATTATACTAATTTAATACCATTCTTATAGCAATTAATACATATTTATTATATTTATTATTATATAATTATTATGTTAAATATTATATATATTATATGATAGTCTTTATGACTATCTTTTTTTGACTTTTTCCTTTTATTATAAAGCATTACAATATATTATTTAAAAATATATATCCTGTTCTTTATTACAATTTTCTCTAATCTTTTCTAATTGAACTTTATTCATAAACTCTTTAGCCACTAACTTATCTTGCTCTCTTGTTATATCTAAATAATAACTTTTGATGATTTGCAATTTGCTTTCTATCTTATCTAATTTCTTTAAATATTTTTCTTCTGTCATAGGATTGTCTCTATGATTAGCATATAACTTTCTTAATTGGCTATCAACTTTTAAAGATTCATTATAATAATTTTTTAGATTATATTTTAACTTTTCTTCTTCGCCGAAATTACAATCACAAAACAAAGCCTTTTCACATTGTGCTATAAAATAATCAGCAAGATTAATATTACAATCTTTTTTATATACCTTTTTCTTATTTGAATTCAAAGACTCATTTTCTTCTATATCGGATTTCTTAAACCATCTTTTATCTATGTAATCTTTAATAACATCTCTAAATGCATAGTTTGGTTTACTAACTAGTAAGATATGTAAATGATAATCCGTCATATAATCACCTTTATACCACTTATAAGCGATGTTTTCATCTACCTCAAGCCTTTTACTGGGCCTTCCCCTTTTGCCGCTATTAACATACCTTAATCGACTTACATCTTTCTTCATATTACTAACCACTATCATTGATTGAGCCATCCAGCCCTCATTAGCATTTTTTTTACATACACTTCTAATAAATGTATTTAATCTTTTAGCATATTTAAATGCTTCTTCAGCATTTTTAAATTTTTTGTTAACCTCTATACTTGTCATTCCTAATTTTTTCTTTGCCATATCTTTTTCATCCTTCCTTATATCTGATATATATATTATACGGGATTCATTAGAATTAAAAAAAATATGCTTAAAAGCATATTTTATAAATTAAGAAACACTGTCTAATGCCAATACATTACATACAAATCTTTTAGCATTGTTTCTTGTAACTATCATACTAAATAAGTATAGCATTACAATAACTATAAAATTGTATAATATAAAATTAATACTAATATCATAATATATTTTACCTAAAACATACATAGTGAAGATTATTGGGACAAGAATAACATTAGATATGCAAAAATCCCTTGCAAATAAATAATCCCTTTGAGAATTTAGAATTCTATCATCATTTTGATGTTTTTGATATGCTCTATACCATATTCTATTTTGCTCAGCTTCCGATAAATCATTACCATATTTTTTTTCCAATTCAATTATATCTACTCTATTATCATTTACACATAAATCTTTCCACCTAAAGCTTGGAAGAATATTTTTTAATTTCCAATGTGTTAATATTTCTTTAATATGTGAAGGAACAATATTAAAAATCATAAGAGAAATAATACTAATTAATGGAGCTGCTACTACTGTTATTAATGATTTAACCATAAAATCATTTTCAAAAAGATTTCTAATTTTTACAATATTTATATCATTTTTCGTAATAATAATTAGGCAAATTAATATATATAATAAAAAATAGGTAGTAACATATTTCTTATATTCTTTTTTTATATCTCTCATACTTATTATTCACCAGTGCTCAATGAACCAATATAATAATTAAAACTCTTCTTATTAAGATTATCTAAAAAATTAACAGAGTAGTCTTTATTTGAGCAATATATATGTACCTTGTCTTCCTCGCAATCAAGGGTAATATCTCCGGCTGAATTTTGTGTTATGGTGTTGTATCCTTTATAATATTCCAAATCTTTTGAATCAGCTTCACCAACTATTATTATTTTGGGATCAATTTTTCCTAATATACTGCTTGGTATTCTTCCACTACTTCTTCCATGATGTGGAGCAAATATGATATCAGCGCTTTCCCAATCTACTTCATCCTCTATCTTATCAAAAAAATCAGTTTCCAAATCTCCAAACCATAAAATTTTCACACCATCCTCTAATGAATATTTTATTATTGGACATATATTATTTGCATTACCACCATCAGCACTTATTTTTAATGCATCCTTATAATCTTTGTTATTAACATCAGGCCATAAAATATTTATCCCAGAGCTTCCTATAACATTGCCATCTTTATCTTTTCCACTCTTATTCATATATTTTCTTGAACAATCTTTTTCTAAGAAATATGCTTTATCGCCATCACGCATTTCACAATAAAACTTAAAACTTTCAGTTTCTTCTTCTTTTGTTGCATTATTCTCAGTACAATAAAAATTCAAGATAGAATTCTTTTTGTTTAAATCTTTTAATCCTAATATGTGGTCTTCATCAGGATGAGTTATTATTACCCTTATTATTTCTTTATCCTTCCATTGCTCACCCAATTCCTTTAATATTCTATCCCTGTTATCATTATCCAAATGACAATCAATAATAGTAAAATTATCAGAACCGTGTTTAATATAAAACATATCGCCATTATTTACTGAAAATGACTTCACTATCGACATACTGCGACCTCCTTCTTAGCAATCGATACTGCTGAATGCTAAAAGCATTATACTACTTCAAAATTATTATGTCAATATAAATAAGAACGTTTGTTCATAAATAAAAAACATATTATCAATATGCTTTCACTATATACTTACATAATTTTTTATATTATATTTAAACTTAAAAGACTTTCTACTTTTTGCATTAACACATCTATCAAAGTATTCCACTCCATTTTTATAGTTCTTATGTGTATAGCAGGTGCTACTGCTTTTAATTTTATACCATATCTATTTCCTTGTTTTACAATTTCAGGTTTATCTAGTTTCATATCTAAAAGGGTTGGAGATGCTACTCCGTATCCAGTTTGTTTTACCATTTTTAAAGCCGATTTAAACTGTTCAAACTCTAATCTTGTTTCATTATAATCTTGAAATAATTTTAATACCTGCATTTTACTATTTATATTAATTGGTACTATTTCATTTAATACCCTCGAATATAAGTCTTCTGGTGCTTCTAGATTTATAGTTACTTCTCCTGTTGAAGAATTAACTTCTGATAAATATGACTTACTAATATATTCACAATCTGTAAAATGTCCATTTATGGTATCTACGTCTTTAAGTTTATTTACGCTTGTAACACTTTCTTTAATTTTATCAATATATATTTTTTTTAACCAATTCGATGGTGTTAAACAACCTATCCAGTCTGGCATACTAACTCTTACTTCACTAATTGGAAATTCATATAAAGCTTCTTTTAAAATAGAATATATATCTCTTTCACCCATATTTTCTATATTTATAGGAAGTACAGGCACATCATATGATGATTTTAGATTTTGTGCTATTCTTTCCGTATCAGGAAGCATTGGATGAACACTATTAAGTATTACAATGAAGGGTTTACCATACTCTTTTAATTCGTTTATTACCCTTGTCTCAGCATCTATATAATCTTCCCTAGCAATTTCACCTATAGAACCATCTGTAGTTACAACAATACCTATAGTAGAATGATCCTTTATAACCTTTTCAGTTCCAACTTCAGCTGCCTCTATAAAAGGTATTTGTTCATCATACCAAGGTGTTTTTACCATTCTAGGACCGCTATCATCTTCATAACCTTTTGCACTTGGAATAACATAACCTACACAATCAACTAATCGTATATTGGCGGTAAAATTGTCAATATTAATAGTGGCTGAATTACTTGGTACAAACTTAGGCTCAGTAGTCATTATAGTTTTACCTTGAGCACTTTGCGGTATCTCATCTAAACATCTTTTTCTTTCATACTCATCTTGAATATTGGGAACAACAAGATTTTCAATAACTTTTTTTATGAAAGTGCTCTTACCAGTTCTTACAGCACCAACGACCCCCAAATATATATCTCCATTAGTTCTCTGCGTTATACTTCTTAAAATATCACTTTTATCCATTTAATCCCTACTTTCTTTCATTTAAATATATGTATTACCAATAATAATATGAAAAATAAGTTATAAATCTTTAAAAAAGGATATCTGAATTAGCTAAAATTACTACTTTTTAAGTTATCTACCTGATTAGCATTTTTATTTAATGTAAAACTATTGTTTTTGAAGGAGTAAAGTAAACCTAATATAATATAGAAATATGGCGCAACATCTATTACACTAATATTTACAAAGGCTTGTACACAGTAACCTACAAAACATGCATATAAACTAATTTCTAAAGTTTGCTTAAATTTAAATCCTTTTATAAATAGAATTGCATTTATTATTAGATATAGAATAAGTGCTGGAATGCCATTCGTTACAGCAATTTGTAAATATACATTATGGGCTTTATCAACTTTAGAATTACTGAACAAAATATAAGCATTATAAAAATTATCTAATCCAGCGCCAGTAATCCAGTATTTTTTTAATATAGGTAAAGAATTAGACCATATTGCAAATCTATCCGAACCTATTTTACTTTGTTTTGTAATAACTTCACTTATTTCTTCACTTACAATATATTTTGGCTGTACTGTATTATTTAATACTTCAGTCTGGGTATATCTATTTGAAGCATCTAATGTAAAAAAAGTAATTGTTAATAATACAAAAATTATTAAACTAGATTTTAATATTCTTTTTTTAAAATGTAAAATATTAATAAATACAAAAGTTATTATAAAAGCTAGTAATGGAGCAGTTGAATTTGCTATACATAAACCAATAAAATATATTACTGATAAAAACAAAAATTTCTTTTGTTTATTAAATATATATAAGCAAGTTGATAGTAATGACAACATGACCATATAACTACCAAAGAAATTAGGGTTGGCACATAAACCCATACCCATATAAGGAATTCTAAAGTGCCTTATAAAACTAAAATTTGTATATACCTGCAGTACTGAATATCCAACTTGGAATAATCCAATAATCATAAACAATCCTATTAGTTTTTTTTGCCATTTTTCATTATTCAAGTATTTACTGTTTAAAAATAGCAAATAGTAACAAATAATTGTTAAAAGGCCTTCATTTCGTTTTACTTCACCAACTATTGATTTAGTAATATCCAGTGCAAATATTGTTGATATAATAGCAAGTATAGACAACAAATATATAATAATATCAATATAATTTATTCTAATTTTTTTAGCTATTATTCCATAAACATAATTAGCAATTAAAATTGGGATAAATATCCATAATACATATACTTGGTTAAAGCTAAAAGAGTCTTTTATTATTCCAGATAAGTATAATGCGTATGATATAAACTTAACTAGCGGAATAAACAGCATAATTATAATTAATATAGTATATATATTTTTTTGAATATCGTTTTTTTTCATAGTATTTTCACCTATTTATATTATATCAAAAATATATACTGTAAAAATATAAACATAAACAATTGTCTAATTTAGTTTCATTATTTATATTATGTAAATAAAAAAAACATAATTTGACAATATTATAAAAATAAGTTGCTAATATTTTGATTTTATAGTATAATCAACTAGCGGATTTAGAAAAAAGAGGAAAAATATGAATAATAATTTCAAAGATTTAGGTTTATCAAGTAACGTTCTAAAGTCTATTGATACTTTAGGATTTACTAAACCTAGTAAAATTCAAGAAGAGCTTATACCTGTCATAATGGACGGATATGATGTAATAGGTCAAGCTCAAACAGGAACAGGTAAAACTTTAGCATATGCAGCTAGTGTATTATCAAAAATAGATGTTAAAACAAATGTAATTAGAGCAATTGTTCTTACTCCAACAAGAGAACTTGCGCTTCAAGTAAGTGAAGAATTTGAAACACTTAATAAATCAAGTAATTTTAATATCCTTCCAGTATTTGGTGGAAGTAGTATTGAATTACAACTAAGAGCCTTAAAAAGAGGTGTTGATATAGTTGTCGGTACTCCAGGTAGAGTAATGGATTTAATGAGAAGAAAAGCATTAAATATAGAAACACTAGAGTTTTTTGTACTTGATGAAGCTGATGAAATGCTTAATATGGGCTTTTTAGAGGATATTGAAGAAATATTTAAACAAACAAATAAAGATAAACAAGTTTTATTATTATCAGCTACTATGCCAAAAGAAATTGAACGTATAGCAAAGAAATATATGAAACCGGATTATCAACATATTGAGATAGAAGCAAAGACAAAAACAGCTGCTAATATTAAACAATATTATTATGTTGTTAATGAAAAAATACGTAACGAAGCAATATGCAGAGTTATTGACTTAAAAGACACTAAGAGAATTATAATTTTCTGTCAAACAAAAATGCAATGTGATAATTTATTAAAAGAATTATCAGTAAGAAATTACAGTGCTGAAGTAATGCATGGTGATATTATGCAAAGTATGCGTATTCAAACACTTGATAGATTCAAGAACGATGCTTTTAATATATTAATTGCAACTGATGTTGCAGCTCGTGGAATACACGTAGATAATATCGACTTAGTAATTAATTATAACTTACCACAAGACTTTGAATCATACGTTCATAGAATTGGTCGTACTGGTAGAGCAGATGCTGTTGGTGAGGCAATAAGTTTTGTAAGTAGCAGAGAAATGGGATTCTTTAATGGTTTAGCAAAATTCACTAAATCAACTATTGAAAAATGTGAACTTCCTAATAAAGAAGATATCATTAAAAATAAGTATGTTAAAACTTTATCTAATGCTCATGATGTTATAAAAAATAATGAATATGAAGAAGCTTTAGAATATATAAGAGATTTTAATAAAGAAGATCTTTTAAAAGTTGCAGCTGCACTTCTAAAAGTTAGTGTTAATGAAAAAATAGGTTCTGATTTTAATAAAGACTTAACTTTAAAAGATGATAGAAATAATAGTAGAAATAGAAGTAGAAATACTAATCCTAACTCTACAAGAGTTTTCTTAACTATAGGAAAATTAGATAATTTAAAAAAAGGAACTTTACTTGATTTCATGAAAAAAGAAACAGGCATTGATAAAGACTGTTTCAATAATATAGAAATATTAACTAAATTTACTTTCTTAGATGTTTCATCTAAAGAAGTTAATACATTTATGAAGAAAATCCATAATAAAGTATTAAATGATAGAACAATAAGAGCAGAAGTTGCTAAAAATCAAAAATAGAGTACTATGTACTCTATTTTTTTATGTGTTTGATGAAGTTTTAGACTCTGTTGTATCGTCTAATTCTGTATCATTTGTTTCCCACTGAGCTATTAAAGTAATATCTTTTGAAATAACACTTGAGAAATCAAACAAATTCCCCTCCTCATCATACCAACCTAAGAATATATAACCTTCTTTAGTTGGGTCAGTTGGTTTTGTTATGACTTTTCCTTGCTCAATTGTTTGACTAATTATACTAGTTCCCCCTGAGCAATCAAAATTGACTTCATATATTGTTTTCAATTCTTCAGTTGGTTTTTCATTAGTGGCTTCACCTTCATCATAATATATAGGGTCATATTTTTTCACTGTGTGAACATCACTACTAGTTTGATTATATGAAGCAGTTAAAACTTCATTATTATATACTTTTTTAATCATAACTTTTGCTTCTTCTATACTATCAATATTAGGTTCCATAACATATAGCAATTGATTACTGTATGTATATGTATAATTAGTACTATCAGTACCATTCAAACTTGTCGAAGTAATAGTCCATTTTGCGCCATCGGATAATTGCTTTTTAATTAAAGAAGTCATTCTACTTACACTCATATTAGTTAAAAAACTTCCCTTTAAACTATTTAATAGACTGTTGTATTTTGTTATAACTGATTTGCTTGTAGCTTTTCTAAAAATAGCATCAATAAGAGCTTGTTGATTTTTTCCTCTTTGCCTATCACCATCTATAAATGCTTTTCTTTCTCTAGCAAACCATAATGCTTCAACGCCATTAACACTATTATAACCATTTGCATAACTATAACCTTCAATTGATGTAAAAGAATAATCTGAATACACATCTACTTTTCCAAGTGCATCAACAATATCTATTAAACTTGTAAAATTAACTTTAAGATAATAATTTATATCTAAATCTAGAAGATCTTCAATTGTTTTAATAGACATCTCTATACCATAACTGCCAGCATGAGTTAATTTATCTTTAAACCCTGTTGTTCCACTTAGTTGAACATAGTAATCTCTAGGTATAGAAACCATAAGAATTTGGTGGGTATTTGGATTAACTATTAACATCATATTTACATCACTGCATGATACTGAAGATATATCACCATATGTATCTATGCCACTTATATAAACAGCAAACGTTTTATTTGTAACATCTACATCTTTACTAATATCACTTTGAGATAGTCTTATACTAAATTGATAAATAGTTTTAGTCAGAGATTTAAACTCACTCAATCTTTCACTATTATCTTCTTTATTTTCTAAAATACTTTTATATGAATCATCAACTACTATTGCTTCAACTTCTCCAGATAATAATGCGTAACCCAATTCCTCTAAATTAGAATAAGGAACCATACTTACATCTATTTTTTTCTCAATATTTTTAAGTGAATCATCTAATCATTTTGAACTATTATTATAATAACCCATACTCATATTTTCTAAATTATTTATATTTAAATACTTACTACTATTTAAAACAATTACTGAGAAGTTATGTGTTTTATAATCAACATTGCTACTATTCAAAAGGAACCTAGTTTTACCAATAAAAAAACTAGCAGTTAGAAGAATAACACTTAAGAAGATTGTAATTATTTGAAATAATTTTTTGATTTTTTTTCTTGTTTTATCAGAAGTAATTTTAAACATTAAAAATACATTTATTACTATTAAAGTAATTGTTAATACTAACAAATACATTGTAGGAAAAAGATTAGCATATATACTTAAACAAATTAATAGTATAGAGGATAAAAGTAATAACATTTTCGTTACACTATTAAATTTATTTTTTATCTTTTTATCTTTGCTATTTTTATGCATAATATCACCACTTTGTCATTATAACATTATAAAATCTAATAGTAAAATTTTTAAGGTGAAAATTTAGTGAAAAAGAAAAGTTATTTATAACTTTTCTTTTATTTATCTATTTTTTTTCTCTAATTTTTTCTTTAAACTAATCTTGATTTTAGAATTCGCTGGTAAATCAAGATATATTAATTCTAAAGCATTAACAAATATTGTAAAAACTACAACAAACATATTAATATTATTAAGTGATAAGAATATTAAATTAAAAAGCGTAGTCAACAATATTAAAGACATAAGTATATAATATTTAGTTACATAATGATCTTTTTCAATTTGATAAAGTATACCATAATGAATAGCTAAAAAGTTAACCGGAATTATCGCTATCATTAAAATATTAGGGGCATAAATTATTTTCAATTGAAATATGTAATAAAATATTACTATTAATACCATATATCTTACTGAATATATTATAGATTTCAACATATTTTTACTCCTTATAAATATTTATTTAGCTTCATACCAATTTTTACCATATTCAATATCAACCTTTAATGGAACATTTAATTTAAATGTATTTTCCATAATATTGGTTACTATTTCAGTTACTAGTTCTTTTTCTTCTTTAATTACATCAAGAACAAGTTCATCGTGTACTTGAATAATTAGTTTACTTTTGATGTTCTTTTCTTTAAATGATCTATGTATTTCTACCATAGCCTTTTTAATAATATCTGCACTAGTTCCTTGGATTGGAGTATTAAGCGCTATACGTTCCCCCTGTTGCCTAATCATATAATTAGAATTAGAAAGTTCGTTTATTACTCTCTTTCTATTAAGCAGAGTGGTAACGTATTTATTTTCATAAGCTTCCTTAACTATAGATTGCATATACTCTTTTATTCCTGGATAGGATATAAAATAGTTGTCAATAAATTCCTTTGCCTCTGTCATAGATATACCTGTATTTTCAGATAATCCGTATGGACTTATACCATAAATTATTCCAAAATTAACTGCTTTCGCAAGTCTTCTTTGATCCTTAGTTACATTTTCAAGTTCAACTTTAAATATATCACTAGCTGTTTTTGTGTGTATATCTAATCCCTGTTTAAAAGCATCTATTAATGCTTCGACATTTGCCATATGTGATAGTATTCTAAGTTCAATTTGTGAATAATCACCACTTAATATAATACTATTTTCTCTTGGCACAAAAGCCTTCCTTATTAATCTTCCATACTCATATCTTATTGGAATATTTTGTAAATTTGGTTCAATTGAAGAAAGTCGACCAGTTCTAGTAGTTGCTTGAGTATATATTGTATGAATTTTACCATCTTCAGCTATACAAGGTTTTAACCCTTCAACATAGGTTGAATATAACTTTGATAAAGTTCTATATTCCATAATAAGGTCTATTATTGGATGTTTACCTTTTAACTTTTCAAGAACATCTACAGAAGTAGAATAACCTGTTTTAAGCTTTTTTCCATGTGGTAAATTTAGTTTTTCAAATAATACTTCGCCTAATTGTGATGGTGATGAAATATTGAATTTCACGCCGGCATAATTATATATATCATTACTTAGCAAATCAAGTTTAATAGTTATTTCTTCACCCATATCATCAAGTTTATTTATGTCAACACAAACGCCATCATATTCCATATCACCAAGAACATAACTAAGTGGCATTTCTATTTTTTCTAACAAATCTAACTCTTTTTCTTCAAATAATTTATCATAAAATTTATCATAAGTTTCGTATATAAACTTTGCTTTCATTATAGTGTTATATGCAATAACATCATCTGTTGGAACAGTGAATTTATTATTCTTTCCATATACTTTATCATAAAAAGGAATATCTGCATCAAAGTTGTTTGCAATATATGCTATATCATCTTTGACATTATAATCAAGTAAATAGGCAGCAAGCATAGTATCAAACGAAATATTATTTATAACTAAATTTTTCTTCTTTAGAGACACGTATATCTTCTTTAAATCATAGGTGTATTTTTGAACACTATCTAGTTTTGTAAGACTGTCTTTTAATAAAGAATATGGTATATAAAAACTATCTTCTATATTATATACTGCCATACCAAGTATTTCTGATGTGTGATAATTAGTACCTAGGATTTCTAAGTATACTGCGCAAGGCTTAGTAATATTTATTTCTTCAACACTATGAATAACCTTAATATTTGTTGGTTTAACACTTGCTACAGGCACAAAATCCTTTTTCAAAAATGAATAGAACTCCAAATTCTCATACATTTTATTTAAATCTTGATGTTTAGGTCCATCATACTTTATATCATTTAAATCAATGTCTACAGGTACATTTCTTACTATTGTTGCAAGATCATAACTCATATATGCATTTTCTTTATCATTTATAAGTTTTTCTTTCACTGCACCTTTAATATTATCAATATTTTCATAAATACCATCTAATGAGTTATATTCTTGTAAAAGTTTCAAGGCTGTTTTTTCTCCTATTCCTTTTACACCAGGAATATTATCTGAACTATCACCCATTAAGGCCTTTAAATCAACTATTCTAACTGGATCTATGCCATATTCCTCTTTAAATGTTTTTTCATTATAACGAATATAGTCCTTAGATTTTAACAATTTTATATCTACATCACTACTAATAAGCTGTAATAAATCTTTATCACTACTAATTATTGTTCCAATATAATCACTATCCTTATTGCAATATTCCGCAAATGTACCAATAATATCATCAGCTTCATAATTATCTATTTCATAATACTTTATTCCCATGCATGTTAAAAGCTCTTTCGCAATAGGAAATTGTAGTTTTAATTCATTGGGGGTTTCTATTCTACCATCTTTATAAAAATCATATTTGTCGTGTCTAAAGGTTTTTCCTTTATCAAAAGCTACTATCATATATATAGGTTTTTCCTCTAGAATTATTTTATTTATCATATTAACAAATCCAAATAATCCATTAGTTGGAAATCCCTTACTATTTTTCATAAAATTACCATTATATGCTGTTGCATAGTAACTTCTAAAAAGTAAATTATTACCATCTACTAATATTATTTTTTCCATTTTAAAAACCTCCTCATTATTTAATTATTATACCATATATATGATTTGTTTATAAAGAAAAGCAAAATAAAAGAATATGTTTATATAAATATATTCTTTTATTATAATAAGCTTTTCAATATTTACAATTATTAATTTTGTTTTGCCCAGACACCAAATTGGGTACCAATATAAGTACCAGCTAACTTATTATTTGCATCATATGTATCGCGAAAATTATTATTAGTATTTCCATTTTGCATTAGTCCATCAGCTATTTCAACATCTTTTCCTATTGTAATGGTAGTAAGTTCATTATTACCTAGTGCCCAATTACCTATACTTACTAAATTATTAGGTAAAGTTATAGATGCAAGTCTATTATATTCAAATGCTGCTGATTCAATAATTGTAACGCTATCCGGAACCACTATACTTGTAATCTGATTGAATCTAAAAGAATCCCATTCTATAATCTGATAGCTATCATTATTAGGTAACTTTATAGATGTGAATCCATAAGAACCAAATGTAATTCCTCTAAATGCTGCTGCACCGATTGAAATTACGCTATCGGGAATAATTAAAGGCACATTATCAAATGGATTTTGCTCAAATGCTCCATAACAAATAGTTATAAGATTTGGTGGCAAAGTTAAAGACGTTAGTCCCATGCCACTAAAAGCAGAATAGTAAATTGTACGGACATCATTTGGTATATCATTTGACATGTTTTTTGTACCAATAACTATAGTTGTTTCGTCTTTAGTGTAGACCGCATTATTAATAGATTTAAAATTAGGATTATTATCTTCAACTAGAATATTCACGAGATTAGGATTGTTGCTAAAAGGATTATCTCCAATATAAGTGACGCTAGCTGGAATTGCTACAGAAACTAAATTATTTTCATCAAAAGCTGCACCATTTATTTCGATTAGACCATTATTTAGAATCAATGTTTCCAAACCGCTTGAATTAAAAGCCAAAGCTTCAATAATTTTAACACTTGAAGGTATAACTGCACTTTTAAGCTGCCAATTATAGCCAAAAGCCGCATATCCTATTGTTTCCACTCCTTGCGATATAGTAAGCGAAGTTAATTTATTGGCTTGGAATGCGTAGTTACCAATTCTTTTTAAAGTGCTAGGTATAATTAAACTAGTTATATTATTACTCGCAAATGCTCCATTATTTACATTACCATTTTTTATTTCCAAAATTCCTTCGGGAATAACAGCAGAAGTTAACTGCTTGCTTTTGAAAGCACCTGCACCGATATATTTAACATCATATTTTGTTCCATTCTTAGTAATCTTATTTGGTATAACTACATCTTTAGTACATTCATTGCTGTAATCTGTTATAGTTTGTGTTATTTCATCAAAAGTAAAGCAAGTTTCAGGTGTTGAAATAGTTTGTGAATTTATAGTACATTCATTTTCACTTATGTCAGATACAACTACTTTCACTTCATCATAATTTTTAACAGCACAATATTTACCATCATAAATTGCAATTCCTACTTTGCCATCTTCTTTTAGAATTATACTTCCGCTTTTTGGAACTTTACCTCGATAATCTAAATCATCGCCAGAAATTATCTTTCCATTATCATATTCGAAAGTTAATTCTTCTACTGAGTTATTTAACTCATTATATATGTAAAGGTTGTTAGCAGCTTCAATAAGGCCATACGCACTATTTTGCAGAGCACCTTTTTTAGCGTTATTAATAACATTGGAAGTGGTTGGAATAGCTATTAAAGCAATTATTCCTAATATCAAAATTACCGCGATTAACTCTATTAATGTAAATCCGCTTCTTTTTTTCATATCTGTTTCCTCTAATTCTATCTTTTTCATAATAAGTTTTAATATCTAGAATTAAAATTCCAAATTTTTTTAATCAAAGTTATTTATTAAAATTTAAGTAGTTAATGTACAGTTTTTTAGAATAATGATAACTGACTAGATTCATCCATACCATCTAGTATTCCCATAGTACGCATTTTATCTATTAATGTTCCTGATACTTTGCCTCTTTTTTGAAAATCTTCAATACTTATGAATGGTCTAATTTGTCTTTCTTCTACTATTTTATTAGCAACGTTATCTCCTAATCCATCTAGTGTTCTAAATGGTGGAATAATAGTCTTTCCATCTTCAGAAATTAAGAAGTGAGTAGAGTGACTATTCATAATATCTATTTTGCCAAATTTAATTCCTCTAGCTGTTGCTTCAAGAGCTATCTTAAGAGTATCAAGAATTGAACTTTCTTTATTTGTAGCATCATATCCTTTATTATTTATTTCTATTATTTTATTTCTAATAGAATTATAACCTTTTATCATAGCATCTATATCAAAATCATCTATACGAGAAGTTAAATAAGATGCATAATATACAGCTGGATAATGGACTTTGAAATACGCAATTCTAAATGCACTAATAACATATGCAGCAGCATGTGCTTTTGGAAACATGTACTTTATTTTAGCACACGAATCTATAAACCATTCTGCTATTCCAGCTTCACGCATAGTTTGAACATGTTCTTTCCAAGCATCAGCTTCTTTACTTGCTTTACCTTTACGAACAAACTCCATTATTTTAAACGCTTTAATAGGTTTAACGCCATTATACATTAGATAAACCATTATATCATCACGACAACCTATAACCTCTTTAAAAGGTACAATATTACTTCTAATAAGTTCTTGAGCGTTACCAAGCCAAACATCAGTACCATGTGAAAGTCCTGATATTTTTATAAGTTCAGAAAAAGTTTTTGGTTTAGTATCAACTAGCATTCCAATAGTAAATGGTGTACCAAATTCAGGTATTCCTATTGTACCAGTCTCACACATTATTTGTTCTTTTGTTACACCCAAAGGTTCAGGTGATAAGAATATAGCCATTGTTTCTTTATCATCTAGAGGCACCTTTGTTACATCTATACCTGTTAAATCCTGAATCATACGAAGTTGTGTTGGATCAGAATGTCCTAAAATATCTAGTTTTAGTACATCTTGATCAATTGCGTGGTAATCAAAGTGAGTAGTTTTCCAAGCTGCTGTACTGTCATCAGCAGGATACTGATATGGTGTAAAATCAAATACATCCATATATCCTGGAATAACAACTATACCCCCTGGATGTTGACCTGTTGTTCTTTTTACACCTGTACATCCAGCTGCTAATCTTTCTATTTCAGCACTTCTTTTTACTATACCACGATCTTCATAGAAGCCTTTTACGAACCCATATGCAGTTTTCTCAGCTACAGTTCCAATTGTTCCAGCTCTATAAACATTATCTTCACCAAAAAGAACTTTTGTATATTCATGTGCAGCAGCTTGATTTAAATCAGAAAAATTCAAATCTATATCTGGAACCTTATCTGCATTAAATCCTAGGAATGTAGCAAAGGGCATATCTTGACCATCCTTAAATAGTCTCTCACCACAGTTTGGACAAACCTTGTCAGGTAAGTCAAATCCTGAAGAATACTCTGCACCAAGTGGTTTATTATTTTCATCATCAAATATACTCATCTTACACTTTAAACACCTATAGTGAGCTGGAAGAGGATTAACCTCAGTAATTCCCATCATTGTAGCTACAAATGAAGAACCTACTGAACCTCTTGAACCAACTAGGTATCCATCTTCATTTGAATGATATACCAACTTTTGAGCAATCAAATAAATAACGTCAAATCCGCCACCTATTATTCCGCCCAAAGATTTATTTACCTTTTTTTCTAAACTTTTTTCGTCTAATCCTTCTTCATCATGCTTCTTTATATTTTCTCTTACTATATTTTTTACAGTATCTTTTCCTTGAAGAATTATTTCATGCAACTTATCAAAAACGGCAGTTTCTAATTCAGAATCAATTAATTTTTTTTCTTCTATTAGTTCTTCTTTTATGCAATTATATAATATATCACCATATAACTCTTTAGCTATACGTTCCTCAATATTAAGAGGCAAAGGTGAACCATACCATTCTTTGGCCTTATCAAATACTAATGAAGTAACTGTTTCTACTGATTTATCTATTATTGGAGAAAATGGCACACCTCCTGTATCAATAATTACTTCTATTTCTTCAGCCATACCAAGTATTTTATTTGGATTATCAATAACAATTTCCTTACGCAAATCAGTATCTAAAAAACTAAAATCTGATAGCATCTCTGTTGTTGTTCTAAAATGTTGACTTGATATTTTTTGATTTCTATCAAGAACTCTCGCAAGTGGATGTCTACCACCACCTGGAACTTTTTGATTAACAATAAATTCTCGATACAATTTATCATCTCTTGAAATATGATGTACATCACCAGTAGCAACTATTAATTTGCCTGCATCTTTTGTACACTTGATTATTTTTTTTATACAATCTTTAACTTCTTTATCACTATTTAAATCGTGTCCCCAAACTAAATGTCCATAGACTTCTGGAGGTTGAACTTCAACATAATCATAAAACTTTATAGTTTCTGTCAATACTTCTTCTGTTCTAGTACTTGCCATATAAAAGGCTTCTCCCCTATAACAGCCACTTCCTATTAATAGTCCCTCACGATTTTCTTCAATAACTCTTCTAGGAATTTTCGGTACTTTTGATATATAAGTTGTATTAGCAAGACTAACTAACTTAAATAAATTTTTTAATCCAACCTTATTTAAAGCCAATATATTAATGTGATACTCCCTTGAAAACTTATGTGCTTCTTCTTTTGTATAAAGTTTACATATATCATTTAATGTTTCAATTCCCATAGTTTGCATTTTTTTGATCATTTTACAAAAGATATACCCAGTTCCTTCGGCATCATAATCAGCTCTATGATGATGAGCTTCATCAAATGGAATAGCATATCTTTTAACAAGTGCGGATAAACTATGTTTTGCATATTCTCTATCCATTGTACGAGATATTTCAAGAGTATCTATAACAGGATTATTAAGTACACCTAAATTATACTTATAGTAAGCCATTTCTAGCATAGAAATATCAAATTTTGCATTATGAGCAACAAGAGGTAAATCTCCAATAAAGTCTTTGAATTTTTTTACAACTTCTTCCTCGCTTGGTTTACCTACAAGCATAGCATTAGTAATTGAAGTTACTTCAGTGATCTCTGAATCTATTGGATATCCGGGATTAATTAGTTCATCAAATCTTTCAGTAATTTCTCCATCTTTCATTTTGACTGCGCCAATTTCAATCATTTGATCACTAAGACCGGCATTAAATCCTGTTGTTTCAACGTCAAATATAACATATATATTTTCATCAATTTTACTGTCATTACCTCTTATAATAGTATAAACTTCATCATCAACCATTGTTAACTCTGTTCCATAAATTACTTTAAATTTATCTTCTGGATTTTCTACCTTTTTGTTATAATCAGTTACAGTACTAAATGCATGAGGAAAAGCTTGACAACCATTATGATCTGTTATTGCTATTCCTTTATGCCCCCATGAAATAGCTTTTTTAATTAGATCTACCTCATCAACTACACCATCCATTTGACTCATTTTAGTATGAGCGTGAAGTTCAACTCTTTTTTCTATCTCTTCATCAATAATTTTTTTACCATCTTCACGTTTAATGCTTAATATATCATTTGCCATCATAACTAGTTCTTTTGAATATGCATCATCTTGAACTCTACCACGCATTTTAAACCAATTACCAGGTTTTAAACATTTAATAAGCTTATTATATGCATCTGTATCACGCTCAAAAATTTTAACAAAAATACTATCTGTATAGTCAGTAACTTTTAACGTTATTATATTTATTTTTGGTGTTTCTTTAGTTTCTATACCAAAAATTTTAGCTTCAATTATTACATTATTGGCTTCATAATTTAAGTCACCTATACTTTTTGCTTCACCATCAAATGCATATCCTTTTATAATGGCATTCTTTTTTTCAGCTTCTTCTTTAAGTACCAACTGTTCTTTTTCTTTTTCTTCCTCAATTTGTTTAAGAATTTCATTTCTAGCTTCTTCATTAATATTGATTTCTATACTAATATCATTATACCCAATCTTTATCAAATCAGTAATTAACTTATCTTTAATACTAGTAAGCTTCATTTCTTCCGCTTTATTACTTACTTCAAGACAAAGAATATTACTATCTACTTTGCTCGCAATTCCTGAAAACATTTGCAATAAAGGATAATCAACACAATATTCTTCAATTAAATAGTTGTAGTAATCTGAAAGCAAATTATAATCTTTATTTATAGCTGTTATGATAACGTTTGTTTCTTCGTACATATTAAATTGTTTACTTATCAAATTTCCAAACTTAACATAAATTTCTATAGGAAGTATTTTATCTAATGTTACAAAAAAATTAACATTATTTTCTTTTTTTGATATAGCTATTTTATCAAGATTTCCATCTTTAAAAAATGAATAAAATTCATTAGGCATATTTATCTGTTCTAAAAGTAGTTTCAATTTTTCATGCATATTATCACCTTCTATATATTCTATCAAAAAACGACTTTTTTTTAAAGTGAATAACAGTAAAAGTTAAAAGATATCGTAATTAATATAAAAAAGTGATACATAAGTATCACTTTACCATCCAACCATTTGGAAGTTCTCTCTCTCCTGTCGGACTAATTGCACAAGGATTATTCCATAGCTTATTTTCAATAACTAAATTAGTAGAAGCACCACCATCCATATTAACTGCATTATATGCACCGTAGCGTTCTAATATTTCTATAACATCATTTAGCGTAGCTCCACCTCTACCACTCCAATTATATCTGTTAGATCCATTTCCATCTATTACTAGAAATAAAACGATACCATCTTTTCTTTGTGCAAGCACAGTACGAGGATTAATTCCCCATCCACCATTACCATTGATCGTTGCGGATACTCCATTAACAATTAAAAATGGACCAAATTGTACTGCATCTTTCATTCCTTGCTTTATTGCATCATTTGCAGTAGCATAGGTTAATAATAGGACTCCATCTTTGTTAAATCCAGAAATTGTTGATACTGCATTACCGTTTCCCCATACTAATTTACCATTTTTTATAACAGGTCCCATTGGTGTTCCACCATTACCTTGTCCGTTAGGGTCTTCAAAACCGCCACCATTAATAGCAACTAAAGCATGATTATCTTTTGCCATATTAAGTAAAGTTTGCCCATAATTTCCTATATCTTTTGTTTGTATTAAACTAACTCTAGTAGGATCATATACAGCCACTAAATATGCATCATAACCATTATACTCAAACTCAATAAGTTTATATATATCTTTTTTATCGTGTTCGAGAATCTCTTTTTCATAACTTGAAGCATATTTGGTATTTTCATCACCACCACCAATAACTATTTGGCTGGTATCCGTACCATTAGAAAAACCTTCTATTGTATTTTCACTTAACACCTTGTTAATCATTTTATCTGTATAAAATATTCTTGCCAAATATTTATGATCCATTGTTGTCATAGCTGTTGTTATTAAAAAGTTTCTAAAATAACCTACAGGACCATATGTTAAAAAGAAACATATTGCTACTATAAAATCTATTACAATTAATACAAATATACTTTTTTTCATATGTCACCTACCCTATTATATATGGTTCTTTCTTTGTTCCACTACCTGAACTTACTGTTAAATCTGGTTTTAAATATAGTGTTGGTCTTAATCTTAATTCATCTGTTAAATCTCCAGCATATATACGACCATCATCTAAAACTTGATATATGTTGTTATCAGTTGTTTTAGTTCTAGTTGATAGAAAATATTTAGGGACATCTGTAACAAATAATTCTCCAAGCTGTAATAATCCAACTTTTAACGTTTCATTATACTTTGTAATTTCATTATAATCATACTTGTTAGTATTATCATATCTGCCAGCATAAAAACTATGTTTTAGTATATAATCCTTATTCGTTAAGCTATTATAAAATGTTTTATTTAAATAAGAACCAATAGTAGAATCTGCTGAAAGATAATTACTTTTACCAAAAGATGTATAATAATCATCATCTCCATCTTTAATTACTCCATCCATAACAATTTTAACATACTCATCATCTTTCTCTATTATTCTCCAAGTATAATTACTATAACTGATATAATTTCCAATTAATTTATCATTTAGAACATTAGAAGATGATCCATCGAGATTGTATGGATTTTCACTACTACCATCACCATTTTTAACTTCAACAGTACCTTTTATAGTTACTGTTGGTCTAACTCCATAACTGTAATACATTGTTCCCGAATAAGAAGTATCGTTCAAACTTCCCTTTGAATAAATATACCATGCAGTATTATCATTATTTATGTTACTTGTCCACCAATACTGATTTATGTTTAAATAACTATCTTGTCCACCAGCAAGTTGATACTCATAGGCAGACAGTAAGCCAACATTATCTTCTGTATGGTCATTACAAGTGACTTTTTTTTCTGAAACAACATCCGTACAAGTTTTTGTTTTAACTAGATTGCTAGTATCTGTTAAACTTTCATAAAATGATTTTATACTATTATCTTCATCATTTAGCCATGAGCGAACATAAGAATTATCATAATCAGTAGAAATTCCCCAAACTAATGAAGTTTGAGAACTATCTGTGATTAATTTTATATTATCATTCTCATCAATAGAAACAATACGCCATATTCTCCCAGCGTATTGAACATAGTTTGCTAGATCATTTCCTTTATACACATAACCCTCATCTGTTTTATACAAACCCGAACCTATATTAGTGATGTTCTTTTTAAGAGTTACTAGTTTTACTAAAGGTTCATTTGTTTTAATTTTTGGATGTTCTAATTTATAATAATAAATTAGTCTCCAACCATAAAAAATACAGCATCCAAGCAAAAACAATATATTTAATGCAATAAATATATTTGTTTTTTTAAACTTAATTTTTGATTTTGGTTTGTTTTTCATATGTAATACCTCATCTTTTAATAAGTATATTTCCAGTCATTTCTTCAGGAATAGGAAGATTTAATATGCTTAATATAGTTGGTGCTATATCAGCAAGCTTTCCATCCTTTAATTCTACGTCCTTATTAATAATGAAAGGTACTAAACTAGTTGAATGACTTGTTATTACGTTATTATTATCATCAAGCATCCAATCGCAATTGCCATGATCGGCAGTTACTAATAAAGTCCCTTCAAGTTCTTCAACTTTCTTGTATAGCTTTCCTAAACATTTGTCGACACATTCAACCGCTTCTACAGCAGCAGGAATCATTCCTGTATGACCAACCATGTCCCCATTTGCATAATTAACAATTACTACATCATAATCAGCAACTACATCAATAAGCTTATTTGTTATCTCTTCTGCACTCATTTCTGGTTTTAAGTCGTATGTTGCTACTTTTGGTGAAGGAATTAAAATTCTATCACAACCATCTAATACTTTTTCTATTCCGCCATCAAAGAAATAAGTAACATGAGCATATTTTTCAGTTTCTGCTATTCTTAATTGCTTTTTACCACTGCAAGCCAAATAATCTCCTAAAGTATTGGCTAAGTTTTGATTATCAAAAGCTGTTGTATTAATTACTTCATTACTAAGTGGCATCATAGTAATAAGTTTCAAGTTTTTAATAAATTTTCTTTCAAAGCCAACAAATTTTGGATTAGTTAATGCACTGAATAATTCTCGCCCTCTATCTGGTCTATAATTAAATAAAATTAATCCATCATTTTCTTCAACAACTCCGTTTTTATCTAAGACTGTTGGTAAGACAAATTCATCATATATTTTGTTTTGATAACTATCTTTTATTGCATCATGATAATTATCATATTCAATTCCATCTGCTTCTGTAATAGCCTTATAAGCAAGCATTACTCTGTCCCATCTATTATCTCTATCCATTGCATAATATCTTCCTGAAATAGTAGCTATAACTCCTAAATCCAAATCTTTTATTTTATTAGATAGCATATCTAAATAAGTTTCTGCCACTTCTGGAAGAGTATCTCTTCCATCTAAAAACATATGTAAATACAATTTTTTTATTCCCTTAGCTTTTGCCATATCAAGAATGGCGAATAAATGATTAATATGGGAATGTATCCCACCATCGCTAAGTAGCCCCAAAATATGCAACTTAGAATCTTTTTCATTTACATAGTTCATTACTTTTATATATTCTTCATTATTGAAAAAATCACCATTTTTAATTTTTTCATTTATTAATTGAAGAGGTTGATATACAATTCTTCCAGCTCCAATATTCATGTGACCTACTTCACTATTCCCCATTTGTCCGTGAGGAAGTCCTACTAATTCTCCACTTGCTTCAAGTAAACTGTGCGGATATTTATTCCATAACAAATCAAAATTTGGTTTATTAGCTTGTGCAAAAGCATTACCATGCACACTATTCCTTATACCTACACCATCTAAGATGCATAACACTATAGGTTTCATCATCTGTCATCTCCTTGTCCTATGTTATATTTTACCATAAAAAAATCATCTTTTTTGTGAAAAAATTGTAAGTTTTATATATAAAGTCTATTGTTCTACTTTGTAGTGTAAATAACTGTTCATACACTGTATAGTTTACATCAACAAAAATAGAAATATACATTTCTATTTTATATTATATAGATTTAATTAAGAATACTTTTGATAGCCTCCAATTAAGTTTATTACATTATATCCAACCTTATTTAAATATATACAAGTTTTTATACTTGTTTTACCATATTGGCAATATATATAATATTGTTTTGATTTATTCAAATAATATTCTGGATTAATCATAATCTTGTCATTTGGTATATTAATACTAGTAGGAATATGACTATCATTATACTCATCAGGATCTCTAATATCTATTATATCTATCTTTCCTATTAATTTTTTTAATTCATTTATATCTACACTTTTAAACATAAAACCACCTACTATATAATATGTTTTCATTATATAGTTAGGTGGTTCTTTTTAATTAATCTTCATCATTAAAGAAATCATCAAAGAATTGATCATCAGTTATATAATTGTTACTAATAACCTTTGATTCTAATTTTTCAGTATTCTTTTCTACTATGTTATCCTTTTTGTTTTCTTTATTTTTTATTTCAAAATTGAATTTTTCTGTATTCTCAACATTATTCGCATCAATTACAGGCTTAATAAATTTTAACTTATTTGATTCAGGAATAATTATATTTTCTTCTACCGGTTTTACAACCTTTAAATCTTCTGGAATAGAATCAATTGGTTCTAATTCCTGTTTTGGAACTGAAGAAATTGGTAAAATATCATTTATAATACCACCTGGTATCAGTGTGTCTTCTTTTACTTCATTAAGTGAAATATCAGGTAATGTTTTAGTTTCTTCTTTCTTTGCTGCTACTGGGACAATAAAGTCAAATAACTGAGTACTCTTAACATCATCATTTTTTTGTTCTTCTTCCATTTTAAATGAATCGTCTTTTGTGACAACTTTATCAACTACTGGAAGTCCAAAAAATCTTCCTTCGTCTTCAGCATCGTTATCATCTTCTTGTTCATCCATAGTAGTAATTGATTTTAATAGATTATCCATATTTTTTGGCATCTCAACTTGATTATTAGGTGCCTTTTCAAATTCATTAAAATCAGCTTTTTTCTCTTCCATTTCTGGAGTTTTACTAGTTTGAGATAAGTTCAAAAGTCCATTTAAAAAACTATTATTATCTAATTGTTCATTATTAGGTTTGGTTACAGGCTGCATAATTGAAGTTTTATCAGGTTCTATGTCAACATTTTTAAAAACGTTTGTAGCACTGTTATCGGAAGCAATTGCATTACCAGCTATTCCATTTTTTTCAGCTAATCTTGCTTTTTCCTGTCTCTCTTCTTCTTCTAATTCTGCTATCTTTGCATCAATTCTACGTACCATTTCATCTACATCAAAACCACCAGGATTTGCCTTTGGAGCAGGTTTTTGATTAAGAAATGGATTAAATCCCGTATCGGCAGGCTTTGAAGAACCACCAGTTATATTATTTAACATATTTGTAACTTTTTCTTCTTTTTTCTTATCTACAAATTGTTTTATATTAAATGTTTGTACAATTCCCTTTTCTCTAACTGGATAAGTAGCTAAATCATAATTTTTACCCCAATTATTATTCTTTACCATTTGCCAGTTAGGAGTAAGTTTTGTTTTAAAAGGCATCATACGTATACGAATTGCTATAAGCGTCCACTGTGGAAGCCTCTGTAAATCACTAACTGTAACAAGTGGTCTTGAATCAGTTTTATCTTTATCTTTAGATTTTACCTCTCCACATAGTTTACTTATCTCTTCCAAAGCAGACAATTCACTACTTATCAAGTAAATTATATTACCACAGTTACCCTTAATTGTTTCACCATTTTCTTTGCCATATACTTCATAAAGTTGCGCAAAGTTTTGAATAACAAAAGTGAATTTAATATGTCTACTACGAGCTGCAGTTACCATTGTAGTTACATCTTTAAGGGGAGGCATATTAGCAAATTCATCTAAAATGAAATTTGTTCTATATGGTAAATGTCCACCACACTCTTGAGCAACACTAATAAGTGTCTCATAACATTGTTTTAAAAATATTGTAACAAGCGAATGATATGTCTTTTTTTCGTCCTGTATTACTATAAATACAGCTGTTTTTTTACGACCAATCTCATGCATATCAAAATCGCTATGTGATAACATTTCAGATAAGTTTTCACGTGAAGAAAACAACTTGATTTTTTGCTTAAATACAGATAATATACTACTTTTAGTTTCATTAGGAGCCATTAAAGTACTTGCTACATTTATATATGCAGGTGAACCTTGATCCTTATCACTAAAGTATTCTTTTATATAAGTAGTATTACCAATCTTATCTTCACCAGCAGTAGTCATTAAATTTATACTATTTAAGTTAATTTCTTCTGCCTTTGCATCTTCAAATAGTGCTAGAGATAAACCCGCAAAATAATCTGCTGATGTTTTTTCCCAGAAAGGATCTTGTCCTTTTGAAGATTCATCATAAAGAATATTTAAAGCTAAATCTTCTAATAACTCACAAGCTTTATCTTGATTCTTATCGCAATATAATTGATATGGTAAATTAAGCGGATTCCAGCAATTACCATTTTGTGGATTACGGAAATTTAAAAGAACAATGTTATATCCCTTTTGTTTAAGTTCTAAGGCATTTTTTTCATATATTTCGCCTTTTGGATCGGTAATTATCATAGACTCACCTTTTTTGGCAAGAACTTTTACCATTGGTTGAATAGACATTTCAGTCTTACCAGAACCAGTTGAACCTATTACTAAAGTATGAAATTCACCATCGTCAACCCATATTTTTTTACCATCATTCATTATTGGTATTCCCGCAAACTCACTAGTTTCTGAATCAGCTATAACTGGTTTTAAAACTTTTTTCATTTCTTTATCAGTACACCATCTTGAATAACCTTTTTCTTTTTTAGCATCAGTACTAATACCTATTCCTTTTTCTCTATCAAAAAAGTATGAAGAAACACTCATCATAATAGCCGCTAGTGCAAAAATGAATATTACTAAAGTTGGAAATATGAATTCAGAAGAAAAAGCCGGAAATGGATTCAATCCATAAAATGTTCCGTATTTCGAAAATTCTGATAAATTCAATACTGCTATTGAGCATATATACAAAAGTACTATACAAAAAATAACAAATATTACTATGTCCTTTGCATCTGCTCTGAATTTCAATTTCATTTGCTTTACCTCCTAAATTTTATTTACTCTGTTACTAGATGATTTAAATGTTAAAATTATCAAATATATGACAATAAATAAAGAACAAACTGCTATTAAACCACCAAATAAGTATCTATATTTATAATACCATACATAATCATTTTTACTAACAACAAACATCATACTATGATTTGAAACATTTGATTTATCGATTTTCCATGTATAAACATTACCTTTTACATCATCTGCATTATTATCATACACTTTGTTATAAGTCTTTATGCTAATACTGATATTGTCTAATTCCATGTAGTCATAAGTTAAACATTTAAATCCTTTAGAAGTACCGATATAATACTTGCCATCCTCTAATATAAAGCTAACTTTATTATAACATTTTTTTATGAAACCATCATCACTAAAAAATGAATCTAACTTCTCTTTTTTACCTGTTAATGAAATATCCATAAATGAACTATTTTTAGTTATTTTTTGATTAAAAGCTGAGTCTTCGTTAATACCATAGTATTCAATTAAACCATTAATTTTCTTTTCAGTATATTCATTCGGGACAGAGATGGAGATATTCTCAGTAATACTACCATTCTTAATTTCCATCTCACACTTTGCACTACAACCTGTTAAAGAGAATACAGAAATCAACAATATTAATAATATTTTTTTATTCATTAATGTCCTCCTTAATTTAACAGATATATATACCCAATAAATTTGTATCCTCCACCAAGATCTTTCATATATGATATTGGATGTGTTGAATAACTAAATTCTACACAATTCCATGCTGGGCTTCCAGTAGAGCAACTTGTCCATCCTTGAGAAATTGATACATTGTCTCCTTCAACTGACTCAACAATTAAAGAATGTCCGTACTTAGTGACACAAGTATTTTGTCCTCTTTTTTGCCAATAATCTAAGCACTGGGCATCTGTCCAATCGTATACTGCTATTGAACCAGCTTTTGGTAATTTATAATCCTGACTACTACCAAACACATCTGTTAAATCGTCAGTATACCAACCATTACCATTTGCATAAGTACTTGTTATTGCGTTCTTAGCAGTTTCTTTTTTTGATGTATCAGCTATTGAATTAGCAATAATTTCCTGCGCTCTACCTTTTACATACCAAACACACTGTCCTCTATTTGAATCAGAAACATATGGTTCATTAAAGTATATATTTGTAGATTCAGGTTTTGTTGTACGAACATAATATCCGTCCGTTCCTATTTTTAGTCCAGATGATATACACTGCATTACACCTACACTAAAGTTACCTGTTGAAATATCCACAAGTCCAATAGGATTTACATAAAAATGTCCTAATATACCCTGATAATCTTTTCCAGTATCTGCCATTGCTCTACTATCAGTTTGTCCTAAACACGATCCAGCTAGATTAGCACCTACACATTGTGATTCCTTTGCCCTATAGTATCCAGTAAAAGTACTACCGGAAGAATTATAAAGAAATTCATTATATACTTCATCATAAAGTTTACCTAAATATGCAAGCAACTCAGAAGATGGAGCAGGTTTACTATTACTTGATGCATTTAAACAACCTTTTGTTACACTACAATATACCTGATCATTTGTACTATTTATCATGTTTATATAGTATTTATCACCATTTTGTGTTGCTGTTCTTCTACCAACTGTAAAGCTCTTAGCAGCTATAATATTAGCTTTAAGATATTCAGCATTATCACTAGTTGAAGCACCTATTTCACGATAAACTACACCCATTACATAATCTCTTAATGATACTGTTTCTTCAATTGAGTTACAGCTATCTACTTTACTACAGTTTTCTGACATTACATTAACATATAGGTTATCTATCATATTTTTGTTAACACTTACTTTTTCCGAGGAGGAACCAGAGAAATTATAATCACATCCACTATTTGCATTTTCTTCATCTTCACCAACTAAATAGTCATACAAATATTTTTGATCAAATATATCATTAGCTATATTGACAACTTCAAGGAAAGTATAATCCTCATCTAATGTTAATCCTCTAAAATAAGTAACTGGTATATAAACATTAACTAAATAACGATAATATGACTTATAATCCATAGTTCTAACTACCTCTGGAACTGGTACATTTATTATGCATTTATTCTCTGAATCTTTAGCTGGCTTATCCTGATTTGCTTGATAATCATTATATCCCTCAATTAAAACTTCCGATTTAGTACCTGTTCCAGATAAATTATTGTAATATGAATAACTGGCCTCTACTAATCTAGAATCATCATATTCACTTGTAAAAAATTCTACCAATTCCTGAGCCTCATATAATACATTGGCCGACCACCAATCCAAGAGGCTGGCATCTTGCGCCGCAAAGGCAGCTATATCACTAATTAAGTTAGGTAATGCTGTTATCATTCCCAGTCCTAAACCTAAAAAATCACTAATTTTTTGAAGTAATCCAGCCCCCACACTTCCATCATTCATTTCAATAGCTTCATTTAAAGTTGTTATATTAAAAATATCCTCAAAAAAGTTTAGCCAATAACCTGGAGCATCTAAAATACAAACACTTGTCCATACAATTTCCGTTTTAATTAAATGTCCTAAAAGTCCTCTTTGTCCTGGTATTAGGGTTAAAGAACTACCTAATTTTACATTTGCAACTTGGTAAAAACTCCAAGTTTGAAAAGTTTCAACAATAGAACTTCCTATTCCTGCATCCTGAGAGTCAGAATAATTTTGCTCTCCTTCTCCTATATCAGAAGCATGCTCATCTTCTTCACCATCCCAGTTATTCATATCAGTTACTTTTGAATAATGAATAGTTGCAGCAATTAATGGAATATCAAGTGTATCATTAGAGCTTTCATTAAAATTTATGTAAGCTTCTTTTAGACGAAGAAAAAAGGCCTCGTCTTCCGTATTCCAGCCATCACCTGTAACGAAATTTTGTAATTTCTGTTCAAATTTTATAACGCCAACTATTGCACCAACAATTTTATCCCTAATGACCATTATTTCTGCCATAACCATTACAATTACTAAAACTGTAACAATTATGCCGGCAATATATGGAATAAAAGGACCAATCATTTTTATTATTTTGGCAGCCTTTTTAACATCACGAGCAGTTCTTTCAGATGGAGAAATTTCTTCGCCACCATCATCTTGCCCAGAATTTTCATTGTCATTATTAGAGCCCTTTAAAAAGCGAGGCATTTTATCAAATTTATCATTTATTGCTTTTGAAGCTGATGAAGCCGAGGAGCTTACACCAGATGATGCATTTGCAGCACCAGCAGCATTTCCTGCTCCTGAGGCAGCTCCACCAGCAGCTCCACCAGCAGCACCAACAGCATCTAATCCTTGGTTAGCGGCATCGGTAATACCACTATCACCTAATTTATTTGCTATATTTGCGACATTTTTATTTTTACCTAACTTTTCAACTGCTTTGTCCTCTACTTTATTTAGTGCTTTTCCTACAACAGGAGCGTTATGGAGTGCATTTACTGCAGCTGCTCCTTCTGGACCAGCAAAATATGTAGCAGCCCCTTTTTCAACAGCTTGTAGAGCTTTTTTAGTATTCTGCTCAGTATGCTGTTTTTCAGATTCTTGCTTATCTAAATTATTATTATTTTCATCCATAACCATCACCACCAAAATCTAGTAAAATTTCTTAAATATTAAATTTTATAATCCGCCACCGCCGCCGAATGAATCTAGTTCTTGTTCAGTAGCTATTACATTAATACGCATTCTTCTACTTCCACAAACAAATAATGCTTCACCCTGACTGTAATGTTTTATGCTTTCTCTTTCATTATCATTAAGATCAATTAGCAATGCCAAATCATCAGCAGCCTGTTTCTTCAATCCCATAACTAAGTAATATGCAGCATTATCAAAAATGGCTTTTCCTTGTACAATTACTGATGGATCACAGAAATCCGTAGGTTGTTGTGTAATTATTATTGTTCCTGTGTTATATTTTCTCGCACGTCTTTGTACTTGTGCTAAAAAGTCGGCTCCTAGAGTATTATTTCCAGCCATTAATACATGCGCTTCATCTACCATTAGAATAGTGTTTTTACTTTTATCTAAGGCTAAACCCCAAGCATATTTTAATACATTAAAGAATAAAGCGTTTCTTATATTTGTGTCTGTATTCATTAATTCTTTAATATTAAATACAATAAAATTACTTTTAGAAGAAATAGTAGTATGACCATCAAAATAATATTTTAATTCTTTTACCAATGGTCTTAGTTTTATTTCAAGTCTTTCTAGTATATCTCTTTCTTGTGTCTTTTCTGGCATAGAAAGTATTTTACCACGTACTGTAGCATAAACATCTTTTATAGTTGGAAAGTCTTTTGAACTAAATTTTGTAAAATCCGATTCAAAACTTATACTGAATCTTCTATATGTTTCTTGTAATACTTCACTAAATATATTTACTACATCTTCTCCAATAGAAGGATCATAATACTTTAAGAAAGCTTTTACAGTTTGGATAGTTCTAGTAAGTACAGTATATCCTAATCCTGAAGTTATCTCTTCTTCATCAGCATCAACTATAACTTCAAGTGGATTAATCATACCGAATTCTCCACCTTTACCTAAATCAATAAAGTCACCATTATATCTTTTTGTCATTTCCTCAAGTTCACCTTCAGGATCAATAACTATTATTTGATGATCATTACGGATATTGGTTCTAAGTAATAGTTTGGCCGCTGTAGATTTACCACTTCCAGAAGTACCTAAAATAATCATATTAGCATTGTTACGATTATTTTCTTTCCTCTCTTGATATAAAAACTGATTAAATAGTATTACACCACCAGAGAAATCTACACCTAATAGACATGCTAAACCTGGATCTTTAATACTATCAAATATAAATGGATACATTGCTGCTAAAGTTGGAGCAGGTATTGGTGTGCCAATTCTATCTTCTATATCTTGTTTAGGATAAATTGGAAGCATTGATTTTAATACCTTTTCTTGTTCAAATCTTAAAGGCAATGCTTGCATTTCCATAGCTTCTAAATAATTTTTAACTTGTAATTTTTTAGCAATTAATTCATCCTCAGAATTAGCAGTTACCATAATATGCATTTGAAAATCATATATTTTAGATTGACTTGCTGCAAGTTGTTGAATAAATGATTCTAAAGATTCATAATCCTGTCTTATTCTTTCTTGAATTGTTCTATCATTTTCTGTTTGATATCTTTGCTTTAAATCCGCTATTTCTTTATTTAACATTTTGCTAATTACATTAAAAGGTAACGGTATATGTTTAATAACTACTTTTATACCTGACATACTTGTTAAAGAAGATAAATAGCCTGGAGAAATTACTTTTGGATATGATACTACTGTTAAAATAGTAGCATATTTGTCACTTATAACCAAACTAGCAGGTCTAAACTCCAATCCTTTTGGAGCTATTTGATTTCTTATATCCATTAACTTCTCACCGTCCCAAACGTAGTTGTTTTCCCACCATTCAAGAAATTATCCAAAATCATTCTAAGATCATCGTTGGTAACTTGATGTGTAGACAAGCCAGCATTACCAAATGCACTTATTAAATTTCTAACTCTTTTTTGAATTAAGTCTTGATCTTTTTCTTTAAATAGTAAGAAATACTCAGTATCAACAACATTATTATTCATAAACATATTAGCCTTATTTATGTCTTCAACAATTATCTTTCTCTTAGCATTATCTTGCAAATTATTATATTGTAATTGTAACTGCGATAGATATAAGTTTATATCTACTGGTCTATCAGCTGCAATTATCCAAAATTCATAATCAATAATATTATAAACATTTTTAAGATTAGCTATTATTGCATTTTGTGAATCCCAATCTAATATAAAAATATTTCTAGGCATTATCTTAACGCCTGTTACCTTTAAATTATTATTTAATATAATTGCCCCATTTGTAATGCTTTTTATAGGGATATCATCTATTGTATATTTACTTTTGCTCTTTGTCGCCATCTAGAAAACACCAACCTTTCCATATAAACCTTTGTCTAGTAGTATAAAAAATATATACCTCTCTTATAACTGTCATTGTATTATGATAATTAGGAATAGGGAAAACCAAGAATGCACATATCAATCCTGGCGCTATTGCACTTAGAGCAATAACTAAGTTTTCTAATGGTAACAAAAGGAGAAGTAATAATGATATTCCTAGGCCTGTGCCTAGGATTATCAAATCATTTGAATTAAAAGCTCCAAATATTAGCATTGATTTCTTTGAATTTGCCGGTATTAAAAACCCCATTTTTATTCCGCCTTTCTTTTATATATTAACTCTTCTTAGATGGTTGAACACTGTGAGATCGAATATAACTTGAAGAAGATTGTACTTCAATAACTTTATTCCCTGCAGACACACTTGCCATATTAAGATCATCGTACTTAATTTTTTCATCATTAACATTAATAGTTTTACTACTATCTCTTGGATCAACAAGTACAAGCGCATTATCACGAGCATATTGTGCTGCTTCTCTTTTGATATTTGAAATTGGAGCAAACTCACCTGCAGAAATTGACAATTTTTGTGCTGTTTCATAAGCTTCTCTGGCAGAAGTAATGTCAGCTGCCGTTGCTGTACCACTACTTTTCAAGTCTTCAAATGCTTGTTTTAAAGATTTTGTACTTGAAGTAGCTCCTCTTGCAAAAGCTGCTGATTCTGCTGCAGTTGCTGTTCCACTAGTTATCTTCCTTTGTATCTCTGCCTCTGTACCCATAAATTGGCCACTTGCATCTGTTATATATTTATTATCATCAAAATCAGCTTGCTCTTTTAGTTTAGATTTATATCCAGCATATGTTTTTAATGCATTTACCATTTCATCTTGTTTTTTTCTTGCATGATCTGTCAAGAATGGAACTGCTTCAGCCCCGAATTGAACAAAGTCAGCACCAATATCTTTCATAGCATTACCAGTAACATCATTAACTGCTGCTCCTGCTTTGCTTGCGCCAGCTTTAACTTTTCCTATAGCTGCTGATCCATTTTTATATAAATCTGTTTGTCTGAATGCTTCTGAACGATTTGCTCTCCAATCGTTAAAACCAGTAGCGTTGTCAAGTGCTCCTATTCCCTTGCCAGTAGCATTGAACAAACCTTTACCTAAGTTCATTCCTGTTCTACCAGCTAGTCCAGCACCAGCAGCCAAGGTTCCGCCAATTAAAGGTGTGGCACCAAGTTTCTTTTTAGCATTTAATGTAAATCCACCAGAATTTTTCATATTTAAATTAAATAATTTTTCAAGTAATTTAGGTAAATCTCTTGCAAAATTTAAGGCTCCTATTATTATGAATATTTTAACAAATATTCCTGATATACCTGAATAACCTTTTCCAGTAACGACATTATATATTCCGTTATTACCACTACCTGTAATAGCAGAAATTATAAATAAAACAAAATATATTGCTGCTAATCTCATAAAGACATCTAAATAAGTTGAAGTACATTCTTTTACCCACTTACCAAAAGTCTCATTACCCTTTTTAGGATCAACTTTTGCAATTAATGGTATTGGAGCTATTAATTGTAAAAAACCTAATTTAACACTACGTACTGCTATATCTACGCAAAATAGTAATAGTACATAAGCTATAAATATACCTGCTGCAGTTGATACAATCGGTAAATAGCTCATAAGGAATTCATCATCATTTTCATCTGTTGTTACAGTGACATTTAATAAGTCACCATCTGTTAAATATTCAATCGAGCGATTAGCATATGCTTTAACTAATAAATTAACAGCATCATCACCCATAACTTCCGCAAGTCCATCACATTCAGCTGATAATTCACCAGTTTTATTTTCATAATCTACAGTTACTGGATCAGCAGAACATGCCTCAGATACCTGACTAAACTTAGTATCCAATCGCAAAAAAGCTGTTAACGTGACAAACGACATTTGATTACCTGCATCCTCTAAATAATTAGAAGAATTATTGTTGTTTGCACTCATACCCATTATTAAATTTCCAATTAAATTGTCTTTTAATACAATTCTTTGTAAAGAATAGGCTGCTTCAAATACATATGGTACTAATACTATACCAAGTAATGCAAAAACAAAACCTTTAAGTAAAGCTGGTGCACCTACATCAGCTTTATTAAAATTATCTGGATTTAATATGTATGTTACTAAAGATATGGATACTTTAAAAACCATGATTAAACCTAAGAATACATATATTCTTGCAGCAAATTCTTGAATTGTTGCTTGCGAAAAAATTCCTGCTTCGGCTATAAGCATGAATAATTCATATACCCATTCAATTAATGTGAAAGCAATTCTATCAAAAAATGCAAAAAGCAAGCGAAGAATTTTCAAGAACCATAATATCATACAGATTGACCTCCAAATTATTATTACAAACTAAATTTACATTTAATTTCATTATTATACTAATGACATTATAGCATAAAAAAAGCCAATAATAAATAATTTATTATTGACTTTTAATATGTTTTTTATAAGTCGCTTTCCTCAGGTCTATCATTACAATTTTCATCACTACAATTAAGAATTGAATTCATGCATCCTAAAAGACTACCATTACCACTACCACCACTACTTGGTGCGAATAATCCGATAATTAATCTAGTAATTGCAACAACAAAGAAAACAAGAATAGCAGCAACAAGTCTTTTAATAAAAGTTTGTTGTCCTTTTTTAATTTCATCCTCTTTTTGAGCCATTACAGCTTTCCCAAGATCTAACATACCCCAAATAATTAATAAGATTGGAACAATTACTTGAATTGCTCTAACTACTAAATAAATAATATGAGCAAGTTTACCTGGAATTCCTGTACCACCTAAGTAATCTGAACATACAGCTAAAACTTCAATATTAAGCATCCTTATACCTCCTATATCTGAATTAATTATAACTTATTATAACTAATATGTCAATAAATTATTCTATAACTTGTTGTCTATCAAAACCAAGTTTAAGTAATAATTTATTAACCTCAACATTATTTTTTTCCCTATCATTTAGTGGTGGCATATTATAAAATATTTTCAATCTTGATTCATATTCAAAATCACTGACATCACTAGCAGATAGTAGACTACGATTAAGCACAACTTTTTTATCTTCTAATTCTTTTAATGCTTTAGCACTAACCAACATCATCCTGTTAATTTTAATAATAGATGGTTCTAATAAATAAAGAACAACGTGACATAAATTTTCTGCCGACTTACTTCCGTTAATATCGACTAATAATACTTCAAAGTCATTATTTTTTGCTATTACATTACCAATTTCAGTAGATGTTGTACTAATTAAATTTTTTCCTTTAAAGAAGATAAAATCTCTTTTATCTGTCTCTATTGCAGCTACCGTGTAATTATTTTCCAATTCTTGTTTCATTAAATAAGTAAGAGTGGTAGATCCAGCTTCTTTTGTTACACCTTTTATTCCGATAATCCTAGAACCTGTTGTTGTATGAACAATTTCGCCAGCCATTTCAACAGGTGTAGGTTGCTCAACTTCAAGTTGCTGAATATGCGCTACATCCCTATAAGAATTAGGATTGTTGTACAAATACATTATACCTTCAATATTTTTTGTAAAATTATATATCCCCATAGAAATAAGTTTTGACAAATATTCGGTAGAAGTACTTTCTACCGAATCATCCAAAAGCAATATGACTTTATTCATATCTAGAGAGATCGATAATTTTTGAATATTCTTAATATTCTTATAATCTTTTATAGCAGTTACATCTAAAATCATTCTTTGAAAATAGAAGTTTTCAAAACTTTTGATAATTTCGTCAACTTCAAATTCTCCATTTAGACTTTTTATAACATCAATATCTAATGACTCTAGCATTGACTGATATTTATTAGAAATAATAACATTCACAAATTACACCTCCTTAGAAAGAAAAAATAACTTTTGTATCCCCTGCAATATGATATCTCAAATTTATGAAATCTCCAATAACAGGTATCTTATATGTCATATATACGCGAACAGTATAATAACTTCCTTTTATTGTTGGATGTTCATATATGCAAAAACGATAATTTTTCAAAACATTGATTGCTGATAAACCATCCATTTGTGGGCATGCCTCACCAGCCTTATTTGAATCACTAGAATAACTAGCACTTTTTAAATAATCTTCTATTTCTGTCCTAACGGTTGTATTATTATAAGTTCCGTTTTTTTCTAGAATATCAATTATCTTACTTTTTATCTTATAGGTTTTTGAGTAGCCAAGAGAGAAAAAAACTATTATTGAACATATGCCTATTACCGTTATGACTATCATAAAAACCAAAGCATTAGAAATAGATTCATTCATAATTCACTCTCCTACCCAAATCTATATATCCTATCAGATCTTGTATAAATAGGAAGACTAAAAAAATTGCTCTCAAAAAAAGGAAATTCGAATGTAATATATGAAATTACTCCATAACTATAGTAATGTGAAGAACCGTCATTGTTATAATAATATATACAATAACGGTAGTTCTTACTAACTGGTGCTGAAGCAGCTATTCCATTTTTAATAGGACAATTTCCTACTTCTCTACTTGGATAGCCTATTGAAGATAAATTTAATTCAATTTCCTTTATTGACAAGCTATTATACCCTTCATATTTTTCTAATGAAGATATTATTACCTTATTAACTTTAAAAGCTTTGTAATATACTATTGTTCCTAAAATAAGAGCAAAGATGATTGACATAAATACAATAACTATATTATACAACATTGTACTTCCTATTCCTTCGCGCATATATTACACCTCTTTTATTAACTATCTATACAAGTTTTATTAGTAGCATTCCAATAGTTAGTTACAGCAGCTTCTGCTCCACTAGCAGTTTTATATCTACATCTTTCAGTATTTCCTGTAGACCCAGCAGCCCAGTAACCACCCGCATTTGTACAACATCCTTTACGTGCAGAGGTAGTTAAGTAACTATTAATCATTGGAGTAACAACAGCAGCGATTACACCGATAAGTATAATTGCTATTACAGTTAAATTTGCTTCACCCGCAGCTTCTTTCATCTTATCACCACCTTACTTTATTTAAATAAATTATAACACACAAAGTATAAATAAGTAAATAACTTTACATTGTTTACATTATGTTCCCATCATCATAAACATAGTCAACATCATGAAAAATAAGATACCTCCACCAGTACATGTTAGCATTAACATTGTCTTATTCTCCATCTTATCTAAACGAGTTCTATAACGTTGTTCACGTGATTTATTTTGTAGAGCAGATACTGTTCTCGCAAACATCATTAATTGCTCTTGTTTGTTTTCTTGTGAACCAAGTCCAAGTCTATATAATAAACGCATCATACGCATGGAATCTCTAACTGGATATTCTTGTGCAAATGCCATATATGGATCTACACTTGAATCACCTGCTTCAATAGCACCTGTTAATTTACGTAATCCTGGCTTGAAAATTTCAGGGGATGTTTCAATTGATCTGTTTAATGCAACTGGAACAGTATAATGTTGAATCAAAATCTCCAAACTTTTCAAATAATAAGGAAGCATTAAATTAATTTGATGTAGATTATTTTTATAATATTTTTTTAATTTTTGATAATCCATTTTAAATACTACGTATCCACCTATTACACAAATTAGTAAATATACAAAACTCATCTTTGAAAGAAACATAATAAATAAAACAACTATCGTTAATAATCCATTTCTAATACGATTTTTATAAAGTTTATCAACACCTTCTTGATCAATATTACCATTGTACTTTAGATTAAGTAAAAATTTGTAGTCATCTTCCATTAAAAATCTAAAGTATGGTTCTACATCAGTAATAAACTTTTTAGCATCTATAACTTTATTATATTGGAATATAAATAGTAATATTGCACCAATTACAACAAACATAAGATCATATGTATTCATTTATTCAGCCCCCACATCTTCGTTATAATATTTTTCACCACTTAGTAAAAAATATGTATTAACTATAATTATTCCGTGTAGTAACATTTGAACCCATAGTTCTTCCAGCATTTCCAAATATGTTTCAGATCCTAATAAAAATTGAACTAGCATTATCATTAAATATAGTACAATTCCAAATTGCAAAAACTTTTTATGAAAGGCTGATCTATCCATTCTATCTCTATAGACATTTTCAACAAGCATATCTATATCTTGTGACATGTTTTCCAGTGCTTCACCTGCATCCTTAGATCCCTCATTATTAATTTGAAGGAATAACTGATGCATGTTTCTTACAATATAAAAATTATATCTTTCGTTCATGTAATCTAGTGATTGTTCAATAGTACCATTAGTATAAGCTAAGTCTATCATCATTTTTACATCACTTTTAATTGGGTCTTCTAAAACCCCGGATTCATAAACTCCTTCAATCGATTTAACAAAAGATTGCGTTGTTGCGAACTCCATAATTGTATTTGTTGTATATACCTGAATTTGTTCAAATATGAATTCACTATATAATCTTTTGCATCTCAAATATGTAAGAAAAGGTATAACTGATACTGCACATACTACATATATCATTGATATTATTAAACTATAAAAATATAAGTATGATATAATCGCAGAAGCTGTAGCAAATATTGTAAACTGTATAGCATATTGTTTTGCTGTATATTCTTGTCCTAAATCTTTTACCTTTTCTCTTATTACTTTAAAGGAGTATGGTGCATATTTTTCATATATTCCTTGAAGATTTCTAGAAATATACTTATATACATTTTCTCCAGTTTCTTTACGATAAACCATAACGAAAATCGCTATTACAGCCACCAAAATGAAAACTAGATTTGTCATTTTAATTCCTCCTTTATCCCTTTACTCAAACTTTAACGTCTCAACTGTTGCCTGACTACTTGTACCTGTCACTCCCTCAGAATCACCGCTAACCATCTCTAATGTTTCTTCCTGTGGTACTACATTTTGAGCAACATTTGGAATAGGAGTTGGTTCAGGGACTGAAGTAGGTTGTATATTAGTATTTACAACTTGTTCAGATGTTTGATTATTTTCAAGGCTTGTTGTTTTTTCAACAAATTCATCAAATCCTTGAATAGCATTACCTTCTTCAGATGTATCCTTAATCTCATTTGGATCAAGGCTAACACCTTGACCATCTAAATATGATACTAAATATTTACTTGGTTTATTTCTAACGACGTTACCGCTTGTAGTTTTCTTAAAAATTTGGTTGAATTTTGCTTCATTGTCTTCAGTTACATAAAACTCTGTAACCTCAGCAATCTCACGAACAAAACGTTTTGTTTGCTTATCTTGGTAACCTCTTATATATACTCCAATTTGAATGTATCTATAAATTGATTTTAGAAATTGCTCAATATCTTGATTTGTTTCAAGCAAACTATACATACGGTTTGGAATAGATGCTGCTTTATCAGCATGAATAGTTGATAGAATATAGTGCCCTGAAGAAATGGAGTTACGAACTGCCATTACAGCTTCAGCACTACGAACTTCGGAAAGAAGTATCCACTTTGGATTTTGTCTCATACAAGTTACAAGAACATCAGAATAAGATGCTATATTATTTGTTTTCATAGCTACAATATCTCTTTGTGGAAATATTCTATCCAAGTGAAGTTCTAGTGTATCTTCTATTGTAATTAATTTTTCATTATTGAAAGTTTGTGCAGCTAAATATTTAAGAAACTCTGTTTTACCAGAACCAGTTTCTCCACAAACAATAATATTACAGTGTCCGTGAACACACTTAACTAAAAATTCAAGTATATCTAAATCAACATATTTTTCTTTTAATAGCTTGTCTTTTTCCAATCTTATTTTGGCTGGTGTCTTACGTATAACGCATGCTATTCCATTTTTTGCTATGGAATCGTGCACAAAGTTCATACGCAATTCAGCACTTTCTGAATCGAGAAAAGGATGTGCCATGTTAAATGTTTTTCCCATTACATTAGAACATTGAAACGCAAGTTTCTCCATAAATGCATTATTAACTGCAGGATCTTCAACCTTATAGATACCTTTTGAAAGTGTCTTTAACCAAACTTGTCCACCGTTACTATAAGAAATATCGGTAACATCGTCATCTATTAAATATTTTTCAATTGCGCCAAAGTCTATTTGGGAGAACATATTGTCTTCCATGACTAATCACCCCTTTATTCGTCTGTTTTTATTGTTGTTTTCGCTTCGTCTTTAGTATCATCAGTAGTTGTACCACCTTGTCCTTCAAGAACAATAGTTTTTGAATTAATGTATTCTTTTAAGTATTCTGTACTAACACGAGTTTGGCCTTCACTAGCAAGTGTTCCTCCATGTGGAACTGGTATTAAATCAACTCCACTTAAATAACTTGCTTTTCTAAGTAAAACATGAATATCATCTGATAATCCAAATATTAAATATGCAGGAGTTCTTTCTTCTGAACTATCTTCAAATACATCACTTCCTTGTGTATCTTTTACAGCTACAACAATAACGTCAGCTAATAGTTTTCCAAACATAACTTTATTATCTGTATCTTCAGCTTTCATGTATATATCAATTTTACTTCCTGGATATATGGAATTTCCATATGTTGTTTCTAATGTTACAGGGAACATATAAGGAATCTGATCATCATCTATATCAAAGAATGCTGAATCAGGTAATTCACTTTTGGTAATTAATGCTTCCATATAAAACATACTACCCTTTGGAATAACAGTATTTACATTTGAATACATACCAATAATAGTATTACTATTAGTATACACATTCGTTACTACTGCAATATTTGGAACCTCAATAGTAGTAATCATAGCGGCAGTGATTTGTGTTCTAGGTTGTATCGTTTCCGATGCAACTGGAACCTCTGTTGGTGTTACAGCACTAGTAACTTGCGAACTATACCCCCAATATAATAGTGCTAATACAGCAATTACACCAATAATTGTTACTGTATTTTTGTTTTTAAAAAATCTTTTTAGTTTGTTAACAAAATCGTTCATAAACCTCTTCCTTTCTTCTATTAATATGGTGTTTCAATTATTGCATCTAAAGTATTACTTACTGTATATTCAACGAGTTCTTCAGATGTTTTGCCACCACCAGAAACAAGCGTTCCTGTTTCCAAGGTGCTGACTTTTATACTTACCTTTGGTGGTAATTCATTAACGTCATATATTTTAACGTTATATGTTCTAGATAGTGAAGCATTTTGTGAAAATCTTCTTAAAAAATTTTCAACAAATTTTTCCCTATCTATGCGCACCGTCTCATTTTTTCTATAAGCTGTTACATCTAATGCATCAAACATAGCTCCTTTTACAGATTCATCTAATAGAGTCATTAATTGTTCATCTGTATTTGTTAGCGTTTGAAACAAGAAAATGAAACCTATTGCTATCATGCCAAGAACTACAATAAAATATGCCCAAAACGATTCTTTCAATTTTATTCCTCCTTACAAAGTCGCCTTCTAGCGAGATTAATATTCTTAACTATTTTTTCTTCACAATTGCCTATTTGCATAAATTCACCTACTTAACCTTTAAATCAAAACTATCTCTTCTAGCTAAAATTATAATTCCCATTAAGGATAGCAATACAATACTTCCAAATATAGGTATATTGTATTTATTTAAAATTCTAAGTATCTCAAGAAATAATAGATAATCCTCTTTTTCAGGTTCTTCTTCAGGTGGTGTTTCAGTTTGAGAATCTTTTATATAATCTTTTATGTTTTTAGTAAATTCTTCCTCAGTCATGTTAATGTTAGCCCATTTTTGACAATACTTATAACCAGGCGCTTCTTTACATAAATCATTTTTATAATATTTATTATAACTAGGAGTAGTAACATAAAATTCATATATTAATGTTCCTTTACATATGTCATTAGTATTTCCATATGTTAAGAAATGATATGATGTGCCTGCTGATAAACCATTGATAACAATTTGATTGTTGCTATCGCCATAGAATGCAGTACCTAATTTGTTGTAAAAATCTTCAATGCTTTTAATATTCATAACATAAATATCACTAGTAACATTACTAATAGTTAATGTAAACTGAACATTGCCATATCCAGAGGCAGGCAAATTTTCAACATAATCATATTTTGTTGTAATATTACTTGCTATTTTTTTCAGTCTAGCTGTATTACTCACTGAACATTCTTCAGCTTTTGCAATATTAGGTATGAAAATAAGTATACCAAATATTAAAATATATTTTAGTTGTTTCATTCACACACCCTCCATTATTAAATTATAACATATTTATTGCATTTCTTATATACTTTTTCACTCTATTTTACCTTATATTTATATTGCTTATTTCTTATGTCAATAACCAAATAAATTTCTTCAGCTTGCATTACAACTTCATTCACTTCTAAATAGTAATCATTTTCAGTTGAAATTCTATAAGAATCGACTTTCGATAAGCCATTACTAATGGTATAAGTTTTTCCATTAATTTTGTATACAATAGATCCAAAATAATTAATTAAACTAAACGGACTATATATATTATCTACATTAATACTTTCGTCTAAAGTTAGTGTGGCATTTATCTTTAATAAAGCCTTGTTGTAATTTGTATTTAGTGTAGGTTTTAAATATTCTAATGATTGATAACACTCATCTTTATTAACACAATATTTATACTTTAAAATATACTCTTTAGCTATATCAAAAGATTTAATGATTAGTGTGGATTTTCCTAATACTGATTCATTTAGTACCATTTCTTCACCTAATTCACCATCAATAACTTCTTCTTCTTCATCTAAATTGATAGGATTTAAACTAACCCTAATATATTTTGGGTTTAGTTTATTTTTCTTTACTTCTAAATCATTTATATATTTAAATTGCATAGGTTTTTCTTTATCTACTTTAGGTATCTCATATACCAAAAGAATTTTTTGAAAATCAGTAGCTATTTCTTCATTGTAGTAAGTATTACCCAAATCAAATATTAATGATTTATATTCAACCTTTGTAGGGAAATAAGTATTATTGTTTACAACCATTTCTGCTTTTGCTGTGTTTAGTAATTGATCCTTTACATAAGATTTTATATTTAACTCAATAATAAGTAGCACTTTATCTTCAGTCGTTACTTCTATACCTTTATAATTTTGCTGCGTAATATATGACTTTGTGACACCTAAATCAAAATTTCCTGCTAAGAAAGTATCACCTTCATTATAAATTACGTTATAAACATTTACATTTATATATGTAAAAAAAGAACCGGCTGCTAAAGCAAATAATATTATTATATCTATAAAAAATTTATTCTCAATATATACATATTTTATAAATCGCTTATTCCTATTTATTATTCTTTTTATTACATTTGTCTCAACATTTACATTTACTTCAAATTCTTCGTTATCTTCATCTTGAACATCAAGTTCCATCAAGTCTTTTCCAAAATCAAATTTCTTAATATCGAAACCAGCTGCTCTTATGAAAGAAAGAATCATCGAAACAATTTGGACCCCTAATAAAATCATAGCAATATCATGGAAGAGTTTAATTTCTCTAAGTTCCATAATATTTGTCTCAATATAATTTAATCCACTATATAAATAACTGTATATACCTATTGTAATTCCGTAAAATATTATATTAAGTAAATAAAATAACTTGGGTTTTTTCTTTCTGGTCATTACAACTAATAAAATTAATAAAAGAGTTATTATTATGGCAGGTAACAAAAACATTTGTAAATTAAATAACTCACCAGTTATATCCTTTTCAGTTGCTAACATATCTGTCTTCATAAAGGCCCTAATATAGTCGTATATAAGGTAAGTTTTATACACTAAATAAACCATACAAATAGTAATAATTGTATGAATTAATTTAAAATTTTTAATTAATATGGCATACGGTTTTCTTAGTATCATTATATCTCCCCTTATTATATATTTATTATACATTATTTTAAACTAAAAAAAAAGATTTATTATCTAAATCTTTTTTCATTATTAATTACCAAGCAATAGTATTTCCACATCTAGAATAACCACTTCCTGAAATTGCACATCCTCTAACACCCCAACTTCTTATTACTGAACTGGTACATTTTGAAGATTTACTTCCATCTGAACTTGTTTTACAATCTAGTGTAAAATCTGAATAACCAACTGATGTATAAATTTGCTTAGCAGTACCTTTATAGTACCATTGTTTTGTATTGTTTTGTGCCTGATTATAGTTCTTGATTTTTCTCATTAACGCTGGAGTCAATGTTACTTCATACATTGGCTGTAACTTATATAGTTCATAATAAGATACTCCTCTATTATTATATATAAATTTACTTATTGCATCACTACCACTTGCAGAAGCCCAGTTTTTCCCTGGTGTTCTTAAATTAGAAGTAGTGGCATTTTGTCCTGGGAATGGATAATATAAAGAAATTTGTCTATATATTAAATCCGTTCCTGAGCCATCGTCATCACCAGTATCACAACTAGGATCAGTACTATTTGCAACACATATAATTGTTTTTTTAGAATCAATCTTATAAGTACAATTATATTTATTATCAGCGTGATAAGATACTCTATTAAAACTAGTATTACCAATAATATATGAATTAAATTTATTTCCTGGTCCATATGTTGTTGTTGTTATAGTGTATTTATAATCTCCTGGCTTCGTTGAAAAATGTATAGGTAAATTACTAAATGGAATATAATCATAACTTGCTGTTGGCGTAGATGATGAAAAACCGCTAGGCTTATCAACATAATTATTTATTCCATCAGGTAATGTATAATTATAAGTTCTTTTTGTCACCTGTTCAAACCAAGTATTTGTTGGATATATATACTGATTAATTGTTGAGCATCCACGTTTAGTGACACTATAACCACAATCATGATAATTAATTGTACTTGAATATCCACGAACAGATGTGGAATTTGTACGATAAGTTGCCCCTTCATTAGTTGCATCACTATTTACAGAATTACTATAAGACAGAACTGAAGAGTTTTTAGATCCACCACTTGTTCCTGACTTAAAATACTCAGTTGAAGATGAAGCTGTGCCAGTTGCTTTTAAAGTATATGTATTTTTATATAAAATATCTTCATAAGCAAATGTAATATTTGGTTTAAACTCATTATAAGTTTTATAGAAATTATTACACTTTTTCAGTTCTTCTAGTAAACTCGTTCTATAATTTACTGCTGCCTGATAAGCTGATTTTAGAGACGCTGTATCCTTCAAACTTGCTTTTGGAGTACATGAAGAACCACATCTTGAATTACATCCACAACTTCCATTAGAAATTCCTGTAGAAGATGAGAAAGTTGTTCCAGAGAAGTATTTATTATTATATGTCCAATATGTGCCTGATCTATATTCTGAGCAACTATCGTGTTCTGAACAATACGTTTCCGTAGTACAGGTCTTATTTTTGCCTGTTCCTGTACATTTTTCTCTCGTATCCCAATCGACACACCAACTATCGGTGCATGTAGAACTCCAATTATGACTTCTACCATCACTTATTACTTCATTTTGAAGTTCTGCATATTGCCATCTATCGTAAGCAACTAGCACTGCATAGTTTGCATTATTAAAATCCGTAACAAACTGTGAAACATTAATAGTGCCATTGTCACTATTTCGAGCATTAGTAACACGACAAGTGCTTGTTCCTGTATATCTAATTGGTCCTATATTTTGTAAACCAGAATAGCTAGATATTACAAAATATCTACCTGCATCAGCATATGCTCCTGTTCCAGGAAATTGATACTCAATTTTTTCTTGACAATATACTGAACAATATTTATTAGAGAAATTTGAAAATATGTAATTATTTTTTACAGTAGTATCCCTATTAGCTAGAGTACTGGTAAAAATACATTTCCAACTTGCACTATCTGAAACCAATCCAGAAACTCCATTTGCACATGTTGATGGCACAGTTTTCGTAATCTTATATGTGTTCGTGCATGTATCATCGTCATCGTCATCACCTGTACTTCCGTTACAACCAGCACTATTTAAAGCAGCTTGGCTCATTGGACTAGTTACTTTTGAAGTATCATGATTAGCTGCGTCTGTTGCATTTTTTATACCATAAAGACTACAGCATGTTTTAACACCCTGAACTGAAGGATTACATGGCGAATCTACACCAGGCCATGTAAACATGTTTAGCCCATATCCCGAAGTATCACTTGATACTGTAGATCTATCTGTTGAACCCGCTGATGAACCTACAGAAAATCCAAGATCTCTTTCATTTAAATACATGTATGCTGAAGCAGCTTTAACCGTTGAATTTGAATTCCATATATCGTAGTTTTTAAACATTGTTTTTACTGTTGCCACTCTAACGCTGTCAGAACTACCGTAAATACCTGTTATAATCGGCTGAATAACAATTCTAAAACCCTTATTACCGCCAATTGTTTGATGACAATCAGAAAGCGTATTACCATAACCATGGCTTTTACAATAGTTTAACATCCAATTTTGCAACTCTGACTGAGTGTTAACACCTGAAACACCAGTAATATATTGAAATAAAGTATAAAAATTTGAAGTTGTATTATAAAAATAAGATTTAGCTGGTCCAGAAATACCATCATTCATATTGTTTGCTCCAAAAGCACTAGATAAAGTTCTTAGGGTTTTACCTGAAAAATATCCTGCATAGCTTGCATAATTTCCGCCACGCCCATAAATTTCATACCCTAATTCAATACCACCACTTAAACCTGTCTTTCCTGGAAAATAATATAAAGAAACTTTTAATAAAACGTGATTTCTATTATCCCATAAACATAATTGTGATGATGATTGGTTACAAGTGCCACCAGAACTTTGATAAGTAACACCTGAACCATTCCAGTCATCTGCATGTACATTAGTCACGCAAAAAGATATAGCGACTACTGCTAATGATATAAGCTTCAATATTTTTATGTATTTTTTAAATTCTTGTATCATCATTTTTCTACCCTTTCAATCTAAAGAAGATTTAAATGTTCTTTTTAGATTCTTTCTATACTTTTAATATTTACATTATACATTATTTCTATCAAAAAAAAAAGATTTAAATTATAAAGCGTGTTATCATTGACACTTATAATAAATCTTTTTTACTATTTTAATTACCAAGCAACTGTATTACCACATCTATAATAACCACTTCCAGAAATAGCACATCCTCTAACACCCCAGCTTCTAATTATTGAACTAGTACAGTTTGAAGATTTGCTTCCATCCGAATTGTTTTTGCATGCTAATGAGAAATCAGAATAACCAACAGTTGTATACATTTCTTTTGCTGTTCCTCTATAGTACCAAGCTCTAGTACTATTTTGAGTATCATTGTAAGCTTTGATTTTTCTCATTAATGCTGGAGTTAATGTTATTTCATACATAGGTTGTAATTTATATAAGTCATAATAAGAAACTCCTCTATTATTATAAATAAACTTGTTAATAGCGTCACTTCCACTTGCTACAGACCAGTTGTAACCTGCATTTCTTTGATTTGTAGTTGTAGCACTTTGTCCTGGGAACGGATAATATAAAGAAATCGGTCTAAATATTAAATCTGTTCCTGTATTATCATTATCACCACGGTCACAACTATTGTCACAACTATTTGCACCACATATTATAGTTTTGTTGCAATCTATTCTATATGTACAATTATAAGCACTATTTGCATGATAAGATCTACCATTAAAATTGGTGTTGCCAATAATATATGAATTGAATTTATTTCCCGGTCCATATGATGTTGTTGTTATCGTATAATTATAATTACCTGGTTTTGTAGAAAAATGAATCGGTAAATTACTAAATGGTATATAATCATAATTTGATGTTGGCGTAGAAGAAGAGAATCCACTTGGCTTGTCAACATAATTATTTATACCATCAGGCAATGTATAAGTATAAGTTCTTGTAGTTACCTGCTCATACCAAGCATTAGTTGGATAAACATACTGATTAATAGCTGTACAACCAGTTTTCGTAACACTATAACCGCAATCATAGTAATTAATTAAATTTGCGTATCCACGTACTGAAGTTGAATTTGTATTATAAGAAGAACTTTCATAACTTGCATCACTACTTACCGAATTGCCATAAGACATTACTGATGAGTTTTTAGATCCTTTACTACTACCAGATGCTAAATAATCAGTATATGAGCTAGCAGATCCAGTTGCTTTTAATGTATAAGTCTTTTTATACAAAACATCATCATAAGCAAATGTAAGAGTTGGTTTAAATTCTCTATATGTTTTATAAAAATTATTACATTTCTTCAATTCTTCTAATAAACTTGTTCTATAGTTAACTGCTGATATATAAGCACTTCTTAAAGATGCTGTATCTTTTAGGCTTACCTTTGGTGTACATGATGAACCGCATCTAGAATTACAGCCACAGCCACCATTAGAAATTCCTGTAGAAGATGAGAAAGTCGAACCATAATAATATTTATTATTATACGTCCAATACGAACCTGATCTATATTCAGAACAATGATCGTAATCAGAACAATACGTATAATTATAACAAGATTTTACTTTTTTTACCGTTGTACATATTTCTCTTGTGTCCCAATCAACGCACCACGAATCAGAACATGTTGAACCCCAATAATGACTTGTTCCATCATTAATTACTTCATTTTGAAGTTCTGCATATTGCCATCTATCGTAGGCTGCTAATACTGAGTAATTAGCTGAGTTAAAATCTGCAACAAACTGTGCTACATCAATAATACCGTTTTCACTATTTCTTTCGTCCGTAACACGACAAGTACTTGTACCTTTATATGTTATAGGTCCTATTTTTTGATATCCTGAGTGCATTGTAACTACAAAATAAGTTCCTGCATCAGCATATGCGCCATTTCCAGGCAAAGTATATTCGATTTGTTCTTTACAATAAACTGAACAATATCTATTTGAAAAACTCGTAAATGCATAATTGTTTTTTACAGTAGAATCATTTGCTGGAAGTGTGCTTTTAAATACGCATTCCCAACTAGCACTATCTGAAACTAGTCCAGAAATGCTGTTTTGACAAGTTGATGGTACACTTGTTGTCATTTTATAAGTGGTTGAACATGCAATATCTGGATTACAACCTGCAGCATCTAATTGAGACTGAGTCATTGGAGTAGCTATTTTAGTTAAGTCGTAATTTGCTGGATCTGATGCATATTTTATTGAATAAGCAGAACAACATACTTTAACACCATCCACTGCTGGATCACAAGTATCATTACAACCAGCTTCATTTAATTGTTTTTGAGTCATTGGAGAAGTTACTTTAGTTTTATCATGATTGGCTGCATCTGTTGCATCCTTTATGTTATTTTTTTTACAGCATTTTCTAACTCCGTCAACTTTTGGGTCACAAACATTATTACATTCTGCACTGTTTAATTGTGCTTGTGTCATTGGCTTAGTTATTTTAGTTATATCGTGATTATTTGCGTCAGTTTCATACTTAACTGAGTGTTTATCACAGCATACTTTAACGCCATCTACTGCAGGATTACATGCTTTATCTTCAATTTTCACTGGCCAAGTAAACATATTTAATCCATATGCTGAACTTGTTTTTGAAATCTCTGAACTACTTTGAAGAGGACTTGATACACCTGTTGAAAACCCTAAATCTAATCTATCCAAATACATTGCGGTAGATGCCGCAAGTTTTGTACTATCAGAATTCCATATATTATAATTTTTAAATATTTCTTTTACTGTACCCAATCTAATCTTATCATCAGAACCATATATACCAGTTATAATAGGTTGAATAACAATTCTAAATCCTTTACTTCCACCTATTGTCTGATGGCACTCTTTTAAAGTATTTCCATAGCCACGTGTTGAACAATACTTTAACATATATTCTTGTAATTGATCATCATCATCGTCCCTTTTATCCTCTGCTAATGAAACATCAGTTATTCTAGTAAAAACTTTACGAAAGTTATCTTTATCATTATAAAAAAACGCTTCAGCTGGTCCAGAAATACCGCCTCTTGTACTAGTTGGAAAAACATCAGTCGGTAGCGGATATATTGTTTTTCCTGAAAAGAAACCTTTGCTTTTATAATAATCAATATTCCCATTTGCGTATAATAGATTTCCTATTTCTTCTCCACCACTTAATCCAGTTTTACTTGGAAAATAATATAAAGATACTTTTAAAATAACGTGATTACTTATATCCCATATACATAACTGTGTATTACTTTGATTACACTCACAATTCTTTTGGCCTTTACACCCAATAGAATGTGTACCAGTTCCATTATACTCATCAGCGTATACACTAGCTAAACAAAATGAAAAGGAAACAATTGCTAATAAGACAAAGTTTAATACTTTTGCATGTTTCTTTAAATTTTTTAATTTCATCTTCATACCTCTTTAATTTAAATTAAAATTATTTAGTAATTTGTCGATTGTTGTCTATTTTTGTAAGTTAATTATAATTTCATTATACACTATTTAAAAAAAAAAAAAAGAATTATTTACTAAATCTTTTTTTCTAAATAATAATTTCTTAATTCTTTAAATCTTTGATAATGTACTACTTCTCTTTGTCTTAAAAATAGAAGCGGTGCTATTACATCCACATCATCAGTTAAATCAATTAAATGCTCGTATGTTGCTCTTGCTCTTTGCTCAGAAGCCATATTACTTTCTAAGTCAGCTATATAATCACCTGTTGTTGATATATAAGCAGTTGTGTATGGTTCACCTGTTGGGCTTGCTGGAAATATTGCATTATCATGCATTGTATATATACCGCCCAAACCATATTTTTTCATTTCATCAACAGTTGCATCCCTTGTAAGTTGAATTATCATTGTGGCAATCATTTCAACATGACCAAATTCTTCTGTAGCTATATCAGTTAGTAATGCTTTTCCCTTATCATCCGGCATAGTGTATCTTTGATTTAAATATTGAAGGGCTGCACTAAGTTCTGAGTCAGGTCCACCATATTGTGCTAGCAAAAATTTAGCCATTTTCAAATCCTTTTTTCTTATATTAACAGGATAAGCTAATTTTTTTTCATACTTCCACATTACTTATTTCCCTCCCAAGGCCATGGTGAGTTTATCCAATCCCATCTTCCGCCTTTTATAGCTTCACTATCTAATAATATTGGGCCATATTTATTTTGATAGATATTTAAAAATTCTTTATTTTGTTTTAAATAATAATTATATAATTCAATCATTTTACTGTCATTTGGATTCATGTCCAAGTACAAATTCAAATCTTGCATTGCAAATTCTAGCGCGTCAATATTAGTTAATATTTCCGCCTGCTCATTACTTGGTTTAATTTCTATTGGATTACTAACTCTATAAGAGTTGTATAAATCTGGAAATAAATTACCCCTAATGAACCCTTGATATGCATCATATAAATTTGTTATTTTTTCATTACTTTGATCATAATTTGGCTGATTATAATTATTATTGTTGTAATTATAATAGTCTCTATAGTTATTCATACTATTTCCTCCTCATTTTATAGTATGAATAACTATATTTTTTGTATAGGCTAATTAAAGTGTGCTATACTTAATACAGGTGACGTTATGAAAAAATATTGTGTATATTTAATATTTGTTTTTATTTTACTTGTTACTGGTTGTACAAAAGATACTGAACTATTAGAAAATGTCACAACTATTAACTATAAAAATATTGTTTTACTTGATGATGATATGAATGATATTATAGATAAGATAAATAGTATTGATTTCAATAGTAATTCTGCTATTGATGTATTAAAAGATGATACTAGTCCTCTTATCATTGAAACAGAAAATGATAAATATGAATTCGTTTTTATAGAAAATAATATATGTTATAAGAAAAGTAATAATAACAGCGGCAGTTTCTTATGTGGAAACGATAAAGAAATAGAATCTATTCTTGAAGATATTTTTAATAAGTATACAACTGATAATTTTAATATAAAGTATGATAATGACTATACAGAAAATGATGGAACAATCGTAAAATATGAAGAAACTGACCAATCAATTATTATAAATCTTAATGAAAAAGTAAAACAGATATCCATATATGAAGCTAAATTAGATGAAGATGGTAATGTTATACCCGAAAATATTATATACGAAGATGATGAAAGCAAAGGAAAAATAATTGTAAAAGCCTTTCCGCCTGAAACTATCCCAAGAATGTATATAAGAATAATTAATAAGTACGGAGTAAGTTTTGTATATATACCTATGTATAATGGAAAAACTGGAGAAATCAATTTCTATAGTCCAATAAACTAATAAAAAACTAGAAATAACTGAACTAAATGTTCAATTTTATTTCTAGTTTTTTTATAAGTCTATTTCTTCTTCGTCAACAATTGCTAAATCATCAATATCTTCATCATCGTCAATATCTAAATCTTCATCTTCTAGAGGTTCTTCAATATCTTCTGCATCTTCTTCTACTTCAAGATTTTCTTCATCCTCTTCATCATATTCATCTATTTCGATTTCTTCTTCTTCATCATCGTCAACACTAATTTTTACAGCGTGATTATCTCTTAGATCCCATTCAACTGTATCTAATAGAATAAATCTTTTATCTGTAGTTAATGAAGTATAAAACTCGCCAATTTTATTTGTATACTCTTCATCAGTATAACCTAACAATGAGCATATTTTTTTGAATATACTTGGTGTATTCATTGGCTGCTTATTTTCTTTTAATAACAAGGCTGTTAAATCACAATTAGATAGTAATTCTAATTCTGCTTTTGTCATATCTTCTATTTTCATAAAATCCTCCTACAATATATACGCCAGATTTAATTCTACCACATTTTTCATGTGTGTCAATACTTTTTTTTGACAGTTATATAATATGCATTATTGTTAAATAAATACCACTACATAACTGATGGAATTTCAATACCTAATAAATATAGCATTTCTTTAATTATTTTATTTGATATAGTTAAAATATATAACCAATCATTCTTATTTATTTGATCATCCATATTAGCAATATGATTGTTTTGATAGAATATATTACTTGCTACACATAAATTATAAACATATTCAGCAATATAATTAGGTTTTCTTTCATTAAAAGCCATTTCTACTGCATTTACATAGTTAAGTAACTCTATTCTTAAATCACGATCATATTTATTATATATGCTATTTGTTAAATTATTATCTAAATTTTCTTCCTTTAATATCTTATTAATTCTTAAATAAGTATATAAGATGTATGGTCCAGTCTTGCCAGAAACATCTGAAAACTTATTTAAATCAAAAATGTAATCTTTATCACGAGAGTTTTGTAGATCTGCAAATTTTAAAATAGAGTTAACTATTTTGTCTACATCTTCCCTTGACATATCCTTATTACTTTCTTTTTTACTAATAAATATTTCTCTTGCTGTCTCAAACAAACCTTCTAGCTTTGGATTATCGCCATTTCTTGTTTTGTAAGGTTTACCATCTGAACCATTAACTGTTCCATAACCCAAATGTTCTAAACAACTGTATGGCATAAGTTTTCCTAAGTCACTCGCTCTAAATACTTGCTCAAAATGAAGAGCTTGCCTATTATCTACTACATATAAAATATGTTCAGGATTAAAATCTTTTTTTCTTTGAAGTATAGTAGCTAAATCAGTAGAAGCATATAAGTAAGCACCATTACTCTTTTTAAATAAAAGTGGTGGAATTTCCTTTTTGTCTTCAGTTTTAGAAACATTAACGATAACTGCTCCTTCACTTTCACTTAGAATATTCTCATCAGTAAATAATTTTTCTAATTGCTCTAAATATTTGTAAGAATCGCTTTCACCTAACCAAAGGTCAAAATTAGCCCCTAGATAGTCATAATTTTTTTTAATATCTTGAACAGACACTTCAAGTATTTTTTTCCACAATTTAGTATATTCTAAATTTCCATCTTGAAGTTCTTTTGTTATTTCAGCACATTTTGCTTTAATATCTTCATCTTCTTTACAAATACCACTCATTTCTGGGTATATTTTATCAAGATACTTTATATTAATATCATCAGTACTCTTTCCATCTCTAAGTATTCCATAAATAACTTGACCTATTTGTAATCCATAATCTCCTAAATGAACATCACCAATAGTTTTGTGTCCAAAAAATCTTATTATTCTTGATACACTTTCACCAACTAAAATAGTTCTCATATGGCCAACATGTAGTGGTTTAGCAACATTAGCTCCACCAAAATCTATTACAAATGTCTCTTTTTTTTCTGGAAGACACAAGATTGACTTTATATCATTTGTCATTTGCATTAAATATTTATTGATAAAACTATTACTTACTGTAATATTGATAAATCCTGGTTTGACAAAATCAACTTTTTCAAAATATTCATTAAAATTTAGATTGTCATTTATTTCTTTAGTTATTTTTTCTCCAATTTCAATAGGACTTTGGTGATAGATTTTCGTTAATTTAAATATATCATCACATTGGTAATCACATAAGTCAGGACGATTTGATTTTATTACTCTAACATTTTCTACATCATATCCTGATTTTATAAATGATTCCTTTATTATATTTTCTAATTTTTCTATTATCATGTTATCTCTCCTAATTACATATATTCCAAATAAAACTTAAATTCAGAAATAGATTGTTTATCTAATATCATTGTATATTCAATATTTAGAGAATTATCTCCAATAGTAATACTAGTTGTTTCAACTTCCATATCTAAGATACCTAATTGTTTTACATTATAAAATCCTTTTGTTTTTTTGCCATTTTCTAGTGGCAAATGGATTTCATAATCGTCTGATCGCCGAATAATATCAATACCATTTTCTTTTTTTTCAATAGACACAGTAACATTTCTATCCAAGTATTTTATGGTCTTTTTATCATCTAAAATAGCTACTACTTCATTATTAAAATACTTATTATCTGTTTTGTTATATAGGCTTGTTCTAAGATTAATTTTCGCCATGTTATCACCATATTTCTACTTTAAATATCTCTGTTTCTCTTGCATGTAATTATAGCATATCTTTTATTAAATTGCACTTATATTTTCATATTTTTAAGCAATACTAAATAAAGGTAAGGTGATAATATGAAAATAGTAAAAAAAATTATAAAATGGGGAATTATACTAAGTCTATTTTTAGTTATTGTCTATATTGGAATATATGTATATGCTAAGATGTCTAATAAACTAAATATACAATCTGCTAATAGTTATTCAATGTATGATAGTAGTGGAGAAGTATTTTCCGGATATAATAATAATTGGGTAAGTTTAGATGATATATCTGAGAATTTAGTAAATGCCACTATTTCAATTGAGGATAAAAACTTTTATAAACATATTGGATTCGACTATTTAAGAATTGTAAAATCTTTGTATATTAACATTAAAAGTGGGAAAAACAAACAAGGAGCATCTACAATTTCACAACAGTATGCTAAAAACTTGTTTTTAGATTTTGGAAAAACTTGGGAAAGAAAATTTGAAGAAGCGTGGCTTACTATTAACTTAGAAACACATTATAGTAAAGATGAAATTTTGGAGGGATATTTAAACACAATAAATTATGGTGGAATATATGGAATAGAAAATGCAAGTTATTATTATTTTGGGATTAGTGCCAGTGAACTTTCATTAGCTCAGGCCTCAATAATAGCAGGTATTCCAAAATCCCCTAGTTATTATTCCCCAATAACAAATATTGATAATGCTAAAAACAGACAACTTATTATTCTAAATTCAATGGTTAAAAACAAATATATAACAGAAGAAGAAAAAGATGCTGCTTATGAGGAAGAATTAACTTATATTGGAAAACTAAAATCTAATGATTCTAGCACACTAATGTATTATCAAGATGCTGTTATGGCTGAACTAAAAAAAATTGATACTATACCTGATTCATTAATAGATACTGGTGGGTTAAAAATATACACAAATTTAGATCTGAAATTACAATTGGAATTGGAAAAATATGTTAATCAGTACATCACTGATGATAAACTTCAAATTGCAAGCATAATTGCAGATCCAAATAATGGAAAAGTACTAGCCTTAATAGGTGGAACAGATTATTCAAAAAGTGAGTATAATAGAGCCATTTCATCAAAAAGACAGGTAGGATCAACCTTCAAACCATTTCTATACTATGCAGCTATTGAAAATGGATTTACTGCTTCGACAACTTTCAACAGTTCTAAAACAACGTTTGTCTTTTCTAATGATAAAACATATAGCCCAAGTAATTTTGGTGACATATATCCTAATAAAGAAATAACACTAGCTGCAGCTCTTGCCTATTCTGACAACGTATTTGCAGTTAAAACGCATCTTTTTTTAGGAGAAGAAACTCTAGTAAATATGCTAAAACGCGTTGGAATAACAAGTGATTTACAAGAAATTCCTTCACTAGCTTTAGGAACATCTAATACAAACTTAATGGAAATGATTACTGCATATTCATCACTAGCAAGTTATGGTTATAAAGTAACTCCACACTTAATTGAAAAAGTTGAAGATGCAAGTGGTAATATACTTTATGAATATAAAGATACGAAAGAAGCAATCTTAAGTAAAAGTATAGTTTATATAGTAAATGAACTTCTTTCTAATTGTTATTCATCCAATTTTGTAGACTATAATTATCCTACATGTTTAAATGTCGCAACAAAATTAACTAATAAATATTCCATGAAAACAGGTTCAACAGATTCTGATGCCTTAGTATTTGGATATAATAGTAATATTGTTATGGGAATATGGACTGGATATGATGATAATAGTAAAATTCCTACAAATGTTAGTAGTGATATAAAAAATATATGGGCAGATACAATTGAATCATACTTTAGTGACAAAGAAGCTACTTGGTATGATATGCCTAGTAATGTAGTAGGTTCACTCGTTAATCCTATAACTGGTGAATTGGTAACCTCTTCTGATCAAAAATCAACAATGCTATATTACATAAAAGGAACGGAACCTAGTATTACAGAAACAGAACTTGATGATTTAATTCCTACCATTAAACAAGAATGATACTTTATATATACATTTATAGATAAAAAAAGAGAGCAACTAATTGAATTGAACTTTAAAATGTTCACTTCAAAATTTTACTCTCTTTTTTATCTTATCTATAAGTTCTTCTTCAGTATCAGCAATTATAGGTTTACTATTTATAATAATTACTACCTTTGTTCTACCGATACCACACATGTTATTACAACCTATTTCATATTCTGAATCAGGAAATAATTCTTTTATTTTTTTTAATAGACTTACAGAGTTTGTTCCTTTACATTTATCACAAATACTAATTTTCATCATTTAAGATTATAGTACCAAGATCTCCTTGATTTACTAAATGACTGTTACCATCATCTGTATCAATATGAAGTTCAAAAAAACTATCCTCTGCTACTTTTAAGTAAACATTATCAATAATGCCACCTTTTTCACCATTAAGTTTAACCTTAACTGTAGTAAGACCAATAAAACCAAACTCATTCATTTGGTCTGGTGTAATGTGAATATGACGAGTTGCTATTATGCAACCTTCATCAAGTTCAACTTCCCCCATTGGGCCTACTAATGTTATTTTTTCACTACCTGATAAATCACCAGAATTTCTAATCGGAGGATTAACTCCTAATTTAAAAGCATCTGTCTTAGAGATTTCAATTTGATTATAATTTCTAAGTGGACCAAGAATTCTTACATTATCAATAGTACTCTTAGCTGTTTTTATTATGACTTTTTGATTACTAGAATATTGCCCTGGTTGAGTTAACTCCTTTATACTCTCGAAAGGAGCATCGCCAAATAATTTTATATATATTTCTTCCGTCAAATGAACATGTCTATTTGATACACCTACTGTTATTTGCATATTATTACCTCCTTTAAAATTATACCATAACAATAATATTTCTAGGCATAAAAACAACCTTTTTTAATATAATTTACAGAAAGGATGATTATATGAATAATAACTTTAATAATGCTGTTTTTCCAGGCAGTCCATTATATTCTGGTAACAATATGTCACCAAATCAACAAAGTATGCCTTCAGCTTACTCATACGATGTACCATTTGAACAGTCATATATTGAAAACATACTAAGACTAAATAAGGGTAAAAAAGCAGTTGTATATACATCATATGCTGATGCAGCACCAGAACAAAAAAGTAAAGCTTTTTCTGGAATTATCGAACAATCAGGTAGAGACCATATTATACTTAGTAATCCTACTACAGGAAAATGGACACTTATTAGAATGATATATGTAGATTACATAGAATTTGATGAAAAAATAAATTATAGTAATGAATTTGCTCCTACTAATTGATAAAATAAATAATATTTGATATAATTACAATGGTGATAAAATATGGACATAATTATGACATTTATTTTCATCATTGTAATTTTATGTATTATAATGATTTGGCATATAAACACATTCAACAGATATCAAAACTATATAATAAGAATTAATGAAGCAGAGGCAAATATAGACTCCATTTTAAGGAAACGATATGATTTACTTAATAAGTCTATAGGTGTTATTAAATCAAATACGGATGAAAAGAAAGTCTTAGAAGATTTATCTGACTTGCGTTCACAAAAATTAACTAATTTTGATTTAGATAGAAAAATATATGATGCAATTAATGAATTTAATAAGTATAAAGAAGAATATAGAGATTTAAAAAAGTGCGAAGGTTTTATGAAAATTGAACTTAGTATTAATGAAACAGAAGCTGAAATAGAAGCCTTAAGAAAATATTATAACGATATTATTACCGATTATAATAAACTAGTTAAATCTTTCCCTTCAAATATAATTGGATTAATTTGCAAGTTTAAGGTTAAAAATTACTTTGATGGTAAAGATATTAACAAAAATAAGACTGATATTAAATTATAAAAGGAACAATTAATTGTTCCTTTTTTTTAACTTAGTTCTTATAAATACTAAAAGAGTAACCAGTATAACTATTACTACTGCTAAAATGTAATAAACTCTATTATTTTCAACTTCATTAACAGTTTGCGTTTCTTCTTTTTTTTCTATTTTAATTACATATTCGCCATCTTTAGTATAATAATAATTCTCTCTTGCATATTTTGCGATATACTCTGGATCCTTTAATTTACTAATCTCATTGCTAAGTTCATTTTCATCTGATTTTAATTTTTCAAGCTGCTCACTAAGTTTATCTTTCTCATCTCTTAGTGTTTGAATCTTATATATGTATGTAAAAATAGTAATAGTACAAATAACAAAGACTCCAATAAAGATTGGACCTAGTAATGTCAATCTACGCTTGACAGTTTTACTAACTCTTTTTTTATTCATACTATTACCTCCTATCATTATTTAAGTATATCATTTTTTTAGTGCTTTAACAACAAAGTTCTGAATAAGAATACCCATTAAAATGCAAATAAAACTATAATAATGTAAAATTCCACTGTTTATCTTTTGTAAAATCCAAAAATATAATAAAACATGAAAAAGCATGAAAAATATAGTAAATATGATCTTATATACTTTTCGTTTACTATTTATATACTTACTATTTATATCAATCATTGTTCCAAAGAAAATTCCAAAGAAAAAAGAAAAAAGGGCTAATTTAATTTGCGTTATCAAAGTCATCATTTAAATAATTTATTAAACATACTTTCTTCTTTTTCTTTTTTATTGTTTTCTAAGTAACTTAGACTATTAACTTTTCCTTTTATAGATACATTACCTTGATAAGTATCTAATTTTATTATCTCTAAAGAAGTACCCTTTATTATTAAATAACCCATTGATGTCTCTAAAAGAAACTCTTCGTCATCGAAGCTGTCTATCTTTTTTACTCCTGATATAACAATATTCTTTCTTTCATTTATTGTTATATTATGATTATAATTTGATATTATATCAGTCTTGTCCACATTATCACCTAATAAATTATATGCCTATATATACAATAATATGAAAAAAACTCGTGTTAACGAGTTTATGCTTCTTTTTTATAAGCTTCTAAAATTGCATCTTCAAATTCTTTTCTTGTTTCCGGATTAATTGGGTGAACTATATCACGATAACCACCCGTTGCTGTTTTGCGACTTGGCATTGCTATAAATAAGCCATTGTCTCCTTCGATTATGCGAATATCGTGAATAGCAAAACTATCATCTAGTAGGACAGATGCTATTCCCTTCATTCTTGAATCTTCCTTTTCGACTTTGCGAACATTTACTGATGTTATTTTCAAGTCTATCTCTCCTCTCGATTATACTACAACATTATTGTATAACATAAAAATACAAAAATCAATCTTTTTTTCGTTTTATTCACCTGTTGTTAATTTACTTATAATATATTTTAATAGTGTTTGTTATAATATCACTATACATAAAGGATTTGAGCTCACTTGTATCTTTTATTTCCACTATAAATATAAAATTGTATAGTTCTTTTATAACAGCATTATATTTTTCTATCTTATTTCTTCCTAAATTATATTTTATGTATACCTCTTTACCTATATTGCTCTCTAATTCCCCTTTAATTATATCTATGTTCATCTATCTCCTATCTAGGATACCCTATATACATAGTACCTTTTGTTTTAATTCCGCCCATTCCATTTGAGCCCTTTGTAGTACTCTCTAAAATTTTCTTTATATCTATCTCTCTATTGCAATCAGCTAATGCCATTAAACTAGCAATAATGGCTGGATCTAAAGCATGTATATTTATTCTTTTAGGACTTGATGCAAAATTTGCACCTGCCTTTATTAATTCTTCGTAATTCGATTGACATGCTCCTGCAATGATTATTAATTTTTCATGACTCATTTCAAGACTACGAGCAGCTTTAATAGATTCTATAAAATTATTACTATTTCTATAAGCTTCGAGATCAGTTTGCTTTCCTTTTCTTTTATAGTAAGCATCATGACCAGTGATCACAACAATACTTGGTTTATATTCGTTTATCCACTGACAAATTTTTTCAGGAACAACATCTTCTTTTTCAACTTTTCCTATTGCCATTAACCCAACTTTTTTATAATAAGTTAGGCATTTTTCCATATAGTCTCTATCACCATCTATATGAAGAATTTTTCCTGGGAGATAAAAGTAATCATCACGTTCTAAATTTAATTCTTTTTTGATACGTGATATTATTTCTTTTTCTTCATCATTCTTTTCTTGTTCTTTGTATCTCTCTAGATCATTGTAGTTAGCATCTGCATATAACCTGACATGAACACCTTTTAAATAATAGACATCTTCATCCTCATCTATTTCTATGATGGTAAAAACAGTATCGTTATTATAGGAACTTCTCGTTACAAGATCTCCTTTTTTATACATAATATCACCCATATAATTATATGACTTATATTTTTATATATGAAAAAAGAAACAGATTATTCTGTTTCTCTTAGTTTATATGGATCTTGTTTAGTCCCACTTCCTGAGTCAAAAATAGCATCTTTTGATAATAATATTACTGGATATATTTTTTCTATTTTATTATCACTATTTATATAAACATTTGCATTACCTTTTAAGTATGCATTATTAGTACTTAAGGCCATTTCCTTACTTAAATAAGATGCTTCACTTATATTTATAATATTGTTATTAATATCGTATTTACTTATTAGACTATTTAAATAATCACTAACACTTAATATTCCAATCTTTGATGTGATTTCTTTATCAATAATTACAAAGTTATCATTACTAGTATCAATACTCTCTATATTCCAAGTACTCTCTAAAATCATTTCATCACCTAATATTTTTGAATACTTCTCGTTTAATTTTGAATATAAATCTTCAACACCATTAAAAGAAAATTTATCATAATTACTTTTAATTATTTTCACATTTCCATCTTTAAAACTTAGTATATTCCATAAATCATCTTTATAAATAACATAATTATTTAATTCAGTTCCTTTATAGATATAGGAATCACTATTTTGAAATAAACCTGAGTCTTTTGTAGCAATCGGAGTTTTAATTCCATTAAACATACGATATACAGGGCATTCTTCATACTGAATCATAACTTCTTCAGAATAAGGTAATTTCATAGCACACATACCATTGCGGTTTAAAAAAACAGAACTATTTTTATCAATAAATATAACACCATGTCCATTTACCTTATAATTTTTACCATCTATAGTATAACCGTTATCAATTAAGTACTCTTTAGATATTTCTTCATCCGAATCTTTATAAGTATCAATATTTTTTAATATCTTCTTAACATCATTAATTAAATTTAATTTGGGTCTTATCTTAATTTCATTAATAATAATTGGTATTATCGCAACTAAAAGAACAATTAATATTAATATTTTTTCTCTTTTTGACATTATATTTTTAAATGCTTTCTAACAGCTCTCCAACTACCAAACATACCTACTGCTATTCCTATAGCAACTAATAATCCTGATAATTCATATATAAATGGTGTTGGATTAACTAGTTTAATAAATGATGAAAATAATTCGCCATCAAAGTTTTTATATAGAGCATCATAACCGTAAGTTGTTAGAATAATAGGTATTATTGAACCTAAGATTCCAAGTACCAAACCTTCTAATATAAAAGGAATTTTTATATTGATATTTGATGCCCCCACTAGTCGCATTATGTCTATTTCATTTTTTCTTGAGAAGATAGTAATTTTAATAGTATTAGTTATTAAGAATGCAGTTACTATAATAAGAGCAATTACAATTCCTATACTTACTTCTCTAACAACTTCAAAAACAGAAACTAACTGTTCTACCATTCCTTCGCCGTATTTTACAGTTTCAACGTTATCAATATTTTCTATTCGTTTAGCGATGGAACCAATATCATCAATATTTTTAACTTTTACTTGATAAGTTGGTTGTAATGGACTTGTTTCTTCTGTCCAGTCAGACATTATATTTTGAAATACATCTGATTCCGACATCATTTCTTCAGCAATTTGCATCTTTGACTGATAAGTATAACTTTCTATACCATCCAGTTGTTTAATTTTTTCTAAAACATCATCAGTTTGCTCAGCAGTTATATCAACATTCATAAAAACTACAATAGTTACATCTTGTTCAACATTAGACGCAAAATTATTTACATTATATGTTAATAACATTGCAATAGCTACAACAATAAGAGTTATAGTAATACAGGAAATCGAAGCAAGGGATAAAGAAAAGTTTCTTACTACTCCTTTTATAGAGTCTCTAACATTTCGTCCAAAAATTCTAAATACTTTCATGCACATAAGTCCCTTCTGGATAATCTTTTAATAATCTTCCTGTATCAAGTAATATAACACGCTTCTTAAGTTTATTGACAATTTCTGTTGAATGAGTAACCATTATTATTGTAGTGCCCATGCGATTTACTTCTTCAAGTACACGCATGATTTCCATACTAGTATTCTCATCTAAGTTTCCAGTAGGTTCATCACATATTAGAAGCTTTGGGCCATTAACTATTGCCCTTGCTATGGCAACTCTTTGTTGTTCACCACCTGATAGTTCATCTGGATAGTTTCTTGCTTTGCCCTTCAGACCAACTAAATCTAAAACCTTAATAACTTTTTCATATATTTCATCTTTAGTTGCCCCAAATATTTCTAAAGCAAAAGCAACATTCTCATATACTGTTAATTTAGGTAACAATTTAAAGTCTTGAAAAACCACTCCTATTTTTCTTCTTAGTTTATAAACCTTTCCATTTCTTAGTTTAGATACTTCAATACCACCTACATTGATACTTCCACTGTCTGGTTTTTCTTCACGATATAACATTTTTACTAATGTTGATTTTCCACAACCTGTATGTCCAATTACAAAGACAAACTCCCCTTTTTCAATATTAAGAGTTAAATCATATAAAGCAGTAGTACCTGTTTTATATGTTTTCTTAACATTTTTCATTCTTATTAGATCCATATATTCAACCTCTTTTCCTACTTATCTTATTGATCCGCCCGATACTTCATATGCATCTGTTACCATGAAGAATACATTTGGATCAATACTTTGTAAACCCTCTTCTAGTATAAAATAATCTTTAGTAGGGATTGTACACATAATCATTTTTTGAAAATTACCTGTATAACCACCACGCGCATCTATTACAGTTATCCCATGACTTAAATTATCCATAATAAATTTCTTAACAGCTGTCTCATGAACCGTTATAATATAAAAAGTTTTAGACTGTGATATTCCAAGTATAACTTTATCTGCCATATAACTTATTACACTTATTGATACAACTGAATACAGGAATTTTTCTAGACCAAATACAAATAAACTTCCTAATATTATAATTCCATCAGTAAAGAACATTGAATTACCAATAGACATTTTAAAGTATTTTGATACTATTTGATTTAATATATCTGTACCACCTGTTGTATACCCGGATTTGAATATAAGTCCCATACCAAATCCACTTATTGCTGCTCCAAATAAAGCAAGTAATAATGGTTCTGTATTGCCTAAATCCACATATGGTATAACCCACTCTGTAGCTTTAACAAATAAAGGGTACATAAGAGATCCTATTACTGTTTTAGATGTTTTTTCTTTTCCCATAAGAATAAAACTCATAACAAGAAGTATTACAGAACCAACTAGAATTACAAGTGATACATCTAAATCGAATAAGTTTTTACATATAACAGCTAGACCACTTACACCATAAACAATGTTATTTGGCAACATAAATATATTAAAAGCTAAAGCAACAATTAAAACACCTAATACAAAGGAAAAACCTCTTTTTAGTCGATCTTTTTTATAGATAATTTTAATAATATTTTCTTCATTTTTCTTCTTAAAAAACAACATACTATCTTCCTCTCACTAAGTATTCATTTATAAACATATCTAAGTCTCCATCAAGTACCTTTGTTACATTACTTGTTTCAGCATTAGTACGGTGATCTTTGACCATTGAATATGGGCACATTACATAACTTCTTATCTGTGAGCCAAAGTTAATATCATCTACAGATCCTTTTAACTCTTGCATTTCTCTACTTTTCTTTTCTAGTTCTAATTCATATAGTTTATTTCTTAAAACTTCCATAGCTTTTTCTTTATTTTGGATTTGACTACGCTCATTTTGACATGTAACCACTATTTTTGTAGGTAAATGAGTTATTCTTACTGCACTATCAGTAGTATTAACTCCTTGACCACCACTTCCAGTAGAACGATATACATCAATTCTTATATCTTTGTCTTCAATTTCAACATCTATATCTGTATCTTCAAATAAAGGCGATATTGATATAGACGCAAATGAAGTATGCCTTCTAGAGTTTGAATCAAATGGTGAAATTCTAACTAGTCTATGAACACCCTTTTCAGATTTTAAATATCCATAAGCATAAAGACCTTTAACTAAGATAACTACGCTTTTAATACCTGCTTCATCTCCAGGTTGTTCATCTATTATTTCATACTTGTAACCTTTTTTATCAAAGTAACGAGTATACATACGAAACAACATATTTGCCCAGTCACATGATTCTGTACCACCTGCTCCAGGATGAATTTCAACAATTGCATTCTCTTTATCATAAGGATTATTTAGGTAAATAATTACTTTTTGTCTTTTTAATTCCTCATTAATTTCATTAGAGTCACTTATAAGTAAATTTTTAATTTCCTCATCATTTTCATCTTTCAAGACATCTAACAACTCAATATCACTACTAATTTTAGTACGTAATTCATTTAAATCATCTAATGATTTTTGCAAATTATTAAGTTCATTAATTGTCTTTTCACTGTTTTTTTTATCATTCCAAAAATTAGGTGCAGCCATTATGGCTTGCAATTCCTCTATTCTTTTTAATCGCTTTTCAGGTTCAAAGTGACCTCCATAATTCATCACTTTGAGATAGATATGTATTATATATATTTATAAGTTCACTTATTTCCATACCTTACCTCCTATACTTTATCATTATACCATTTTTTAGCTTTTTTTCCAAAGAAAAACGATTATTTTTGATAATCGCATTCACTACATTTTAATATATCTTTTTTCTTAGTTAACATTTTTCCACAGTTAGGACACTTTTCACCTGTAGGAATATCCCAGTAAGCAGTTTTGCATTTAGGATAGTTATTGCATCCATAAAAGACTTTTCCTCTTTTACTTTTCTTTTCAATAATCATTCCTTCATCGCAATTTGGACATTTGCAAATTTCAACTACCTGTTTTTCATCTTGTTTTATGTATTTACATTCAGGATAATTTGAACATGCTACAAATTCACCATACTTACCCTTCCTTTTAACAAGTGGATGACCACATAGTGGGCAATCTTCTCCAACTTTTTCTGCTTCTTTTTTAGGAAGCTTATCAAATGCTTCTTTTACTGAAGGTTCAAACTGATTATAGAAATTTTCAAGTACTTTATGCCAAACAGCATTTCCTTCAGATATTTTATCTAAGTCATTTTCCATATTGGCTGTATATTCAACATTTATTAACTTACTAAAACTTTCTTGTAATTTATCTGTTACTTCAATACCAATTTGAGTTGGAACAAATTTCTTATCTACGATAGTAACATATCCTCGGTCTTTTATTACCGTCATAGTTTGAGCGTAAGTACTAGGTCTACCAATTCCAAGTTCTTCCATCTCTTTTATTAGTTTTGCCTCTGTATATCTTGCAGGAGGCTTAGTAAAATGCTGTTCTTTTTCTATCTCATTTGAAGCTAATACATTAGATTTATATGTTTCTAATGGTGGTAGAATAGTATCTTTTGTATCTTCATAATCACTATATACTTTTAAATAACCATCAAATACTACAATTTGACCTGTTGCTTTAAACTGATAATTATTATTATCAAGAATAACAGTAGTATTAAGTGTTTTAGCATCTTTCATTAAAGAAGCTAAAGCACGATAGTAAATCATTTTATAGAGTTTATATTCATCAGCTGTTAAATAATTTTTTAATGATTCTGGTGTTCTATTAATATCGGTTGGTCTAATACCTTCATGCGCATCTTGAACATTTTCTTTTTTCTTTCCTTGTTTAACATATCCAACATAATCTTCACCATATTTTGCTTTAATGAAGCCATAAGAACTTTTTATGAATTCATCACTAATACGTATAGAATCAGTACGCATATACGTAATTAAACCTACTGTTTCAGTTGATATATCAATACCTTCATATAACTTTTGAGCTACACTCATTGTTTTTTTAGCATTAAAATTAAGCTTATTAGAAGCATCTTGTTGCATAGTACTTGTTGTATAAACAGGTTTTGACTTCTTGCTTTTTTCCTTTTTATCAACATTTTCAATTTTAAAAACATTAGATAATTTTCCTAATATATCGTTTACTTGTACTTCATCTTTAATCTCAATATCTTTATTGTTATAGTTAAAAAGTTCAGCATCAAAATCATTAAATTTAGCAGTTATAGTCCAGTATTCATCAGTTATGAATGCTTCTATTTCACGTTCACGGTCTACAACTAGTTTAAGGGCAACACTTTGAACACGTCCTGCACTAGTCCCATATGTTTTAGATTGTATAAGTTTACTTAATCTAAAACCTATAATTCTATCAAGAATTCTTCTGGTTTCTTGACTATTAACTAAATTTTTATCTATCTTACGTGCGTGTTTAAAAGCATCTGTTACAGCGCCTTTTGTTATTTCATTAAACACAACACGGTCATAATTTTCTTCTTTCAAACCAAGCGTATCATATAAATGCCATGATATGGCTTCTCCTTCACGGTCAGGGTCAGTTGCTAGATAAACAAAATCTGATTTTTTAACTTCTTTTTTTAATTCATCTATTACTTTTTTCTTCCCTTTTATATTTACATAATCAGGTTTAAAATTATTATCAACATCCACTCCAAAACCAAATTTACCTTTTGTAGATAAATCTCTTATGTGCCCTACTGATGCTACTACCTTATAGTCTTTACCAAGATAATTACCAATTGGACCAGTTTTATGTGGAGATTCCACTATTACTAAGTTTTTTGACATAATCCACTTCCTTTGCTATTTAGTTATACACTATATTCTTTTTCTTGTCAATCGCTTTCAATATATATTATATCCACACATAAACTAAATTCCTCCTATTTGGTAAACTTTCCGCATTTACTACCCCATGTATCTATTAACTCATTTTCTTTATATATATTTAATATTTCGCAGTTATTTGAACAACCACTACATTCTCTACCTTTTGTTGAAAAACTAATATCTTTAATATTCAAGTCGTAATTTTTATTACACAATCCTTTTTTTGATAATATCGCTATACCAAGAGCCCCCATCAAATGACTATCTTTATCTACAATAATATCTTCATTTAGTACTTCTTTAAAATACTTTCTAACACCTATATTTTTACTTACACCACCTTGAAATACAATCGGTGGCTCTATTTTTTTTCCCTTTCCAATATTATTTAAATAATTTAAAACTATACTCTTACATAAACCCGCTATAATATCTTCTTTATTATAACCAACTTGTGCTTTATGAATAAGATCTGATTCTGCAAATACCGTGCACCTTGCTGCTATTTTTGCGGGTGTTTTAGATCTTAAAGCATATGAACCGAATTCCTCAACATCAATTCCTAATCGTTTAGCTTGACTAGATAAAAATGCTCCTGTACCAGCTGCGCATAATGTATTCATAGCATAGTCCTTTATAATACCATTTTCTAATAAGATTATTTTTGAATCTTGACCACCAATCTCTAAAATTGTTTTAGCATCAGGATATTTACTTAATGTACCTATAGCATGCGCAGTTATTTCATTTTTTATAACATTAGCATTAACCATTAAGCCAATTAATTTTCTTGCACTGCCTGTCGTTCCAATACCTTTTACTAAAATGTCATTAGGCATTTGCTGCTTTATATAACCAATTAAAGTTTTTACAGCATTTATTGGATTTCCTTCTGTCCATATATATTTAGAACATATTATATTGTTCTCTTTGTCTATTAATACTGCTTTAGTAGATATTGAACCTATATCTATTCCTATATATCCGTCAATCATTTTTATGCCTCATTTCTAACATATCAATAAAAGCTTCTAATCTAGTATTTACGCCTACTTCACTAGTCATAGTATCAAAACTCATAAATAAAACAGGAACATTATTTTTGGCGCATATTTTATTTATGATAGGCATAGCGCCAATTTCAGGAGTACAAAAAGATGATTTGATATGTATTATTCCATCATAATTCTCTTTACAAAGAATTTCTGTTCTACATATGTTATCAGATGCATCCGCGCCCATTTTATTTTTTATATACTTACTTTTTCTAAGTATTTTTCTTATATATAACTTTTTCTTAAATAATAGGTAATCAACATTAGTAAATCTTGTTATTTCAATACCACTAGCTATTAATTTATCTTCTATATTATAATTACTATATGGTTCCATTATGGTATATAGTTCACCAATTATACCTATTTTTATTGGATTAGCTGGCTTATTTAATTTTATTTCTTCAAATTTTTTTAGATATTCTTTTTGTATTTTAAATGTATGTAAAATACCTTTTGTACTCGCTAAATCATTCAAAAATACCTTTTTTAAATTTATAAAACTATCTTTTTCTACTTCAAATCCGGCATTTCTTCTAATATAGTCATCTATTTTATCCATGCACTTAACCATTAATATAGTATTAAAAGCAATAAATAAAGATTTAACAACTTTAAATTGATTAACTTTTCTAAGTTCTTTATAAAATCTTCTTATATCTGCTTTACCAGCAGTAATAAGATTTATCATTGTAAACTTGTACCCTAAGTCTTTAAGGATTTGTTTTTGTAATTCACTGTAGTAGCCATACCTACAACCTCCACCATACTGTACTAAGATATTAGCACCCATATCAAGGCCTTCAATAAGTGATCCTAATGTATACTTAAATGGACTACATATAAAATCTGGACTATATCTATTTCCAAGTTCAACAGTCTTATTTGTAATCTTAGGTACATCAATAATTTCAGCATCAAGTATATTACCTAATAAATATTTAGCAGGAACAGCGTAGTCTCCCATATGAGGAAATGCTATTTTATTTTTGTCCAATTATATCAATAAAACTTTCTACTCGTGTTTCAATTCCTGCTAAAGAATTTAAATCGTCAATTATAATATTAAGATATGGAAGTTTAGTTTTTCTTATTATTAACTCATTAACCATCGAATCAGGTGCACATGGAAAGGATGATATAAATACAATTCCATCAACATTTTCTTTGCATAATTCTACTGCTCCTGCACTTTCCTTACTATATTTCCAGTATAAATCTTTTGAAACTATTTTACTTAATTCTTTTGTTTTTTCACTATCAAACTTATCTGAATAAATTATATCAACTCCTGTATTATCAAACATTTTTACAATTGGTATACCAACAAATTCATCATACAAATTATAACTATGTCCTACAACTAAAACTTTCTTGTTTTTATTATATAATTTATTAGTATTTGTAATAATGTCTTTCTTGTTTTCTTTGCTTACTCTTATTTTAGAAAATAAGTAGGCTGTTTTGATTTGCTTTTTATCAACACTAAACTTATTAAATATTTTTAAAAGTTCCTTATATAAAGTTCGATAATTATAATGATCTATAGTAATATTAATTATTTGTTTATCAAATATATTATTTATTAGATCATATGTGCTTATATAATTAGTACAACCTTGTTCCTTAATACCAGTATTATCCATTCTTATATTTAAAATATAGTCACATTTATCTTGAAGATATGCCACATGACCCAAGAACAATTTCATTGATGTACACATTTCGTCATTAGAATATTTAATTCCTAAATCTTTAATAAATGTTGTTGTTGGAGGAGATATAACTACTTCAAAATTCAGTTCTTCAAAAAAGTATTTCAGAAACTTACCTTCGTTATAATAAAAAAAAGTTCGAGGAATCCCTATTTTAACCTTGTCCATTTTCATCACCTAGATAATTATATTTAATAATGCTAATTTTATTACTTTATCGCCTGTTTTTTTGATATAATTATATAAAGATACATTAACTTTCATAAAGGAGAGATAATTGATGATAATAAGAGAAATAAGTGAAGAAGAATATAGGAATTTTGTTGGGACATATCCATTCAGTTCAGTTTATCAAACTGTTGAATATGCAGCGGTTATGAAAAAACAAGGGTTTAATTATTTATTTATTGGTGCATTTGTTGTTGATAAAATTGTATCAGCATCTTTACTTTTAATTGAAAAAGTAAAGGGATATAATTATGCTTATGTACCAAGAGGCTTTTTAATAGATTACAATGATAAACAACTACTTATTAATTTTACTAAAGAAGTAAAAAAATTCCTAAACAAAAAAGATATTGTTGCGGTTAAGTTATCACCTATTATTGTAAGAAATGTTATAAATTCAAATGGAGTTATTGTAGGTACTAATCCTAAATATGAAGAAGCATTTAATAATTTGAAAGAGGCAGGATATTATCATTTTGGTTATAATACACAGTTTGAAGCCTATAAGCCTAGATTTGAAGCAATGCTTGACATATCAAATGACTATAAAGTATTATTCAAGAATATTAAAAAAGAATATAAAACGAAAATAAGAACAGCGGAAAAGCAAGGAATTAGAATATTTAGAGCTAATTCAAATGAATTAAATTTATTATATGAAGAGACAAAAGATAAATACTCTAGAGATATAAGTTATTTTGAAGATGCTTATAGATATTTCAATGAACATGAGAAAATGGAGTTCTACTATGCGAAAATAGATACAAAAATATACTTACAGTTAGTTAAGAAGTTGTATGAAGAACAAGAGAAAATAGTTACTGAAGTTAATGACTTAGTTATAAGCAATAAAAATAATTCAAATAAATTATTGTCTAGAAAAATTGACTCTGATAGACAGGTGGCAATATATAAGAAGAGGCTAATAGAGGCAACTAACCTTCTTAAAGACTACCCTAATGGTCTAGTACTATCATCAGTTCTGATTGCTAAAAATAGAAGTGAGATTTTTCTTTTTATGGATGGTTTTGATAAAAGATATAGAAGCTTTAGTGCTAAACACTTAATCATTTGGAAAATAATTGAGAAATACTCTAAGCTAGGTTATAAGAGATTTAATTTTGGCGGAATAACAGATCCTAGAATAGATAATCCAAATTATAATGGATTAGTGCAATTTAAAACTAATTTTAACTGTAGTGTTGTAGAATATATCGGTGACTTAGAATTAGTTATTAATAACTTAAAATACACAATGTATAGACAAATAAAAAAAGGTACTAAATAGTACCTTTTTTATTTTTATTTGTTAATTATTTAACAACTTCTGAAATATTACCAGAACCAACTGTTCTACCACCTTCACGAATTGAGAACTTAGTTCCATTTTCGATAGCGATTGGAGCAATTAATTCAACGATCATTTCAACACTGTCTCCAGGCATTACCATTTCAACACCAGCAGGTAACTCGATAACACCAGTTACGTCTGTAGTTCTGAAATAGAATTGTGGACGATAGTTACTGAAGAATGGAGTATGACGTCCACCTTCTTCTTTACTTAATACATATACTTGAGCTTTGAATTTTGTATGTGGAGTAACAGTTCCTGGTTTAGCAAGTACTTGTCCTCTTTCAACATCTTCACGAGAAATACCACGAAGTAATACTCCGGCATTATCTCCAGCTTCAGCATAATCTAATTGTTTACGGAACATTTCAATTCCTGTAACAACTGATTTTCTTGTATCTTTGATACCAACGATTTCAACTTCATCATTAAGTTTTAGTTGTCCTCTTTCAACACGTCCTGTAACAACTGTTCCACGACCTGTGATAGTGAATACATCTTCGATTGGCATTAAGAATGGTTTATCTAAATCATGAACTGGAGTTTCGATAAATGTATCAACAGCATCCATTAATTCATCAATTTTACCTACCCAAGCAGCATCTCCTTCAAGAGCTTTAAGAGCAGATCCACGAATTATTGGAGTGTTATCTCCATCGTATCCATATTCAGTTAATAATTCACGAATTTCCATTTCAACTAAGTCTAATAATTCTTCATCGTCAACCATATCACATTTGTTCATGAATACTACCATTTTTGGTACACCAACTTGACGTGATAATAAAATGTGTTCACGAGTTTGAGCCATTGGACCATCAGTTGCAGCTATAACTAAGATAGCTCCATCCATTTGAGCAGCACCAGTGATCATGTTCTTAACATAGTCAGCATGTCCTGGACAGTCAACGTGTGCATAATGTCTCTTATCAGTACTATATTCGATATGGGCAGTATTAATAGTAATACCACGTTCTCTTTCTTCTGGAGCCTTATCGATATTTTCGAAATCTACTTTTTCATTACCAAATTTACCAGCTAAATGTGCTGATATAGCAGCTGTTAAAGTAGTTTTACCATGGTCAACGTGTCCGATTGTACCAACGTTAACATGTGGTTTTGAACGGTCAAACTTTTGTTTTGCCATATAAATTTCCTCCTCTTTTTTTACTTACATATTATATTTTATAATAATACATGAAAATTTTCAAGTATTTTTATAATTAATTATTATTTGAACCATTTTTCTTAATGATTGCTTCTGTTATATTTCTTGGTGTTTCTTCATAATGGTCAAATACCATTGTGAAAGTTCCACGTCCTTGTGTATTTGAACGTAAACTTGTAGCATATCCGAACATTTCTGAAAGTGGTACCATAGCGTCTATAGCTAAAGCATTTCCTCTAGATTCTTGTCCAAGCGGACGGCCACGACGTGATGTAATATCACCCATAACATTTCCAAGATATTCATCTGGAACTACTACTTGAACTTTCATCATTGGTTCTAGTAATACTGGTTTACATTTATTTCTAGCTTCTTTTAAAGCCATACTTGCAGCAATTTTGAAAGCCATTTCAGATGAGTCAACATCATGATATGATCCATCAAATAGTGTTGCTTTTACATCAATCATAGGGTAACCAGCTACAATACCAGTTTTCATTGCTTCTTGTAATCCCTTATCAGTTACTGGAATATATTCACGTGGAACAACTCCACCAACAACTGCATCAACGAATTCATATCCTTTATCAGGATTTGGTTCAAATTTAACCCAAACATGTCCATATTGTCCACGTCCACCAGATTGTTTAATATACTTACCTTCACATTCATCTGTTGCTGTTAATGTTTCACGGTAAGAAACTTGTGGTTGACCAATATTAGCTTCTACACCAAATTCTCTTTTCATTCTATCAACGATGATGTCAAGGTGAAGTTCACCCATACCAGCGATAATAGTTTGGCCAGTTTCATGGTTTGTACTAGCTCTAAATGTTGGATCTTCTTCTGCCAATTTTTGAAGGGCAATACCCATTTTATCTTGATCTGCTTTTGATTTTGGTTCAACAGCAAGTTCGATAACTGGTTCAGGGAATTCCATTGATTCAAGAATACAAGCATTCTTTTCTTCACATAGAGTATCTCCTGTAGTAGTATCCTTTAAGCCTACAGCAGCAGCAATATCACCAGTATAAACATCAGTTATTTCACTTCTGTTATTAGCATGCATTAATAGGATACGTCCAACTCTTTCCTTCTCATCTTTAGTAGCATTTAAAACATATGAACCACTTGATAAATGTCCAGAGTAAACTCTGAAGAATGTTAATTTACCAACAAATGGATCTGTCATAACTTTGAATGCTAAAGCTGAGAATGGTTCAGAATCATTAGGATGTCTTAATATTTCGTTGCCATCTAAGTCTGTACCTTTAATTGATTCAATATCTGTTGGAGCAGGTAAATAATCAACTACAGCATCTAATAGTAATTTAACACCTTTGTTTCCTAATGCAGTACCACAAAGTACTGGGAAGAATTCAACAGCAAGAGTTCCTTTACGTATTGCTTTTTTAATAAGCTCAACTGAAACTTCTTCACCATCTAAATATTTATTCATAAGTTCATCATCATATTCAGCTACTGCTTCAATTAATTCATTTCTCTTAATTTCTGCCTTATCTTTTAATTCTGCTGGAACTTCGATTTCTTTATATTCTTCTTCTGCTTTTCCATCAAAATGGTAAGCTTTCATGGTTACTAAATCAATTACACCATCGAAATCACTTTCTGCACCAATTGGCCATTGAATAGCTTTAGCATTTACTCCTAAACGATCATCTATTGTCTTTAAACTGTATTCAAAGCTTGCTCCCATTTTATCCATCTTATTACAGAAGATCATACGAGGAACTTTGAATTCAGTAGCTTGACGCCAAACTGTTTCAGTTTGTGGTTCAACACCAGCTTGTGCATCTAATAAAGCAACTGCCCCATCTAATACACGAAGTGATCTTGATACCTCAACAGTAAAATCTACGTGCCCTGGAGTATCGATTATATTGAATCTATAACCTTTCCAGAAAGCTGTTGTAGCTGCTGAAGTAATAGTAATACCACGTTCTTGCTCTTGTGCCATCCAGTCCATTTGAGAAGCACCATCATGCGTTTCCCCAATTTTATGGATTTTATGTGTATGGTATAAAACACGTTCAGTACAAGTAGTTTTACCTGCATCGATATGTGCCATGATACCAATATTACGTGTTTTTTCTAATGTATATTCACGAGCCATAATAGTTTCCTTTCTCTGATACTACCAACGGTAATGAGCGAACGCCTTATTAGCTTCTGCCATACGATGTGTATCTTCACGCTTTTTAACTGCTGCACCAACACCATTTGATGCATCAATAATTTCATTAGCTAAGTTTTCAGCCATTGAGTGTCCACCTCTTAAACGAGAGTATTGAACTAACCAACGTAATGCTAATGCATTACTACGATCAGGTCTTACTTCGATAGGTACTTGATAGTTTGCACCACCAACACGACGAGATTTAACTTCTAGAGCTGGTCTAATATTTTCCATAGCTTTTTCATAAACATTTACTGGTTCTTCACCAGTTTTCTCTTTAATCATATCAAAAGCACTATATAGAATTTTTTGAGCAGTTCCTTTTTTACCATCTAACATAACTGTGTTAACTAACTTAGTTACTAATTTAGAATTGTACATTGGATCTGCTAAAACATCTCTTTTAACTGCACGTCTTTTACGCATAATATTCCTCCTTCCAGTTTATAATTAATATCTATTTTTAATTTATTATTTAGCTGCTTTAGGTCTCTTAGAACCGTATTTTGAACGGCCTTGGCGACGTTTGTCAATACCAGCAGTATCCATAGTACCACGAATTATATGGTAACGAACACCGATTAAGTCCTTAACACGTCCTCCACGAATTAAAACAACGCTATGTTCTTGTAGATTGTGTCCTTCTCCTGGGATGTAAGCTGTAACTTCCATTCCATTACTTAATCTAACACGAGCATATTTTCTTAAAGCTGAGTTTGGTTTTTTTGGAGCCATTGTACCAACACGAGTACAAACACCACGTTTTTGTGGAGAGTTTTGATCAGTTTGTTTCTTTTCTTTACTGTTATATCCAACTCCTAAAACTGGGGCTTTACTTTTTCTAACCTTATCAGTTCTACCTTTTCTTACTAATTGATTAATTGTAGGCATTTTTTGTCCTCCTCTCTTTACACACATCCAGGTGTTTTTTTTCAACACTAATTAAAAGTTTGCACAAAGCAAACCCTTTAGTTGAATGCAACAATATATTAACATTTAATATAGTAATTGTCAACACTTTTCTTTTTTTATTATTGAAATAAAAAAGGCCAAATTGACCTTAATTATCTAATCTACTAATATAACCTTCAGTAGTATAATTACCGCCACAATTAATATATGGGTTATAGGTTACATTATTACCACTTTTTAAAACTTTTGTATAACCAGTGCAAATAGTACTACTATTATTTATATCCATTATCGTACTTATATACCCATAACTTTGTAAAGTTGTTATCTTTATATATAATGGGTCATTATCAAATAATGTTGAATAATAATCAACTATATATCTTTTAGTTGCATTAACAGTGGAATCTTCTATATCATCATAACTAGTATACTCTTCTATTCTATTATTATTAGAAATATAGCTTACATCATTACTAATTGCTGATTTAAAGTATTTACTGTATTCATTAGTATAGTTTGGAATATGATGAGATGGCATTATACCTGCAAATTGCATTACAAAAGAATAAAATACAAATATTGCTAGTATTGCAAATATAGCAAAAACTAGAATATTTATAACTCCAAATCCTTTATTGTTCATAAAACCACCCGCCTTAAAATAAATCTATCTGTTTTATTTCATCCTTAAATCTATATAATTTTGCTGGACGTCCACTACATCCAATGTTTTTTTCATTAGTATCTTCAATTAAATTCAAACTAATAAATCTTTTTCTAAAATTTCTTCTATCTAGTTTTTTACCCAAAATTTGTTCATAAACCTTTTGAAGTTCTGGAAGAGTAAAATCACTAGGGAACAAACTTTTTAATACATTACTATTAACGATCTTCTTTTTAAGATAATCAACATTCCTTTTAATTACTTCTTCATTATCATAAGCCATTTTAGGAATTGCATCTATAGAAAACCATTCACTTACTACTTCTGGTCGTTCTTCTCTTTTTATTTCAGCGGTCTTACTATCTACTATACCCATAAAAGAAGTTGCTATAACTCTTTCATCTGGATTTCTTTTTAATGTACTAAATGTATAGCACTGTTCAATATAAACATTAAGTAACCCTGTATCATCAAGCACAGCATCTGTAATGTTATCTTCAAGTGTTTCTGTATTTTTAAGCATATTTCCTGGTAAAATCCAGTAGCCTTTATACGGTTCATTTTTTTTACGAACTAGAAGAACACTCAAATTCCCTTTATCCACAGTAAAAATTGTAATTAGTGTTTCAAGATAATTATTATATTCCTTAGTAAAAGCACTCATAAAATTACTCCTTTTTTGTGTTTTTTTTACACGGGAATTATTTTATAAGAAAAAGACCATTTTGTCAAATTATTATATATTTTTTTTCAAGATAAAATATTGACACTCAAAAGAGCAGTAGTTTTTTAGATAGTCTTTTATATTATCGTATGAATTAAAATTGTTTCTTATCTTATTTTGCTTATCGCAAAATCCTTTTAATCTGAGTTTACCATAAGACCAATCTCCTAATATGTAATCATATCCATCAAAATAGTCAGTTATCATCTCGTTTAAATTTTCTACTCTTAAAGCGTCTTTATAATTTTCAATTATATCATAATCAACTTCATTTATTGTTATTTTTTTCATATTACCACCCCGTTGCTATATTATTGTATTTATCTAAATTAGATCCACTATTCCATGTAATAAATCCGCCTGTTAATCCACCATCTGTTAATCCTTTAATTTGATCACTAATTTGTTTAGGACCATATTCATTGTATGGCGCTTTAATAGCATTATATGCTTGTATCCAAGTTCTTGCGATAGCTGGTGTTGGTATTTCAGTTTGTCTACCAGCTGCTTGAGTAGCCCATGCCTTCATTAAATTATATGGTTGTGTCCATGGAGTTGCTAAACCAAATTGTCCAGCATCAAAGTGGTCTGGATATGGCATAGCGCTTATAGCGTCAATTACATTAGAAATAGCTGGCCAGTACTGACCATATGCTGTTACATAAGTATTTGATGTTTCTCCAAAAACATCTACGGAAACATAAGCACCAGCTTTATGTATTTCATCACAAGCATACATTAAGAAATTTTGTAATGCTTGCGCTTTACTTTCACCATATGTGTTTTTCATATTTACTAATCCTTGCTTTTCAATTGAATTAGTTCTGTCAGGAAAGCGCATATAATCGAACTGTATTTCATTAAATCCCATTTCTTTTACAGCTTCAACAGCTAATTTAACATTGTATTCCCAAACCTTTCTAACAAAAGCACTTGGCCAATATGAACCATTATGTAAATATGGCTTGCCAGTAGAAGTACTTATAATAGCAGCTTCAGGATGATCTGTAATGTAATAACTATCCTTAAATGTAACAATTCTTCCTATGGCATATATTCCAGCTTCTTTAATTTTTCCAATAGCATTCTTATAATTATCCCAGCTATTTGCAGCACGACCATAAGCTGTAGGCGAATACTCTTGCATTACTTTTGAAGGATAGCCAGGAACTGTATCTTCTTTGATATCTACAACAATAGCATTTACTCCATATTTCTTAGCAAATTGAATATATGCCTCGACATTACCTATAACACCAGCATTCATATATATTGCTTTTGTATATGATGGTATTTCATTACCTTCTATTTTTGGTTTCTCATTTGGATAATAATCTAATGTAGCAGCACTTCCTCCACCTAAATTATCTCCTCTACCAGCATGAATTTTGTATATTCCTTCTTGGTCATAATTGGCATTTGCCAGTTCTTCTGTATCAACCAAGTATTTAGAATAAGCAAATCCTTCTACATCACCACTCTTAATTTTATACATATTAACAGTTCCATCTTTATTAAGTTTATCAAAGCCTGTTATTTCTAACTTAGCACCTTTTTTTATCGAACCTTTAATATCTATTTTTTCACTATCTACATAAACCGTTATGTTTGTTCTAACATATTTTGTAGTTTCCATAACCGCCTCCTCATATGTGCTTACAACACTACTAGGATTAATTAAATACGTTTCTTTATTGTATTTAATTTTTTTATATGTTACTGACTCTTCACCATCTACTTCTTTAATAACATCCTTATCATATAAGATTATTTTAGTTCCCCTAATTATTTTATCAGCTTCAGTATAATCAATATTGTATAATTGAACATCGGGAGTAGTGGAACCTATATAGGCATCAACTGATTTCTCAATTATTATACCTATAGTTCTAGTAAGTATATATTTACCCGCGAAAAATAATCCACCAATTAGAACAACTACTAAAACTAAAAATAAAGCAACATTCTTTACTCTTACCCTTTTTTTCCTTGCCATAATTACACCTCTATTATAATTATAGCACATATAAATACTTTATTCCACCGGCAAAGTTAAAGTAGGAGAAGTTTGGTTATAACCATTTAAATATAATTCTGGCACTTTACCGGATATCATTTTTATTGATATTGGTACATCTGATTCTATACTTATTTCTTTTGCTGTAATAGGTAAAATTACTCTTATAGATAATTTCAAATGCATCACTGTCTCTATTAAAGCATTATTTATTCCATAATTAGTTATTGTATTTTTTAAGTTTGTTGCAATATTTCCAACTAAGTTAAATTTAATAGGTATTTTAGGGCCAAGATTTGATAAAAAAGAATTATTAAAAACTGCTCCCATAGGAACTCTATAAATAATTCCTTTTTCTAATGAATCTTCATCATAGTTAATTAATGATTCTTTGCCTATACTTATTTTATCTAACTCCCCTGCTTCTAAATACTTTAAATTCATTTGCACAGCAGTGCCGGAAGCAATTAATATTTTATTAACAGTAACTGTATTAAAATCAATTGTTTCAATATTGCTTTCAGCATTCTTATTAATAATGAATAATGATTCAGTACTTAGATCAGTAGAAAGTTCATCTATAATTGTTTTTCCAATAACTATAGTTGCTAATTTTTTCACTTCAATTTCAGCATAATTTACTAAGATTGGCGTTATTTTAGCACTTATTTGACTAAGTGTAAAAGCTATAGCTAACATTAAAAAAAGTAATATAATTATTAGTAAATTCCCTTTTTTGATTTTTTTACTGTGGAAAACTTTTTTTCTTAGTTTTATTTTTCTTTTCATACTATATCATATGTCAAAAAAGGACTATATATTAAACAAATATATAGTCCTTTTTTTGTATTATATTTTCATATTTTTTTTCGTTAGCATATTTAGAAATAAGTATGACTTTACCATTATTTAAACTTTTTCTAACATCTATGATTCTTTGATTTCTAGATCCTTTATAATATAAATCCATACTTCTTTCAGCAAGCATAAATTTACCATCTACAAGAACATCAATGTTATTTAAAATTTCTATTATGTACTTATTTTTTTTACCCATTTCTAGTAATTGCTCAAATGTAAAACCAGTATAAGCCCATACATTTTTATTTAGTTCTATTGCAGCTTTAGCAATTTCACTAACAGCTTTAGGTTGCATAAATGGATCACCACCCGAAAGTGTTATACCATCTTGATATCTTAAATTTTGTTGTAATTCTTTTATAATTTCACTAGTATCAACTTCAAAACCACCGTTAAAATCATGTGTTTCTGGGTTATGGCATCCTAGACAGTTATGTGGACATCCTTGTGCCCACATAACTGCTCTTATTCCTTCGCCATCTACTATACTGTCATATTGTATAGGAGATGCCAAACGAATTTTCATGTTTAAGCTACGCCTGATACATCATGTTTAACGCGGTCATGTTCTTCAGCACGTTTTCCATTATTAAAACGGTCTACAGTACCAACTAAGTAGCCAGTAATACGGCGAATTCTTTCAAATTCTACACCATCACCAATTTTCTTTTCTTCTTTTTGCTCAGTTTTTTCTATTTTAATATCCTTCATATTATTCTCCTTTATTTTAATTCACAGCCTAATTCTCTTAATTTTTCAACACTTACTGGTTCACCAGTACGACGTCCACATTTTGGACAAACATCACCAATAACTCCAACATATCCACATACAGGATCTCTATCAACAGGATGATTTATAGCTCCATATCCAATGCCTTCTTCTTTCATCAATCTAATAATGCTTTCAAAAGCACTGACATTTGTTGAAGTATCACCATCTAATTCAATATAAGTAATATGTCCACCTAAAGTTTGTGCATGATATGGTGCTTCAAGATGAATTTTTCTTGCTACAGAAATATTATAATAAACTGGTATATGGAATGAATTAGTGTAGTATTCTCTATCAGTTACACCTTTTATTTTTCCATAAATTGCTCTATCAATTCTAGTAAATCTTCCTGACAAACCTTCTGCTGGTGTTGCAATAACACTGAAGTTTAAATTGTATTTATCAGAAAATTCATCTAGTTTATTTCTCATAAATGTAATTATTTTAAGTCCTAATTCTTGTGCTTCTTGACTTTCTCCATGATGTTTTCCAATTAATGCTTTTAAACATTCAGCAAGACCAATAAAACCAACTGTTAATGTCCCGTGCTTTAATACTTTTCTTAATCTGTCTGTTGGCTTTAATTTTTCACTATCCATCCAAATTCCTTGTCCTAATAAGAAAGGAAAATTGTAAATTCTTCTATTACATTGAATTTCAAATCTTTCAAGTAATTGATCTTTAACTAATTCAAGTAATTCACCAAGTTCTTCAAAGAAACCATCTAAATCTGTTTGTTCTTTAGTAACAATACCGTGTTTAATACCTAAACGAGGTAAATTTATTGATGTAAATGATAAGTTTCCTCGTCCAGCTGTAATAGCTTTTTCTGGGTCAACATGATTAGCTAAAACACGAGTACGGCATCCCATATAACCAACTTCTGTATTGTAATCTCCTTCTTTTAAAAACTCTTTATTAAATGGAGAGTCTAGGAATGAGAAATTTGGAAATAATCTTTTTGCTGATACTTTGCATGCTAGTTGCAATAAATCATAACTAGGATCTTCAGGATTATAGTTAACTCCTTCTTTTACTTTAAATATTGATATTGGGAATATTGGAGTTTCACTCTTTCCTAGACCAGCATCGGCAGCAAGTAAATAATTCTTTATTACTAATCTTCCTTCTGGGCTAATGTCTGTCCCAAAATTAATTGAAGAAAATGGAACTTGTGCACCTGCTCTAGAATGCATTGTATTTAAATTATGAATAAATGCTTCCATTGCTTGAAAAGTAATACGATCAGTTTTTTGTAAAGCTTTTTTTGCACCAAGTTCAAATATACGTTTTACCTCATCTGAACCTTTTGCACATTCATCTAGATCATGAATATCAAATTCAATTGTTTCTATTTTATCTAATTCTTTTACAATTTTATCCATATTAATAAAAGTTAAGAATCCAGAATAATCAAGTAGATCATAAATAATTTGTTTTAATTGTTTTCTATAGGTTTTTAATACTCCTGGAGCTAAATAATAATCAAAAGCTGGTATAGCTTGACCACCATGTTGGTCATTTTGATTTGATTGAATAGCAATTGCAGCAAGTGCACCGTAAGACATAATATCATTTGGTTCTCTTAAATGTCCGTGACCAGTTGAAAATCCATTCTTAAATAGCTTATTTAAATCAATTTGGCAGCAAGTTGTTGTACCCATCGCCATAAAGTCCATGTCATGTATATGTATGTCTCCACCGTCATGAGCTTCTGCAAATTTCTTTTTCATTAAATATGATTTAGCAAATTCTTTTGAAACAGTACTACCATACTGAAGCATAGTTCCCATTGCTGTATCACCATCTACATTAGCATTTTCTCTTTTTGTATCTTCTTCACGTGCAGACTTAAGTCCTAAACTTTCAATAGTTTTCAAAAATTTATGCATTTTTTTCTCATCTATAAATAATTGGCGAGATTGTGATCTTCTTTCCCTATATTCAGAAAAAGAATTATAAACATCTTCGTAACCTTTTTTCTTAAGTTCATCTTCAATCATATCTTGTATAGTTTCAATTTTTATCTTTTCTTCTTCAGCATAATCCTTATTTATTCTTTTAAGAACACCTTGATATACTTTTTGGATATCCTTTGTAGTATATTTTGGCTCCTCAGCATCTTCATCTATTACACTATCAAAACCTTTTTTTATTGCCATAGCAACTTTTGATCCGTTAAAATCAACCTTTTTACCGTCTCTTTTTACAACCATAATTGTTGGAAGTTGTTCTTCTGTAACTATCATATTCTTTCCTCCTGTTATATCTTTTTTACAATTTAATTATAGTATTATATTTTATGCATTGTCAATAACTTTTTTGATATTTTTTCGAACTTTTGTTCGTATATTTTTATTAACCCTTATTTTTAAAGACATAAACAGTTTTTTGATTTTTTAAAAATTTTACATTTTACATTTTTTAGATTTTTAATTTATTTTAAAAAAAGTAATTTATTCGTAAAATCATAATTTTACCCTTTATTTTAAAAGATAATATTACTTTTTGAATATATTACTATTTTTGATATTTTTTTAATTTTTTCATTTTTTCGAATTTTCTATTTTTTATATTTTTCACTTTTTCTGTTTTTTTAAAAATTTATTCTGTAGGAATTTTGTTTTTAATTGGGATTGTTACAGTGCTATTTAAAGACGTAGGTTTGTAAGTCAAAATATTCTGATTTTTTAGTGTTTCATATAGAGTTGGTGCCCCTATAAATGTAAATAAGCCAATCCATATTCCATCATTTAAACTTGCATCATAGAACTTCATTCCAAATGGTATGGCAATACTAAAAGATAAAAATAAATTAATCATCCATATTTGCCACTCTTTATTTATAAATGAAAGTTTCTTTATTTTTTGAATTAAGGCCATTAAAACAAAACTAAGCGTGACACTTATTATTAGTAAATCTATTAGAGAACTTGGAAATATATCAAGCATAACATCACCTCTAATATTATATATTCCCATTTTAGTTTTAATTGTACTCATTATAACCAAGTTTTTAAAATATATTTATATAGGTGATCTATTTGAGAAAATGCACTATAATTATTATTTTATTTTTATTAATGTTTTTTCCTACCGTAAAAAGTGAAAATCTTCTAGACATAGATAAAAAAACTGTGGCACTTACTTTTGATGATGGACCAAGTGAATATACTAATAATATTTTAGATATTTTAGAGAAATATGATTCCTCTGCCACTTTTTTTGTAATAGGTAATAAAGTATTGTATTTTAAAGAAACAATAATGAATATAGTATTAAAAGGTAATGAAATCGGAAATCATACATATTCTCATCCCTGGTTGACACACTTAAATGTCAATCAAACAATCATAGAAATAAGTAAAACAAACGATTTAATATTTGATATTACTGGGAAAAAACCTATTTTGTTTAGACCTAGTTATGGCGATATAAATGTCAAGGTTAAAAAAGCTATAGACATGGATATTATAATGTGGAATAATGACAGCAAAGATTGGAAATACAAAAGTAGTAAAACTATTGCAGCTAGAGTAATACGAAATATTAGTGATGGCGATATTATAATTATGCATGATATTTATAAAAGAAGTTATGAAGCTCTAAAAATAATCATACCTAAACTGCAAGAAATGGGCTATCAAATAGTGTCAGTAAGTGAATTGAAAGAAATACAGAGGTTAAGAGATGTCAGTTGATACAAAAGAAGCTGAAGCAGAAGTAATAGACATACAAATTGTTGCCTCGTTTATATTTATATTGACACTAATTGTTTCTATATTTCTCAATATAAACGAAAGAAACAGATTACTTTATAATAAACCTTTTCTAACAAATGAACAAGCTGATGCTATTTTAAAAACTAATAGATTTGTGATCCTTGCGCTATTCTTTGTGTTTTTTTCATTGGCACTTAGGGATAAAGAAATAGATGAAATTAAAAACTTAGACTTAACATCAGATAACTTAGAAATAATAGTATCTATTCTAGCTATAATAGGAGGATTAATAGTACTATATGATGTATATAATTTCGGTGAAATCACACCATCTGTATATGCAAATCCAGGAATATAAAAGACTTAAATAATATTATTTAAGTCTTCTTTATCAATTACATTATATCTAAAGCTATTTACGCCCAAATCATTATAATAATTAAGATTAGTTATATTCCTTGGTTTATAGTTATAAATATACATTAAATTATCTTTTTCTATTATCTTATATAGATTATTAAATCTATCTTGTAAATATCCCATGTTATTTAATTTATAATATTTTAACAAGTTAAATTTAGATATCATTATTTCCTCTTTAGCATATACAATCATTTCTAAGTTAGGATGTTCATTATATCTCTTTTTGTATTCATTAATCATTTCCATTATTTGAGAATCATTCATTTCATATGATATAGTTATTTGTTTAACACCTAATGAGTGTAACAAGGCTATACTATAAGAATTAACAACATTTAATGAAAAATCAGTATTAATGTTAATATACTTATTAATACTACCTAATTCGCCAACTAATAATGGCATATTATATTCTTTATATCTTGTTATAACTCTAGGGAGTTTTAAAATAATTCTTTGATCATCTAAGATATTATATAAGTCTAAATCTACATATATATATTCATAATCATTATTCTTAATTGCATCATATTGGCCTTTACTCTTTATATATATACTTTTAGAAAATCTTCTTTCAAAAGTTGGAACAGTACGCTTATATATTTCTTTTTTATACTGCCTTTTTATAGTTAATCTTCTAGATGTCAACTCCTCAAGAGCGACACGTCTTAATTCGTTTATTTCTTTTATTGGAACGAATAAATTATTATCTATATCCATATCTACTTTTGAAAATTCATAAACTGTACTACCTGTTTTAGTAACTTGCTGTAAAATTCTATCTATGCTAGTTGGAGTAGTTGTTGCTTTTTTAATACAACTTTCACCACTAACTATAACCTGATATATACCATCTGATACTTGTAATTGAATTAGTTTATCTTCTTTAACAAGAATTTTACCTGTTATTTGAATTTTTCTTTTATTTGACTTTATAGCATTATTAATATCTTTATTTAACTCATAATCAGTAGTTTTTAAAACTAGTGAATCTTTTTCAACTGCATCTTTATAAGAAATTGTAACTAGTTCACCTGCTTTAGCGGATGTAACTCTTTTACCGTTAATAAACATAGAGGTTACAATACAACCAGTATCTTCATTACCTATAATTCTAATACCATCATTAATATTTAAATTATCTGTTAGTTTTATAACTAAGCTATTTTCTTTACAAGAAACAACTTTACCAACTTCAACACCTTGATGATTTGGTCTATATGAATTTATAAAATTATTATTATCTTCATTAAACATGAATCCTTTTGTAAACATTCTATTAAATGTTTTTTTTAGATTTTCCATTTCTTTATCTGTTATATTTATCACTTGATCTTTTATATATGAATCAACTGCTTTTCGATATAAACTAACAACTAAATAAACATATTCTGGTGATTTCATTCTTCCTTCTATCTTTAAACTGTCAACACCAATTTCAATTAATTTGCCTAAATTATCTAAGCTACTTAAATCTTTCGTACTTAAATTATATTCATCCTTATTTACTTGTTTACCATCTTCATCAAGTACATTATATTTTTGCCTGCAACTTCCGGCACAAGTGCCACGATTTCCACTTCTACCACCAATTAAACTACTCATTAAACATTGACCAGAATATGAAATACATAAAGCGCCATGGACAAATATTTCTATCTCAGTATTTGTATTTTTTTTAATTTCTCTTATATCCTCATATGTTGTTTCTCTAGCAAGAACTACTCTAGTTAAACCTAATTTATTCGCAATTTTGACTCCGTCTAAATTATGAATATGCATTTGAGTAGAAGCATGTACTTCTAAATCAGGAAAAGTTTGACGTATTAGATCCATCATTCCTATATCTTGAACTATAACAGCATCTACATTATTATTATATAAAAATTGTATATAGTTAATAAATCTATCTACTTCATTTTCATATATTAACGTATTAGTAGCAACATATATTTTAACATTATACATATGTGCATAATTAACAGCTTCTATTATCTCTTCATCAGAAAAATTATTTGAAAAAGCTCTTGCGCCAAACATATAACCACCTATATATATGGCATCAGCACCAGCAATTATTGCTGCTCTTAGACATTCCATATTTCCAGCTGGTGCAAGAATTTCAGGTTTCTTCATAGTATCACCTCAGATAAGATTATATCATATAAAAAGACAAATGAAGTAAATCATTTGTCTTTATACTAGAAGTGTCTTCCGCCACCGCCACCATGGCCACCGCCACTTGAACCCATACGTGATCCACCACCAGAACCAACATTAGTATTTTTTATAATTACAGATGTGGTGTTTGTTGAAATATATCTATTGTCCCTTATCGTATAATCAATACTATTTCTATCAAGGTATTCTTTAGCAGGTCCAGCTTTTTTTATCATTTTATTTTTTGATATTAAAATAACCATCACTACTATCGTTATTACTAATGATATAATAAAGCAAATAAGCCAAGGAAATACAAGTGTTTTGCGTAATACTCCATTATCATCAACATAATAGTTTCCATAATTATCAGGAATTCCTCGTTCATAAATAATCTTTGAATATTCTGTAAAAGTACTCATTGCCTCATAATATTTTCTATCCTGAAGATAATCTTCCTGCCTTTGGATATCGTTAGACATCTTGTCGAGTAGTTCTTCACAACGTTCATATGGAAAATAAAGTTGAGCATTACCAAATGTATAAATATTATAATACCTATTATTTTCATTCATATTAATTATGAAAATAATACCACTATATAATTCATCATCTATTCCAAAATCATTATAATCATAAAAATTAGCAGCGTAATCTTCTAATTCTGAATCTGAATAATCCAAATCAGTAGTTAAAATAACCATGTCCATTTTTGTTGCTTGCACAAATTTATTACTTTCAACAAATAAGCGATATTCATCAGCATCACTGACAATATCAGCATAGTCATATACTTTCTCTGAAGCATCTACTCTTGGAGTATCAAATACAGCACCTTTATTCTTTTCATTTATCTCCCATTTTTTATTTACACCCATATCATCTTCTGTTCTTTGATAAGTATTAGTACTTGCAGAAGCAATATCAAATTTAAATAAAAATATAAAAGTTAAAAATATTATTATCAATTTCTTCATACTATACACCCACTAAATACATAATATATGATATCCCTATTGATATTATAAAAATTGATATAAATATTACGATTGTCATAATAAAAGCTTTTTTTTCATCTACTGGAATATTTCCAACAAATTCTCCAGTTTCACCATTCATTGCGAATAAATAATTTTTAGATTTATATTTTACATTAACCATCCATACTGGCAACATTACATATTCACTGTTTATTAATCGTGGAGCAAGGGTATTTTCAAAAACAGTCTTATTCATAAAATTACCCATATCTTTTTTCATATCATCATAAGTTGAATCAACCGCTCTTTGACCAGCTTGGCTAAATGCTTGTTCGTTATCAACATCATACTTTTCAGCAAAAAAACCTGACAAATAAGCATGATTATAATCAACAAGTTCAGAATAATTAAACGGTTCAATTGTACTCATCATATCATCATCAAAACGTGTAGAACCATCAACTGGAATTTTTAAATAATCCATTGTTGCAGATCTATAAATTTTATAAAAGTCAACTTTTGTGAACTGACGATCATCTGAAATCCAAACACTTATTTTTTCTCCATCAGCATTTAGACTTCCAGCTACATTTATATCATAAAGCCAAAATGGTATATATATGCCACGAATTTTTTCAATATTTTCTATTTTATTAAACATTTTAGGCATTAATGGTCTTCCTTTAGAAATATTTTTAAAAGATTCAATCGCTACTTCTTTTTCTACTTTAAAAGGAATAATTTTAGATGGCCTAAACTCACCAGATAATTTGTTTTTTAAGATAGCAGTATTTCCGCAATAAACACAAAAAGTTGCGGCTGTTTGCTCATCAGCTATAATTTCAGCACCGCAATCTTTGCATGTATATGAAACATAATTAACTTTGCTTTCTTCAGTATCTTTATTAACTTTAGTATTACTAGCATTATTGAATTTTTGTAAATCATCTAATGTGAAAACGCTATCACAATAATCACATTTCCATTTACCTAATGTTGGATTAAAGAAAATTGGTGCGGAACATGCGGGGCACCTATTATCTAAGGTTTTTTCATTCATTTTAACCACCTACTATAATAATTATATCATGTAATTTTAAAACAAGTATATATTTATTCTTGTAACAACTTTTTTAACACATCTATTGTTAAACCTTTAGAATTAATATAATCAATAATTAAAGGTAGTTCTTCCTCTAAGGAATCATTTATCTTATATATAATAATTGATCCACTAGTTAATTTCTCTTTTGTTAGTATTAATGGATTCTTTTCTATAATATCAGAACTAATTGTGTAATTTTTATTTTTTATACATCGTTCATGTGAATCATCATCGGATTTAATGCAATAACTATTGTTTTGTTTACTAACTCTTTTAATTATGTTATCAAGCCAAGCATAGGAAGTATCGTCATAATTATAATTGTATCCAATACTACCTAAATCATGATTATTATTTATAATTGTATAAACATCAGAATTATTATTTTCTAGCCATGTTCCATCTACAAAAAAATTAGCACTTATTTCCTTTTCTTTTAATATTTTAATGACTTTATTTATTTTTGTGTTTTTTTCAACAATAAATATTAGACTTACCATACCCTTATTTTTATTGCCACTTATTATGTATTTATCTAAATTATTACCTAATTCATTTTTTATTCTTATCATTTTATACTTAAAGTATTTGTCATTGTAGATTCCAATACTACGCATGTTTTGATAGCTTTTATTGACATCTATTTCTGTACCATTTATACCAGGTATTATAGTATCGTCCACAATTACTGCTTCTACCGGAGGCACATAATATTTATCTTTATTGTTTCTAATTTGAATCATTATGTCATCCATTTCTTTTACTACTGTTGTCGCTTTTTCTGTATAAATAAAGCTCCCACATAGCAAAGTTATTATTCCTAGAAATTTAAAAAACCTCTTCATTTAATCACCTATTAAAATATATGATTAAATCAAGAAGTTATTTCTAATTAAGAAATTTTAGTTCATCAATAATAAATTTACCATCTTTTCTTATAAGTACATCATCAAAATATATCTCTCCTCCACCATATTCTGGTGTTTGAATCAATACTAGATCCCAGTGTATTGCTGAATTATTACCGTTATCAGCATCGGTATAACATTGTCCTGGAGTGAAATGAATACTTCCTTTTATCTTTTCATCATATAAAGTATCACATACTGGTTTAGTGACTAAAGGATTAAATCCTAAAGAAAATTCCCCAATATATTTGCTTCCTTCATCAGTATCAAATATTTCATTTAATAATTCTTCATCAGTATCACTTCTTGCCTCAATTATTTCTCCATCTTTAAATAATAAACTAACATTATTAAATATATTATCTCTATACAATGATGGTACATTGTAGCTTATAATACCGTTTACTGAGTCTTTTATAGGTGCAGTATATATTTCACCATCCGGAATATTAAAATGTCCTAAGCACGGTATTATAGGCATATTTTTAATACTGAAAGTTATATCAGTGTTAGGTCCTAGTATTCTAACCTTATCTGTTTTTTCCATAAGATTCTTAAGCGGAATAATTTTATCTTTCATTTCACTATAATCATACGTCATAGCATTTAATGCATAATCACTAAAGTCAACAAATGACATTTTAGCTTTATATGCATCTATTATCGATGGATAATTTAAAAGCACCCATTTTCTTTCATTAATTCTAACTTTATCAGCTTTTTTTGTAGCCTTATTTATATTAGCTTTAATACTAGATGCAATATTTTTTCCTTCATATTCATTTTCAGTATAACGAATATTTATAAAAGCATCATAATTCTTGTTGTCTTGTTCTTTCTGAATTACAATTTCTTTTATTCTATCTTCATTAGTTATACTTATTAATTTATTACTTATCTCATTATCATAGATCCTTACGAAAGGAAGTGCGCCAACTGAAGATATACTTTCAATTAAATCCACGACAAGCGGACTGGTTTTCACACTCATGGCATTAATCAATACTCGTTCACCTTTTTTTAAATTTAGCGAATAATTAATTACCATATCACTTAGTTTTCTTAACTTATTTTCCATAATTCACCTATTGCTTTCTATTTCATAATATAATATGAAAGGAGACTAAAACATGTACGGAAGAAATCGTTTTAACGCTAATAATTACTATAATAGAAATTATTATAATAGATATAATCGTTATAATAATGATGAACGCTTCGGCTTCTTAGGTCCATTCTTATTAGGTGGTTTAGCTGGAGGATTAGTAGCTCCATATTTCTATGGTCCTAGACCAACTTACTATAATAATTATTACTATCCTCCATATTATCGTCCTCCATATTATTATGGTCCTTACTAATATACAAAATACCTGTAAAGTTTAAAATCTTTGTCTTATTTTGTCATAAGTAGCAATAAGGTATGATAAAATTAATATGGTGGTAGTATGAAGTTAAAATATAAAATTTTAATTATTATATTCCTTTTATTTTTACTAGCAGGTATTACTTATTTATACGCTATGTATATTGGTACTAAAGGTTTCAAAATAAAAGAATATAAAATTAAAAGTAGTACAATATCGGAAGATTATAACGGACTTAAAATTGCCCATCTTTCAGATATTCATTATGGCAATAAAAGTGTAACAAAGAAAGACTTAGAAAAAATAGTTAAACAAATTAATAGTCTGAAACCAGATATAATTGTATTAACTGGTGATTTATTAGATGATAGTATAAATGATAAACAATATAATGATTTAGTTGAAGTCCTTAGTAAATTAGAAGCTACTATTAATAAATATGCCATAGATGGTAATCATGACTATAGCTATAAAAAGTGGAGTTCATTAATAGAAGATTGTGATTTCGTTAATCTAAATGATACATATGATGTCATATATAATAATAGTTATGATTCTATATTTATAGCTGGAATAAGCAACAATACTTATACAACTAAAAATATTAAAGATAAAAGTGAAGTTATACTTGATTATCTAAATAGTGAGGAGTATAACAGCACTTATAGTATATTACTTATGCATGAGCCTGACTACATAGATGATATAGATTATTCTAAATTTGATATAGTTATGGCAGGTCACTCACATAATGGTCAAGTAAGAATACCTATATTTGGGGCTATAATTTTACCTGATGGATCAAAGAAGTATTATAAAGAGCATTATACTTTAGATAATACTGATTTATATATATCTAGTGGTATCGGAACAAGTACTCTTCCAATTAGATTATTTGATAAACCATCTGCTAATTTTTATAGAATAGTAAAAGAAGATTAAATTCAAATTGAATTTAATCTTTTTATTTTACATAAGTTCCACTAATTTTATCACGAATTTCTTCCGTTAACCCATCTACTGTCCATTCCTCATCAACCTTTGTCAAAGTAAAATCTAATGTATATGTTACTTTATCTTTTGCTTCTTTTAATTGTTCTAATTGATAATCTAAATATTTATTGTCATCGTATTTTCCGTCTGACTCAAATTCTTCAGGATGTTCATTTAAGTAAACCGCTGAAGCGTTTAAAACTTGTGTGTAATCAACAACTTCTATTTCGGCAGTTACTGTTGCTTCATCTCCGTCTTCAACAGCATCCTTTATAGTATATGTTAACTTTTGATAATTCTTTTTGATGATACTCTTATATGTATCTTTTTGAGCATCTGTAAAATTTGTTTCTTCGTCTACTACTTCATTTAAATCAGATAATACAGAACTATCAAGAGTTTGATAATTATTTAGTAATGCTTCCACTTTTTTTGTAGGAGTATTATCCAAATCCTTCGCAAGAGAACACCCTGTAACAAATAATAAAATTACTAAAGTTAAAATTAATTTCTTCATTTTTATCCTCCTTATCTATATTTTGATAACAATTATAAAAATTATACCCTTTTTTGATTGGCGGCCATTTTAAAGAAATCATAAATTTGGGTAATATATTCACTATTTAAATTACTTTTTATTTTTCTTATTATTGCGTCTCTATTCTCGCAAGTCTCATTATTGCATTCATAAAGAAGATACTCAAGTTTACTTGTTGGTTGCTTATCTATTTCTTTCAAAATAAATCTTTGCATTTTAATTTCTTTTCTGGTTCTAAAATTGATAACTTCATTAGAATTTATGACTTTGTATTCAAGAGCATAATCTTCATATCTATCAAGAACTGCAATTATTTCATTATGTTCATCAATTAATAAATCACTTTTACCAATTACTCTTCCTTTATCATTACATTTTATCGCAACAACTTTCTTGTCATTGCATAATAAACAGGCATATTCTAAAATATCAATATAATTTTTACTGAATACTTCCGTTTTATTTTTGATTCTTTTTACTAGATCTTCACTAATAATAACTTCATGAAAAATAATATTTTTAAGTACTTCATCAGTTACTTTAAAAATGGGTATTTTTCTAATGTGAGTTAATTTATCATCATTATTCCAATCGTAAAATTCATAATACTCATTATTAAAATTAAGTAAAACATCATATATATAGTTCATCTTTTTTTCCTCCTGGTATGAAAATACAAATAAGCATAATTATAATTCCTACTAATGCATATAGACATTCAGGTTGTCTAATAATAAAATTAACATATTCATTAAAATTATACCCAATTGTTAATAAATTTAAATAAATTATTATGTAAACAAAACCAATTACTGTTAATCCAAAACCTGTTAAAAAGAAAAAAATTCTTACAAGCATATTACCACCTATAAAATAATATTAGAAAAAACAACTATTATGAGTTGTCTTATAAAATTATTGTCTATAATTAATATAAATCAAATAAAAAAGCTGTTTGTTATAACAGCATTTTCTTACTTATTTACCTTGTATTCTATTTTTGAAGCGTCAGTTAAATCTAAATCTGTACTACTAGTTATTTGTCTAGTTTCTCCTGCTGCAATCTCTTCACCAATATAACCAATTAAAGTTGTTATTACTTTATTAGAATCATCTTTTATCTCTATATTAAATGATTTAATATATTGTGTTTCAGTAGAGGAATTATATACTGAGGTAATTAATGTTGAGCTACCATTTTCATAAACTAGTGATGTCTTTGAAAGTTTAAAAACATCTACTTCTTTATCTCCAACAACATCTTCATTAGTTACAGTATTTGGTTTTTCAGTATTTGGTTCTTCTTCATTTGTTTTAGCGCCACAACCACTTGTTAAAGTGATTGTAAACGCCATAATTACTAATATAATTACTAAAAATTTGTTATTTATTTTTACTTTTCCTATCATATTTTTCTCCTTTATTATCTTATCACTATTCCAAGTGGACTTGATTCTGAGCCATCACCTGTACCAGTATAGTAAACAGTAGTTAAAAGTCTAATTACTGGTCTAACTGCACGAGTTACCGGCGTGTCTAAGTCATCTACTTTACCGTTCGTATTAACATGATATAGTCTAAATGGAGTTGTACATGCAGAAGTTGGACTACTGTATTTATCACGGCATATGTGATGATCTGCTACCCAATAAACTGTATCGTTATCCATAACACCACCAAAATCCACATATGGCATTGATGTTCTTTCCCAATTAGTTTTACCATCTTTTACTATAAAATTAGCATGATCAGCAATATACTGCAAATCGATACTCTTACCTTGGTCAGAATATGTTGTATTAACATATTTTGCTGATGCTGTATCAAGAGCAGTAATTGCTGCATGTGCCTGTGTATCATAATATCCTATACTATCAGCTGCGTTATTATATCTATCGCCATCTTCTAATACTGAGTATTTGTATGTGCCAAGCGTTGCTTTAGGAACTATATACACCCTACTTGATGTAGCAAATAAAACTCTCCAACTTGATCCACCACCATTTGGTGCACTATAACCAACATATGTTCCTGCTCCCTTACAAGCAACTACATAGTCTCTTAATGTTGAATATCCAAAATATACTGATGTCCCAGCAATGTTTCCTGCGTTATCTATAGCATATAGATAATATGTTCCTGGTGTTTTAACACCAAAATTATAATAACCCGCACTTGTCCATGCCCATGAAATACCACTCCATGCTACCGTAGATATACCATATCCGGCAATTCCACTTGTAGAGTCGGTTGCTGCTATGGCTGGGCTATAACATGATGTTGATAAACCAGTAATTGATGGTAATCCTGAATCAACCTTAGTTATTGATATAGTTTGCTTCGTTATATTTCCTGCATTGTCTTTTACCCAAATATTTACATCCTGGTTGCTTGTGAACGCTTTTGAACTTGTATTTACCCAAGTACTACCACCATCAAATGAATAAGGTGTACTTGTTAATTTACTTGTAGTGTCAGCTGCGGTAATAGATAATGTTGCTGAACTTGTCCATGCTGATGGGTTTCCACCTACTATTACGGTTGGTGCAGTAGCATCTTTATACACTGTTATCGTGCATGTTCCAACATTACCTGCTTGATCTGTAACTGTTCCCGTTGCTGTTGTAGTTCCTTCACCAGTTATAGAGATTGGACTAACACTTGACGAAGCTACACCACTATAATCATCAGAAGTAGTGTTAAAACCAATTGTAATATTACTAGTATACCAACCATTGGTACCGACAGTACCACTAGTCACCTTTAATGTACAAGTTGGATTTACTCTATCTATACCACTAACTGTATATGTAGAAGCTGTTTTGTAATTTACTCCATCATAAATTCTCGCAATAATTGTTCCGTTAGCAGTAAATGTAACATTTGTCGTCGTACCTGTTGATAAAGTAGTCCATGTACTTCCTGCATCTAAGCTATAAGTATATATAAAACCTGTTTGTCTTGCAGGATAAGTAACAGTCACTACTTTACTAGTTGCGTAACCAGTAGGAGAAACACTATATGTAGGAGTTATAATATCATTTGGAATGCCTGTGGTTGATGCCTCTGTTTCCAATCCAGCAGCATTAGTCACTCTAACTTTAATTGTATGTGAACCTGACGTAACTCCTCCATAAGTATAAACATTGTTTGTGCCATTACTTACATATGAACCACCATCTATCGAAAATTCATAATCAGTTATAATACTTTCATTTTCTACTGCTGTCACAGTAGCTGTTAATGTGTTAGTTGTTTTTGCCGTTACCGCCACAGTTGCTACTGGTGCAGTTGTATCAATGCCACTAACTGTATATGTAGAAGCTGTTTTGTAGTTAACACCATCAGTTACTCTAGCTATTATGTTTCCATTTGATGTAAATGTAACATCAGCAGTTGTCCCCGTCTCAACTGTTGTCCAACTATTACCTAGGTCTATACTGTAAGTATAAACAAAATCAACTTGCCTTTCAGGATAATTAACTGTTACAACTTTACTAGTCGCATAGCCTGTTGGGTTTATTGTAAATGTTGGTACATCTATTAAATTTGTTTTCGCTGATGTTTCTTTTGTTGTTGATAAACCATTCGTATTTGTAACTGTTAATTTCAAATCATATGTTGTATCATCCTTCAGTCCTCTAAAAGTATAATAACTATCTTCTGTTGTATATGTAACTCTATAATTCAAATCACTATTGCTTATTTCATAAGTATATTCTTTTATTGAACTTTCTTTTTCTTCAATAGCTTCTTCTGGGATAATTATTTTTATACTACTCGTTGTTGAAGTTGTGATAACTTTTGTAATATCAAAATCCGGACCTGTCTCATCTAACATGTAGCACTCTCTAGCAACTCGAACATTTTCTAGTGGTCCAGTGGCGCAATATCTACCATTAGTTATTCTCTCAGCTTCAAAATCACCATTTGCATTTGTAATTATTCTTCCGCCAGTAAACTGACCAACATGCGATACAGTAAGTTCTCGAGCTGGTAATCCCTCGTTGGGTAGAGAAGAAATATGATTTTCTAATAAATAATAATCAATTGACTTAATAGAATTTCTAACACTATCCCTAAATGATTCTTTTCTGCTTTCTTCTAAAATACCACCTACAAGGGTAACAGCTATAATAGCAATTATACCCATAATTAATATGATTGCTATCATCTCTGGTATTGTAAAACCTATTGATTTTTTAAGTATTTTCATCATATTAACCAACTTTCTCTATTATTTTTATACATTATTATTTCGATTATACATGATACGGTTAATTGAGACAATAAAAAAACTAACATTTATGTTAGTTAATGCTATATAATATGTAAAAATGTAAACCTAAATTTATATTTCTTATTTACCCCTCTATAAAATTAATTAATTCTTTATTGAATTTTTCTTGATTATCGTAGAAAAGAAAATGTCCTGCATCCTCAAATTTAATTAGTTTAGAGTTTTTTATTGCTTCTTTTTGGGCAATTGCTAAAGGGAAATGACATACATCATCTTTGACACTATGTAGAATTAAAGTTGGAACATCTATTTTTTTTAGATCATCAAATAACTCTTCTTCACCTAACCATGTATTAGCTATTGCGATAGTACCCCAACTGGATGCTTCTAAACCAAGATTAAAAATCCAATCGGATAACTCTGGTGTAACATAGCGATGAAATATCATTCCGCCAAAATCTTTTAACATTTTTGGTCTATCTATATAAGCTGTATTTATAATATTTGTGACTGCTTCCTTAGGTAACCCATAAGGAAAATATGATCTTTGAATTAAACTTGGTGCTGCAGCCGCAAAAAGAGCTAGTTTTGAAATTTTGTATCCATTATGTCTTGCCATATATCTAACACATATAGCTCCTCCAGTAGAATGTCCTGCTAGTATAATGTTATCTAATTTTAAAGTATCTATTACTGCTTTAATATCATCTGCCAGCGTATTATAATCATAACCATCAAATGGATTATCAGATTTTCCAAAACCACGACAGTCAATACCAATACATCTATATCCTAATTTTGGTAATATATTAAATTGGTACTCAAATAATTTATGATTACCTGGCCACCCATGAATAAATAGAATTGTTTTATTACCGGTTGAATTTATATCTTCAACATATATCTTAACATCTTTTTGAACAGGTATATAATATCCCATATTTCCTCCTTATATGATTAATACTATTCATAAAATATAAAAAATATGAGATAAGGAAGAATATATAAATGTTTTCACTATTTTAGTTTAACTTTTTTTACAAAAATATTTATATCCTAGTATGCATATCGGCAAAAAGTACAAACACCATATTTCTAGTATAATTGTTCCAATTATAGAATTGGTACCAGATGTAAAAACCGGAAATATTGGCATAATTAAACAGCAAATAAAAAATATTCCGTGTATAAAAAGAAGAACTTTCAAATACTTACTTACTTTATCACTTACTTTAACAGTAAAACTTATAAAAAAGGTTGATAAGGCCATAAAAGCATATCCAAGTAAGTCATAATTAAAAAATAAACTACCCAACTTTTCATAACTAATTATATTTAAAGCTTCTTCACTTAAATTGCTATTTAGCCTTATCGTTGTACACTCGGCATAATAGACAATAAATACAAGTACTGCATATATAACAGAAAACGCGATCCCTGTCAGTCCAACACTGTTTTTTTCTTTGTCTTGATTAATAGAATAAATTGAAACCATAAATGGAATGAACCCTATTGCAATAAACATACTAGATAGACAACTAAAAAACAATGTATTTGTAAAAATTCCAAAAATCATTAATATAGCAAATGACAATACAGATAGACCAGTTAATAATGAACCATACTTACCCATTTTTTTATTCATATTTTCTCCTTCATAAATTTCTTATTGACAATTTAGCATTTGTATATATAATTTCATTTTACATACTAAGAAAGTATATATTCCAATTCAATTTCTAACAATATTATTTTTTAAATTTTTTAGCCTAATCTTCTCTCAGTTTCATTTTGCTTTAATTTTTGCTTTATTGAGTAATTTAGTTTTTCTAATTCTCCGTTAGAAATTTCACAAGCAATGCTTGATTCATTAATCCAACTTAGTATTTCTTTATTATCAGTTAATGGAGGGCATATAGGTCTCCAGTGTAACTTTTGTCTATCAATCACATTATATCTTCTTTCTAATAATCGTTTCTGACTTTCAATTATTTGTTGATCTAACATTAAAATAAAAATCATAAATGAATTGTTTTCATTTTGTTTCGTCTCTGCCATATAATTAACAAACTCTTTTTTAATGTGTTTAAATTTTCTGAAATATTTAAACTATTAGTTTTCATCCACTCTTGTTTTTGGTAGAAAAAAATTCTAAATAGTTCTCTATCTTCTTGCTTTAGTTTCATTATTTAACCCTCCAATATTTAGGACAATTATACATCTTTTTCACTTGTAAATCAATTCGCTCATCAATTGGTATTGAGAAAGTGAGAAAAAAAATACTAACTAATTATTTTAGTTAGTATTTTATATATAATCATATAACATATATCTATCAAGCATATAATACTTTAATATATATTATATAAATAAGCTAATTATAAAAACATATATTAACGATATCTTGATAACTTAGCTTCTTCTCTCTCCTCAGGGCTTCTTGTTGGTTCGTTAGTTAATCCATGCTTTAAATAATAATCCTGACAGTCACCTTTAATTGTTGAAAACTTTTGAGTTGCTAATAACTCTATCATTTTTTTAGCATTTTTTAAGCCCTCTAAATCTCCTTTAGACTCAGCTAATCTTAGTTGTTCTGAATATTCAACTATTTTAGCTTCAATCTTTTCTTGTGAATCTAAATCATAGGCAGGAAATATAACACATTTATAATAAATAGTAAAATAGGGATAATAAAAACATATCACTACAATACTATATTTACTAGTTTTCACATAAAATACTTTACAATTTTAGCTGTTTTATTTCAATGTAGCAATTAATTTATTTCATACTCTTTTATTTCGCAATTTTTTAAACCTTTATCTAAAAATTTACCATCATTTATTCCATTGAAATATGCATAAAATGCTTTTGAAACGCCGCTATGTGAAACTATTAGAACTTTATCATATTCTTTGGTTTTTAAATCATCTAAAAATAAATATATTCTTTTAAAAAAAGATTGAATATTTTCAGATGTGCCATATTGCACTTTTGAAAAGTAGTTCCAGTATTCTGCTCTATTGGTAAACTTTATTGATTTACCACTTAGACTGCCGGGATTTCTTTCCCATAGTCTATCATCAATTAATATTTTTTTATTATTAATATTAATTATATTGGCCGTCTGTATAGCTCTTTTTAATGGAGACGAAATTATAATATCGTAATCCAAGTTTGAAATTTTTCTTTTTAATTCTTGTGCTTGCTTAACTCCATTATTATTTAATTCTTCATCTATATTACTATATACTTTTAATAAATTATGATTAACCTCACCATGTCTAACTATATATATTTTCATACATCACACCCTTAATTGATAACAATTATATAATATTACTAATCTAGTATAGCATAATTCACTTTTTTATTGTAGTATTTTATTCATTATAAAATAACATTGTTTATTCCGTATATATATCTTTTTTCATTATATCCTCAGATAAAAAATTTTAAATATTAAACTTTACATCTGTAAACTTTTTCCCTATACTAGTAAACAAAAAACTAACTAAAATAATTAGTTAGTTTTTTTATATATACTCGAACAATTCGAGTTTCTTACTAATTTGGTGGAGAATAAGGGATTCGAACCCTTGACCCCCTGCGTGCAAGGCAGGTGCTCTAGCCAGCTGAGCTAATTCCCCAAATCAAGTAATGCTCTTGTATTATAACATCTACATTTTTATATTGTCAATACATTTTCGAATAAAATTAGAAAAAGATATTTTATCATATCCTTTTCTTAACTTTATATTCTAATTCAGATGTATCTAAAGTCTCATAACTTTCTTCCAAATAACTTTTAGCATCTATGAGAGATTGATACTCTTTAATCATTAAAAGTAGTTCATATAATTTTGCCATATCCATTTTAGAATTATTTAAAGCAACTTCTACTATTTCTTCTAAATTTTTTTCTAGACTATGTAAATTAAAATATTTATATAAAATATTATAATTATTAGAGAAACTGAAATACATCTTCTTTAATGAAAGAATATATCTAGCAAAATCGTTATTGCTTAAGTATTGTTGCTGCTTATTTATCATTAAGCTTGCATATATTTGAGAATCTAGAATATATATAGGTACTTTAAAGAAACTTGCAACTTCCTTTTCTTTTGAACTAAAGTTATCCTGTGTAAAAATAAAATCAGGTGTTATAGGGGTACCATCTACAACTCTTTTTATGGAAACTTCATTATAAAGTTTTTTAGAATTTTCTATTAGGTCTTCTGCTAACAAAAATCTGTTTTTACTATTATTAAGATTATTTTTAGCTATTTTTCTAGACATATATATATCTTCAGTTCCCATCCCCAATATAGAACCATATGGTATTTTATTAAAACCTAGGACATAGCCATTTCCATCAACTAAACCAAAATATGTCTCATTACATAAACTTGTAGAAATATATTCTTTTGAATCAGGATTTGCTAACCATAGACTAATATCATCATATAATTTAGTAGCCATTTCATAGCTACCATAACCTTTTAATTTATGTAGTAATGATAAAAATGGCTCACCTTTCATATAGACATATTCAATACTATTTTTTATACTAAACGAATTTAATTTGCTTATTAAATCACTAGATGTTACTTGTTTTTGGATATCATTAATACTTAGTATTAAATTACTCTCATACTTAATATTATTAATTAATTCTAAAGCATCTTTTTTTGTTTTAATATTTAATATTTTAAAATACTTTTCTAGATCACTAAAATTATAATTAATTTTTTTAAAAGTAATTAAAGCATCATTTATATACATTTCTAAATCTTTGTAATTACAGTTATAGTACACATTAGAAATAGTATCAACTATACAATCTATATCACCATTTTCAATTACTTCATTTACTTTTTTATGTCTCTGTTCATAAAAATTATCTATATCATTAATTGTTTCAATATCAAACGGAATAATAGAACTAGCAAAAATTGCTGAGTTTAATTTTTGAATAATCTTATCATCTAGTTCTTCTAATTTAAATTTCTTTGGAATTTGAATATAGTCTTTATATTTTTGAATAAAGATTTCAACACTCATATTAGTGTTTAAATAATTTTCATCTATTAAACTTATAAAGTTATAAAATTCCTTATCACAAACATAATTAAGTAAGTTATTATATCTACCGCTTAATTCAAAATGATTTACTAAAAATATTATATTATAGTACTCATGTTCTTTATTTAAAATATTATGTATTATGGTTAATCCGTCAATATTAGTAACTAATAAATTTAAAAAATCTGAAATGTCCGCTTCTTTTAAAAGAGTATTTATTTTTTTTAAATCACTTATACTTATTTTTTCAACCATGGCAAATTCACTACTTAAGTGTTTGACATTTTCAAGTGTTAGTAAAAGTACAACTTTCTCTCTTTGTTTTTCTCCTTTCATTCCATAACTATATAATTCTGCGTCTTTAAACTTTGAAGTTGCAAGCAAAAAATCCATGCTGTAGTATGAAATATGTTCATCTGTAAAAATACCTTTTGTATACCTTTCAAAAGGGAAATTAGGATAATTTAACTTTAAACTTCTTATTTCATTAATTGCATCTAAATCATTATAATCAGTATACAAATTAATTAAATAACTAAAAAAAATATCATTAAAACCTTCATTCATCATGATTGTCCCCCATTGTTTACTTATATTATTATTTTTATATTTTTTTGTCAAGCAAATTAATATAAACAATGATATATGTACAGATTATTTATGATCCACACATTTTAATTGACTATAAAGATAGATGATTATAATAAACATAATTAAATATATTAAACCTATAGATATTAAATCAAATTCTTTATTTATTAATATTAGTCCTAGTACTTCAAAATATGAAAGAATAAATAATATTAATATAAAATTAATTATTTGATTAGATTATTCTATAACAGTCACCTATCACCATTATATCATATAATATAATGGTGATTAGATGTTTAAACTAGAAGATGCTGCTAGTGTAGCAAATACATTATGTATTAATTTTGATAAATACAATATTAATGATTTACTGCGAGGAATGAATATTGAACTTGAGCATGGTATAATTAAGCAATTAACTAATATAACTACTAATGATCCTATATTAACAGCTAAAATAGCTATAGCACATTTAAACGAATTTCCAAATTATTATAATAAGGAATATGGTATTAGTGTTTTTGAACAGTTCTTAAAAGAGAGATTAACTGATACTAATTACAAATAAAAAAATAAGCGTGTGCTTATTTTTTTTGTATATACATGTATATTATTTTTTAAATATAGTTTTCCATAAACCATGTAAATTACAATATTCATATATTTCTATTTCGTCAAAAGACTCATCAATTGTAAATATTGCTTCTGGTTTATCATCAGTATACTTTAAATTTTTTCTTTCTACATGGTTATTATATTTTATAACAATAAATTCTATATGATGTGCCTCTTCCATTGGATGTTCAACACTACCTACTTTAACAGTTAGTTTTGTTCCTTCTATTATTGCTACTGGTAAATGTTTTTCATTTCCTACTTCAGTTTCTTTTGGCACTAATAGTTCCATTGATTGGTTACAGCAAACTAGTGTTCCTCCACCTTTTACAATTAATTCAATAACATTTCCACATACATTACATTTGAAAAATTCCATAGCATCCTCCTTTTTAGATATATGCAATAAACTTAATATCTTATATATCTAATAATATTTTAGCATAATAGTTTTATTATGACAAATAATTTAATAAGCAATTCTCATATTTTAAAAATTATGTTTAATATATTATTAATTGCTATACTTAATAATATATTTATATTACAAAATTATGTACTAAAAAAACTGTTGCAATACAACAGTTTTTTCAAAATTAAAATTACTTATCTTCATTATTGATTTTTACTTTAACATAATGATCAACTTTATCATTAATAAGTTCAATATATTTTTCTTCTATTTTTTTATTATCAATTATTATAGAATCTTCTTTACAAATTTCTATTTCTATAAAATATACTGTATCAATGTATCTATAAGTGATTTTGTATTCTTTCCAATCGTTAGGTATGTTAGGCTTAATATATAGTTTTGTTCCTTCTTTGGTAAATCCTAATAAATCTCTCATACCTACACGATAGAACCATCCTGCGCTACCTGTATACCAAGTCCATCCACCGCGGCCTTGATAATTAGTTGCTGAATAAATATCGGCAGCAATAACATATGGTTCAGTGCAATACTTATTAACATCCCGCTTATCAATAGTTCTATTGATTGGATTAATCATTTGGTAGTAATCATATGCTCTATCTTTATACCCTGTTTTTATTAAAGACATGATATACCAAGCAGTAGCATGAGTATATTGACCACCATTTTCTCTTATACCTTTTGGATAATTCATTATATATCCAGGATCATCTTTCGATTTTGAAAATGCTGGTGTTAATAGTTTAATTATTTTATTGTCATTATCTACCAAGTTATTTTCAACAGATGAAATTATAGAATCTATTTTACTTTTCTCTGCGACTTCACTTAAAATAGAAAAACTTTGTGATATTAAATCTATTTTACATTCTTCATTTGCTGAAGAACCAAGTTTATTACCATTATCGAAAAAAGCTCTTATATAATATTTTCCATCCCATGTATTTTTATTTAATGATTCTTTTAATAGCTTATTAAATAATTCATACTTCCTCATTGCTATTTTTTTGTTAGATAATTTTATAACTTTCGTAAACTCATTTATTATGTCATATAAGAAGAAACCTAACCATACACTCTCTCCTTTTCCTTTTATACCAACCTTGTTCATTCCATCGTTCCAGTCTCCTCCACCCATAAGTGGAATTCCATGTTTTCCTAACGAGTTTATTGACAAGTTTAGAGATAAAAGACAGTGGTCATATAGTGTTTTCTCTTCATTAGAATAACTAAATATTATTCCTTTTTCTTTATCAGTTTCTTTTAAACTTTCTCCTGTTACAAAAGGTATTTTTACATCTAAAATACTATAATCATTTGTCGCTTTAAGATATTCTGTAGTTGCGTATACTAACCATAAATGATCATCTTTATATCTACTTCTTAAACCAAACTTATTTTTTTCATGCCACCAATGAAGAACATCACCAGTTTCAAATTGGTGTTTGGCATTTCTTATTATCTGCTCTTTAGTAAGTTCTGGATTGATATAAACAACATTAGTTGCATCTTGTAATTGATCTCTATATCCAAAAGCACCACTTACTTGATAAAAGCCAGCTTTAGCCATTATTCTTGAAGACATAGCTTGATATAAATACCAACCATTCAACATATAATCTAGTGATTTATCAGGAGTTTCTATATTTATAATAGATAAATTTTTCTTCCATTTATCTTTAACAATTTCTAATTCTTTTTTAGATGATTTTAAATTATTATACCTATCTAATAATTTTTTAATATCATCAGAATTTTTACTGCATCCTAAAGTAAACACTATCTCTTTTGCTTCATTTGCATTTAGAGTTAACTTAGTACGAATTGACTTTACTAGTATTTCATTAACACTAGCTTTCACTATTTTTTCGCTGGATGACATAAATACTGTAACATCACTATAATTAATACTATACACATTTCTCATTCTAATATAGTTTTCATTTTCAATATTTTCAGCAAGAATATGTCTACTAGTTTTCTCTTCAAAATCTCCAAAAATTGGATTAATCCAAAAATCAATATTCAATTCCTGATCTTTTTTTGTTTTGTTAGTTAATTTCAAAATATAAATTTTTATATTATCATCATTCGCAACAAATTCTGTTAATTGTTTATCTAATACTTCACTACTTGATTTTAATACTGAATATCCAAATCCATGTATACATGTTGTTGGATCAAATAATTCATCATTTATTCTAATACCTTCTGATTTATCATTTAAAACAGTATCATTGGTCCAAGAAGTTATCTTATATTCATTACTATTATAACAATACGTAAAACCACAGCCATTATTAGTTACTATTGTTCCAAATTCCTTATTAGCAATTACATTAATCCATGGTTTTGGAGTATCTCTATTTACTATTTTATATTCGGAACCATTATTTATAAAACCACCATAACTATTGAAAAAATCAAACTCTTTTTCATCTATTTTTTCTGGTTTAGAAGTTTCAGTCTTGGCTATCTTATAATCATTAAATCTATTAATTTTCTGTAGACTATCAATACTTTCTTTTAAAGAACTGTGATTATTAGTATCAAATAATAATCTAGGAACTATACGTAACAGGGACATTTCTTCAGCACTTATATTCTCCGATGGAATTACTGTTACACTACCCGGTGTACGTTTAAAATCATTTAAAGTATATATTCTAAATAACTCATCATCTATCTCTTTTTTAATTATATTAGCGTATTCCTCATTTTCACTATTTATTATAATAATATCAACAAAAATTGATATACTCTTATAATATTCAAATGCTTTTAATATCTCTTTAACAAAAGTTAAATCTAAAATATCATGGATATTGATTAATATTATTGGTCTATCGCCAGACACCCCAAATTTCCATAAACCACTTTGTGTTAAAGCATTTTCTGTTAGTAGCTGTTTTCTTTCTTCATTAATAGATATGTTTGTTGTTTGATATAGATAATTAAGCATTATATTAAATAGACGCATGTCATGACCTTTAATGTTTAATTTTCTTGTGTTAGTAACGCTCATTAGAGTTGCTACATCAAAGGCTTTTCTAATAGCCTTTTTACTACTATAACTATTAACTATTTCCATTAGTTGTTCTTTGCTTCTACCAAAACCATTAATAAAGTAAACAGTTGAAGATGTGTTTGCTTCTACCAAAACTTTATTTCTTAAGCTCATTATTGGCTCTAAATTTGTTCCAGCTACATTATATAAATTCCTATTTATTGCTTCTGGATTATTAGTATTTCTATTTCTACCAATAAATTTATCTCTTTCAGTTTCAAATTGATACTCTTCTAATGGATTTTCTATTACTAACCTATTAATCATATAACTATTAACATTGTTGCCTTCTTTATCTTTTCTAAGTGTTATTAAAGAATTAGTTTCTGCATCGTATTCACTACTTAAAAACATATTGTTAAATACTCTATGACTTACATCATCAACATTTTCTGATAAAATTGGCTCTGTATATGTCGTTAATTCTAAAGTTATATCTTCATCGGAATTATTTGTAAAAGTAACTTTTCTAATTTCAGCATGATGATCCTTTGTAACAATGATTTCAGTCTTTGTTGTAACTTCGTCATCTTCACGTGTATATTTAATTCTATCGGCAGCAAAAGTTACATCATATTTATCAGGTTTTATATTAATAGGGGCATAAGTGTTAGACCACACCTTACCTGTATCAACATTTTTTATATAAATAAACATTCCATAATCTTGTTCAGTTATTTTACGATATCTATTTAATTGAAGATTTCTATATCGTGAAAATGAACTTCCTCTATCATTCATTAATAAACAATATTTTTTATTAGATAGGACAGATATTTCTGGCATATCTGAAATATTGTCAAATGACCTAATATCATTTTCAATAACTTCTTTGTTATAGTCATATTTTTTATATTTAGCTAGTTTAAGATTAATAGAAGTTTTTATTTGAACTTTTTCCTTCATTAAAATTTCAAATGTTTTTATCGAAACATCATTATGAAAATAATTCTTAATCAAATTCTTCTCTAAATAATTTGTTAAACTTGCTAAAATCATTCCTTGATGATGCGAAAAATAAGCCTTAACTATATTTCTATTGTCATAATCATAGGATTCATAAAAACCATAATCACTAAGCATTTCAAGTTTCATAAACTCACTCATGTTTTCATAAACTTCGGTTGGAAATAATTCCATAGCCATAATTGAAGAATATGGTGACAGTACTATTCTGTTTTCTTTATCTTCTTTTGCCTTTAAATAAGGTGTTGAAAAAGTTTTATATTTATAGTTTAACGAATTATCAAGTTCAGCATAAGCTGATTCAGATGTACCCCAAGGAATTTTTTTGCTAACTGATTCAGCAAAACCCTTTTGACAAATAAATGCGAATTTATAACTTTCATCCAGTAATGTATTTGAATAATTTTTCATAAATATTAAAGGCATATAATATTCAAAAGATGTGCCTGACCAAGAAATTAAACCTTTTGATTTATTATAAGTAGTTAAAGATTTATCTAAACAAAACCAATGTTTATTAGGTACATCACCCTTCGAAATAGCTATGTAACTTGTTAATCTACTTTCACTAGCAAAATTGTTATAATTAAAAATTGATAGTTTAGCATCACTAGTGTCATAACCTATACTAAATACATCCTTATCTATATATAAGTACTTGAAGTTTGTGTTAGTAATTAATTTACTGACATCTTTAGCTAAATCAAATTCTAGTTTTTCATTCAAAAATTCTTTTAATACAATTAATGCCGCAACAAAATTACCTGAATCAACAGTTGATACAAAATGGGGATATATCTTTTGCTTAGTTTTAATATTATACCAATTATATAAATGTCCATTCCATTTTTCTAATGATTTAACAGTAGTAATTATTTTCTCCAAAAGACTTATTGCATTAACTTTATCAATAAATCCTAATTTATAAGCACTTATAATACTAACTATAGAAAACCCTATATTAGTTGGAGAAGTTCTATTATCTAATTTCTGTTCTCTATTTTCTTGATAATTATCAGGAATTAAATAATTATTTTCTTGTGTTAAATTATCTTCAAAAAACTTCCAAGTTCTTCTTGCAACTTCTTTTATATCTATTAATTGTTGTTCATCTAAATCTATTTTATTATGAATTATATCTTTACTTACATAATATAAAATAAATGGGGCTGAAATATAAATTAATGCTACAATTACTATTAAATAATTAAAATTAAAAATGAATGCATATGTTAAAAATAATAAGCCCAGAATAATATTCAATGACAATGTTTTTACATAACTAAATAAATCTGATTTAACTGTTTTCTCTGCTTCTTCCGCAGTTATCCAGTTAAGAAGATTTTTCTTACTAATTAATAATCTATACATTGATTTAAAGAATGCATCCATATACATTTTTGCATAATATGGAATAGTTGTTAGAACTATAAAAGATCTCGAAATAACAGATTTTCCACCAAACATAAGATTCTTATAATATATTATTTTAAAAGTTCTTTTTTCTGCATATAATTTTGTCCTTAAGAAGAAAATTATTGGTAATGATATTTCTATTATCACAAAAAGCATCCACCAAACCGGATTAACAAGTCCGTCTATTAGAGCAAAAATTTGAATTAATAAAAAGGCTAAATATAAAAACATTCTAGCTATATTATCAAAAATTTTCCATTTACCTAAAAAACTTATTGGATTTTTAACTTTTTCATTTTGTTTATTTCTTACCTTAGGAAATAGCCATTCAATTATTTGAGTATCTCCTCTTGCCCATCTGTGTTGTCTAGTGACATCTATTAGAAATTTAGATGGGAAATCATCAATTAATTCTATATCAGATATAAATCCACATCTCATATAATTTCCTTCAATTAAATCATGACTTAATATTAAATTATCTGGAAATTTATTATATAAAATTTTATCAAAGACTTCTAAGTTATATATACCTTTTCCAACAAAACTTCCTTCACCAAATAGATCTTGCCCAATATTAGGTACAACTGAGTTATATGTATCAAATCCACCAATACCAGCAAATATTTGAGAATATAGAGATTTTGAAGTAGCTTCTATGTCAACATTAATTTTTGGTTGTAATATTCCATAACCATCTATTACTCTAGTTTCACTTGCATTAAATACTGGTTTGTTTAAAGGATGTGCCATAGCTCCAACTAAATTTAGTGCAGTATTTAAAACTAATTGAGTATCCGTATCTAATGTTATTACATACTTAATTTTTATATCAAAATCTTTAAAAGTATGAACGTTAAAATACTTTTTTTGTTCTTCATCACTTAGTTTATTTAATAATAATCTATTAAATTGTAAAAGTGCTCCTCGTTTTCTTTCATAGCCTAAATAGCAATTCTCTTTTTCATTATATATTCTTTTTCGATATATAAAATGAAAAATTTCCTTTTTATACTTTGTATTTAAATCACTTGCATATTTAGCACCATATTTACTTATCTCTTTATCGATAAGCATAACTTCTTTATCAGATGCCTTAATATCACCTAATAATGTAAAATACAAATTATTTGTTTTATTTACTAAAAAATATGTTTCTAGTTTATCAAACATTTTTTTTATTTTCTTTGTGTCGTTTATTATTGTAGGTATAACCACCATTGTAGCTTCATTAGCAGGAATTCCTTTACTAAAATCCATTTTAGGTAGTGGTTTAGTTTCACAAAATTTAAGCAAAAATTGATTTAATAATTGAATAATTAATTGACGAACAGGGATGAATAAAATAATAAAACCAATTACTTTATTAGATATAAAAAAGTTTGATAAAATTATAGTTAATAATATGGTCAATATAAAAATTGATGCGATATATAAATAAGATTTCAGCCTATTTTTATCTTTATCAAATAAATATTCACCAATATGTTTTCCTTCTCTTTTTGCTTTTTTTAAGAGTTCATCCGTATATGTAACCTCATCAAGTTTATATTTTTTAGCTAAAGCAAATATTCGACCACGGTATAAAATTTTCGTCTCTTTTGTCATTTTTGAATATATTTCATCTTGAAATAAGTTTTTTTCACACTTACTTATATTTTTATTTATGTCATCCTGACTAAATTCAGAAAATTCTTTTAGATCATTGAATATATTTGATACTAAAATACTAGTCTCTATTCTGTTTTGGTATTCTTCATTAATTACTTCCTTGATATTTATGTTTTTAGTCTCTAGAATACTATTTAACTTTTTAAATACTTCATTTGCTTTCACTCCAAAAGATGATAATTGACTATTAATTTCAAAAATATAGTTTGTATCTCTATCTATATTCAACCCGGCATCAAAAAAATTGGATATTTCAAATATAGATTCTCTATTTTTTTCAATTATCTTAGTCACTTTATCTCTATCTTGGAATTTTCTATATTCACCTTTACATATTTCAGAAAGTCTATCCATGTAGATAATAGTTAAAAGAGAAAGAATCATTTCTATATCTTCATGCATGAAAAATTCTTCGTGTTCTTTTTGATATATGTTTAAATCTTGAACTAATTGTTCAAAACTTAAATTATAATTATTCTTTACTGCCATGTCCTTCATTATGTAGTAAAGTTTATCTGATTTTTTTAATTTTCTAGCTATTTGTTTTCTGATGGGCATGATGCTGTTTTTATGTTCTACTACCAAAAAATAATTGTCGATTACCCATTCATCGATGGCACTAACGTATTCAAATTTTTTAGTTTTTTCAACTAAATATTCATAATAACTTGTAATTTCTTTAAAATTATTAAACAATCTTTTAATCTTTTTATTCATAAAGCATACCTCTTCCATACTTTAAACTAATTATACATTAAAAATCATTTTAAATCAAAGAAATAGATATGTTTATTATAGGAATTTGTTTTTTTAATTACATATCAGATATAATAAGATAATAAATTACTTTTTATTTTAGAGTAAATCTAATTTAAACAAAAAAACTCTCAAAAAAGAGAGTATTTTAAATATAATTTCTAATTAAAATAAAATTCTTGTCTGGTATCATTTGAATCAACAATTAAACCACATGCCATTTTAGCTCCACTATCACCAGATGGTTGTGTTTTAAAATCATCTGAACCATTATGAATTATAACTGTTTTACCGACTACTTCTTCTGGAGTAAACCTATTCGTAAATAATCTCATGTAACTATATCCATCATTAGAAAATAGTGGTGGCAAATCACCTGAGTGCATTGGATGAGGCTTATTTGTTGGATTGTAATGCCCTTTTGCTGAATCAAAATTACCATTATCACAACTACTACCTTCATGTATATGTAAGGCATATGGATGCGATTCATCTTTTGGCATATTTATGACTTCAATTTCTACTATTGTTCCATTGTTATATGGATATAAAAACATTACACCTTTTAATTCTGGCGCAATATTATTACCTAAAATATTAGCATAAACTCCCTTATAATCACTTGCTTGTTCCATTTTCATCACCACTATATACTACACACTAATTATTTTTTTGTGCTTGTATATACTTAATTATTAATCATTATTAAAATAAATTGAAAATTGTTCAACTAATTTTTCAATAATTTCGTCACGGTTCTTATTTTTCCAGTTAACTATACCAGTTTCATTAGTATGATTATCTTTTAATATAAGGTTTTTCTTAAACTGCTTAATAGCATGTTTTCCACCCATCCAAGGATATGGAAAAAACTGAGTTACATAGATAGCAACTTTCTTATCGCTCAATGATTTTAATTGCTTTAAGTATTTATCCATAACTGGACATAGAGAAAATGCTTCAACAAAACTCGCAAAAATAAGCCCATCATATTTTTCTATATCTGGCACTTTTGTTATTTGAATATTATTAATGCTTTGCTTAGTATCCCTTACAGCTTCTATCTTTTCAACATCAACACTGTGACCTTTTCTTATGAGAGCATCCCTAATCTTTAATGCTACTGAATATGTATTACCTGTCTGAGAATAAACAATAATTCCTATTTTCATATTTGATCTCCTATCTTTATTAATTATACTATATATAAATTATAATATAAATAATATTTATGTTAACTATATTTTTTAAATAAATAAATAAAAACAGAGATTACTCTCTGCTTTTTGTACGTTTATCTATAATTTCCGTTTGCAATTTCGATTGCCATTTTAACTATGTTACCACAGTTTCTAGATGATACTGCACCCCAACCATCGTTTTTCACTATATCATATACTCCTAATTTTTGCGCAATATCGTCTTTTAAGTTTTCTGACATAATACCTTTACTCATATTAACAAACCTCCTTAATATTACGTACATCAATAGTATGCTCTTATATAATAAAACAATTATGATTAAATTATATTTTATTAAATTAAAAATACTTATAATTTAATATAAGTATTTCTTGAATATTAAGAACCAATTAATTCTACTAAATAACGATAATCGTGATAAGCAAAACCAAATTCAACATTGTATTTTTTTTGTGATATTTGATTATTCATTTCTGCTTTTGTATCACCTATCACTCTATTTACGAAAGATTCAGTAAATGCATAATCAGTTGTCCCTGTTTGTGAATTTTCATATTCAGGTAAATATATAGGACCTAGTGATGGATCTGCCGCCAATTCAGCTGCAGTATTTTTGAAAATTTCTAGGTCTTGTCCTATTATAAGATCAAGTCCATACATATTAAACTTTTCTAGAAAACTCTTATCTACATTTGTAGAAGTACTATCTCCAAAACTAAAATTACCCGTAAACTTTATTGGATATAGTGTATTATATGTACTATTACCATATGCCATTAAAGTAACTTTATCACTTACTTTTAATACTTCATCAGACATAAACTTTTCATTACTATCATTATCATAAAAAGTAAACATATTTGTATATGGCGTTATATCATGTTCAACATAAATTCCAATTTGTTTAGCATATTCATATGCTGTTCTGCAAAAAGTAATAAATCTAATTCTTCTTTGCTGATTCTTAGCCTCTTCAGAATTTCCATCGATCCATATTCCAGCCCCACCTAAGTTAGAGCTAGCAAATCCATAGAATTCAACATCATAATGAATTCCTTCTATTCTAGCCTTGCCAGTAAATGCTTTATTAAATGCTGCTATTTCATCCATTCTACCATTTATAACTGTCTGGTAAGAACCTGAATTAATAAATCCTGGATCTCCAGTAAGTGAATATACTTTAATATCTTTAGAATTTGCTTCAGATATAAAATCTTTATATTTTGTAATATTACCATACTCAGTCGCTAAATAAATTGTATTAATTCCATGTTCTTTTAATAAATTTATTTTCAATTTTCTTTGAACTGGATCAATAATTGGATCATTTGGTCCATTGTCTTGCCACATCCATGTGGCAAACGTCATATCTTTTGTTTCGTCATTTCTTGTTATTTCATTTATTTTATATACACCTAAACTACTTAATTCAATAACAGGCTTAAATCCATACCCAACTCTATCAGCACAGTCATAACTAAAATCAGCACCATTATATGCGAACCATACATCTTGGGTATTTACTATGTTTCTAGGTGTCATTGTCCAGTAATAACCACTTGCTACAAAGCTAGCAGCGCCTGAACAAGTACCTGGTGTATTATTTTCACCTATAGTACATCCAAGACTAACTAATTCATCATTTGTAATTAATCTTATTTCTGTGTCTGAAGACACAACATTCTTTTGCTTTAATGTGTTTAAATAAGCATCAGCATATGTTTTTATAGTGCTATCTTTGATAACAGTAGTTCCGTTAGCAGCATATTCATTACAGCCAAGTGAACTTGTACAATACGTGTTGCCATTAGCAACAGTTCTATTATTTAATTCATCAAAAGCAACCTGATAAGTATTAGTGTGATCTTGAACCCAAATACCGTTTTCTGGTTTCATTACATATTCTGAGAATAATTTTATATTACCTTCTTCATTATCAATAACGCGCCAGTAGCTACCATCATTAAGTATAACTAGGTCACCAATTTCATATTCCTTTATATATAAATCACTATCTTTTTTACTAAATACATTAATTACTTCATTTCCTAGAGTCTTAGTAGCGCAATATTTTCCACTACATAAATTAAGTGCTATATTGCCATTTAAAACAAACACACTACCTGAATCAAAGCGATTCTTTTTTATATCAAGATTAGCATGTCCATCCTTTTCTATAAACTTGCCATTTTGTATATTAAAAGTTAAATCATCATATGCATCTCCAGTTAATGCTGATTTTGCATAGTCATTACTAGCCTGTTCAATAACAGCATTACAAGATTCCTTAAATGCTGATTTTTTTGCTTCATCTACTATTTTCATAATCATTGGTATAGCTATTAAAGCTATTATTCCTAATATCAAAATTACAGCTAATAATTCTATTAATGTAAAACCCTTTTTATCTTTCATAACATACAACTTCATTATACTCCTCCAATATACTTGTTCTATTATAAGTATAATTATAACATATATTAAATAAATTTAATATTACCATAAAGCAAAGTTTGTGTATTTTCTTACAAAAAACTTATTAATTAATTTCTAAAATACTTATATATTTTTCTAGTTCTAACCAGTTATCAACTCTTTTAATATCAGTATTAATATCCTTATTAAAAATTGAATTAAATAAAACTGGAGTTATATTTGTATCATTTAAAGATTCTAATACATTAATGGAATCATCAACCATTATCTTAATATTTTTTTCTATACAGATCTCTTTTTTATTCCTTGTTCTAAAAATTATTTCATCCACTTCAATACCATGTTTATTAAAATAATTAGTTGTCATAAGTTCTAAATTATCTTGTGTTACCGTATGACCTCTTGCTGTAATAATAACAACCTTATATCCTTTTTCTCTTAGTCGTTTAATTACTTTAGCAGCATTATCTTTCACAGTATATCTTTCAATCATTTCAGATAAATACTTAGAATAAAACTGAAGCAATTCTCCATCAATTTTTGACACATTTAAAATATTATTAATTATGTCTATATCATTTGATTTAAAATGCCTTTTAGCATATTCTATTATTAATTCGCTTGAATTAGTTATTGTGTCATCTATATCTATTCCTATTACCATATAACCACCTATATCAATTATACCATACTCAATATATATAACCATAGAAATAAAAAGTATAATGCATAGTAGTATCAATTTGCTTTTAATTAATTTGTATGCTATAATCATTTCACTGAAGCGAAATTGTACCGATGTACTTTCAAAGTTTTAGATTATTGATTATAAAATATATAATATAAAATACGTATGGAACTAATAAAGTAATAAAGTGAGTAGGATACCTGTATAAAGAATATAAATAATATTTCGGAAATTGTAAAAATGTAATTAATAAAAAAAGCAGTCGTTTGACTGTTTTTTTGTTTATCATTTTTTAGCAATACCATTTTATTTTTGCTTTGTTTGGCTCATTTTCAACAGCTACTTTTTTAAGTGCATCAGTCATTCTAATTACTTCTTCATAAGCAACTTTATTATATTCTTCAATAGAAGCGTTAAGACCTAGCTTGTCATATGCTACAGCAGCACCTCCATAAAAAGCTAAACCAAGTGAATGAGTTGGCGTATGGAAGCAAGCAGATGCTTGACCAATAGTTCTTGCTGCTGCTTGAGCTGCGGGATTATCTTCTGCTTCACGTGCTGCCTGATGACATGAATTTAAGATAATATCTTTTACTTCCGGTAACTTTTTTAATCCCTTAAACCAATCACGAGAAGCATCTAATGCCATCTTTGGTCTATTATCATTTGGATAATACTTTTCATATATTGGCAAAATAAACTCTTCTGCATAATCCATACACCACTTAGCTATTGTTTCTTTACTTTGTGATTCAATTAGTTTCATTAAGTTTATAATATGATCATCATCATATTTACCTAACATTTTTCTTAATTTTTTCATATCTTCACCTATTTAATTCTATATATTTTATTATCCATTTAATGGACTAATATTATTCATAATTCTCTTGATATCTTCTATTTCTTTAGCCATAATTAATACTTCATTATTATTCATTGACATTGACTATAAAACTTATATAAGAAACAACATTTTTATAATTCCCTGTTATTAAAACAAAGTATCCACCCGTTTCAGGAAAATATTTACTAATATCATTTACTAATACACCATCATACATAACTTCTTGATGCTTATTACGTCTTATAAATAAATTGTAGGTCGTGTCATTTGTAATTGTTTTAATCAGGTTCTTTTTATCTTGATCACAAGGCATCTGCATATCATAAGCTTCATATGAACAAGTATAAGAGTTTATTGCCAAATTAATATCGTCACCCTTATTTACTTGAACCTCATTAATAACCATATCACCATTTATAAAAGTTGTATTACTCACCGACTTTATTTTTACCATGAGCGGAATAACTGTTGAATATTTTTCCTCATAAACATGTACCGTTAATGGCTTATCATTTATGTTAACAATATACCATCTGTTTTTATTATATAGTGCAATGTTTTCTAAAATAATTTCCCCAACAAAAATTTTAAATATTATAAAGAAAACTATTATACAGGATACCCATATTATCACTTTCTTTTTCTTACTTTTCTTCCAATCAATATCTGCTTTTTGTAAATCCTTTAAAGCTTGTTTTTGAATGGATTTATTTTCTTCAATCATTTCTTCTTCGCTTCTATATATCTTGTTTACCATAACAAATCACCACTGTTCTAATTAAAATTGATCTATTTCACTTTATTTATATACTGTCCGTAGCCTTCTTCATCCATCTTTGAAAGAGGAATAAACCTTAAAGAAGCACTATTAATACAGTATCTTAAACCACCTTTTAATAATGGACCATCTTTAAAAACATGACCTAAATGGCTATTCCCTATTTTACTTCTAACTTCTTCTCTTTTCATATTTAGACTAAAGTCTTTTTTTGTTTCAATTAACTCTTTACCAACTGGCTTAGAAAAACTTGGCCACCCACAGTTTGAATTAAATTTATCTGAAGATAAAAACAATGGTTCTCCTGTAACAACATCTTCATATATTCCTTTTTCAAAATGATTCCAATACTCATTTTCAAAGGGTTTTTCTGTCGCATTATTTTGTGTGACATCATACTGAATACCTGTTAATTTTTGTTTAATTTCTTCATCACTTGGTTTAATGTATTTATTTTGATTAATAGGTATACTTTGCAAATCTATATGACAGTACCCATTTGGATTCTTCTTTAAATAATTTTGATGATAATCTTCGGCTTTAACATAGTTGTTAATTTTATTTACCTCAATAACTATTTTTTTGTTATATTTTAATTGTTCTTTTTCTAGCATATTTTCAATAACATATAAATCACTTTCATCTTTATAATATATTCCTGTTCTATATTGTAAGCCGATATCATTACCTTGTCTATTTATAGAAGTAGGATCAATTATATTAAAATAATAATCTAATATATCATTAAGCTTAACTACATTTTCATCATACATAATGTACACTGCTTCTGAATGACTTGTTTTACTAATAATTTGGTAATTGGTATTTTCAGTATTACCATTAGCGTATCCAACTTCCGTTTTTACCACACCTTTAATTCTTGAAAAATATTCTTCTACTCCCCAAAAACAGCCACCTGCTAACCAAATTTCTTTCATAATTTTCTCCCGTTATACTACTGTCTAGATTATAACATATAATTTTAAAATGTAATAATTTAGACATAAAAAAACTCCTGCTTTACAGGAATTTAAATATTGCATATTTTAAACTTGATTTATAATCATCTATTATTTAGTAGTTGTATCAATTCTATATTTAACCATTCTCCTAATTAAATCTAATGGTAATGGTTTATCTAATGGAAACTGAACTGCTCCCTTTGATGTTTTATAAGATACTAATTCATCCTTAAATTCTGTTATAGCATCTGGAGTTGGATAAAAACCAATATGTTTTTTATATGCCGCAAAATATACTAATACTTCACTCAATTTAAAAGCAGGCATGTTATAACTTATTACTTCAATAGCTTCTGGAGCAACACTATTTATTTCATTTCTTAATTGTTCTAATACTTCCCTTACATCACTAGGATAAAGATTTATATACTCATCAATATTTTTATAACTTTTACTGTTATCCATAATATCACCTTTCTTAACTAAAATTTTAATTATTTCTTTTGCTATATTTATAATTACCTATTTTCTTTTCTTTATTTTTAAATACACTAGGTTCTATACCATGACATACAAAATTAATACCACAATTCTTTTCAAAATTGAAATTAGTTCCACCAGATGAAAATGATTTTCCACTTTCATTATCAGAAATATCATATCCAGACTCACCAAAATATTCTTTAAACTTTTCATATATTAATGAAGTAAACATAATTGCATCTTTTTTATTATCAAATGCAATATATGTTTTTTCTATTAATTCTTCACCTAATCCGCAAAGGCTATAAAATACTTCTATGTAAAAATTATATCCATCACATATTAAATCAAACTCACTATCAGTATAATGACAAAATATGGAAATTTTTTCATTTTCCAAAAGTTCTTTCTTATTTTTAATTGCTATTGAATCAAAAATATTTTTAATAAAATTATTTAAATAATTCGTATCTGGATTTTCTATAATATCCATAATTTCTGTATTCATACATTTACCTTCTTTGCATTCTTGTTTGATTGTTATCTAATACTTCTTCTATTGATATAGTTGGTTCATACTCATCAAATTTGTATATTGGTGATCCGTATGTTTCTTTTAGTTGGTTAGTGATCCAATCAATATTTTCTTTATATCTTAATCCTAGTGCAATACTATGTTGTTTATAGTTAGAAGGATTATAAACTTCTTTTCTAAAGTATGGTTGCTTATACAAATGAAATAAGAAGTCGGTAAGCTCTAAATCAATCATTGTATTGATCCCATTTTTATAGAAATGTTCAGCTACTCTTTTTACACAGTCACCTGCATGAAATCCACCAACTATAATTTCATCCACATTGCCAACTTGATCTAGTAAGTGTTGCTCACTAGGATATTTTACTTCTTCAAGAGGTTTTTCACTACCATCTTCTCTATAACCAGAAGCTTCTTTAAATGTAACATCCGTATTAATTATTCTATCTATATTACTTTTACTAATGCCAAACACTTCTTTATCAGGATAGTTAGCTATTATAACTTCATAGCCATTTTCTTTATATCTTTTTTTAATACATTCATTTAAAACTATAATTGGATTTTCTAAATTATGATTTTCATAGTATTTATCAGATAATATAAAAATTCTTTGATATTCTTCTACTGGATATAGATATAGAAATACTTTTCTCATATAGCAAGTTCTCCTTTAATTCATTGTAACTTATGTTAAGTTTATAATTGTTCTTTAACTTTTGTTATTTTTTTAAATACGCTATTTACAATAATCTTCTTTACTATTATTCAAAAGCATATACAACATCTCTCTTTTTAATTATACCATTACATGACAAAATCTATCTATTTTTTAAAATATATCTAGATTTATCAAACAGCTGCCAAGGTAAAAATTGTTTGCCTTCAGTATGCCCGCTAACTGCAAATTCATTTAATCCTACTGCTATCAATTCTTCTTCCATTTTTTCTAATTTTTTTATTAATTTTGTAATTACATCTTTCCAAATAAAATCTGGTATCTCTTCGTACATTAATGGTACACTATTATTTATAAGTTCTTCATCTAAGCCTAATGACAATAAGAATTTTATTCTATTTTCTCTGCTTATTATATAATCTAATTCTGAAATAACATAGGTTCTATAATCTCTAAATTTAGTTACACAAACTTTTCTCAACTCGTACCAAGGTATATAATATCTCTCATGAACTGATAAGCCTTTTGAAACTTCTCTACCATCAAAGCCTCTACCTACTGCATCAATAAATATACCTTTTCCTATACTTACACCTATTGAAATACCTGCATATCTTTCATACCTTTCGCTAGGACTATGACATAAATCAAATAAAACTATAACACCATCTGAATCTGCTTCTTTTACTAACGGGAATATTTCAACTATATTAGGATTAATACCTGTTTGTTCTATGCTCTTCATAGCTGGTTTTATAATTAGAGTATCATTTCTTTCTCCAGGAAAATTTTTACATAAATCATAATTATCAAGATAATCTTCAAGTGAATCGACAATAGTTAAATTTCTTATAGGACTTAGTTCTGGAAAGTATGTTATTAAATTAATCATATCTTTAGTTCTGTGATATTGCATCATCTTTTCTTTATCAGATTGATTATTAATATTTAACATAAATTCACCTCTTTAAATCTTTTATAATTTTACTACATTACGTGTTATTAAGCAATATTTTTAAATATAGTGTCATTGTATAATTACTATTTAATTTTATTTAATAAAATCTCTAAGGAATTTTATAGAATATTAATTAAGACATAAAAAAAACATTAATACGCATCGATATTTTATATAATGGTCGGGAAAACAGAAAAATTTGAAGTGCGTATCTTAAAAGTTTATTTTCTTATATTATAAGGCTTTGTTAGTTATCACTGTTTACCATTTACCTCTATAATCCTCTACTTTTTAGTCAAAACAAGACAAAAACAAGACCAAATTATTAACTAGAAACATTTAGTGGATAGCCTAATAATTTATTAATTTCTTCAATTGCAATAATAAAAAATGTTTCTGATTGTTTTAAATCACTATCTTCAGATACTACTGAAATTTTTTCTTTTAATTTTTCCTAAGTAATAAAAATGAAAGTTATAGGTGTTTTATCAAATGGTGATTTTTTTGCATCTTCTAAAAAAGCCATATATTGAGTAGCCAAATTTTGATTATCATACCACTCACAAAAATATATGCTATTAGTTTCGTCATAGTTTAAACTAAATTCTATATTTTTAGTTTTTTCATAAGCATGATTTATTTGAAAACCAGTTGACTTTTCATCCTTTAAGTAATTCTCCAGTATATAATTCCCAATCAAAATTTTTTTATCATTTTCTTTGTCCATAGATTCTAACCAAAGCCTTAAATTTTTATAGTTATCCACAATATTCATCCTATTCATATTTTAATAGAATTATAGATCATATTACAAAAAAAGCAAATATTTCTACTTGCTATTTAAACTATTTAATACATCTAATACCTGATTATTTTCTTTTAGTAGCATATGTTAATATATTCCTAAAGTTATGCTTGGATCAGCATATCCTAATCGCTCACTAATTCTGTTATCATTACGCTTTAATTAATAGGTAGTGATACATGACCATGTCTAAACTCCCGTGATATTATTTGTTTAACATTAGAAAGTTTACAATACTTTTTTTATGATTATTAGCTGTTGTGTACGAATAAGGTTTTAAGCCACCAAATAAAAACCAATTACGAAAAGCATCTAGTGCTATCTTAGGTCTATTATCGTTTACATAATATTTTGCATACACTTAAAATTTTATTCTTCAACAACATTAACAATAAAACTTATATAAGACACTACATTCTTATAATTTCCTGTAATATAAACAAAATAGCCTCCCTTTTCAGGAAAATATTTGCTTATATCATTAATTAAAACTCCATCATACATAACTTCTTGATTTTTATTGCGTCTTATATATAAATTGTAAGTCGTATCATTTGTAACTGTTTTAATTAGTTCTTTTTTTTCTGAATTACATGGCATTTGCATATCATAAGCCTCATAAAAGCAAGTATAAGATTTAATTGTCATATTTATACTATCGCCCTTTTTAATTTGAAACTCACTAACAAGCGGATTATCACCATAAAAATTTTCAATACTTATTGATTTTAATCTTACCATAAAAGGAATGATAGTTGTAAACTGTTCCTCATCAACATGTACTGTAGTCACCTCATTGTTTATCTTAACAATATACCACCTATTTTTATTATAAAATGCTATATTTTGCAAAATAATTTCACCAACAAAAATCTTGAATATTACAAATAAAGTTATAACACAAGATACCCATATTATCAATTTTCTTTTTTTACTTTTCTTCCATTCAGTATTAGCTTTTTGTAAATCTTTTAATGCTTGCTTTTGAAGGACTTTATTTTCTTCAATCATTTCCTCTTCATTTTTATATATTTTATTTGTCATAAATAACATCTATTGGTTTCATATTTGACAATTTATATATTGGTATAATTGAAGAAACTAAAACTATTATAAAAATTGAAATAATAAGTGCATATACAACATCAATTCTAAAGATTAACACCTCGGCTGTAAAAAATAGATCCCTTGATATAAGTGTATTGCAATAATCTTTAAGCATCAAAACAATTAATAATGATAATAAAAGTGAAAATAGTCCAACAATAAAATCTTCTAAAATATAAATTTTAAACACATCTTTTTTTCTAGTACCTAACGCCCTTAAGATTCCTATGTCCTTTTTACTATTATTAATACTAGAAACCACAAAATTTGTGAATAGAAATACAGAAAATAACAAAAATACAAGACTAGTATATTTAGCTATCGTCGATACCTTATTCACTATTTTTTCCAATATTTTCATACTGCTACTGTAGATAGTTTTTACCATATATTCTTTACTATTTGAAGGTATTTCATTAAATATTTTTCTTAAAACTTCTATATTGTCTTCATTAAAATAAACATATGCTATCTCAATATTCGGATCTATCCACTTATCAATAATGTTATTTGATACAAACGTAGAAAAGCTATCATCACTTGTATAACCTACTATTTTAATGTTTTCATAATTTGTAGTGCCATTTTGACTTAAACGCAAATACAAATCATTAATTTGCAAATTAATTGTAGAACCAATAATACTATTTTCTTTTAAATAGTTATAAGTAAAATCTCTAGCTAAAGTATATGTGTCTGTCCTAACAATGTCTGGAATATCTTCAAATTCTAATGCTGGATTTTGTTCTTTTAATTTTGCTTGCTCTTCTATCTTTTTTTCTCGTTCTTCCTCTAAAGTTTTATATTCATCTTCTTTTTGCTTTAAATATTCTAACTGTTTTTTGCCAAAATCACCTTCTGTCATTTTGTCTAAAAATAAATCATTTATAACTATTTCGTTATCCCCTAATTTATTTATTTTCTTGCTGTTTTCGTCATCATAAACAGTTATCTCTTTATCTAAATTTAATAAAGAATAGTCTAAAAATATTTTGTTTTCATTTTTCATAATATTTGCTTTATACAAACTTTGATTTAGCCCCTTATTTGGTTGTAATTCCAAATCATCAAAAAAGTTATTATTAACATAAATATACCAGTGCTGAGAATATTTTGTTTGAAATTCATTATATAGATTGTCCCTATTTACACTTACCTCATTAACTGTTGTATTTTTTAGATATTCATATTTGCTTAAATCATTATCTATTATTCCACTTATTATCAAATAAGTAGAACCAAAATTAATTTTGTAATTTTTAGAAATAATTTCATCATATGATTTAAAATTAATTATCTTTGAAACCAGTTCGCCCTCTTTATCAGTATCATAGTTTACTATACCTTTATGTATCATATAATCAGCAAACAGCTTACTTACTAATATTTCATTCTTTTCTTTCGGCTTTGTTCCTATTATTTTGATGTTTGCACTTTCAGGAAGTTCCGTGAATAATGTATTGTACATTCCAAGTGAATAGTAGGCATAGTCTTTATAGTTTTCTTGTTCTTGATATGACTCATTAAAATTTATTTGTAAAATAGCATCATTTTCTTTGATTGTGCTAACCTCTAATGGTTCAATTTTATTCTCCATTAATTTATTTTCTAAATAGTTTAAATCTCTAGTTGTATATGAGTTTATTGAAGAATTTATAGCATATATTTTGTTATTAACTTTTTTATAAACTTCAATTTTATCTTCGTTAGTTGTGGCAATTGTTTTAGCATGTGTATATGGTATATCAAATTTAGTTAACATATATGAAAACCCAAATAAAATAAGTGAAAAAGTTATCAGTAGTGTTGTAACTAAAATTTTTAATTTCTTTCTTTTTAAGTTGGAAACTGCTAATCTTAAAGTTCTATCAAAAGATAATTTCGTCTTTTTTAATTTTAGTTCTTTATTGTCCTCTACAATAAAGTTATTGTTTGTATCATTTAATATTTGACCATCTTTAAGCTCGATTATGCGATCAGCATAATTTTGTGCCGATTCCATATCATGAGAAACAACAATAACTAACTTTTGTTCACTTATTGATTTTAATAGTTCAAATATCTGTTTACTTGTATCTGAATCTAAATTTCCCGTTGGTTCGTCGGCTAAAATTATATTGGGGTCTTTTGCTAATGCTCTAGCTATAGCTACTCTTTGCTTTTGTCCACCTGATAATTCATTAATTTTCCTATTTCCTAAACCAGATATACCAATTTCATTTAATAAATTCTCCATATTTTCATTAGAAATTTTTTCTTTTTTCAAATCTAATCCAAGACGGATATTTTGATAAACATTATCATTGGCCAATAAATTAAACTCTTGAAATATAAAACCTATGCATGTATTTCGATAATAATCAAAGTCTTTGTTTTTAAATGTTCTGAAGCTCTTATTATTTAAAAATATTTCACCGCTATCTTGTTTATCCAAACCTCCAATAAGATTTAATAAAGTACTTTTCCCACTACCACTTTTTCCAATGATGAAGACCATACCAGTGTTAGGAAATTGAATGTTTATATTTTGTAAGGCTTTTGTAATATAACCTTTCTTAGGTTTATAATGCTTATTAACTCCTTTAAATTCTAACAAGAATTTACCTCCGTTCATCACTACTACCATAATATATAATAATTATAACATAGGTTTTGTAAATACTACGCAAGATGTGTCAAAATTTGAAAAATGTAATATACATTATTGTCAAACTTTGTCATCCATGATATAGTTAAAATAAAAAGGGCTCGTATAGACTTTGTAAGTACTATACGAGTTTTTTTGTTATAGAAAGGAGTGATTATATGTAAAACAAGACAATACAATAAAACAAAAATATTTAAGGAGAATAAAATGAAAAAATTATTAATTTCCACTTTAATTATACTATTATTTTCACCATTATCTGTTTTTGCAAAGACAAATGACAAATCAGATATTTATTATACTAACATGAATGGAGTTCAATTAACTGAAGTACAATATAATAATCTAGCAAGAGCTTTTAGTGATGATACTATTTATACAATGTCAGCCACGCAAATAAATTTAATAAAAGATGATACTACGTTAAAAAGTACATCGTCAGAAACTTATGTTAAAGTAAATTGTTACTATAACTACTCAGGAGAACTAGTATCAAAAAGTGAAACTGACGTTACAAAAGAAGAATATGAAGTTTTTGAACAACCTACAATATCATTATTTACTGCAGGTACTTATGAAACAACTATGAAAAAAATCACATTATCTATTACTACTGGTGCTTTAGATGTAAGATATATCACTATAAATAATAAATGGAAATCAATTCCTCAAGTAAAATCTTATGACGTAATTGCTGTAAGAATAGACACAGATGCCACTTTACCCGTTATAGGAAGTCAAAATAAAGGTCTTATAACTGGTTATCAAAAATATGATGGCAATTATGTAAACTATGATGCGCTTTCGTCTAATACAAAAATAATATGGAAAAACTCCATTACAAGAATAGTAGGCGGAGTCGGAATATCAATGAATATTTTAGATAGTGTCACAACTTCTCTTGAAAATGAAATGACCGTAACTGTTAATTCAGGAGCAACATACTTTACAGCCAGAGGAACATACCAACATGCTACTTCTGATGTTCCACTTGCTGATTCTCAAAAATATACAATTAATTCAGGTGGCATGGGTGGAGTTATTAATTTCACTGATTCAACAGTTGCTGCTAAATATGATCAAACTGGCGGTATAAATGTTACACACTACTATTTAGATTAATAATTTGTATAAAAAAGAGATCATATAAATTTGGTTTCTTTTTTGTTTTAATGTCTATATTGAATTTCGTACATTTATTTAGTCATAGAAAAATGACAAAAGCTTATATTTCTATAAATCATGAGAGAAAACTTCCGTTGCTAATCTTCTATGAATTTACGATAAAAATCGCTCAATTTTTATGTATTTTTATAATTATTTTTAAGTAAGCAATAACAATTGTTTTCTTTTATACAAATAATAACAAATATTCCAACTACAAAATACTGATGCTGAACTAAAAAACAACACAAACTATTGTGTTGTCTTAATTATAAATAATTAATTAATAAACTAATAAAAGCCATCATTCTATAAAATAAATAATCAATATGATCTATTGTTTCTATCTTAATTTTATTTGTTTCATGATGTCTAACTCTAAAATCATTGCCAATTGTTGTAAGTAATAGTGCTTCATTATCTAATAATTTAAAAAATTCTTCTTTACCACCAGCTACTTTTTTTAATAGATTTTTAGTTGATTCTTTTTTATCTATTGAAATATATGTTTTTATTCTTTCAAACGCATCCCATATTTTTTCTAAAGCGATCTGTTTATTTTCATATTTTGGCAAAGATATGTATTTAATAGCTATATCGATTAATTTATTTAACTCTGGATCTTTACCTTTTGGAATATAGTTTTTAATTAAGTTCTCAAGTTCAATTGGTAAAACTCTTTTGATTGATGAATTATTAACCAATTTATAAGCAAGTCCATTTCTTTCAAATATTTGATTTATTTCATTAGAAAAATCATTTTTGTTTTTACACGAACTTAATTTTTTCAAATGATTATGGTTGAAAAATTCGTGAACTTTATCTTCAGAGTAATCACAAATATTAGATATGCATAATTCTATGAAATCCAATAATGCATATATATCAACTACACTATTATAATTCATAAAATTAATTGAATCATATGAAAGCGGAAAATTTGGTATTATTGATTTCAATTTCATAACAAATAAATATTCATTAAAACCAATAACAGAATTATCATCTGGGCAAGTTGCCGGAAATGAAAATGACATGGACTTTGTATATTTATAGTAAATACTTATTATTCCATTAAAAACATCGGCTGAAATTTCAGTATTAATTTGTGGTGGCAATCCATTTTCTATATCACTAAAAAATTTTTCCATTTTTTCCTCCATTAAAGTGAATTAAAACACATTTTATTGCTTACATTATACCACATATTTTTTCTAATTAATAACTATAGATTTTTGAAATATTAGAATTAAGATAATAAAAACAACACCCTTATTGTGTTGCTTCTTATTCCCTGGAATTTCATACTAGAACTCTATCAAATTCTTTTGTTATAGATGTTCTAATACATTTATACTAAAAATGCTTATCTTTAAATTTGACCTGTTTCTCTTTAAAATAACACTACTCTTTTTTACTAGATAGGAATGTTATTTTCTCTGCTACAACAACTGCATTGTTATCTTGTTGTTCTAACCTACCCTTAACACCTATTAGGTCACCTTTTTTGCAGTACTCAGTAACATTGTCAGCTATCCCTCCCCATACTAGACAAGTTATGAAGTCTGTATCATAGTCTCCCTCAGTATTCTTATAACTTCTAGGTATAGCTAATTTAATGTTAGTCCCTCTTATTTCTTTGTTTTTTTCAATTGTAGGAGTCTCAACTAATCTTCCTACTAATACCGTTTGATTTAACATATTACTCTTCCTCTCTTAAATCTTTTAACACTAATGGTCTATTATAACCACTGTTAATTCTTATTAATTCGTATTTTTCTTGAAGTCTTCTCTCAATTAAGTCATATAGTTCTTGAAGTTCTTCTTTCGATAGCCTTATTTCACCCATCCCCTGCATAAAGAACATATCAAATGTTATTTTATGATTATTATTAACAAATTTATAATTAATTGCAATAATATCTGAAATATAATCAGATGTTCTAGAGATGTAAGCCTCCTTTTCATCTTCAGCTTTGTTAATTTCTTCAATTCTTTTCACTTTTTTCCTTCCTAAACTAACAAACTAGTTAAGAAGATTTTACAATATTTTTGAATGTGGCATTACTGATGCTGAATTATGTTTTTATAGCACAAAAAAGCAGAACCTCTATGTTCTGCCATCTATTTTATTATGAGCCTTGTGACTATCGCACTTTGCTATTTTTGTTCGCTTCTTTCTATTAGAAGTAATGTTGTTAGTAGAATTAGATGTTTTCTTTCTTGTTGAGAAGTAATAATATGAGTGTTCTTCCATCTCTTTATTAAGTGTGTCTCTACTAGTAATTGTATTAGTAATATTATTAATGGTGTTGTTTGTTGTTAGTAAATTTGAAACCTGAGGACCGTAAGTTATAACTTCTTCACTGGTTGTTATGTCCTCCTCAGACGACGCTAAAGTTCCAGTATATATATTGCATTTATATCACTTTCCTTTAGATTTAATGGCAAACTTATATCAAGAATATTTTATATAAAAAAAGCAACTATAATAATAGTTGCTTATAAAGGATACTATACTCTATCTAATTCAAGTAAATTATCTTTTTCAATGCCATTTGGCTGAGAATGAACATATTTTTCATAATTTTTACTTAGTGCAGGAACTAGTGTTGGAAAAGGATCCAATCCAACCTTAACTACCCAGCCAGAATCTTTAATTTTATCATAAAGTTCACCTTTTGTATGCCAACCAGTTTCCCAAAAACTGCCCTCAACATATATAGAATTTATATCTGTAACTTCCTTTGAGTTTTGACAGTCCAAATTCATCTTTATTTTCTTTGCATATATCATTATATATCACTCTTTCTATCCTCTTGGAGGAAAATCATCATTGCCATATGAATCTCTTTTTCTAATAATCCCTTGACTATTGTGAATAAAAAACTCACTTTGTTCAGACTTTGCTTTTTCTCTTCCATAACCAATTGCTTCTTTTTGTGTAGGAAACAATTTTGAAGCTCGTTCAGCGCCGCCTTTTTTTACTTGCCACTCATCTCCTTTTGGAGTTACATGGATAGTATTCAATATAAATGCACCTTTCTTTCCGCCCATATTAAAACAGTTTGAAAAAAGAAAAATATTATGATATACTTAATAGGTAGAGCTCACAATTTCTACACATTAAGCCTGTTTCAGGGCTTTTTCTTTTTACCAAAACTTCTTTAACGACAATGTTTTAGAATGTCGATTTAGTTCCATTAATTTCACTTAACAAACTAGAAACCATATCTTTTATTTTTTTTTGAATTAATTCTGCATCTTCAGTACTATTTTTTGATTGTTCAACAAGACTACTTATTTCGTTTAATATTCTATCACTAGTTGAAAGTAGTGCTTTTTCTTTATTTTCCATGTATTTTACAAAATCTAAATATTCATTCTCATTTAAAACATAACAATCATCTTTATATTGCATTATGGATTTAAATAATAAAACTTCCATTTTTTTTTGTTGTTCCTCATGTTCAGATATATAATTGTCAACATCCATATTGATCATATACTTATTCATAAAATTCATATAATAATAAATCTCTAGATTTTTAAGCTTTAATATACTAAGAAACCTAGTTATACCATCAAAGTTTTTTTCGATATCTTTTAATTCAAACAAATCTTTGACCACATTAAAAAAATAGTGTTTTTGTGTTATTGATAAGTTATTCTTGCCTATTTTATCTATAATATCTGAATTATCCAAAATTGTTATAGAAGTTTGTAAAAGTTTATTAACACCCAAATTATCTTTTTCGTGTTTTTTCACTAAATTTATAAAAAAATCAAATCTTTTTTGTTGATTAGCATTTAATCCATTTGATGACTTAATTAAATTGTAATATTGTTGCCTTGATATACCTAAGAGTCTTGAAATACTAGTTATATTATCTACTCCATAACTTTCTAATTCGGTTTTAAAATTAATTTTTTCCAAATTATATCTTCCTCTCTTTTTTTTCTACCTTTATTGTAGCATGCATTTGTGCAAAAGTCAACAACTTTTGTTTTTTTATACAATCATTTTTATCAAATATTGTATTTTTTTACGAACAGAAGTTCGAATATGTGTATATTTTCCGAAAATATTACTTTTTAATACTTTATATTAACACATTTAAAAATAAACTCAGACTAAAATAAGAAGGCAAATTTTTGACAAAAAAATTCTTATAAAATAAGAATTTAATCACTTGGAAATATTATAATACAATTACATAATTATAAGGGGAAATTTGTGTTAAAAACTGAATGGTGTATCTTCTGAGAATGCTATCTTCTTTTTAATTTTTCCTCTATTTGTAATTACCGTTATGTTTAATTTGTCAGTTTTTTTTATTTCGACTTTAGATTTAAATATGAAGTTTTCAAGTTTTGAATCTAAACCGGGAATATTAAGTGGTAATTGAACTGAATACGTATATTCAATACTTTTTATTACATCACCAGATTTTTTGGTAGTCTCTGTCAATTGTTGTTTATTAAATTCACACTTTGTATTAAAATTATCAATTATTATTCTCGAAATAGAAATCGGTAAGCGAGAATTATTTTCTATCATAATACCAAAACAAGACCAATAATAATTTGGAAATTTGTGATCCCTATACGAGATAATTTGTACTCCTATTTTCCTAGAATGTGATATAATTATCCATATTAAATTTATAGAAGAAATGATTAATGCGCCATAAGCAATATAATCTGATAACACCACATATACCTCCATTCATAAATAACAACTAATTCATTTTAAATAGTGATAGCGTCTTACTTTTTAATTAAATATTCTTCTTCTGTATTTTTTAGGAAAGTTAAAATAATAGGATTTAAAAGTTGATTTCGTATAGATTTTACATCAAATACATCGTTTTTACTAAAAGAATTTACAATGTAGTCTGCTAGTTGAATACATATAACATTTTTTGAATCTGCTTCAACTATTTCTTTAACGAATTTAAAATTAGCTGGTAACCAATTCCAATTTCTAATTTCCTCTTTTTTTATATTTATATTATCTATTTTAATTTCAATTTGATCACTATATATATTTATTACACCTTTTTGAGTCATATCCTTTAAAAGCCATTCTATAGCTTTATTATATTTAAATGATTTTTTATCATATAAATTAAATATATAGGAATTCTTTTTATCTATTATATATACTATTGCCTTTATTTTGTCATTCATTACTATATGAGAAAATAAACAGTCCATAATCTTTTTTGATTTTGATGAAGAAGATGCATGCAACTCATTAACCTCTAATATCTCACAATATCTTTTATGTATTGGCGTAAAATATTTAGACAATTCTTCTTCATCTTCAGATTTGAATAAAACCCCGCCTATTATAATATATCTTTCTTATTTATCATCAAAATTTCCTGATTCATCCAAAATTAATTTATACTTTGACATTTTTTCACCTACATTATACTTTTCCTAAAATTAATAAGATTAGTTAAATATAATTAACTTTTAAATTCTTCTAAATCGTCCATTATTATTTCCATAAAATCAGGTTCATTATAACTTTTATTAAGTATAATATCCTTCAAATCAACATCTTCCTTATTTTTTCTCCATTTTGAATATATACTAAGTAAAGTAATTGCATCAATAGTACAAATATTATAATATTCTGCGTCTTGCTTAACTTCTTGACTATAAAATTCTTTTTTTATTTTATTATCCAAATCATTTAAGTTATATGGATTTATAATCAATAACCCTTTGCATTTTTTCAATATATCTTCACCATAAATCCCGTTAATAGAAGCATAATCATTAACATGTCTCATGACTTGTCCTATGTCATCTCTTTGATATGGTCTATTTACGCCTTTTACTTCGACTAAAAAATTTATATTGTCTAATTTAAAATATAAATCTTGTTTTTTCTTATCAATATCATCAACTTTTATACCTAATATTTCCCCTAATACATCTCTAACTACAAATGCTAATTCGTCGCCTGTAGTATATAGCAACTTTTTAAAATAATTATTATTATTGATTTTATTTACTATAAGACTATTATCTTTTTCTAATTCTGCAATTTTTAATTTATTTTTTGCCAATTGTAGGTTCAATTCTTTATCATCCAAAATCGATATTCTGTTTACCCACTCTGCCTGGCTAGATTTTTCATATTCTTCATTAATACTAAATAAAAATTCTAAAAGGTTGGCAGTTTTAGATATATCCGGAGTCCCATTATTCCATTTACACTCAGTATCATGCATAATAACAATATTTTTATGTTTGGAAATATAATATTGTTCTGTATTCTTTATACCGCAAATATTAATACCCTTTTTCGAGTTAATAGAATATGCAAAATCTCCTTCAGCTTCAGGTTTAAAATTCCAATTATTTGTATCTATAATAGAACAGTCCATCTGTTTAAACGTAATTTCATATTTTTTAGCTAAGTATAACATTCCTTCATCTTCAGGAAGATTATGAGAACGATACACAAAAATTACAGGCTTACTTTGTTTATATATGTTGTTTAATAAACTGTCTATATCCTTTACCTCAGCTAAAACATCAATATCAATAATGAAAGCATCATATGAGACATATGAAATATTTTGAAAATTAGATTTTGTTATTACTTTATATCTTTCGCTATAATTAATGATTGAAGAAATTCCTGTTTCATATCCATAACTATCACAAACTTGTAATACATTCATTTTATCACCTACTAATACCATTATATCATTATATTTATAATTCGACTATGTTCACACAATAAATTTAATTGCTATATTAAAAATATATAGTGACTTAATTTATATCTTACTCTAAACCACTATTCTATTAAGTTCGTGTTTGCCAATCGTAGTAGTAAAACTAATTATTTTCTCATTATAACGTCAATTTAACATGCAAATTTAACTTTTTAAAATTTAAAATTATTTCCCCAAAACAAGACCAAAACAAGACCAACGTACTTTTAGACCATAAAAAAACCCTTATAAAGTAAGGGTGATATATCGAATGGTCGGGAAAACAGGATTTGAACCTGCAACCCCTTGGTCCCAAACCAAGTGCTCTACCAAGTTGAGCCATTTCCCGGTTAATAATTAAATGGTGCGCTCGTCAAGAGTCGAACCCGAAACCTTCTGATCCGTAGTCAGATGCTCTATCCAATTGAGCTACGAGCGCAGATAAATTTTTATTTTCTATATTAAATAAAAAATGGTGGCTCCGAGTGGAATCGAACCACCGACACAGGGATTTTCAGTCCCTTGCTCTACCGACTGAGCTACAGAGCCAAATAATAAATGGCGGTTCCGACCGGGTTCGAACCGGCGATCTTCTGCGTGACAGGCAGACGTGATAACCACTACACTACGGAACCATATGGTTGCGGGAATAGGATTTGAACCTATGACCTTCGGGTTATGAGCCCGACGAGCTACCAAACTGCTCCATCCCGCGATATAAATTTATTATTTGCCAAAACATTAATGGCGGAGAAAGAGGGATTCGAACCCCCGCGCCGTCTCCGACCTCCCGGTTTTCAAGACCGGTCCCTTCAACCAGACTTGGGTATTTCTCCACATTTTTACTCGTTGATTTGTGCTCTTCTTTTCAAGAGACAAGTAGATTATAGCATAAATAAAATTTAAAAGTCAACAAAAATCCTAACAAAATGAACATTTTTCTTGATATTCTATTATATGCTTTATAAATTAATAAAATTTATAAAAAAACTCCTAACAGGAGTTAATTTACTTATTGGTGCCTAAGGCCGGACTTGAACCGGCATGGGATTTGACTCCCGCAGGATTTTAAGTCCTGTGCGTCTACCAATTTCGCCACTCAGGCATATAAAATGGTGTCCCGTGCGAGATTCGAACTCACGACCCTTTGATTAAAAGTCAAATGCTCTACCGGCTGAGCTAACGGGACAAATATTAAAAATGGCTGCCTCGGCTAGATTCGAACTAGCGCATGCCACAGTCAAAGTGTGGTGCCTTACCGCTTGGCCACGAGGCAATGTATTGCCTACATATGTCAAATAATAAAGTGGTGGAAGGAGATGGATTCGAACCATCGAACCCGAAGGAACAGATTTACAGTCTGCCGCGTTTAGCCACTTCGCTATCCTTCCATATGTATTCGTCATAATAAAAATGGTGCCGGAAACAGGACTTGAACCCACAACCTACTGATTACAAGTCAGTTGCTCTACCAGTTGAGCTATTCCGGCACAATATATGGTGGGCGATGTAGGACTCGAACCTACGACCCCCTGCTTGTAAGGCAGGTGCTCTAACCAACTGAGCTAATCGCCCGAAAAATCAGTTGACGTAATTAAATATATCATTATAATAATTGTTTGTCAACACTATTTAACAGTTTTTTCTTGTTTTTTTAAATTTTCTTCTATCCAAATAGGTAATTTATAAGCAAGTGTTTTAAATCCTAAACTAGTCTCTTTAATCTTCTTTTTTGGTACATAAGGATTTCTTTTATATGTAATATTCTTTATACTTAGTTTTAATTGAAATTGTTCTTCATCTACATCAAGAACTTCAACATATATAGTATCTCCTATTTTTATAAAATCATTTATGTCTTTTACATAACCATGTGATATTTCTGAAATATGAATAAGTCCTGTATAATACTCATCTAGCGATACAAAGGCACCGTATTTTTCAATTCCAGTAATAGTTCCTTTCACAGTTTGTCCTTTTTTATATGGGATCACTTGTATCACCTCGCTAACGGTATTATAACATACATAAAAACCTTTTTAAAGTGTTTACTTATGATATATTTTAATATATAATAATGCGTAGGTGATGAAAATGGATAAAGAAATAAACAAAGAAGAAGAGAAAATAATTGAGATTATTGACCGTTTAAGACCGTTTTTAATTAATGACGGCGGTAACATTGAATATGTTAAGTACGAAGATAATGTTGTATATATAAGAATGATGGGAGCATGTTCAAATTGTCACATGCTTGATTTAACTTTAAAAGATGGTATTGAAGCCGCTATTAAAGAAGAAATCCCAACTGTAAAAGAAGTAATTAATGTAAGATAGTATATCTTACATTTTTTTTAGCCATTCTATATCAGGTAATATTCTATTTCTATATAATGTTAAGTATATTAGTCTAATTAAATACTCATACTCTGTAGCATTATTTAAAACATAATTTAGTGTATCTTCACTTGCCCCATTTAATAATATTTCATCATATATATCTAAAAAATCAGATGGAAGAAGAAACCTAATAAAAAAGAGTACTTTTTCATCGTTTGAATAATTAATGTCATTTAATATATTTAATATATCATTTTCATTTACATCATACTTAAAAGCAAAGTTTTTATAATACTCACTTAAATCTCTCATTCTTGTATCAATTATAATATTTAATGGGTTATATAAATCAGTAACTTTAGTATCAACTTTTACTCTTCTATGAGATAAATATAAATCTACAGTATATTTATTTAATAATAAAGCAATACCTGTTTCTATTATTCCTATAAAGTAATCAATATTATTACTAACTATTTTAAAACGATTTTTATTAGAATCAATTTGATATTCAATATAATCAACTTTCATAGTCCATAAACTACGCCAATCATTCTTGGTTATATTTTTATAATTAGCTAGTATTTTTATACTATTGAATCTTTTTAAGTCTTCAATAGTTATTTTATTTTCATTGTTAACTATTTTTCTTAATAATACATATTTTTTATTATTAACTTCTGTTATTATTTCATTACTTTTGTTAAGTACAAACTGGTGTAGATATATTTGTTGGTTATATAAATAGTATTCTAAATTATAAAGTTCATATAATTCTTCAGTAGTTCGAAAACATTCTTCAAAAACATAATTAAAATTTTCATATTCAAAATAATATTTGTTTTTGCTTTGGCGAATATCGCAAGGCGTTAAATTATAATAATAATTTATAGCGTTTTTCATATATCCACCTCAGTATATTTTATGATTGTGTATTTTTTTTAGTATTTTTTCTTTCATAATATACATTAGTGTTATTGGCTATTTCCTTAACAAATGAAGACTCTTTTTTATTTTTGGTTAATATATATACTTTATTTTTTGTTCTTGTTAAGGCTACATAGAATAATCTTCGTTCTTCTAGTATACTGTCAGACTTATTTATTAGGATATCTTTAATTTCATCATTTTCTATTTTACTTGGAAAACCATATGTGTCATTAATCATATTTATTAATATGACATTATCATATCCAAGACCTTTAGATGCATGAACAGTCATGAAAGTAATATTTAAATTAGGATATTTTTTATATATAATTTTTTCATTTTTTACCTTAATACTATTTCCTATAATAAGTTTTATATCCATATTATATCTTCCTAAAATAAGAATATTTTTATTAATACCACTTTCTCCTATAATCTTATTTAATATCATTATTAATATTTCATGTATATTATTCTTATATCTATATATCTCAACTGGAAAACTAAGTTTATTATTTGAAATTAGTTTTTTTTGTAATAGTTTTTTATTATTCATAATAAAGTTACCTGCTATATCTATTAACTCTTGACTATTACGATATGTATTAACTATCATATACATCTTAGCATTCATTACTTGTTTGTAGTTTAAGAACAAGTTAACATTAGATCCTGCAAAAGAAAATATAGCTTGCCAGTCATCACCAACAACCATTGTTTTTACTTGATATAAATCTGATATCTTTTTAATAAGTTTAAACCTATTATATGATATATCTTGATATTCATCAATAATTATATATTTGTATTTAAGAGGTATATACTGCACTATTTTAGTAGCTTCAATAACTATATCTTCAAAATCTAATAAGTATTCACTTTTTAAATATGTAGAGTATTTTGAAACTATTTTTTCTAAATATTTAAAATAAGTTAGTGTTCTTTTATTAGTTATTTGCTTATCATTAATATCAGTCATTTTATATAAACTTATATTTTCTAAAGTAAACTCAGTAAAATAATTCATATCGGTACTGTATTTGCTACTTTTTAATTTATACTTTTTGTTTTTTAATAGTTCTTTTATAACTTTATTAGTCTCGTTATCCTCAAGTATAATTTTCTTTATTATATCTTTAGGATTTGCGATTATTTTATATTTGTTATCATATTTTTTAAGAATATCATATGCGAATTTATGAAAAGTACATATGGAACAGTCTATTTTGAAATCATTATTAATTCTTTCTTTTAATTCATTTATTGCTTTATTTGTAAAAGAGATAACTAGTATGTCTTTAGGTAATACTTTTTTTATTTCTACTAAGTATTTTATTTTTGCTGTAATTGTTGTCGTTTTACCTGAACCTGCTCCAGCTACAACAATAATATGATTACTGTTATCTAAAACTACTTCTTTTTGATTATTATCTAATTTTATACTTGAATCTATTTCATCAAATATTGTATCTAAATATTTATCCATACTTATATATACAATATTTATTTATTAAAACCTAAAAAAAACAGTATTTACTACTGTTTTTCAAAATAATCTAAATCCATACTTTTTTTAACACGCTTCATGACGTTTTTAGCCTGGTTTCTGGCTGCTTCTGTACCTTCTAGTAATATTTGATCTACTAGTTCTGGATGCTCCTCATAGTACCTTCTTTTCTCTTGAATAGGCCCTAAGAATTCCATTAACTCATTAATTAATTCTTTCTTACATCCTACACAACCTCTAGTACCTTTTCTACATTCAAAGTTTATAGTATCTAAATTTTTACTACTTAATAATTTATGATAGTAATAAACCATACATACATCTGGATTAGCTGGATCATCTTTTCTTACTTTATTAGGATCAGTTACAGCACTCATAACTTTTTTAGTTACAGTTTGTTCATCATCAGATAAGTAAATAGCATTTCCTAAACTTTTACCCATTTTTTCATTACCATCTAGTCCTTTAATTTTAGGATTAGATGATAATACAGCATTAGGTTCTTTTAATGTATCACCATATATATTATTAAATTTTCTAACTATTTCTCTTGTTTGTTCAATATGAGGAAGTTGATCTTCTCCTACTGGAACAATATCACCATCTAAAGCTGTAATATCAGCAGCTTGACTTACAGGATAACCTAAAAAGCCATATGTTATACCTTCAGCATTATTACCAAAAATATTCTCTTTTTGAACTGCTTCAAACTTAGTTGTTGGATTACGATAAAGTCTCGCTACCGTAACTAAATTAGAATAATAAACAGTAAGTTCTGCTATCTCTGGTATCATTGACTGAATATAAATGTGCGAATGTTTTGGATCGATTCCTGAAGCTAAATAATCTAGTGTTAATTCTTTAACACTTTTTCTTACTTTATCAGGATTATTGAAATTATCTGTTAACGCTTGTACATCAGCGATTAATATATAAGTATCATAGTCATATTGCATTTTCACTCTATTTTGAATAGAACCAAAATAGTGTCCCAAATGTAATTTACCTGTTGGTCTATCACCTGTCATTAAAATTTTCTTTTCCATATATTTCCTCCTAAATTTAATATTTCTTAGGAATTACGCCATCGTTTCATAATATCACCTGTTAGTAATTATAACATAAAACCTATTATTAATAAAATGATAATCACTATAAAAATTACTATTGATGGTTTAGATATAGTTAATTTATTATAATTAACAGCTTTTATTTTATTTATATCATAATTACCTTGCTTGATAATTTTTAATCCACAATAATTTATCTTTGATAAATCAATTTCTGAAATTATGATAAAACCTAATGTATCATCTAAATCTTTATATTTAATATTTTTAGGTAATCTTAAAATATCTATGGTCGCTAAAATATCTAATGATGCACCAAATAGATTTATTATGGCTATTAATATAAGAACATCTAAATTAAAGACAAATCCTATAATAGCTGGTATAATTGTTAAAAATACTATGGGCGCTAATAAAGAACCAATAATACCATATTTAGTTATTTCTTCTTTACAAGCACAGTAAAAAATTCCATTTTCTAATTTTGCACCATAAACTATATTATTTGTCCTAGCTTTTCCACATATTCTAAAACCTAGTCCATGTAAAAGTTCATGAACTATAAATATTAAAAGCATTACTACTAGTTCATTATATATATTAGGAATAGCAAGTATTATATTTTCTGGTAATGATAAAAATATTATGAATGTTAATGCAGTTACAATATATATCCAATGTTTTTTATAAGTAAATTTATAATATTTCATATTTCACTATAATATAGAAATATATATTGCACTTAAAAACTCTTTTGGAAATAAGCTTGCTAATAAATATATTTCTAATTGTTTATCATTACCACTCATAATAGCATCATATATGTAACGGATTATTGCACTAGTATTTAATAATTTCTTAAGATTTTTTTGCTCAATTAACTTTTTAATGTATTTTTTACTAAAAGCCTCTCTTTTAAGTAGAGCATCTTTTAGTAAGTAATTAAACCAGTTGACATCGTATATTTTTGAGCTGTCTAAGCCAAGAGTTTCTCCAGCATACTCCATTACTTTAAGCATATTAGGTTTTACTAATAAGTCATTTCTTTTAACATATAAATCCGTAATTTCGTTTAAATTTATAATTCTATCTATCAATTTTATTTCATTTTCATAATCAGTTAAAACATTTTCTATTTGGTTTACATAATTGTTCTTCTTTTTCTTATAATTCGCGATTATATTACCTTTTCTATAAGTATAGTTATCTCCATCAAGTTTACAAAATATTTTCATTGTATCATTATAACCATAGTTTATAGCTTTTTTGCATATATTTTTGTCAAATACTAGAAACGAACCAATATCATTTTTAGGAACTATATTTACTATTTTAACATTATTATTATGTACATGTTTCTTTATTCCTATTGCGCCTAAATCAATTGCTATTATTTCTTCAGCGCCCATTTCAATAGCTAAATTTATAGGTAAATTATCATAATATCCACCATCTACATAACTATCATTATCTATTTTAATAGACTGAAAAGCTGGAAAACAAGCGCTAGATGCCATTACATAATCTAAGATTTTATCTTTTGATTCTTTCTTTAATACTATCTTTGGTTGCATTTTACTAACACTAAAAGTTACAATGCCATAATCAACTTTTGATCTATAAAATTTTTTTTCATTATATGAACTGGCTATAAAATTACGGATTTTTTTAGTATTCATTCCACCATTTGAAATAAATTCTTCAGCATACTTACGATAGATATCAAACTCTGTTTTAGCATCATCAAATCGTATATCAAACAAATCATCATACCCTATATTCTTCCATAATTTTTTTGCCTTGTGATACTCTTTTTGAACCATTAAAATACCATTAACTGCTCCTATAGAAGTTCCTGTTACAATATCGTACTTCTTATGTAGTTTTCTTAAGGCTTTCCAAACACCAATTTGGTATGCGCCTTTTGAACCACCACCTGATAAAACTATTGCTCGTTTCATACTATCACCTATTATCATTATAGCATAAATTGAATTATATCTTATTACTACCTAGACAAATATCTAAATAAAAGTTAAAATTATAGTAGGTGATAATATGAAAGAATGGTATCAATTATCGAATGAAATTATTTTTGAGAAATTGAATAGTAGTATTAATGGTATAAAAAATAAAGAAGCGAAAAAGCTTCTTGAAGAAAATGGACTCAATGAGCTACCAAAGAAAAAGAAAGACAGTATTTTAAAAATATTTATTAGTGAATTTAATGACCCAATAGTTTTGCTTTTAATTGTCGCTATTATACTATCATTTGTAGCGAATGAAGCGCTTGATGCTTTTGCAATAATTTTTATAATAATGATAGACGCTATTATTGGAACTTTTCAAGAGTGGCGCGCAGAGAAAAGTGCTGAGGCACTAGAACAACTTATAAAAGTAAAAGTTAAAATTAGAAGAGATGGTAAAGAAATAGAAATTGATTCTAGTGAACTTGTTATTGGTGATATTGTTTTAATAGAATCAGGAAATAAAATATCAGCTGATTTAAGGATAATTGAAGCTAAAAACTTAACTATTAATGAATCTATTCTTACTGGTGAGAGTATAAATAGTGTTAAATTAAAAGATGTTATTGAAGATGAAGTTAGCCTTGCTGATAGAAAAAATATGTTATACGCTGGTACAAGCGTTATTACAGGGCGTGGAGTAGCGATAATTGTCGAAACTGGTGCAAATACTGAAATTGGAAAGATTGCTGATAAGGTATCTAAAACGGTTGAAACACCTTCACCACTTACTATAAGAATGGCAAAATTTTCCAAACAGATTTCTTTCTTAATACTAATTATTGCTTTTATTGTTACAGCAGTATTAGTTAGTAAAGGAAATGATATGACGACTATCTTTCTAGCTGTTATTGCTCTTTCAGTGTCAGCTATGCCTGAAGGTTTACCACTTGCCTTAACAATGGCTTTAACAATTGGCTCAACTAGAATGGCAAAAAAGAATGTAGTTGTTAAGAAGTTAAACTCTGTAGAAAGTTTAGGAAGTTGTACAGTCATTGCTACTGATAAAACAGGTACTTTAACTGTTAATCAACAAACAGCTAAAAAAATAGTTTTACCTAGTGGACAAATTTTTGAAATTGATGGTATTGGGTATGACATTAATGGAAAAATAGTAAATAACAACAACGAAGAATTTGAAAAGGCTATTAGTTTAAGTAAATTAGGTGTTATAAACAATGAAGCTTCTTTAATTAATGATGGTAAAAGTTTGAAATACAATGGAGATTCCATAGATATAGCCTTTTTAGTTCTAGGAAGCAAAGCCGGAATTATTAACAATGATAATGATAAGATTGGCATTATTCCATATGAATCAGAAAATAAGTATTCCGCTGTTTTCTATAATACAGATAATGAAATACACTGTACTGTAAAAGGATCAGTCGAAAAAGTATTTGAATTTTGCAAATACATGGAAAAAGATAAAAAATTAACTGCCTTAGACAAAGAAATGATTATGAAACAAAATGAAGTGCTAGCAAGTGAAGGCTATCGTGTAATAGCTCTTGCTGATGGTAAAATTAATAACTTTATAGAAAGAGAAGCATATAGTGATAATGATATAGAACCTCTTATATTTAAAGGATTAGTTGCATTTATTGATCCTATTAGAGTTGAGACTATTAATTCAATAAGAGATTGTAAAAAGGCTGGAATAAAAGTCGTAATGATTACGGGAGATCACCCACTTACTGCTTTTACTATTGCTAAGCAGCTTAATATTGCTTCATCATATGATGAGGTTGCTACTGATAAAGATATTGTTTTATATCTAGAAAAAGGACATGAGGAATTTGATAACTACATTAAGAATAAAACTGTCTTTTCAAGAGTTTCACCTCTTCAAAAATTAGAAATAGTTAACTCTTATAAAAGACAAGAAGAATTTGTTGCTGTAACAGGTGATGGTGTTAATGATGCACCAGCTATTAGAGCTGCCAATATAGGTATTGCTATGGGAAGTGGCACTGACGTTGCTAAAGAAACTGCATCTATGATAATTATAGATGATAATTTTTTATCAATTGTAGAAGGGATTAAAGAAGGAAGAAATGCTTACAATAATATTAGAAAAATTGTATATTTTTTAATTTCATGTGGTCTCGGGGAAGTTATTTTTTTCTTACTTGCGATATTATTTAATATGCCTATGCCTCTTGCCGCAATACAACTTTTATGGCTTAATGTTGTAACAGATGGTTTTCAAGACTTAGCCCTTTCTTTTGAGAGAGAAAAGTCAAGTATGCTTACACATAAACCACGCAATACTAAAGAAGCACTATTTGATAAATTGCTTATACAAGAGTTAATGGTTTCGGGTATAGTTATAAGTGTAATTGTATTTGCTGTATGGTATTTACTTATAAATGTTTATCATATGGAAATTAGTAGTGCAAGAGGTTATGTTATGGCACTAATGGTTTTCATTCAAAATTTCCATGTATTAAACTGTCGTAGTGAACATAAATCAATATTAGAATACGGAGTTAAAGGAAATCTTTGGGTTATATTTAGTATATCTAGTTCAATTATATTACAAATTATTATTATGGAAATTGAACCATTATCAAGAGTTCTAAGTACTCATAAAGTACCTTATACAGATTTGATTAAACTAATTTTAATAGCTATTCCTATAATAATAGTTATGGAAGTATTCAAAAAAATGAATAGAGTAAAAGAAAAAAAGAATTAAAATAATTCTTTTTTTCTTTCTACATATACACCAATAGATACATTAGAAGGACTTAATATATTACTATTTGTAACTACCGTTCTATTACCTGTTGCATCACTATAGTATTTTAAATTTCCATCACTTACATAATATATGTAATCATCCGTAAAAACTAAATTGCTAATATTTGTAGTAGTAAATAAATAAGTAAGAACTTCACTATTTGTTATATCTGACCTATATACAATGTACCTATCATTTACTTTTTTAAATAAATAATAGTATCCATAGTTATTACCAACTTTTACAATTTTTTCATAATTATCATTTATATAATCATTAGAATAATTATTACCAAAATTCAAAGTAGTTAAATTATCAGTTATTGGAGTTCTTTGCCATTTACCTTCACTATAATATAAAATATTAGTTTCTACATTCCCAACCTCTAAAAGGCTCTGAGAATCATAGTCTAGTTCATATTCTTTTCTAGCATCTGGATCATATATATAAAGTGATGTTCCATAACTTCCAAGTACATAAGTACCATTTGAAATAACTTTAGTAGCAAACATATTTGAACCATTATTAGTTAAATTAGAAACAAAGAACCTATATATTTGTTGATCATCATAATTTGCTACAATATACTTGTCATTAACAAAACCTTTTAAAATAGGCTGATTATTATTTAAATCAGTAGTATATACTTTTACATATTTAATTTGATCAATTTTATTAATTCTATATAAACCAGATGAAGATGATACTCCAAGATAATGATTTTCAACTAAGTTTTTAGGGTATAAAGTTGCACCCTCTTTTTCAATACTACCAGAAGTATTATCATTCCAATTATTATCATCATAACCATATTTTGCCATTTCTTCAACAAATTCTTTTAATCCATCTGATATATTATCTAAATTATGTAATGGTATTAAAACACTATTTTTATTACATAAAATATCATTTAAAATTTGATTATTTCGATATCTTATAAAGATACAATTATTATCATTATCTTCATAATATTTAACAGTTCTTATAATTTTACTACTTCTGCTAAAATTATAAAAAGTTTGTACATTAAAATTTATATCATTAATACTGAAAGATATAGAATAATTATCTGCATCGCTCTTATTTCCTGATCTTAATACTTCATTAATCTTTACTTTATTATTGCCGTCAGATAATTCATAATCTATATTATGTCCACCCTGGAAATAAACAAATGTTATCTGATATAAAAAGTAAAGAGCAAATAGTAACACTAACATACCAAATAGCTTCTTCATTTATTCACCGACCTTATAATAATAAGTATACCTTAAAAATAAATTTTTTTCAATAAAATAAGAAGTAATTACTTACTTCTTATTTTCCAAAATTGGCATATTTTCTCTTTTCTTCCATCATATATTCTGTGACTTCTGTTTCAATTTCATCTAATGCTTCTCTTTGAATATTAGATAAGTATACTTGTTCTTTTACTGTATCAATACATACTTTGCCCCAGATAAGACCCATTTTTATGCTTAAATCATTGAACATGTCTGGAGTAATTGCTGTATAAAAATAACCAAATACAACTCTCTTAGAACCTAATAAAATACGTTTATTTGTAAGTACTATTACATAAGTAGTAATTATATCAAACGGACTATCATTCTTTTGAGCAGCAAAAGCATATTTAACTTGTTCGCCTTCATTCATATGTAAAGCAACAATCTTACAATGTTTTTTTATTCTCCATGCCACTGTCATTGGATATTTATGGCGAAATTCCATAACCTTATTATAAATTATTTCTAAATTTTCTTTTTGCATTTTAACACCCCTATTCTATAATGCCGTTTTCTTTCAAGAAATTAGTATAAGCATCTGAATCTTGTAACTGCGACATAAAATCTATCACTTTACCATCTTCTATTATTAATAATGTAGGTATAACTATATTGTTGTCATCAACCGAATAGAAATCTAATGAATTTTCAAAAGTTTTTCCTTCTGCTTCAGTAAGATCATTAAGCATAAAATAATTAATACTTATTTTATTTTCTTTAGCTATATCCCATATTATTTCCTGAGCACTATTTGACTGAACTTCAATAGGCGAACCTAGCATAACAGCTTGTTTACCACTTTTTTCTGTAAGTTCAATAAAACTTGATAAAGTAAGATAATTTACTGGCAAAGCATCTTCTTTAGAAATGATGTTATTTTTTTGTAATGTAGTAAAAATCTTGTTTATACTAGTCAAGCTAGGTGTTTGACTTACTATTTCACCATCTTTATAGATTAAAATCATAGGTGTTTGAAAATCTTCTGAAGTATCAACTCCTAGACTTTTAATAAACTTTGTCTTAGCTGATGTAGTAGAAATTTTATTAAAATCTACATAATAATATTCAAAATCATAATTTTCTAAAAGTAAGCTCATTTGTACTGCTTGTAGATCACAAGCCTCACAATCACTTGAACCAATATATAACATTGTTTGGCTATCTGCGTCCAAAACATTTTCAACTATTTGATTAACAGTTTTCATATTCTTATTGTCCTTATTTATACTATAAAATAAAATAAATCCCAAACAAACAAGTACAATAACCGCAAATACTATTTTACTTTCCTTACTCAAAATACATTCCTACTTTCTAAAACTTTTTCTATCTTATAAACATTCAGAGTCAATATAATTATACTATATATTTTAATAATATTAACTCTGCATTTGTTAAACCCATTATATCTTAAGTTTCATTAAAATTTATAATTACTATATTTTAATTATTTTCCACAACATTGCTTGTATTTTTTACCACTACCACATGGACAAGCATCATTTCTTCCAACCTTTTGAACTTTTTTTGGTTGTTTCTTAGTTTCTTTTCCAGCATCATTTGTTAATTCTGGTTTAGCAACTTGTTTTCTTTCAATATTTTGTCTTATTTCTGCTCTAATTAAGAATAGTGTTGTTTGCTTATCAATATTTATTAATAAGTCTTCAAATAACTGGAATCCTTCATTCGTATAAGCACGAAGTGGATTTTCGTTAGCATATCCTCTTAAGTGAATACCTTCTCTTAAAATAGACATTGTGTTAATATGTTCCATCCAATATGTATCAATAACTCTTAAAGCAATTGCCTTTTCAAATTCATTTTGTAATTCTACTGGAATTTCTTCAAGTTTAAATTTATACTCTTCTGTAACACGGTTTACAATAAACTCAACTATTTCTTCAGGAGTAAGTTCAATAAGTTCTTCATTAGTTATTTTATCTTTAACCAAATTTGCATTAACATACTCAAGTATTTCATCTATATCATTTTCTGTAAGTGCATTATCAGGACCCATATGTGAGAATACTAGATCATAAATATAATTATCAATTGAACTTAAAATAATATCATGAATTGATTCTTGATCTAATATCTTATTTCTTTTTTCATAAATATTTTCTCTTTGTTGATTAATTACATCATCATATTGAAGTAATGTTTTTCTAATATCATAATTTGAACCTTCAACACGCTTTTGAGCTTGTTCAATAGTTGAAGATAACATTTTATGACGAATAGCTACATCATCAGAAAAACCTAATGTTTGTAGTAGCCCTTTTGCTCTATCAGTACCAAATCTCACCATTAAATCATCTTCAAATGAAACATAAAATTGTGAGAATCCAGGATCTCCTTGACGACCTGAACGACCTCTTAACTGATTATCAATACGGCGTGATTCATGTCTTTCAGTACCAAGAACGGCTAAACCGCCTAATTCTTTAACACCTTCGCCTAACTTTATATCGGCACCACGACCAGCCATATTAGTTGCGATTGTAACTGCTCCTTTTTGACCAGCATTCATAATTAATTCACTTTCACGAGCATGATTCTTTGCATTCAATACTTCATGTGGAATATGTTCTTTTTTAAGTAAATTGCTTAGCATTTCACTAGTTTCAACAGCTACAGTACCAACTAATACTGGTTGTCCTACTTCATGTTTAGCTTTTATTTCTTTAACAATAGCCTTGAATTTACCAGCTTGATTTGAATATATTAAATCTCCATAGTCTATACGAGCTACTTCTCTATTGGTAGGGATACATATAACATACATATTATATATTTCTCTAAACTCTTCTTCTTCTGTTTTAGCTGTTCCTGTCATACCAGATAATTTATCATACATTCTAAATAAATTTTGGAATGTAATAGTCGCAAGTGTCTTTGTTTCTTGTTGAATTTCCACTGCTTCTTTAGCTTCAATTGCTTGATGTAAACCATCAGAATAAGCCCTACCATGCATCAAGCGGCCAGTAAATGAATCAACTATTACTACTTTTCCTTCTTCAACTACATAATCAAAATCTTTTTTCATAGCGTAATTCGCCTTTAAAGCTTGATTAATAAAATGTACTAAGTTAGTATTATTTATATCATAAAGATTATCAACACCAAATGCCTTCTCTGCTTTTTCTACACCTTCATTATCAAGGGTAACAGCTTTAGTTTTTTCATCATATAAATAACCATTATTCTCTTTCAAACTTTTTACAAATTTATCAGTTTGAATATATAAATTTGCTGATGTCACAGCGCCACCAGAAATAATAAGTGGTGTTCTTGCTTCATCAATTAAAACTGAGTCAACTTCATCTATGATAACAAAGTTAAGTGGTCTTTGAACTCTATTCTCGGCTTTAACGACCATGTTATCACGTAAATAATCAAAACCTACTTCATTATTAGTAGAGTAAGTAATATCGCAAGCATATGTCTCTTTTTTCTCTCTCGGAGTCATATCTCTATAATTAGTACCAACAGTTAAACCTAAAAATTCAAAAGTTTTCCTATTATACTCAGCACCAACACCAACTAAGTATTCATTAACAGTAACCAAATGAACACCTTTTCCTTCAAGAGCATTTAAATATGCAGGCATAGCAAAAGTTAATGTTTTACCTTCACCAGTTTTCATTTCTGCAATATTTCCATAATGAATAGCTAAACCACCAAGTATTTGAACATAGAAAGGTTTCTCACCAATCATTCTTTCTGAAACTTCTCTAACTACAGCGAAAGCTTCTACTAATATGTCTTCTAGAGTCTCGCCACTTGCTAGTCTCTTTTTAAACTCATCCGTTTTCTTTTTTAATTTGTCATCAGATAATTTACTCATTTCTTCTTCAAGCGCCATAATTTGGTTAGCCTTGATTTTAAAACTTTCAAGTTCTTTATATCCATGATCAAAGATTTTTTTAATAAAATTCATTTTACTCATCCTCTCAATTACACATATATTATTTTATCAAAAATCCTTTATATTTAAAAGGTTAATTGGTGAAATATTAATGAATTAAATAAAAAAGACTAAACTTTAGTCTTTCTTAAGTCTATTTAGTATCAATTAAACCGTAATTTCCATCATTTCGTTTATATACCACACTAGTATTATTAGTTGCGGCATTTTTAAATATGAAGAATGAATGATCTACTAGTTCCATTTGAAGTATTGCTTCATCTTCTGACATCGGCTTAGTATCTATCGTTTTTCTTTTAACGATTAAATTACCATTTTCTTCTTCATCATTAATTTCAAAATTCATATCAAAATCCGCAAAGACAGGTTTTGCCTTTTTAGTTTGCATTTTAGTTTTATTTTTTCTAATTTGTCTTTCAATTTTATCAGATACTAAGTCTATTGAAGCATATAAATCTTCGCTAGATTCCTCTCCTCTAAGAATAAATTTCTTAGCTGGAATTGTTACTTCCACTATTTGTCCTTTTCCTCTAACACGAACTGCTACTGTAGCAGTTAATTCATCTGGGTTTTCAAAGTATTTGTCTAATCTTCCAATTTTTTCTTCAATATACTTCTTAATTGCGTCAGTTACTTCAAGTTTCTGACCTCTAATAATAAATTTCATATTATCATCCTCCTATTAAATTATAGCATAACAATATATTTAATAAATAAGATAAACGGATTTCACATAATATCACAAATTTTTTATCTATTATGTGAAATTAACAAATGTGTTCATTGGGACACCAGCTTTCCATAATAGTTTATATATATATTATAGCATATTGTTATAAAAAAAACTACTTATACTAAAGCAGTTTTAATTTCGACAACATTCTTAGCTTGAAGTCCTTTAGCAGTTTGAACTAAATCAAATTCAACAAATTGACCTTCAACTAATGTTTTATATCCTTCTGAAAGAATAGCAGAATAATGAATGAAAATGTCTTCTCCATTATCATATTCAATAAATCCATATCCTTTAGAATTATTAAACCATTTTACTTTACCTCGCATATCTAAAATCTCCCTTCTAGTAATCTTGCTTACAATATAAATATACAATTGTAAGCATTCGTTTTCAAGAAAATGCAATCACCAAAAATCGACACTTTTTTTAGAAACATTCTTATTATAAAATGAATAAGTTTTATATCCCTGTCGGATGTCTTAAAGAGCAAAGTTTATGCACGAAATGGAAAAAGAGTTGCAAAAATCGACATTTTTTTTATTTCATACAGCGCATATTTATTTTCAGTCAAAATTAAAATAAATACTGTTTTTAGATGGTATTTTTATAATAGGTGATAATATGAGTAGTAAAAAATTTGCCGATAAAGCGATGCCCTTTTTGGAAAAACATAATGTTTATACAGAGAAGGATAAAATAATAGCACATTATGGTTTAGAAGTATTATACATATTTGTCACAAAATTAATTATTATTACATTTATAAGTATAATTATTGGAATAACAATAAAATTATATATACTTTTGCTATTGTGCTGGCTACTTAGATCATATGCTGGTGGGCTACATTTATCTAATAGTTTGAGCTGCACTATATTATCAATTATACTATTTATAGGCGGAACATACGCATGCATACATATTTTCATAGAAATGTCATATAGACTCATCATAACTGGAGCAGCTATTTCTATTTTTGCATTGTATAGTCCTGCAGACACAAAAAAAAGACCATTAATTAGAGAAAACGATAGAATAAAAAGAAAAATTAAGTCTATTATAGTTGTATTAATGTTTTTATTACTCCAACTTATTATTAAAAATAACTTTATACTGAACGCCACTACATATAGCTTGTTAATTCAGTCACTTTTAATTTCTCCTTTCACATACAAGCTTTTTAATCAGCCATATAACAATTACATTGTTTATGGAAACTATAAACGAAAGGAGGAATAAAAATGGGGTTGTTATCACACATAATTTCTGTTCTAAGTATTGCTGCTGGAACAGCTAATGTACAGAGATCTGGACTTATTTGGACTGATGAACCAGTTTGTCCTAAAGAACTTTTATAATATTATAGTTAAAACGATAAGATATTAATATCTTATCGTTTTTTCATTAAATTATTACTATTATTTTTTGAATGAAGACATCATTAACAATTGATGTTTCATTAGAAATAATTGTCTCACTTTCAATTATTTCTTTAGCTAAAACAAGACCATAACCATGCCCATCACTTTTTGTAGTATATCGGCTATCAAATATTTTATTAAAATCAAATTTACTAACGACATAATTAGAAATTTCAAAAATCATTCTATTCTCATCTTCTAAAAAAATATCCAAATTAATACATTTATCATCCTGAAGCTTCACCTCATCAATGGCATTATCAATAAAAATACTTAGTAAATCGCAAATTTTTAGTGTTATCTTCGGATTGTTTTCAAAAAAATCTACATTCCTTAATCCATGATCAATATTCATAATATGCTTAATACCATTATTATCCATTGTTACTAATTTTGAATAAATTGTAGCACGTAAGCCACCCGCAGGAATAATAGAAACATCCATCATAATTGACTCATTTACTGTATAGACAGTATCTAATAAATTGTCTATATATTTATCAACAGATTTATCTTTTTGTCTTATCATATTTCTTATCATCTGCAATTGATTTTTATTTTCATGATTATTTATTCTATACTTATCAATCATTTGTTCATACTCAATTAAACTATTATAGGTTTTTGTATATTTTTCCTTCGCTTTTTCATAATCATTACTTATACAAAAACTGTTAAAAATAATATAGCTTGTAAATATAAAAATAACGAAATATATAGATATTATTACTACCAAATTATTACTAAAACATAAAATCCAAAAAGAAAATAATAAGAATAAGAAGATCGGAAAAATAAGAGAATAACTTTTTTTGAATCTATTCTTATATAGGTAATTATCCATATAACCATATACTTTTAAAACTTTCTTAATACTACAGAAGCAGTAAAAAAACATAGCAAAAATTGCATTAATTAAAAAAGAATAAACAGTATTCCCATCAATTAATTTTAAGAGCAGTGACAAAGATATGGTTGTTGTTATTCTCGCTATTGCTAAGACTAAAAAAATTAATAAAAACTCAAACACTATCATAAAAAAATATATAAATATTGCTGACAGCAAAGACTGAATTAATTCTTTTTTTAAAATTCTCCAACATATTATGATTAATGAAAGAAAATTTATAAATGGTCTTACGTTATAGAAAATCTCTCCTCCAAAAACTATTTGTATTAGAAGATATATAGCAGTGCATATATAAAAATCTTTATCCTTGATATAAAGCTTTTTATTATTTATTTTATATAAAGAAGCAATAATGAAAATTTTTAATAATACTAATCCATATAAGTCAACAATTCCATCTAACACTTTGTTCTTCCTCCTATCTTGTAATTATTAGATATTAAATCAATTTTAATTCCGTTATCAAACAAGATGTATTTTTGTTTATAATTAATTTCTTCAGCCCTATCACTATTTATTATACAGGCCCTATGAGTTTGAATGAATCTATCATCGAGACTCTCAACCACTTCAGACAAGCTTTTTAATATTTTATGTGTATTAATCTCAGTTACTATAAGAGTCTTTCTTTCTACACTATCTCTAGTAATATAAAGTATTTTATCAAATGCAATTTTATATGTTATTCCGTGACTATCTATATCTAAATATGTTTTTTTATTTGAAATAGCTAATGCCTTTTCAATAGTCTTTTTTAATCTTGTATTAAATTCCTCAAATTTATTAATAAATGCTAAAAACATTAAATCTTTACGTAATAGCATATTTCCTAACTCTTCATGTCCCGTCAAAAATATTATTGGACTTTCATAATCCGTTTTTCTAATTTTTCTACCAACTATTATTCCTGAGTTAGTAGGTGTCTCTATATCAAGGATAAAAATGCGCATGCATTCCTTGGCTGCAATATGATTAAAAAATTTATCATCGTAATCATAAAATTTTAAAATATCATATTCTATTTTCTTCTTTACCATAATTTTAGAGATAAGATCTTCAACTTGTTTTAGAAATTTCTTATCATCATCACAAATAATAAACTCTACCATTCACATCACCACTAGCATTTTGCTAACAATCCACTGACATTGTATCATTTTTTACTATATTTATGCAATAAAAAAGGATGCTATTTCCATCCTTCGTACCATTTTTTTAGTTTTTCTTTTCCGGTTGTTAACGTTTCCTTGCTTATGTCGATTGCTTTACTAACACTTTCCTTAATTGTATCTAGTGCACCACTAGTTTCTTCTTTAACTTCAGCGTATTTATCTGGGTCAACATTCTCAGTTATTTTTGTATCGATATATGTTTTACCTTGTTTTAATTTTTCACTTAAATATGTATATGTTTTACCTGCATAATCAGTTACTGTTTCTTTGTAACCCGGTATTTTTGATTCGATTTTCCTATCTATACTATTTACAATAGCTATTAGTTTTTCTTGTGTTGCGACTGTTAAATCTCTAAATTTAATGCCATTAATTTTTGTATCATAAAAAACAAAGTCTACTAATTTTACAAATAAAGCTTTTCCTTCTTTTTTAACTTTATCAATACTATCGTACATAGTATCAACTTTAACTTCAGCTTTTTCAAAATACTCTATTGCTTGATTATCAATAGGAGCAGAATTATCTATTATAATATCACTTCCCACTTCAGATGCCTCTATAGCTGACGCAGAACTAGTATCTTCAATAACTATTTCATCATTAATAGAAATTTCATCATTATTTGAAAAATCATTAGTAGTTTTTTTATTCTGATCTATATTATTTGAACTTTTTGTTTCTACCTTGCTATTAGAAGTATATACCTTCTTACTTTCATTTGTATTAAGTGCATTAACAACAAAAGAGCCACCAATCACTATGACTAAAGTTAATAATAACGCTATTAAAGTACTTTTGTAACTATTTTTCATAATATGCCCTCTTTCATGATGTTAATTATACTATATTTAATCTTATTTTAAAAGTCACAATACTTTTATATCCAAAATATCCGAAATTGCTATTAACTCATTTTCCATAGTAATTAAATTAGTTTTATTTTTACCTATTATTTTCTTTTTTACTGTGCCACTTTTTGTGGTAATTTCTACGTCCATTTTGTATACATATCTTGTTGATTTAAATAATGAATTTATCTTATCATTAACACTTTCTGTCTGTATCTTTTTTTCTGGTACAACTTTTGATTCTGGTTCTATTTCATTTTCTTTAAAATGATATACTCTTTCATTATTTTTAATTTGCCTATTTAAAGAATTAGCAAAAACCTTAGGAAGTTTATCTTTCATATTATCACCCATTATAGTATATGAAAAAACTAGTAATTTCTTACTAGTTTTCATATGCATGTGTTCTAAAATATTGCATTGCCACTTTATTTCCTTCTTCTGATAAATGAACACCATTTTCGTTTGCAGTTGTACGGAAATATCCATCTTTAAGCTGACCATTTTCATCTTTTAATACCTCAGCTGTATTTAAAAATGGTATATCTAGCTTACTACATAATTCTAATAATTTATAATTCATTTTGTTGATTTTATCATTATTTAATCCTTTTCCTGCTTCATCTAAAGATGCAGCAACTGGAAAGATAGATTGTACAATTATTAATGAACTAGGACTAACTTTTTTTAAACTAGTTAATAGTTGTTCATATTTTTCAATAAAGTAATCAATCTCCATTGTTGATACACTGTTAGTTCCAAGAGATAGCAATACTTTAGCTGGTTTATTTTTTTCAAAGGCATCTATCAAGTTTAATTTAGAATCTATATGGTTAATATATATATTTTGTGTAAATATAGTTTCTAAGCTTACTCCTTCTTTATGCCATAATTGTTTACCAGTTATAACTTTATTCATTACATAATATAAAGCTGTACTATCTCCGACAAAAATAAAGTTATCTGTATATTTTTCACCAGCGTCTTTTGTATCATTTAGTAATACATTAGTAAAATAGCCAGTTAAACTAAAGTCTTTTAAAGACATTGTAAGTGGAGAATTAGTAGTAACAGTTACTTTTCTTTTTACTACAGTCTTATTATCGCTAGAATCAGATACTGTATATTTTAATGTATATGAACCTTCTTTATCAGTATCAACTTCTCCAGATACTTTAACATTATTAGTTATATCGCCATCATAATCATCTACAGCAGTATAGCCCGGATCAGCAAATTTATTACCCAAAACAACCATAATGGTTTCACCACTTTTTAGTTTAATTTCTGGTTTAGTAACATCTTGAATCTCTATTGTTTTCGTAACTTTATATTGCTTGTTTTCCACAGAATAACTAAAAACAACTTGATACTTTCCTACTGCATTACTATATATATTATGAGTTACTTCAACTTTATCCGTTACATCATCACCTTTATATGTAGCGACAAAGTCATTAGTATACTCTTCACCAATTTCAAATGTTGTCCTTTTCAAAGTAACTTTAAAATCATTATGAGTTACTATTTTATATATAGCTATAAAGAACATAGTAAGTATTATTAACAGTAAAACAATATTTTTAATTTTAATTTTTCTTTTCCTCTTGACCATTTTATCACCTAACATAATTATATCACATTTTTAATCCAATTTATAACTGATATAAAAACCAAATATCAAAAATAATATGCCTTTAAAAATTTCATAAAAGGAATAACTAATAACGAAGATATCACCTAATAATATAAATATACTAGTAATTGTAAATCCTAAGATTACATAATAACAGGATATGTTATATTTTAAAAAGAGTCGGTTTATTAATTTTGATAATAGTAATAGACCTAAAATTGTTCCTATTAAGAAAGGTATTAATATTGCCAAATTATTAAGCGAGGATAAAGAATTAATAATTACTTCATAAACTCCAAGTAACATAAGTACCGCACTACCACTAATACCTGGAACTATCATAGTAAGTGCTTCTATTAATCCTATTAGAATTAAATTAAAGAAGTTAGTCTTAATATTAAATTCACTATTTGAAACAAAACTTAATAATAGAAGAATTATAAAAGGTATTACAAGTAATATAACATTTTTTTTTGAAACTGTTTTTTTAGTGATTTTCAAGGTTTGTGGAATACACCCTGTAATCATACCTATAAATAGTAACATTGTTGGAAGATAATAATTATTTAAACAATATATTATAACTTTACTTGATAACATTATGGACAATATCATACCTAGCCCAATAATTATTAGAAACTTAAATTTTTGTTTATTAATTTTATTGATATTTGCCATTGATGATACTAATTCTTCATAAACACCTAATGATATAGCTAACATTGCGCCACTAACGCCAGGTATAATCTTACCTATTCCAATAATCACTCCTTTTAAAAATAGAATTAAATTATTTTTCATTATACTCCTCCAAACAAATTACGTCTCTTTATGTAAAATTTTCTAATTAGATCAATTGGCACTACTGTTGAAGCTAGAATAAGCATAATATTAAATTCATACATTGATAGGCCATTTGTTCTAAAAATATTACCACCATGATAAATCATTAATACTTGAATAATTATTATAAATATGAGAACTATTAAGAATACTTTGTTTCTTATTACATCCGCAAAAATATTAAGTCTACTTGTTCTTGCATTAAAGCTGTTAAATATAGCTATAAAAATAAATAATCCAAAGAATGCTGTAAAAATAGTGTTTAAATTATTTCCAAAAAGACTATTCAAATAGTTAGATTTTAGAAAGATAACACAGAGAAATGAAGAATAAGCACCTGTAAACAATATTTCATTTTTCATATACTTATTTATTATTCTTTCATTTCTTTTCTTAGGCTTTTCTTTCATATATTCTTTAAGAGGTGGTTCAAATGAGAACGCTAATCCAGCTAGAGTATCCATAACCATATTTATCCATAACATTTGAACAACTGTTATTGGTGATTCTATACCTATAAATGGACCAACTATTGATAAACTTACTGCACACATGTTTACAGTTAATTGAAATATAATAAATTTCCTTATACTTTTAAAGATTGTTCTTCCAAACATTACAGCACTCTCAATAGAAGATAAATTATCGTCTAAAATTATAATGTCACTAGCTTCTTTTGAAACTTCTGTTCCACTACCCATTGCAAATCCTACATCTGCTTTTTTTAAAGCTGGGGCATCGTTTACACCATCACCAGTCATACCTACAACTAATTCTAATTTTTGCGCTAAATGAACTAGTCTGCTTTTATCTGTTGGCATACTTCTCGCTAATACTTCAAGATTAGGGAGCATTCTAATTACTTCCTCATCTTTCATCTTGTTTAATTCACTACTTGTTATTACTACTCCACTTGTTAAAATACCAACTTCCCTTGCAATATTAGTGGCTGTTTCTTTATTATCTCCAGTCACCATAACAACTTTAATTCCAGCTTCTTTAAGTTCAGTTACAGTCTCCTTGACATTATCCTTTATTTCATCCTTTAAAAGAATTAATCCAAGAAATACACTACTTTTTATAGGATCAATATCTGCGTGGTATCTAGAGTAACTCATTGCGATAACTCTAGTTCCTTTAGCAGCTTCCATTTTTATATATTCGTTAATTTGATTTTTATTTAGCAAGAATTTTTCATTATTGTTCTCATCTAAATACTTAGTACAATTACTTAAAATAACTTCTGGAGCACCCTTTATATAATTTATTTTATCCACAGTAATAGATGAAAATTTATTTGTACTATTAAATTCTATTTCCTTTTCGATGTTAAAGTAACTAATACTACTTTTTATAAAGTTTCTGACCGCTTTCTCGGTACTATTTCCACCCACCATTACCCCTTCGTCATTAATAGTAGTATTACTATAGATACATGATTTTTTAACAATATTATAATAATTTGAACTATAAAGTTGTTCTTCGCTATTAAACAAACTTAAGTTTGGTGTAACATATCCTATTGCACTTAGCTTTCCTTTTGTTAAAGTGCCTGTCTTATCAGTGAATAAAATATTCATACTACCCGCTGTTTCTATACCAACTAACTTTCTTACTAAAACATTTTTCTTTATCATTCTTTTCATATTAGAAGATAGTACTAATGTTATCATCATGGGTAAGCCTTCTGGCACTGCAACTACAATAACAGTTACAGCTAGTGTAATAGCGTATAATAAATGTCCAGTAATTACTCTAATATCACTGAACATTCCATAATTGCCATCTAGAATAAAAACAGAAAATAGATATGAAGCAGCTACTAAAAAAGCTCCTATATATCCATATTTACTAATTGTAGAGGCAAGAGTTTTTAACCTTTGTTTAAGTGGGCTATCATTAGTATTATCACTAAGTTCTAGTGATAATTTGCCATACATTGTATCAACACCAACTTTTGTTACATACATAGTAGCTCTTTTCTGACAAACTACTGTCCCTTTATATATGTAACTATTATCTATACAATTTGGCATATACTTTCTTTTATACACTTCTTTTGTTTCTCCATTAATCATAGATTCATCAACAGAAATTTCACCGTCTATAACTACACCATCTGCAGGTATTTTATCACCAGTTTCAAGAATAACGATATCACCAACTACTACTTCTTCTATTGGTATTTCTACTAGATTTCTATTTCTTTTAACCTTACATTTTATTTTACTAGCTTCATCTTGCATTTTATCAAAAGCTTTTTCACTACCATATTCTGATAAGGAGGAAATAAAAGACGCTAAAAAAATAGCTATTACAATTCCTACTGTTTCATACCAATCAAAATCTTTAAAAAGTATTACTATTTTTATTCCCAGTACTACTAATAATATTTTAATTATTGGGTCACCAAAAGACTCAATGACTAATTTTAAAAAACTATTTTTTCGATCTATTATTAAAGAATTTGTACCATTTTTCTTGCGACTTATTAAAACATCATTATCATTTAATCCATTGCTATCATATTTCATAGTTTGTCCTCCCATAGAATTATATTTCGAACATAACAAAATATGAAAAAAATAAGGACAAATCCTTATTTTTTAATTTCAATCTTCTCGATTTTTTCTTTCTCTATATCATGAACTATGTTATATATACATGAATAACTATGTTTACCATAGAACTTGCAAAATTTTCTTATACTTGCAGATGATCTACTATATAACTGTTTAATTTTTTCTTTTTCAATTTCACTTATAGCATTATGTGGTTTTTTATTTTTATTACCATGTTGTAAAGAGATAGTTCCATTTAATATCTCGTTTTTTAATTTAAATAAATATTTAGTGTGATATCCTGTAATAATAGAAATTTCATCATACGTAAGATAACTATCATTTTTTAATTTCTTCGTAATAAGCTTTATGGCTTCTTCCTTACTTTTCATAATATCACCTAAAAATATTTTAACACCAAAGTAATATTTTAGCAAGATAGAAAGGAAAGTTTATTGCTATTAAGTTTATTTTATTATATAATACCAATAGATAATAGAGGTGTAGTTATGAAAAAGAATGGATTTACAATAGTAGAATTAATTGCTGTTATTGTTATTTTAGGGTTAATAGGAATTATTATAGTACCAACAGTTAATACAACAATAGAAAAACAAAGAAAAAAAGCTTTTATGGCTAGTGTTTCTGGTTTATTAGCAACAGTTAAATCTGAATCTCAAAATAGTGATTTTGAAACTAAAGCTTATCTTTTTGATACTAACAAACTTTATGAATGTGATGAAAGTGGAACTAACTGTAGTACAACTGCCTCTATAACTACCGATGGAAAAATTAAAAATGGGCACGGCTATGTAAAAGTTACTAAGGATGGATTAATTGGAATATACATAAAAAATAATGATTTATGTTCATTCAAAACATATTTTAGTGATATTATTACATCTGGTGATATGAGTTATTGTGATTTTGGAGATACAGTAACTTACATTTTAGACAAAGCACTATATTACAATAATGATGGTTTATATAGAGAGTTTTCTTTAAATAACGAAACACTAAGTTTAACATTTCAAGATTCAGCAGTTATAGATCCTCCTATTGAAATTGAAAGTGGATTTTTAACAAGTATTAATGGTAACATTGAAGTAAGTGGAATTAATTTATATTCTACAGAAATAGAAGGCAGTTCATTTTGTGCTAAATATAGTGTATATGATGAAACCGAAGTGTTAAATTTTTATACTCATTTATGTGAAGATAATCCACCTATAGGATAAAAAAGCTAACAAAATTTTGTTAGCTTTTAAAATACAATTGTTTTATACACTGTTGTTGATATAACACCACCAAATATAGTAGCATTTAAACTATCAAAAACTGTAGCAAGAGATGCTGAATAGTCTACTACTGGTGCTCCATCCATATTCATATAAGTATTATTTTCCATTAAATATAAAACAGATAATTCTTCTAATATATAATAATGTGAAACATCTACTGGAATTGGGAAACTTGAGTAAATAGAATTGATTTCCGAACTATAACTTTGAATTATAGTTGGATCTATTGTATCAAAAACATATCCCCAGTGAGCACTTATAACTTTTTCATCTGAATCAACATATATTATTAATGTTTTTTGTGGAGCTCCGAGTACAGCCTTATCATCAAATTGACCAGGCGCAACATATATATATGCTTTTGCTGCACCAGCTACATATGATGTGTAACTATTAGATTCTTCCTCATCAACACCATCACACTTTCCGGTTACACTAGCATCATTATTCTGATATATAACTTCATAATAGTTAATACACATTTTAGCATATACAATCTTATCATCCGTTATTGTTAGATAACCTGATAGCGGTCTATCGCCTTTAATTTCTATATACCCATCTATATCTTTTACATAGTTTTTACCATCTTTAAGTATAAAGTCACTATTCAATATATTAGCATTATAGTAATCTCTTGTTGCTTTAATATATACAAGTCCGTTATCAGCTGCAGCCTTTTGTTTACTTGATTCTATTGTTGTACTAATCTTAGGAACAATTATCGCTATGATAACTCCTAATAATATAATGACTCCCAATAGTTCTATTAAAGTAAAACCCCTATCTCTTTTCATACTATCACCTATTATAATTATAACACAAAAAAGAGTTTTAATTTTGCATTTTATTAAGCAACTTTAACTCTTTTATTTTTATATTATTGTTTCTACCTGTGCCTAATTCTATATCTGGTTTAACATTTGGTCCATGATAGTCACTACCACCAGTTTCATATAAATTTAACTCATCTCTTAAAATTCTTAAGATATTTCTATATTCCTCTGACTGATTACTATGGCAAATTTCAATAGCATCTAGTCCTAAGCTCTTTAAATAAATTAGTTCTTTTTTTAATTCTTCATAGTCCATCTTTAAGGTTATAGGATGAGCAATAGATATATATGCACCTGATTTCTTTAAAACATCAATACACTCTTCTTTAGATGTTGTAATTCTATCATAAAAAGTTTTCTCATAAGCCTCAACTAAGTATTTTTTAAATGCATCATTATTATCAATTGCATAGCCATATTTTCTTAATAATATAGCTAAATCCGGTCTACCTATATTACCTGTTTTTTTAAATAAATTATCAAGTTCAAATGATGGAATAGTAACTCCATGTTCATTGTGCATATACTGATACATAAGTTCTATTGATCTATAAGAATTATTCTTTTTGTCTTGAAGTAATTTTAATAGATCTTTATTATATATATTAAAGTTATATCCTAATATATGCATTCTTCCTTTGACAACGGAAGCATTTAATTCTACACCAGGAATAAACATTATACCTGGTGTAGAATATCCAACTAATTGCATACAGCCTAGTACAGTATCATGATCAGTAATAGAAAATACTTCAATTCCTGCCTTTTTAACCATTTTAGTTATTTCTACTGGTTCATAGTCTCCGTCTGAATAACTTGAATGAATATGCATGTCTATTAGTTTATCATTATCTTTATAACCAATTATATTTGTATTTTTAATCTCATCTAATACCTTCAATAATTCTTCATCATAGAATTTTTTACGTGGATTAGTTGAATCATTATTAATAATAAGTGTAGGTATTCTATCTATATCTACAAACTGTGTAGTTAAGTTGTAATTTTTTTCACTTAAAGTAAGATCGCTTTGTCCTTTACTTATATTACTATTACATCTTAAATAAAAGTAGCTTGTTTCAACTAATTTATTAATTTTATAACTACTATCTCTTCTAGGATAATCTCTAGCATAATTTTTAATCGTTACTAATGATTTTATTTCGTTAGTATTGATTAGTAAACCTGTCTCTTCTCTAATTTCCCTAACAAGTCCTGAAACAATTGTTTCCTCTTTATCAATTTTTCCACCCGGCAACATAAATACTCCATCATAATTTTGAAGTAAAATTTGATTATTATTATTTATAACTATCAAACGACTTTTTTGCTTTCTATCATTTACTTCATCAGATTGTAAATTTCCTTCATTAATTATTATTTCTTTATTCATAATACACTTCCTTACTTGAATTATACCTTATCAACTGTTATAATTAAAATACAAATATCTTATGTCTATCATAACGGGAGGTTATTATGAATATTAATTTAGAACTATACAACATTTTTTATATAGTGGCAAAAAATAAAAATATCACTAAAGCTAGTAATGAATTACATATATCTCAGCCGGCTATAACAAAACAAATTAAAAATCTAGAAGAAATACTTGGTTTTCAACTTTTTATTAGAACTAAGAGAGGGGTCATACTAACTAGCAATGGTGAAGAAGTATATAGCCAAATTAAAGAAGCAATGAAGTACATAAGGAATATTGAAAACATTTCTAATTCTCTAAATAAAATAGAATCAGGCGTAATTAAAATTGGTACAGGAAAATCATTAACAAAAGTATTTTTAATACCCGTACTCGAAGTACTTCATAAAAAGTATCCTAATGTAAGAGTAGAAATAGCAATTGGACCAACATGTGATCTTATTAAACATTTAAAAGATGGAAAATTAGATTTGCTATTCACAAAATTTCCTTCAAAAAAAGAAACAGGTCTTTCATATTATAAAATTGGAGATTTACATGATACTTTTATTTGTAATAACGATTATAAAGAATTATTAGGTAGAGAAGTTTCATTAAACGAGATAATAAAATATCCAATTATACTTCCAACAGATTCTTCACTAACAAGATTACGTTTAAATAAATATTTTAATGATCAGTTCATGAAAATAGACTACAAAATGGAAGTAGCAAGTTTATCACTAGTAGAAAATTTTACTAAAATTGGGTATGGGATAGGCATAGCTACAAAAGAATATATCAAAGAAGAGTTAAAAAGAAATGAAGTTTTTGAAATAAATATTAAACCCGAACTTTCAAAAATTGAATATGGTATTACAACATTAGAAAATGCACTTCTTAGCCCAGTAGCAAAAGAATTTTGTAATCAATTAAAAAAGCAAAAATAACAATAGTTTTCCACAATTCTATTGTTGTTTTTGTTTTAGACAAGTACTTTTGTTCACTTTTTCCACAAAAATGTTACTTTTTTCCACATTTTTTTGTAATTTTAATTCATTTTTTTAAAATAATGAGTTTTCCACATTATTACTATAAAAGCATCATTAATAATCTATATCCTAAATATATAAATAATATTACTATAGCTAAATTAAAAAACAACTTACTTATCGCCTTAATTTTAAGCAGTAATAATGCTACATTAGGCTCTTCTCCTGCACCTGTAATTATAATATTATTTTTAATAAACACACAACGCTTGCCAAAGCTAAGATTATTTTGATCTTGTTTTTTTCCTTTGACATAGTCAATATAGTTGCCTTCTGGATTGGAAATAATGGTAATAATTTTATTAGAATCTTTACCGTTAGATTTTTTTTCATAATTTATTGTTTGTCTTACAATAAAATCATAAGTTCCCATATAGTCTTTTTTAGACATACCAAGAACTTTATATATTTTACGGTCTAAACCGTATTTCATATTTTGAACATCTATATTACTCATAATTAATTCCCCTATCTTATTATAAAATAGTATAACATAAAAAAATAGAATTAGATTAATTCTATTTTTTTATTTTCAATTATTTTTTCATTAACGGGATATTTTTTATCTCTAATCATTTCATCAATCTTACCATTAAATGAATTAACTATGTCAATTAAACCTTGAGCACCAATACTATCAATTATACCATCTAAAATAATTAAATTGTCAGCATCATAACGGTCACCTTCACATAACCTTTTGAATAATTCTGGGTAACTTTCTTCTGGAACATTAATAGCCTTTAATAAGAAGCCATAGAAAGTTTCATCATAAATTTTTTCTAGTATTTCAGTATTCTTTTGATCGCTTTCATAAAAATCTAATTCTTCATATTTCAAAAGAGGTATTTTTTTACTTGCTGAGTATTGATTAATAAACTCATTAAATTTAAATGAAGTTGGAGAAGTAACAACAAAATCTTTTGTCATCTTTTCAGGTACTATTCCAATATTAACCAAATACATACTTAGTGCTTGGGCTGGGTCCCCCTTAAAAGTTACTACATTCATTCTATTAAGTTCTGGGTACTTATTACTGAAAGCCTCCAAATTCTCACTTTTAATTAATATTACAGCTTCATTAGTAAGTGTTACCGCACCTGTAAATAAAGTTGTTTCAGGACGCATAGATAATATTTTTTCATTAGCAACATGTTCTTTAAAACTATCAACTATTATATAATTAGTTGCATAATAATCGGGATATAACCCATTAATTGCTGCGTAAACAACAGAAACATATTTTGAATTATATGGCATGTATTTTTCTGATTGAAGTTTTAAAGTAGCCAGTTGGCTATCATCATACTTATCAATTCCATCAACTTTATCTATTCTATCCCTAACTATTATTCCTAATGAGCAATCAGGATTTTTATAAACATATGGCTCTTTTCCAGAAGGAAGAACAGTTCTCTCCTCAGGAAACATATTAGCAGTTATAACAATTTTCAAATTATTTTCATTATAACCTGTTTCATCTATTTGATTTCTTAATATTTTTAGTTTATCATTATAAACTCTTATTTGATCTTCATTACTTGTATCTATCATATTATCACCACTTTCATTATAACATATTAATCATAGAAATATTCATTTATTACATTAATTGACTTTAGATATGCAATTAACTTTTCATCAAAATAATCATATTTATAAGCATTAATATCATATTCTAAAACAAGAGTATTATCATATCCTACAATTTTTAAATATGTTATTCCTTTAATCCACTGATTTTTATGTTCATCAATATCTGTTAAAATTTGATGGTCATAACAATTGTTAAATGTATGAATATGTACATTTATTAATCTATTTAAAAGAATCTCTTTCAAGTCAATTATATTTCCATAATCAATTAATTCATGACCAATATCATAGGTGAAATTTAAATTTGGAACTGATTCTAATATTGGTATTAAGTCGTTTTTATTTAGTCTATCTTGATTATCCAAATCATTTAGATTCTCTATACTCAAAGTGATATTATAATTTTTTTGTTTTATATAATCTGTTACTTTATTAAAGAAGTTTATACTATTTTTAATACTTTCTTCTTTTTTTTCATTATATAAAGAATGATATACAATACTTATACTTGATTGCATAATATTACTAATTTCATTAATGAAATCTAAATATCGAAAGTTTTCATTATCATTATTATAAGTAGTACCATGCATTTGTAGTACCAAATTGTTTCTATAAGCTTCAAAAGCAAGTTTCCTTAAATAATTAACTTCGTTCTCATTATAAATATTTACACACACTTCAAAACCAGCTACTTGTGAATTTTGCTTGTTTATTATATCAATTAAATCTTTAGGAGTTTTAGACATAAATTTATAATTTATACTCATTAATATTTTCAATAAAGCCACCTCTTATTATATTATAGCATATATATATTAGGACTAAAAAAGACAAATTTAATATTTGCCCTTTTATAATACTTCTGATATACCTAGGATTAATATTCCTATAAAAATAGTTAGTATTGCCATATACTGTAAAATGTTTAGTTTTTCTTTCAAAAATATTCTAGACAATAAAACAGATAAAGCACTGTAGCAAGCTATAATAGGTACCGTTATCACTGAATGAGATGAAACAGCAAATACATATGTAAATTGTCCAAATGTTTCAAATAATGCAGCATATATCTTGTTTTTTTCTCTTTTTATTATAACTGGAACTTTTTTGATTTTTAGAAAAAGAATTATTCCAATTGCATACATAAAAAAAGTATACTCATACGCTACTAAAGCAACATCTTCTGTTATTAACTCTAATTGATCTAGGTATAAAGAATCTAGAAATGTTCCTACACCATCAAAAATACAATATATGATTGGAAAAAAAACTGCCATTATAGTCAAATTCTTAAAAATTTTTTGTCTATTACTCTTATCATAATATGTTTCAAATAATGAAAGTGAAACAACCCCAAAAAAAACAATGCTTATTCCAATTATCTCTAATTTTGATAATGCTATGTTAAATATTAAACAAAGTAGAATTGAAGTAATAATTCCTGAAGAATTTTGAATAGGAGAAGATATTGAAAGTTCTAAATATTTTAATCCCTTATATCCAATAACCATTGATGTAATATAACATAAAGAAACAGGTAAATACTTTAATATATCAATTATGTTTATATTCGTTTTATTGAAAAACAAATATGCAGTCGCATGTATACCCATAATAGTTCCAACTGCTAATCCTGTTTTTAAATGACTATATCTATCGTTTTCGTTATTTCCTTTTTTGTAAAATAAATCAGCTACTGCCCATGCTAAAAAAGTCATAATTGCATACATAAACCACATTTTTATCACCTATTTAATTCTAACATATTTTTTATACTGTGGAAATAAAATAATAAAAAGGAAGAATTAATTCTTCCTTATTTTTTTGATTTTTTTTACATATGCATACTTAGAATCTTTAAAATTTAGATATTCCTCTAGTTTTTCTTTACAGTCGGTTGAAAATGTGTCTAATCTTGCGATTTCATTACCATTTACACATATAGGAATTACATATCTCTTCTTAGCGTCAACTGAAACATAGTAATAATCAACTGGAATTTCATCAGTTCTTTCTATCTTTTCAGCAATATTAAATTGCTCAAATTCATCATATAATTCAAACATCATAGACACTATAGCTTTTTCTTTAAGTTCATATAGATCTTTTATTTTTAATATTTTTTTATCTATCATATCCTTAATAATATCCGCTATGAACTGCATTGCGTACTTATCTTCATTTTTTTGAAGTTCGATACTATATTTGAAAACACCATCAAAAAATAATTCAGCTATTTCTTGATTTTGAAAACCAATTTCTAACTCATCAAATTCATTATTAAGAACAACTATATTGTCATAAACTTTTTTTACTGTGGATAAATCCCAGTACTGTTGCCAAATAAGGCAAGTATGTAATACTCCATCGAGTCTATCTACACATAATTTTGGTTTTTTATTCTCGACAATTGGGTACTTCTCAAGGTCTTCTAAATCATCAATATTTACATCGTCATCTTTTAAATACTTAGCTATTTTTGAAGAACTTTTAATGATAGTAAAAACATCAATCTCTGAACTTTCTTGATTAACTGTATCCCCCATAACATAATCAATGCAATGACTAAATGTAGGAGTTCCTAAATCATGAAATAAAGCAGCTAAAGTTTGGGTCTTATCTTTAGTGAAATTCCAAGTCATTAAAGCAGTTGCTATACTGTGTTCTAGTCTTGAATACCAATATTTAATATTATGTATTTTAGTATAATCACATCCACAAAATTGTCCTACATATGCTAATCTTTGCATTTCTACTGTATCAATATATCTATCTATAAAATATGGATAATCACCTTTACAAAGAATATTAAAATAACTATCTATCTCTTTATTACGCTTCATACCGTCACCCTCTAATGCATTATTATAACATATTATTTGAAAACATCACAAAAAAAAGACTATGAAAGTCTTTCGTCTTAAAAGTCTACTTTATCTGGATCTACTCCTAATCCTTCACTTAATTTTATGTTATCCATTATTATCATATCTTCATCACTTATTTGAAAATCAAAAACTTGTGAATTTTCAATAATACGGCTCTCAGTAACTGATTTAGGAAGAGGTAAAGTATTATGCTGTAAGCACCATCTAATACATAGTTGCGCTACTGACTTATTATACTTAACTGATAAATTAAGCAAAACTTCGTTTTTCAATACTTCTCCTGAACCAAGCGGACTGTAAGCTTCTACAACAATATCATTTTCATTACAAAAATTGCAAAGTTCTTCTTGTAAAAAACCTGGATGAATTTCTAACTGATTAATCATAGGTTTTACATCGTAATTTTCTAATATTATTTCTAAATGGTGTTTTCTAAAATTACTAACTCCTATAGATTTTACTTTGCCATCTTTATATAATTTTTCTAAAGCTCTCCATGTATCTAAATTTATTTCATTCCAGTTTTCAAACTGGTTTGGGGAAGCTGGCCAGTGTATCAAATACAAATCCAGATATTCTAAATCTAATTTTTTAAGAGTTTCTTCAAAAGCAAGCAACGTCTTTTTGTATCCTCTATTTGTGTTCCAAACTTTACTAGTTATAAATAACTGATCCCTTGGAACTCCACACATTTTAATTGCTTTACCAACACTTTCTTCATTTCCATATATGGCTGCTGTATCAATATGTCTATAACCATTTTTTATAGCTAATAAAACTGCATCAATAGTTGTTTTATCATTAGGACTCTTCCAAGTTCCATATCCAATATTTGGTATTATTATTTCATTATTTAAAACAAAATTATTATTCATTTTCTAACCTCCTATTATATATATTTAACTATAAATCAAAAATTAAGTCAACAATAATCATTTTTCTTGCTTTTGACTCTTTAAAGCACTAAATACTATTCCAATACATATAAAAATAAGTACTACGTAAACCATATCAGGAATTTTAAATATTAACTTATCTATTATTTTTAATGTCATATAAATAGATACGGCAATTATAAGTAAAATATTTGATTCTGATTTTTTTCATCAATACATCTCCAAACAAATCTATTTTATACTATCACTAAATCTATACAATTCTTTACATAATGGTTTATTTCTACTTCCTACTTTTACATGAACTTTTTCCAATTCGGTATAAATATTTGGTGTCTCTATGCCTAACTCATTTAGTTCCTTTAAATTGTATTCTTTAAAAGCAGGACAAGGTAATACAGTACCGTCATATTTTATTACTAACTTATCTAGTCCAGCAGTACACAAGTGTATATCATCACTTATTAATGGAATACCTATCCTTATTCTACCATTAAAAATTTTAAGACCTTCACTATATATTTTTTTAAATTCTAACATTTCCTCTGATGTAAGCATAAGTTCATCAACATTATCTGCTCCTCTTCCCTGCGGAACATAATTTAATATACTAAGGTTATTAATTTCAGCTATATTTAAACATTCTATTATATCTAAGAAATTTTTATAATTACATTTCATTGGAATAAAGTGTACATCTGTATCTAGTTTGGCAACAGTTGCTTTAACCATTGAACCAATTAGATTAGTTAGCATATTCTTTGTATTCATTACGTAGTTATAAGAAATTTCTTCAGAAGACTGAAAGTCAAAAACTATTTTATCTAATCCAATATACTTTAAATATTCCATTTCATTTCTTGAAATTTCACTATACTCTTGTTTATAAAAATAATTTAGTTGATCAATTTCTATTTTAATATATTTTTGATACTCTCTTTCTTCCATACCTTGATTTATGTACTTTCTATACTTTTCATTTATCTCCCTTACTATGTTTTCCAATTCTAAATTTGTGACTTTTTTCTTCCTTTTTATACCACTAGTAAATAAAATTACTTTAATTCCTTTATCTTTACAATATTTAATCATTTCAAATAAATCTGGATGAAGAAATGGTTCTCCACCCGAAATAGATATTTCTTTTATTCCACCTAGTTTAATTAAATGGTCTATTGTTTTTTTAAATACACTTAAATCAATTATATTTTCTTTATCTATTGATGAACAAGAGGAACAAAACAAGCAATTATTTGGACATTTTTGAATTATTTCAAAACATAAATCTTTTATCACATTATTCCTCCTTTACGTTCATATTATAACATGCTGAAAATAAAAAAAGATATTTAAATATCTTTTTCTACTTCGTCTAATCTTTTTAACCAAATATTAACTTCAGCATCACTTGGCATTCTTAAATCTCCCCTTGGACTTAAACTTATTGTACCAACTTTAGGTCCATCTGGAAGACAACTTCTTTTAAATTGTTGACTAAAAAATTTTCTAATAAAAACTTTAAGCCATTTCATTATCTCTATGTTAGAAAAATCTGCTTTAAATGTTTCCTTCGCAATTATATAAATCTTATCTGGTGATGCACCATATCTAAGAAAATGATATAAAAAGAAATCATGTAACATATATGGTCCTATATTATCTTCTGTTTTTTGAACAATATTTCCTTTTTCATCTGGAGGTAATAATTCTGGACTTACTGGTGTATCTAATATATCATAAATGGTTTTTTTCATTTTAGGATTTCTATCAGCAATCCATTTTACTAAGTACCTTACTAAAGTTTTAGGAATGCTAGTATTAACAGCATACATACTCATATGATCACCATTATATGTACACCAACCAAGAGCTAGTTCTGATAAATCTCCTGTTCCTATTACCAAAGCATTTTCTTTATTTGCTACATCCATTAAAATTTGTGTTCTTTCTCTGGCTTGACTATTTTCATATGTAACACTTCTATCATTTTCTTCTAAACCAATATCATTCATATGAACTAGGCAGGCTTTTTTAATATCTATCTCTCTTAATGTTGCTCCACTTTCTCTTACCAGATTGCAAGCATTATTATAAGTTCTTCCTGTTGTTCCAAATCCAGGTAAAGTTATAGCAATAAGATTTGAGACATCTATTCCTATTTTCTTATATGCCTCTAATATAACGAGAAAGGCTAAAGTAGAATCCAGTCCACCGCTTATACCAATAACTGTTTTTTTAATGCCCGTATGTAGTAATCTTTTTGCCAAACCTGCTGACTGGATATTAAATATTTCTTCACATCTTTCATCCTTTGTTTTTTCATCACTTGGTACAAATGGATATTTATCATATTTTCTATGTAGTGTTGTTATTTTATCTTTAACATCAATACTTATATATCTATAATTTAAATTACTATTAATTCCCATATAACTAATATTTTTATAACGATTATTCATAACTCTTTTTATATCTATATCTGTATATATTAATTCACTTTCAAAGTTAAATCTTTTATTTTCTTCTAAGATTACACCACACTCAGCAATCATTGCATGACCGCCAAAGACAACATCAGTTGTTGATTCATTTACACCACTTGAAGCATATACATAAGCACATAATGTTTTTGCTGATTGATTTTTAACTAAATCCTTACGGTAACTATACTTTCCTATTATTTCATTACTTGCGGAAAGATTAAAAATAATTGATGCTCCCTTCAAGGTATGATTAGTACTTGGCGGAAAACTACACCATAAATCTTCACAAATTTCTATACCAAAACTTATTTCTTTTGAATTTATATCATTAAAGATGATATTTGTTCCAAATGGAACAACTCTATTGTTTATTTCTATTTCATTATTATATGTATTTATACTTGAAGCAAACCAGCGCTTTTCATAGAATTCGCTATAATTTGGTATATATGTCTTTGGTACTATACCTAGTATATTTCCTTTTTGTAATACAACTGCGCAGTTAAATAATTGATTCTCATTTCTAATAGGACATCCTATTATTGATATTATTTCAAAGTCTTTAGTTCCTTCTAATATTTCTTCTAAAGCATTATAACTTTCTTCTATTAAAGTATCTTGACCAAATAAATCTGCACAAGTATATCCGGTTAAAGAAAGTTCTGGTGTAGTCAAAATAGAAATACCCAACTCCTCAGCTTTTTTTATTTCCATTATCATTTGCTTAGTATTAAACTCAGTATCAGCAACTTTCAACTTAGGAATTAAAGCACCTATTCTTACATATCCATATTTTTTATACATAAATTCATCTCCTTATAATACAGTTATCACTTGTTATTAACATTATATTAATAACAAGTGTATTTGTCAATATCTTTTTGATAAAAAGAAAAAGTTTTTAGTTTAAAGTAAATTGTAATAACTTTTATTTGTATATATAGTAATTCAAATAAGTTTAACTTTTAATTTTTGTTTGTAAATGTTATAATTAATTAACAATAGATATAATAAATTAATTAAATTATGATTACTATTGTATTTGTTTTATTTAAGTATTTATACTTAAATAATAATAGATTATGTATAACCCTAAAAATAATATATTGAAGTAAGAAGTCATATTTTAACTTCTTATTTTTTAACCCAATTAGTATTAATGTGTCTTACTAATATCTATTGTATAGGCTAAATACACTACATAATTGGTTTTGTTATTTTAATGAATTAAAATAGAAAGCAGGAATTATAATGAATAAAAAGGGATTTTCTTTAATTGAACTATTAGCAGTAATAATAGTACTTATAATTATTACTTTTATATCTACTATGGTAATTACAAAAATCGCGGGTGAAGCACGAAAGGAAGCAGCAAAAACTAGTTTTAATGCGTATATTAAAGCAGTTGATACATATTTAGTAATATGTCAGATGAATAAGGATGAATGTGAAATTGATGATGGATATAGATATTACGTTTCACCAAATAGTAATTATGTAGATTATCAAATACCAAATTTAGGATTGAGTGATCTTTTAATACCTAAAGTATACGCAGAAGAAACAATAAATGATAATACTGATGTATATCTAAATAATATTATTAAAATTAGTGGCAGTTATCCAACTGATGGCTATTTTAATATTGATGATAATAAAATTGAAGAAGCTGTATGTAATTTTGGTGGATATAGAATTATATATAATGGTCAAAAAATGTATGTTGAAGGTGAAACAAATGAAATATTAGTTAGTGATGTTTCATTTGATCAAACCACATACAATATAGTTAAAGATGCAACATTACAAATGAATCCAACAATAACTCCTAGTAATGCAACTAATAAAAATTTAATATATATAAGTGATGATGAAAGTATTGCAAAAGTTGATGATAAAGGGTTAGTAACTGGTGTTGGAAATGGAACAACTAATATTACTGTAAAAACTGGTAGTATTACAAAGAAATTAGAAATTATTGTAGGTCAAATATATGTTGACGGAGATACTATATATAAAGATACTTTATATGATGCTGTTAGTAGTTATTATCTTGTTAGTAGCGGAACATATACACTACACTTAGCTAATGATGAAGAAATTTTAGCAGAAATTTATGTAATAAAAGAAGATACAAATTATACTACTACTCCAACACTATGTGATAATGTAGTAGATACAAAAATGTGTATTTATAAATATAATGGAAATTTAACTGTTGATGCAAGTGTTACACTTACACCTCAAGTTAGAAAAAAAGGTTTTCTTGTTTATGTAGAAAAAAAGCTTATAAACAATGGAAATATATCTATGACAGCGCGCGGTGCTTCTGCTGCAGGGCAAAATGTTCTATTGTATAAAAATTCAGATAATACATATGAATATATTCCAGCAGTTGGAAGTGGTGGTGGAACTGCTGTAGCTTTATCAAACGCCGATTCCATATCAATTGCTGGTAAATCAGGTGTCGATGGAAGCAACCGTTCTACTGGTGGCGGAGGTTCAGGTGGAGTATTCAATAATGTTTCTGGTTACTCAGGATCTGGTCCTGGTGGTGCTGGGACATCTTATTCTGGAGGTGCTGGTGGTGGAGCTACAACTTCACGAGGAGTAACATACTATGGTAATGCTGGGTCAAACACTGGTGGTGCTGGTGGCGCAGGTAAATCAAATACATATTCAAACACTGGTGGATATGCAGCAGGTGGTGGTGCAGGTAATCCTGGTGGCGCAGGTGTTGGTTCATCATGCTGTACACATAGTCCAGGTGGTACTGGGACTGGTGGACTACTTATGATATATACCGGAACATTTGAAAACAATGGAACTATTTCTTCTAATGGTTCTCAAGGTGGTTATGGTACTGGTGCATCTGGTGGTTCTTCTGGTGGTGGTAGCATTAATGTATTTGCTAATACGATTAGTTCATATGGAAATATTGTAGCTAGTGGAGGTATCACACAAACATATGGTGCACCGGGAGGTCAAGGAACAATTAATGTTGGTCAACTATATAACAACAATTATTACAACTATGTATTTGGATATAGTGGTGATTATCAAAAATTCTCTGCCCCTGTTAGTGGTAACTACAAAATAGAACTATGGGGTGCACAAGGTGGGTTTAGTAGATATTTAACAAATAATTCTGGTGGTCTTGTTGGCGGTGGACTTGGTGCATATACTTCAGGAACTACATATTTAATAGCTGGACAAAGTTTATATGTTTATGTTGGTGGTGCTGGAAAAGATGGCGCGACTAACTACCGTCTAACAAGTTTTAATGGAGGGTCAGCTGGTGGCACATCATATCAAGGTGGTTCTTCTGGTGGTGGAGCAACCGATGTTAGACTAGCTCCTGAAACTAAAAAATATAGATATGTTAGAGATTATCTAACAGGTAGTAGTGTTAATAATGGTAACCACTGGGTTGAACTTCAAGTATTTGATACTAAAGGTAATTTAATATCAGCAAATAAAGAAGTTACTAGTAATTGTGCAGGCATGACTAGTTTTGCCGCTTTAACAGATGGTGTTACTACATCATCAGCATACATATATTCAAGTGCATGTAATGGTATTGAAACATATGTTGAAATAGATTTGGGTGCTGAATATGAGATTGGTGATGTAAAAGTATGGCATTATTATACAGATAATAGAGTTTATATAACAAAACTTCAACTGCTTAATAATGATAAAACTAATAATCTTGAAATGTTTAACTCAGTAAAAGATGGTGCATATCCAGAACTTTCAGTTGGAAGAACATATACACTTGATGGTACTATGGATTTTGATAGTATTAAAACTCGTATTATGGTTGCAGGAGGTGGTGCTGGATCATCTAACTGGACTAATGCAAGAACAGGTGGATATGGTGGAGCTCTTATAGGTGGACCTGGTCTATTAAACACCGGAGCAGTTTCTCACCCTCTTGCAACAGGAGGAACACAAATTTCCGGTGGAAAACCTGGTGGTTCATCAGGCCTTGGACTGTATGGTAAATTTGGAGATGGAGGAACTTCTCAAATTAATCACGGCGGTGGTGGCGGTGGTGGATACTACGGTGGCGGTGGTGGCGGTGTCATCAGTTCAGGAGTATCATCTGGAGCTGGTGGTTCATCATATATCTCAGGATATGAAGGGTGCTTTGGAATAGATGCAATATCTACATCATCAAATTTAATAGTATTAAGTAATTCCAACCATTATTCAGGAACTACATTTAATAACACATCTATGATAGCTGGAAACGCTGTTATGCCAAGTTTAGCAACAGGTACAGAAACTGGACATGGTGGTAATGGTTTAGCTATATTTACATATTTAGGAAATTAGTTTGAAACAACATAGTAATAATATGTTGTTTTTCTTTGCAAAAAAAGCTCGCAATTACGTTACTTGCAAGCTTTCAATATCATTAATTTTTTTAATATTTAATAAACCTTTTTTGTTTTTATATTCTGCAGTTAGCCAAATTAAAATAGGCAATATTATTTGAAAAGGAATAGCATACAACCCAAATATTGGAGCAAAATCAAACATATCCACAACGTTCTTAAATAGTAAAGGAGATGTACCTAATATAACTAAACCTACAGGAAAAACTAATTTTCTATAATCATTATTTTTTGAAAGATGACCAATTCCTTTTGACAATGAAATTACAAATATAGCTAGTTTAGTAATTCCTCCCAAGATAAAATTCATTGTTACTACTCCTTCCATTCTTGTTAAAAAGGTTCCAACTTCAATTATTCTAACAGCTTCATAAGAAGAGAAAAATGTGTTTTTTAATAGTGGGGCACCAAGTATAAGTATATTTCTAATTAAAACAGACAATATTAGAAACCAATCAATAATTACTCCTATTACAAAAGTTCTTCTTTCTTTTTTTGTAATATTAAACTGATCAGCTAATCCTAATAAAACGATTAATTCTGCAAAGGGCAACATAAATATACTATATGCAGTATAAGTTATTTCACCTACTGGATGTTCCATTATAGGAAATATATATTTAATATCCAAATGTGGTACTGAAAAGAATAAAGTGAAAGAGACTACTACTGTTAGAGCTACTAATATTATCATTCCCCACCTACCAATTGTTTTTAATCCACTTCGTGCTAAATAGGTTACAATTACTATAAAGCACACTGATATAGGCAAAAGAGGTGTTTCTGGTAACGTTGTAACATCAACATATTGATCAAAGTTACATAATACTATTCCGCCTAAGTAAAATGCAAATATGATAAATGAAACTATTATGATTTTAGCTATTTTTTTATTAAAAAGAATATCAATTATCTGATACAAATTTTTTTGTGGAAAAAGCTTAACTATTCTCGCAAACATAAGCATATAAGGAATAATAAAAAAAAGCGATAGAAATAACGATATCCAAGAATCTTGTGCAACAGTTGAGTTTATATTAACTCCTATAACAACACTACTCCCAAATAAAAATACTGCTATTAAAAACATTATTTGTCTTGAAGACAACATATATTTATCCATTTTACGCACCTTCCTCTTCTACATTATTTTCCAATTATACTTCTTAGTACTTCCGAAAACTTTGGTATTGGTATTCCTAATACATCAGAAAGAGAAAAGGCTAACGCTGTAAAAAATAAAAATAAATATATAATATTCTGGGTTTTGTTTTGTTTTTTTCTTATCTTTAAAAAATCAAAAATAAAAACCGAAGAATATATTCCAAATATTATTAATAAAAGCATATTTTCCTCCTTCTATTTTGTAAACCCTGTATTATATATCTCTACTTCACATTCAACTTCGGTATTTATATTAGTAAACTTTTCCTGAAAATTTTCTTTAACTTTTTTCCATACTTTAGGATTACTTCGATATAAAGTATCTCCATAACCGATAACATCTGTTTTGTATTCTTCTTGAATTTTTTCAATCACACTTTTTATTCTATCTTTGATAATATCTCCTGCTTCATTTTGTAATTTTAGCAAGTCTTCATCTTTTAATTTATCAGATTGATCACGTAGTTCTCCTATAGTTACTTGGACTTTTGTCGATATTTTATATGCTAGATTATTAGGATCAAAGGATATATATTTTCTTGATGAGCTTGTTTTCTTTATCTCCAATGACAAATTCTGCGGCTCTGTATCATCACTTTTTATTTTAGTTTTAATCGTTATTATTCCGCCTTCTAATTCGCCTTTAGCTAATAAATAGTACTTGCTATCATCACTTGATAAATAGTCAACTAGTTTATCCTCTTTAAACAGAGCTATACCATTAACTTCACATACTTTTTCACCATTATTATTAGTAAGATGTATAGCTGATAAAGTTAATGACTCTCCTTCAAAATTAAGTATATTATATACCTTATATATAGGCATTGATACCGTTGCTCCGGTAATTTTCAAATCCTTTTCTACCATATTTTCTATATCTGCTGAAACACTACTACTTGTGAGAGAGTCTACCTTTAAAAGAGCTACAGCACTTCTTTCCTGAGACACTACTACTCTTAGAGTCTCCCTTACTTCTGGATCTCTGTAAAACCAATTCATAACAGTGTTAAGTCCATCATCTTCTGCTATTTCTTCACTAACTATTATTATTCTAGTTTCGGCAAAATACAATTTATTTGCTACTCTTTTCTTTGCATTTCTTACCGCATCAAATATTGTTTTACCCGTAGATTGAACTATTTCTGTTTTAATTGGTTCACCTGTTGCGGTATCCTGTAAATCATATATTTCAAAACTTAACTGGTACTCGTCTCCAGATTTGTCTATTGCTACTCCAGCCACTACTGTCATTTCATTTAGCCCTATATAATTCCAGCAACCAGTTGTTAATAATGCACTAAATAATGCGATCAATATTAATAATAATTTCTTATGCATTTTTATCACCACTTTTTGTGTTATTTCGAACTAAGTTATTTTGATTAGCTATATCAAAAGGTCTTGACTTCATACTTTGCCATGGGAATCTAACAAGATCATCTTCAAATTTCTTTGTCCATCCTCTTTCTAAGAAATCAACTTGGTTTACTCCAAAAGATTGTAAATTTAAAATATGTATAAGCCAAAATGCACCAGCTATTAAAAATCCAAAGAAACCAAACATTGAAGCAAAAAATAGAATAGTAAACCTTAGATATATATTAGCAGCATTCATTTTAGGAATAAGTAAACTTGTTATTCCGGTCATACCAACGACTATAATCATAGGAGCTGCTACTAACTTTGCCTCAACAGCTGCTTGACCTACGACTATTGCTCCAACTATACTAAGTGCTTGTCCAATTCCAGTAGGCATTCTAACACCAGTTTCTCGTAGAATTTCAAATACTATTAACATTATATAAGCCTCTAATGCAGCAGGTAACGGGACACTTTGTCTTTCCATTGTTATATTTAAGAATAATGAGGTAGGTATCATTTCATGATGAAAAGCAACTATGGCTATATATAGAGCAGGAAAAGTTGTAGTTATTATAAATCCAAGCATTCTTATTATTCTTGAAAAAGACGCATATAAAAACCCTAAATAATAATCCTCACTACTTTGAAAATTTTCAATAAATAAATATGGTAAAGTTAGTGCAATAGGAGTTCCATCAACAAATAGAACAATTCTTCCTTCGAGTATTTTTCCAACAGCAACATCAGGTCTTTCAGTATTACCTATTGTTCTAAAAGGAGAATTCTTGTTATCTTTAATTAACTCTATAATATAATTACTATCTAGAATTCCATCTATATTTATAGCATCTAGTCTTTTTTTTAATTCCTCTAATATCTCTGGTTTAACAACACTATCCATGTAACATAATGCTATTTTTGTATTAGTTCTTTTACCAATTGTTTTATATTCAACCTTAAAATCATTAGTTCTAATTTTCCTATGTAGCATAGATATGTTAAATAAAATAGATTCGGTAAAACCCTCTCTTGGACCAAGAAGAATTTTCTCATTCTCTGGTTCAGTAACACTTCTTAAATTGAATTTTTGTGTATTAAGCAAAAATACTTCATTATAACCATCAACAAATAAAACTGTTTCACCATATGTAATAGCTTCTACTATATCTTTTACACTTTTAGTTTTTTTCAAGTTATTTATTTGAATTATTTGTTTCTCAATAACATCTAAAAATTCTGTTTTAGTTTTTTTTATTTTAGAAAGTATTAATGGTCTAATAACATTATCATTAATTATTTCAGAATTTACTAATCCCTCACAGTACATTAAAGAATATTTTTGATTGGCATAAGTTTCATTACTTATATTACGAGTTATCATTGTTGAAACTTTTTCAAACAATTTTGAAAAAAGTTCTATATTCTCTTTTAAATCTTCTGTCAAAGTATAATCATCTAAATTATTATTTAACTTAGTAATTTTGTTATCTAGGAGTAACTGCTTATTTTTCTTATTAAGTAATGACATATTTATCTTACCTTTCCATAACTATAGCATTTTTTAATATCTTTCCCTTTTTTATTTTATTTATTCAAAAAAAGAAACATTAAACGTTTCTTTCTATCTCTTCTTCAATGCGGATTAGCTGATTATATTTACATATTCGGTCTGTCCTAGATAATGAACCTGTTTTTACTTGCCCCAAATCTAAACCTACTGCAAAATCTGCTATAAATGTGTCTTCTGTTTCACCACTTCTATGTGAAATTATAGTTTTATAATTATTATCTTTAGCCAATTTTATAGTTTCAAGCATTTCTGTTACAGTTCCTATTTGATTAGCTTTAAGTAATATAGCATTGGCAATACCCATATCTATGCCTTTTGCAAATATTTTTTTATTTGTCACAAATAAATCGTCTCCAACTAACTGAATTTTAGCTCCTATTTTGTCAGTTAATTTTTTAAATCCATCATAATCATTTTCATCAAATGCATCTTCAATACTTATAATAGGATAAGAATCTATTAAGTTAATATAAAGATCTATTAACTCATCACTAGTTAATGTCTTATTTTCACCTTTTAAAACGTATAATCCGTCACTGTAAAATTCACTTGCTGCTATATCAAGTGCAAAACAAACATCTTTACCTAGAGTATAATTTGCTTGTATAACAGCTTTAGAAATTAATTCTAAAGCCTCTTTATTGCTACTTAAATTTGGTGCAAAACCACCCTCATCACCTACACCAGTACTATAACCATTTTCTTTTAGTATTTGTCTAAGTTTATGAAATACTTCCGCACCAATTCTTAACCTTTCTTTAATATTTGAAGCCTGTGGAACAATCATAAACTCTTGAAAATCTAAATTGTTATCTGCATGTGCTCCACCATTTAATATATTCATCATTAAAACAGGTAAAGTTAGTCCACTCCCTATATATTTGTAAAGTGATATTTTTTTGAATGCAGCCGCAGCTTTTATACATGCTAGCGATACCCCTAGCATAGCGTTAGCGCCTAAATTACCCTTGTTTTCAGTACCATCAAGTGTAATCATTAATTCATCAATTTCTTTTTGATTTAATACATTCATACCAATCAATTCATTACGTAGTATTGTATTCACATTATTAACTGCCTTTAATACTCCTTTGCCTAAGTAACGGTGCTTATCATTATCGCGTAATTCTAAAGCTTCTTTTGATCCAGTTGAAGCTCCCGACGGAACACTCGCCCTACCTAATTCACCTGTTTCAAGTATTACATCAACTTCCACTGTTGGATTACCCCTAGAATCTAATACTTCTCTTGCAATGATGTTTTTTATTTTTGACATTCTAATTCCTCCTCGTATATATTTTTGTTCTATATATATTATATATGATATTTAATATTTTAATCAAAATAAATTAGTATTATTTTCTCGTTATAAAGTAAGTAATGATTTGTATGTATTAAAAAAAAGTGTTAATCCTATAACTGGTGATATAATGATACAATACTATAAAATTAAAAATATAAATAATGAGAAAATATTATTTATTTATTTCAATTATGATTATGAGTTTGGAGAATTAGGAAAAAAAAATACAAGTATTTTAAATCAAGTGAAAAATACTATAGAAATGTCTAAATTTACTGGTACTAAAATAATATTAATGGCAGGTACGATTGCTTTAGCGACATTATTATTTACTGGTAATAGTTTTAAAGGTAATATTATTGAGGATAATAGTTCAAACTTTTTAAGTTCAAGAATAGTTGAAAAAACTAATTTTTTTCAAAATCCAGAAATTCTGGATATAGAAAATATATATAATAGTGATAGTAGTTCTTTAATTTTAGAAAATACTACTTCTCAAGAAAACAATAATATTAATAGTGATAGTGAGAAAATTGAAGGCACTATTGGTAATATTACACAAACACAACCAAATGGCATCACTACAAATAATTCTTCAAGCCAAAGTAAGCCAAGTACTGGTAATTCAATACCACAAACGCAGCAACCAGTCCAAAATACAAGTACTAATACAAACCAAAATCCTACAACATCACCAACACCACAGCAACCGGTAACTCAGCAACCAGTTCAGCCAGAGGAAGTTAAAACAATTGTTACAGTTTATAGGAATAATGGTGCAGTTATACAGCTTGAATTAGAAGAATATTTAGTAGGAGTTGTTGCAGCAGAAATTCCCGCTTCTTTTAACATTGAAGCGCTGAAAGCTCAAGCTATTGTTGCTAGAACATACACACTTAAAAGAATTAGTAGAGGCTTAATTTTAACAGATACTGTTGCAACACAAGAATATATTGATACAAATCAAATGAAATCTAAATGGCAGGGCGATTTTCAAAAGTATTATGACAAAGTCAAACTTGCTGTTGACTCTACAAAAGGGAAATATATTACTTATAATAGTGTTTATATTGATGCTGTTTACCATTCTACTAGCAATGGATATACAGAAGACTCAGTATATGTTTGGGGTAATAGTATTCCATATTTAAAATCAGTAGACAGTAGTTGGGATAAAGTAGCTTCTTCATATTTAAGAACTGAAACTAAAGATAATAATACAATATTAAACATTTTAGGAATATCTATAAGTTCTGATACTCCTGTTGAAGTTTTAAGTAGAAATGCTAGTGGAAGAATCACTTCAATAAAAATAGGTGATTCAACTTATTCCGGTGTTAATCTTCGAAATATGCTTGGTCTTAGATCAGCAGATTTTGATATAGTAGTACAAGATGGAAATCTAATTTTTACTACTAGAGGATATGGGCATGGTGTAGGTATGAGTCAGTATGGTGCAAATGGAATGGCAAATGCAGGATATAACTATAATCAAATTCTTACACACTATTATCAAGGAGTAAAAATTGTAGGATAAAATCATTTTAGTAAATATAATTAAAGTCAATTTCTTAAAATATATATACTGATTATACTACTCATTTTAAAAAATGTATATTTAATGTTATCTAGGCGTAACTAATATTCCATTTTAATTATATTTATGATATGATTTTATAAAATAAAGGAGGAGTAAAATTGAAAAAACATCAAGGATTTACACTAATAGAACTATTAGCAGTTATTTTAATATTAGGAATAATTGTGTTAATCGCAATTCCAACTGTATCAAAAATTATAAAACAGGCTAAAGACAATGCTTTTATTACAGAAGCATTAACTTATTTGAATACTGCTGAAAATGAAGTTGGTTTAAAGGAATATAAAGTTCCTACTAAAGAAACTGACAGTCCGCTTATTTTTCTTTTTTCTGATTTAAATGTTTCAAACGGTTCAAAATCTCCATATGGAAAAAAGTATTTATCCGGTTCAAATATTACTATCACTTCTGATAATTCTGGTAAGCTAACTTATTCCCTAACTGCATTTGATGAAGGGGATAATGCTATAATAGGACAAACATTAGATAGTTTACAAGAATTGGGAACTAAAGCTATTGTACGTACTAACCCTGAAGAAGAGAATATTAAACTACCCCACCATTTTGTAATTGGTGAATCAGTTACATTAAAAGATGGTGGTGGAAAGTTTACTGTCATAAAAGAAGCCAATGCTAGTGCATTAACAGTTACTCTTTTCGCAGACTATGTAGTAAAGAAGGACTTATCTGGTTTAGACAGTAGTTGCATAGGAACAGCACCATATTGCAGTGTTATTCAATTTGATGCAGATCCATATAATGCTGAAGTAGATATTTCTTCTATTACACCAGATAATATTGGTTACTATTTAACTAATTATCAAAATAGCCTTAGAGTTAAGTATAGTGATAATTCAATTATTGTTGAAGTACCAACTTTAGATACACTAATAAATATTACTAATTCATTATCAATTGATTCAATTAGAGAAGATCTAAATAAAGAAGGTAATACGAGAGATTTGAATTTAGAAATACTTAATCTTGATAACATAAATCTTATGTTCAAAGGCCAAAATTATTGGTTTAATACCAAATGGCTTGATTTAGATTCTGGTAAAAATTGGTATTGGTATGCACGAGATAGTTATGGTAAAGTTATTGACGCTTATTGGTCTAACCATGATTCAATGGCCGGTTTTAGACCAATTGTAACTATTCCAGTTAAATATATTAATTAAAAAATTGCATTACATATGCAATTTTTTTATTTAAACTAATTTTCAAAAACTGCCCTTATCATTAGATAAACAATCACTTCTTAACTGAATTATCTCTTGTTTAATTTTTAAAATTTCTTCTTCCCATGTATTACTTTCAAATGTCGGCTTTATATTTGCCTTTTTTACTGAATCTTGACTTAATGTTGTATTTTGAGCATTAACCGTCAAAATTACTTGTCCCAATAATTCAAAAAAATTTCCTAAAGAATTTTGCTGATTTATAGTTAAAGTAGGAGATATTAAAAAACCTAATAACGTAGCTATTAAAGTAAATTCATAAGCATTTAATGAAAAAAGCCAACTTGAAAAACCAGCAAAATCTTGATTGGCAAATTTATCAAATTGGTCAGTATCCATATTCTTTCTCTGACATATAATCTCCTCTTTCTTCTTTATTATATGAAAGGAATTTCATTAGGCAACCCTTATTAATATCTGCTTATCATAAGAAATAATCTAAAATAAAAAGACTAATTAATAGCCTTTTATATCAATAAATAAATTGAAAACATTAGTTTGATTAGTTTTTCTTTAATAAATTAAGACCTTTTTTCTTTTTTATTACAACATATATTAAATCATATATAACTACAGTAGGAATAATAGGAATAATACAAAGCATAAATAAAATAAATAAAAATTGATAAAAAGAATCTACACCATAAACTATATTTTTACTACAATTCGCAAAACAAATTTGAATTTGCTCTATTCCAAAAATCATTGAATATACAAGATATAGTAAAAGTAATACCCAAAATATTAAAGTAACAATAAAGATTCCTTTTGAAATATCTAATCTCACTTTAGAATCATTGTTTCCTATTATACTTTGTTTTTTCGTAGTAAAATAACTAATTAGATAAATGAACTGATATATTATACACAATGAGAAAGTAATATTGATTAAGTCAAAGTTAAAAAATAATAAATTTTCTGCAAAACTACTTAACCAATTACCCATAGCAATTATACTATAAGCTTTTTGTCCTAAATTATAGCCATAACCAAAAAACGCTACATATATTAAATTAAATAATATATAAATATATGGAGCAAAAGAAATATAAAGGATAATTTTTTTTGTTTTCATATCTACCTCAACAACAAATTATTTTATAAGTATTATAACTATATTATATCACTAATATTAAATATTTATATAAAATGTTCATATTTTTAAAGATCCTCTAAATCCTCGAACTGAGTAGTAAGAATCAGCACCATTATGATATATAAATACTGTATTGTAACGCTTATCACCAAAGATAGCACCTCCAAGTTCACGTATTTCGGATGGTGTTTTAATCCAACTTGATGTTTTCAAATCAAACTCTCCTAATTCTTGCAGCTGTTTATATTCCTTTTCATCTAGAATATTAATTCCCATTTCCTTAGCTATATCCATAGCGCTATTTGCAGGTTTAAAGTTTTTTCTACCTTCTAACGCTTTACGATCATAACAAATATTTCTTCTTCCAATTGGACTTTCTTTTGAAAAATCAAAGAAAGAAAGCTCGGCTTTATCTTTATTGAAAAACACATCTGGCTCTCCACCTGTTTTTTCCATTTCTCTTAAAGAATGAAGTTTTTTATTACTATCATTTATTTTTTCTAAAACTTCCTCCCAAGTAATATTTAAATGTCTACTCATATTTTCTTCAAAACGATTTCTTAAAATTGCTAATAAGTTTTCTTTTTCTTCTTTTGTTAACTGATTCATTACATATTCTCCTTTTCTATAGTAGGTTTACCAAATTTAGTTAATCATAACTCATTTTTTGACTACTTATCTATTGATGTTCAAACTTACTAATTATTGATTCTTACCTATTTATAGTATAACAAAAAACTAGTATCTCTACTAGTAATTCTTTTAATTAATAAAATCCATAAAACATTTTAATTAAATTTATTGGCCCAAAAAGTAAATTTCATAAATTAACTACTCCACTTTTTTGTTATAATCTTTTTCTTTTCAATTTTATTAGCAAGAATTTGTAGTTCATTATCTAATTCAATTGTTTTTAAATATTTGACTATCTCAGACATATTATAATTAAATTTCTTAATTAATATTTTAATAAATTCATAATAGATTCCTTCCGTAGTCCATAATTGATTGGTAGAATCAGAGAATATTTTTTTACTCTCTATCCAAAATTCTTTCTCATATTCTCCATTTTCTTTTTTTCTAAAAGTTCCATTATTTATATTTGAAAATTCAATAATATCATTATTATGGAACAAATTTCTATCTATAATAACTTCTGGTAGTGGAATATGATATCCATATAAACTATCATCATAATATGTTGTTATGTCAGAATAAAAACCATATTCTAAAGGAGGAACAAATTCATCTTTTATCTCAACTTTTGATACTATAGCTAAATTGAATTTTTTCTTAAACAAAAAGGCATGATCAGCAAACTTATAGAAATGTATATAATTTTTATCCGCATATTTAAAAGTATTACTTCCCTTTATAGTTGGTTTGTTTTCATTTATTCCATTTATTCTGCTAATAAGTTCTTCACTAGACATAGCTCTATATAAGTACATATTATAACCTCCATAAACTTGTTTCAAAATTTAAAGTATAATAGCATAATTATAATCTACAGTCAACAAACTTAAATTGAATTATAAGCATAAGTAACTATATGTTATTAAAATAAAAAAACAAACCTTATTTTGAGGATTGTTTGTTCTTTCTTTTAATACCATAATGTCCAGTTAAAATCATTTCATATTTATTAAAAAAGTTTTGTTTTATTAAGTTACTAATTGTCTGCTTATTTAAATTATGATTCATGTTTTGAATAAATGAAAATGGTTGTATTTCTTTGTTAGTTTTTAAGCTAATACTATCGCCTACAAATAGTAGGTTGTCATTTACTGAATACATTGAAGAACCAATAGTATGTCCAGGTGTTAAAAACATTTTAATTTCCAATGATTTTAACTTTACTGTTTCTTCATTTGCTAAAGTAAAATACTTTTTAATTCTTTTATTAAAAACAATTCCTCTTCTAGCTTTTTTGTGAGTTACTAAAAGTTCTTCTTCATTTGAAATATATATTTTCGCATTTTTAAATATTTTTAGTGCACCTATATGATCAAAATCAGAATGAGTTAAAAATACATGTGTAACTTTTTTAGGATTGATTTTTAATTTATTTAACCCTATTCTAGACAAAATTGAAGTGAATCCAGCATCAAAAGCTATATACTCATCTTCTATCTTTAAAATATAAAAATTAGAAATAAGCGTTCTAATTGAGTATAAACCTTGTTCTATTTCCTTTGTTTTAATTGGTCTAAACATTTTTTCACCTTACCTTACATAATTATATATTAATTTTATCATTCTTTTCCTCTTTATTAAATAATAGTTTAACAATGTTTAATATAATTTAGAATTAACTAAATTATATACTTTTTATTATATTAAAGCAATATAATTGATTTTTATTAAAATATGCTTTTATTTCTTACTTTATACTGCAGTTTATAAGATTTTACATATTGATAATCTAATATTGTACATGATTCAATGCCACTTATAATTTTATGATTGCTATCATAGATAGTTGGCATTCCAAAATATCCTATTTTATGATACCATTTACCGTCACAGCTTTTTCTTACGAAATGGAAGTCTTTATTATTACAAAATAGTGCGACTATCCAAGTTTTTTCTATACTGTTTTTAATGAACTTATACTTCGTTTCGTCTGATGGTAAAGTCTCATTAAACTGTATTTTTAATGCCTTCATATCTAAAAATACTCTTTCTTCAAATGACATATTCATTAATATTTTCGCTGGTAACCCATATATAGTAGAGCCTATAATACCTGGTTGATACGCATTATTTATAATTTCATTTTCTGGTATGTCAAGACCTAAAGCAAATGCATAACAGTTAGTATCAAAATTATTTTCCCAGTAATCTTCTTTTAAAGAAATTAATTGCTTTATTTCATATGAAGATAATTTAAGTGAAGACATAATAGCCACCTCTTGATGTTTTATTATATCACACAGAGTTAATTATGTAAGTAAGAATATATTTTTCTTCGTGTTAAACAGAATATAATGGCATGAAAAAAACATGACCATTTATAAATAGATCATGCTAAAAGGCAGTTGCAAAAATATATAAACATTGAAACAATTTATATATCTTCCTGTCAATAACTTATTTGTGATTTTTTTATAGTATTTTTACTTTGTTTTTGATAATTGAAATGAGTCCATTTTTTTAAATTCTTTAATGTCTATTCCAAAATATCTATTAATTTCTTCCTCTGCACTTAATACGCTATCTGATGCATGAATTAAATTATCTGGATTATTATCTGGATTTCCTAAAGCTCTAATACTATTAGGAAATTCTTCTTTTGCTTTTTTTACGTTGCTTGGGCCTATTAATGATCGCATAATAGCTACTGCATTTACTCCACTAACAATCATTCCTATTACTTCGCCAGATAAATTTTCAGTCTTTGTTCGTTCAAAAACATCAAAAGGTATTTCATCACATATTAAGTTTTTATAATGATCATATATGAAATCATCAGTTAGTTGTTTTTCTTTAAAATATTCTATTTTTAATCCTTCACTTTTTATAAGATTCATAATGTATATAACTTTTTTTCTTCTTAAAGCTCCCGGCCTAATCATAACAAAAGTATATTCTTTTTCCACTACATATCACCACTATTTATTTCATAATTATCAAACTTAAGTTCTCTTATTTCAAACATAGATTTACCGTACATTTTATAAATTTCATCAGCTGTACAAGATACAGTATCTTTTATACTATACCCTAATTTATTAAGAATTTTTTCTAATTCTTCTTCACTATTACCTTCTATTTCAAAGTAAGTGGGGATTCCTGGCCAAGTATCTATATCTATATCATAACCATCAAGATTATATGTAGTTCTATGCTTTTCTTGGTAACTTTTATATGAAAATCCTAATGCTTCTAATAAATCATTTGCAGATTTTATATTTGGAACTTCTATTTCAGTTTCTAACATTTGTTGTAGCTTACTATCAGTACTTGCTAATATATGTTTAACTGCGATAGTTACCTTAGAATTTGTCTCTCTAAGTCTAATCCACTTCTTAGAGTTATTATGAAATCGTTCAATAAATTTAATAAACTCTTCTTTGTTTAAAATCTCTAAAATATTTTCTAGATCTAATAAATTTGTTAATGTTGAAAAACTAGTAATATTACTCAATTCTTTTTTATCATCACTATTAAATAAATTATCTAAATCAAAAAATAATAATTTTAATTTTGAAAATGCAGTTTCAAGCTTAATATTACTTTCAGGATTATTTATTTGTGTTAAAATATCTATATATCTTCCATATGATGTAGGCAAATCATATGTATATAATATTTGATTGTTTTTTTCAACTAATGATGCTCCAAAACTTTTTAATTTTTCCACAAATTCACTTTCATTTATGTTTAGTATTTTAATTTCTAATTCCATTCTTCCCATATAATACTCCAATCTATATATTTAATTAATTATATCATTTTTTTCTGCTTTATAGCAAAATCATTACATTAGTCTTAAACAAACCTTCTTTCTTTTTACTAAAAGAATTTGATTATCTTTCTAATAAAGATTAGTGTAGTCTTATTTACTTAATAATTACCATATATCTAAACATACATATATAAATTTAGTATGATGAGAACGCCTATAAAAAAGAACAGAACGCTTATTTTAATTTATAAAATTTTTTAATGAATTTGCTTTTTTTCCAAAATGTGCTATAATTAAACAAATTTTCGTTTCAGGGGGAAAAATTATGTTAGATTATACTTCTATTAATATTTGTAGAGATGCCGCAATGGCTTCTACTGACTTCGAACGCAATAATACTGAGTTAAAAAAACTATATTTAATCAAAAATATTCTTCTTTATAATGATGTTGTAAAATCAGTTGAGGGAAATTGTGGAACTTTCGGAACAGGATATCCATTTTATGCCTTAGGCAAAGACTTTGAAGGACAATTGCCAGTAATCGATGAACAAATTAGATATAATGATGAATTAGTTAGTGCGGTTAAGTGCAGCTGTCATGAATCATGGAATTGCGCTAACTGTTTACAAAAAAAAGGACACACTATGCCAGATTTGAAACAAGTTTGTAAAACTTGTAAAGATATGGATGATGCATTAAAACCAAGAAAAGTTATAAATAGACTTCCTGATATAGACATGTGGATGGTTTGTGACACAAGTTGTATAACTGAAGCTAAAGAGAACTTGATTACATTATTTGAAAAAAATGAAATGAAGCCTTCAGATTTAGATCCCGTTCAAACACTAGAAGATATATTTTTTATAAATAAAGAACTTAAAAATGGAATATTGCCAAGCAAAAAATTACCATTAGATGCTCATATAATAGATTATAGTACTTTATATTCATTAATTGAAAAAGTTCCATTTGTTATGAAACGTGCAATAAATAATGGAGAAATACCTTATTTAGCTATTCATCCTATTTCATATAGAAAAAAATGGCAATATGATGATATGCCATATAATTTCGTTCACGACTATTTGTCAAGTTTAACTGATTTTGGTTTTAAAAATGAGTTAAAGAGTATATTAATTGAAACTAGAAAAGAATTAGTATCTATGTATTCTCCAGAACAATTATATAATTATCTATTATTATGCGGACCTGATTCAGTTTCTAGAAGACATCAAACAAAACAATTAAAAAAGGTATTTGAAGAGAGGATTAAGTTATGGTAAAAAAAATAGATTTACATATTCATACAGTGTGTTCAGATGGTGCTTTAACTCCAAAAGAAGTAATTGATGAAGCAGTAAAAAATGGTGTTAGCGTAATAGCTATAGCTGATCATGATACAATTGAAGCATATAATGATGACTTGTTTGAATATGCTAAAAATAAAAATATTCAAATTATAAATGCTGTTGAGATATCTACAAAAGCGAAAAAGTGTGGTGTTCATGTACTTGGATATAATTTTAATATGAATGATAAAGAATTTAGAGATGGTTTATTATCATTAAGAAATTCAAGACATGACTATTTATTTAATGTTGCAAGTAAAATAAAAGAATTGGGATACACAATAAATACTGAAGAGTTAGATAAAGTTGATGCTGTAACAAAAGCACATATAGCTTCAGATGTTGTAAATAACGAAAAAAACTATAAATTACTAATGGATAATTTTGACCATATTCCTAGCAGAGGAGAGTTTATTGAAACTGTTATGAATGAAGGGTGTCCAGCATATGTTGAGAAAAAAACTGTAACTCCAAAACAAGCAGCAGATATGATTAGAAAAGCTGGTGGGAAAGCTGTTTTAGCACATCCAGTAGCATATACATATGAAGATAATTTAAGTGAAGAAGATATATTAGAAATAGTTAAAGAAATGAATCCAGATGGCATTGAGGCATATTATATATACTTTAATCGTGAAAATAAGAAAATTAATGACATAGAAAAATGGAAAAACTTCACTAAAAATAATAATCTTTTTTATACTATAGGTTCAGACTTTCATATAAAAAGTAGTACAGGACTAGAAATAGGTTTAGATCCAAAAGAATTCTCACTAAGTGAAAAAGAAATTGAAGAAATAATTAGTAACTTAGTTTAACTAAATAAATTTAATACGTATTAAAGTACTTGAGAAATTTATAATTTTTGTAAATTAATCAAAATTTTTGATTTAAAAAAGCACTTCATTAATGAAGTGCTTTTATTGTTATCATATACTTGATAATGAGAATATATATATTATTTACTAAATATTATATAAGAATTTATTATATTATTTAAATATTCCTGTTACATCTAAAGCATTTATAGCTACCATAATAAGTAAACTTCCAATGAAAAGCAAACACATGTCAGAAAGAGTAATTCTCTTATTAATACGTAAAATGTTTGGATTTTTTGGATTTATATTAATATCATACTGTTGTCCTATCTTTAATTTACTAATTCTCCTATTACTTATAGGTTGCCCTGTAGAATTTGCATAAGTAATACCATTATAATTAAATTTAAATAAAGGTACGTATAAAACAAGTGATTTACTTATTTGAGTACTTTTTCCTATGTATTCTGCTTTAATTTTTTGCGAACATAGAAATATTTTTGATACATTGTAGGAAAAAATTGTTAAGAATAATATACCAAAACCAAATCCCATTGTTACCAAATAATATCTATTTGGTAAAACTTCATTGTCTATAAGAACTGTTGTTAAAGAAAGACATAAACCAAATATAATAAAAAAAACTGCAGAAGATAGGGCACCAAATTTAGAAAGTGATAAACCATCTAAAACGAAAAATAAAATTGATATTCCTAAAAGAACAAACATTATAGATAAAAAAATCACATTTATATTTGTAAGAAACGGACATATTAATGCTAAAAAAAGAAAAAAAAGACCGATTTTTGTTTTACTCATATACCACACATTTTCTAGTCGCTATTAGACTAGAAACCCTTCATGCTATTACTATCAATGTTAACATACCAAAATTCTTATGTCAATTACATTACTTCTACTTATAAGCTTCAAACAAAATTTAATTGTTAAGCTTTTATATTTTTTATTTTAAGATTAATTATAAAAAATATCATTTAAATATTTAATTAACTAATATTTATTTGGGATATATATGATTATTTTATAATTCTGTTTTAATTTCTTATTACATTATATCTTTTTTGAGTAATCAATTATTTAGTTTAATAAAATTAATTGACTTATTTATGTTATTTAAATATAATAGAGCGAAAAAGAGATGGAGGTGTACTGATGAAATTATATAGAATAATTCCCAATACATTTACTACAAATATTGGAAACAACACAGATATATTAGGTGATTTAAACTACACTGGATTTGAGGATCTATACTACAAAATTGGCTATACTAGTTTTAAAAAAAATATGCTTATAGACTCCAATAATAAAAAAAGTAGTGCAAATTCATTCTCATATACTCCACAGTCTAAATTCTTCTTTTTCTATCCAGAAAATGCTATCCTTGCTGCTAATCAAATCATACAAAATAAAAATTTGTTTTGCTCGGACTACATGTTAGTAGAGTATGATTTTCCAATTGAAATAGTTTCAAAATATATTGGAATTGGTAGATACTTTGATAATGAACGTTATTTAGAATTCTTGATTCCAAAAACAGAATTTGGTTTTTATAATAATAATATTGTTTTAAAAGTTGAAAAAGAGAAAGTATTTAATTTATCTTTAATACATTCCATTAATTCACTTAGTAACCAACTATCTGACTGTGATAAATTACTAGACTTAATTTATGTAATGGACATATTAGATCAATATGAAAGTTTTTTTGGAAAGTTAGATGATATACATTTAGAAGAGATTATTAGCACTTATATTGGTACTCATATGTATAAAAGTTTTCTTGAAAATGATAGTGATATAATCAAATCTCCATATTCAACAAATAGATTTACTTATATTAATTCTATTGATATCTATAATATAGCAATTAATAAGATTTCAATAGAATCAATTTTATATGAAAAAGGATTTATGATTGATAAAAGTTTATCAAAGCCTGATAGATTTTATGAGGAAAGATTAATTGATCAAATAGATTTTTCGGACAATATAAATATTCAAAAGGTTTTATTAAAAGAAAGAAATAGATAAAAAACGGACTATATTAATATTCCGTTTTTTGTTTTTAAGCATAAATAAAATATTGTGCTGACTTTTAGTCAAAAAAGATTATAATATTCTAATACTTTTATATAAATTTTTATAATATATTATTAATTTTAAAGTAAATATCATACCAACTATAACATTTGTATATGTTAGTTCCAGTACAATTTTCATTATAACTTGCATGATAACATAATATTGGTATTTTTTTAGATAATTCATTAACATTACTAGGCTTATCTTCAATCATTATATCAATGTCATTTTCTAAACATATTTGCAATTTATTTTCCTTACTAAATATTAGTTTATCATAATATATATTTTGTTTTTTTAACCAATTTTTGACAATATTTTGCATTTGTTCAATATTTATATCGTCTGTATAATTGAGATTACTACTTCTTGCAGTTATAATATATATTTCATTTCCTTCTTCTTTTAATTTTCTAATAACTTCACTAGCATAATTTCGAGCTGGTTCATTGATATAATCTTTTATTGCTATATTCCAAAAATCATCATCTTCTTTTAAAGATAATCCAAATATTTCAGTAGTTTCATATCCTTTATAATTTATAATACTTTTACCTTTACTATGGAAATATTTGCTTCCATATTCTATTTGAAATTTTTCTATATCAGTTAGAACTCCATCTATATCTATTCCTATTCTCATCATAATCACCTTCGTAATTTACTATCTAATTAATTAGTCAACTTATTTTACTAGAAAAATATACAATAAGCGCACACCGTCTTTCATTTCCTTTTAATTAACTTTACTATCAAAAATGAAGGCTTATGTATCTCCTTAATTCGATCAGGTAGTTTTCCAATTATTTCTTTTGATGGTGTTGGCTCTATAAACTTAACTATTTCAAAACCTGCTTCAATTATAGCATTAATTACATCAGCAAAGGTACGATGAAATATTTCTAATTTTCCACCAAAATAACTAGTTTCACGAGCTCCTATTTTACCATAATCTGAGAGATGAAAAAAATCGTTTCCTTCCTCGTCTTTTGACCATACTCTGCCATTCAATGGGGCAGTTGAAAATGGATGAATTTGTGAAAAGACTACAGTTCCATTATCTTCTAATAAGTTGTTTATGTTTTTCATAACTACTTTAAAATCACTAATATAATTGAATACCATATCACTAATCACAATATCATATTTGCTTTCCAATTTATCTAAATCACAAATATTCATCACTCTATATTCTATATTGTCTCTTTTGTTATTAAGATTAGCATAAGTAATAGATCTATCTGATATATCTATACCTACCACATTCTTAGCTTCTTTTTGAGAAAGGCAAAGAGCAAGATCACCCGCTCCACAGCCTATATCTAGAACTTTTTTACCTTTTACATTTCCAACTAAATCAACAATAATTGGTTTTACCTCAATACTATGAGGACTATCCTCATCATTACGATATTTTAAGTATTCCTTAAATATCTGTTCATCATTATAGACATTGTCCTTATTCATTTTGATCACCTAAATAAATTATACACCAAAAAAAGAGCTAAATAAATAGTCCGTTGATTTCCTCTTGAGGCATAAATGAAATATTATGTTAAATATTAATATAGCTAGATTATATCATCCTTTCCACACAATTTAACTTATTTAAAATATAGAAATGCTTTTTCGCTATCAGTAACTTTATGATTTGATAAACAACCACTTTTATCAATTAATATAAAAATATCATCTATAAATCTTTTGTCTTCATACAATAAATCTATTTTATCTTTATTTAGTTCATAGTACTCTTGGGCTAAAGAGCCAGTCTCCCATCCCATAGCTATCCAATCACATATCATTTCTATTAGATAACATTTTTTATCCTTTCCTTGATAGTTTTTTAAGCGTTGATGATGATGTAGATTATTATTCTTATGATGCTCCCAAGCTTCTTTAAACAATTCGTTATTCTTTTCGCTTTTATCTAACGGAAAAAACTTTAAACCATAGCCAAAAAATTCTTCCTTTGATATTTTGGAATTATCGTGCCATATAATTAGGAAATTAATTTTATTAAATTCCTCTTCATCTATTATCATATTTTCAATTAAACATAATTGAATATCTTTCCAAGCCAAAACAACATTATATGTGTGATTAAAATAATAATTAATATACTTATGAACATCAAAGTTTTCTTGCATATTTTTTCCTCAATTCTTGTATACTACTTTTAAAATTAATGTTATTGTATGACTTTTTAAATTATAAGTAAATAAAAACTAGTATTTCTACTAGTTAATCTCTTTTTGGGGCCAGTTAGATAAAGGTTGTTACCCCCTTATCTCTTGATAAGTTACTTGTATTATATCACAATTTTGACAAATTATATTAAAGATTTAACTACAAGTCTTTTCTGGGGTTAATATACTTTACAATTTTGTTCTATTTAAAGCTAAATTTTTGATATATCTCAATATTTTTCATTTCTGATGACACATAATTATTATCATATCTAATAAATTTTACTCTTTTAGTTATTTTGCCAACCGCTGTGTTTAAAATTATTTTACCGTATATAGCTGATTGGTTATTTGGAAAATGATGGAATAAGCATATACCTGATAAAATTGTGTATGATTTAACTTCAGTTGGCATACTAAATCCATTTTCCTTATAATCTATGCCAAACCCTTCCCACATTTTTTCTCCATTTTCAGCATAGTAAAAAAAATGAATTCCTTCCCAATATGAATTTTCTTTATCAATAAGACCATGATAATTCTTACCAATTTTTAATTTAATATCCTTTACAAATATATCTACAGGTGAATTGTTTATTATATTAATTTCAGCTGCTCCAATATTTGTATTTACCATAATTCCTTTTTCATTATCAACACATCCAAAATAGGAATCACATTCCTTATCCGATATCACAATCTTTAGTTTAGGCTTACTTATTAAATAATTTTTTAAACTTATTATAAGCGAAACCAAAGATATTATGGATGTTATAATAATAGCAATCATTTCTTCACTCATATTTATACCACCTCAAATTACTATTTATTTTACTAATTTTATTATACTATTTTTTTATGCATTTTTATACAAACTAAAAATTGGTATTGTTTATTTCTATAATTTCAAGTAATGACTTCTGAATTATCCTATTCAAATATCTAAAGTTAAAAATTGATTCAATTGAATTCTTATTAATTCTTTCGACAACTGATAGAAAATTAATTTCTGCATTATATTTTTGATTATAAAGTGTTACTATTTGTTTAGTTCTATCATATATATATTGTTTTCTCACTTCGATAGATGAAGGTTCAAAAAGACTTTTCATTGTAAACCTTGATAACAAGGGAGATGGAATAATCTTTTTATAATTATCTTTATTTAAGTTAGTAGTAAAAACAATTAAATAACCATTTAAATTATATTCATTTTCAGTAAGATCAGTAAATTTTCCATCCTCTAAAAGCTCATAAAAAAAATTAAAAATATCATTGTTTGCCTTTTCAAACTCATCAATTAAAATAACTTTTGAATCACTATTCTTAATTTTATTTGATAATTCTCCACCACGTTCACTTCCAAAATATCCTCTCGGAGATCCTATTAAACTATTTAACGAACCCTGGGTATTATAGTTTCCTAAATTTATCTTAATAAAACTAGAATTACTATATAAGGTATTGTGCAATATTCGTGCTAATTCTGTTTTTCCAATACCTGAATCTCCACAAATTAGTAAAGAAAATATTTTGATTTCTCCTAAATTATATAATATAGAAAAGTTTTTAATTTGTTGTAGAAAATCTTTTTTAAATTCATCATGGCCATATAGTTGCTGATTTAAATTTTTTTCTATTAATTTTAATTTTTTCATAGGTATATTACTAAAATTTTCCAAAAATTCCGTTTCTGTTTGATAAATGTTATTTATCGATTTTACTTTATTAATATATTGTCCAAAATCATTTCTAAATCTATTACTAGAATTATAATTTATAATTATATGCCAATTTTTTTTATTGCTAACTTGATATAATACCTTTTCAACAGGTAAGGGATTATCCTGAAGACTTTTATAATAATTTGTAATATCAAAATATATTTGCTTTGTTTCATCATCTATTTCTTCTTTTCTTGATTCATCAAAGATCATTTCCGGTGAGACAATAATATCATTCATATTTTTTTCTTGATTAAACTCCTTTAGTCTTTCTGAAGTATACGTATATAGAGTAATACTATTCATTTACATTTTCCTTTTTTATATCTAAATCCTGAATTATTGCAATTAAATCTATATATGGCATATCGGAAAAACTACTGGTTTTTTTTGGCTTGACTCTTGGCGTTTCAGAATTAATTAATTCATCACCATCGATGTTACTTTCTTTTGAATTTACACCAATCTCTTGTAAATAATTAAAAGTATTAGTATTTTTTTTATAATTATACTTATCAGTCCTATATATACCAATTATATCAACTTTTCCTATTTCTAAATCATAAATAGAGTAATCACTCTCAAATTCTTTATTTGCTTTCATTGGAATGCTTATGTAAAATTCATTTAATGCTCCAGTTTTACACATCAGCTGATATTTATAATCTTTTAAAAGAATATTAGTAATTGCACTTACATTAATATTAAATGTTTGTCCTTCGGAATCCGTTGGTATAACATTCCCATTAAATATGCCACTTACCATTGAATTCACTTGAGCTATTTCATCCTTATTTATTATTTCTAATTGTGCATCATCTATTTTTACTAAATCACCATTTTTTAAATTTGATAAATTTATATTTTTACATTTTTTACGTAATAATCTTAAGAAGGTAGAATTAGTATTTTTTATTTCTTGTAGTTCCTTATATTCATAAGTTTTCGTATTAGAATTTTCTTCTGAAATATTTGCTCCAATTTTGAAAGGTGCCTTACTAGATTCCCCAAATAAACTAGAGGAATTTTTTTCTATTGATTCATCTTTATAGCTTTTTTCAATTTTGGATTGTATTTTATTATCTATTAACATACATATTTCAAAAGTTTTAGAGTAATTTATGTAATATACATTAAATAAACTGTCATCTTCTTTTTCTTCTTTTTTAAATAGTAAAATGATATTATCAATATTTTTTGTAAAAATTATAAATAAAAATAATACTAAATACCAATATTTTATTTCTGATATAGTATTAAAAAAAAGTATAAAAAGATGATAACTAAAAAAGCACAGAATTATTTGTAAAACAATTTCGATAATAATTTTTAATTTTTGCATTATTCTTCTCCTAACTAATTAAATCTATACTAGCATTTAAACACTTAAATTATATCATAAATTAGCATATTTTGGAATTTTGATTTTTCTCATTACCTTTAAATACTAATTTATCGTTCTCTTTTATTGCCATAATTACTAATTCAAAACTATTAGCATTATCATAAGGAGTAGTATAAAATGATTTATTATATGGTCTTAATTGCCAATAGTATATATTATTCTCTTTTATAATTATCACATAATAATAGTGATGATTATATTTTATTTTCAAATAATTACTTCTTATATAAATAATTAAACCATCAGCTACATATCTATGATTATTTTTAAATATGTAATTGCATAAATAAATTTTTAACTGATTTACACAACTATCATCAAATTTTGCACTATTAGGTATTATTATTCTATCCCTCATTTTCAATCTCCTTTCACTACATTGTGATGTAGTATCAAAAACAATATACTACATTCTGTTGTAGAATGTCAAGATGTAGGATAAGTGATATGATTATTTTAGTAAGGTGTGGTGTTACATGGAAAAATTAAATAAGAATAACTCATACATAATATTTAAACTAGATAAACTAATGAAAGAAAAAGGATATTCAAAAAACAGATTATGTGTTGAAACAGGTTTAAGGTTTGAAACAATACAGGGATATTACAATGGGACAATTAGTAGAGTGGACTTGCATATATTATCATCACTATGTGAAGCATTAAAATGTAATGTTCAAGATATAATGGAATATAAGAAAAAATGACCTTTTCGCTAATGCGATTAGGTCATTTTTTAAAAGTCGTGGCACGTTTTGTTTTTGCTTTAGCAAAAATGAAAGTGGCAATAGACTTGTGATAAAGCAATAATATTGCTTTATCTTAATATAATTTTTGCATATCAATTATTAGCAAAAATTATGGTAAAGGGGTATCAAAAGGGTTCTCCCTTTGCACACTCGTTATTGGCTTTAGCCAATAGCGTAGTGTGTTACTCTTTCGGCCGTCAAAAGATATCACAAAACTTAGCTAATAATCATAATTATATTTTGTTATAAAATATATTCTATCTTTTTATTGCTATTCTTGTTCCCAAGTTAAGCCATTATCTATACTAATTAAGTTCAAAATTTCTGGATCTTTTGTTAAATATGCTTGAACTTTTAATCTTAGCTTATCATTTTCAAAATAAGGCATTTCCTCAAAATAAATATAGTCAATTAAATCATCATTTAGATTTAATTTAATTCTTTCAAATGTTTTCCCACCATCTTGACTAGCTAATAATGCTCTATCAGCTACACTTTGTCCTGATATTCCATTATCATTTATAAAAATAATATTTTCATTTATAAATTCATATTTTGTTTCATTATTGACAGTTATAAACTTATTTGATAGTTGATTAGAGTATTCTTTTCCACCATCTACTGATTTTTCTACTGTAATAATAATTCTTTGTGCTAGAGCGACATCGATTTTCATAATTCTGTAATAAATTTGTTCATTAATTTTCTTTGTATATAATATTTCTGCTTGTTTATTACTTTGGTCATCAATAATATTATTTTTATCTTTTGATTTAATAACTTTTCCATTATCATCATAGTAGGTTGTATATAGATAATTTGAATCACTTAATGAGTCATCATATGCTTTTTTAAAACGCGGTTGCTTTTTTCTGAAAATAGGATTGATAAAATCATAATAATTTTTTCCATTTGAAAGTAATATACTATATCGAATTTCAACATATAACTTATTATCTACTATCACTATTCTTTCCTCGTTAAACAAATAAGGAAGGGTTATTAACGTTACTACTACAAGTGAAATAAATAATTCAACAGGTAAATATATTAAATACAGTAATCTTTTTTCTGTTGTTGGATAGTTTAATTTTTTTATATATTTAATAGTACTCATTATAATACCAATAATAATAATTGAAATTGAAAATTCTTTAAACCAAAACAAATAAACCCAATTGCATAAATATAATATTGCCCATCCTAAAATAAAAATAATCGAATATATAAGTGTATAAAATAATATATTTTTCTTTAATAAAATAAAAATCTTTTTCATACTTTTTTACTCCTCATACGATAGATTAAATTGTTCTATTTTACAAGTATTTTCATTAGTACAATATTCTACTTCAATTTTAATTTTAGTCTTAAAGTCATCTTTGGTAGTTCTACTAAAAAAAGTTTCTTCACAATTAATCCCACTATCTTGTGTACATATAATTCCTCTTTCATAAAAAATAATATTTTTCATTATTGAATTTATTTTATTCATTTTTTTATTATTTTCTTGAGTAGACCATATATTATTATCAAATGAAATTATAAATTTGATATTTGATAAATTTTTAATTTTATTTTTTTGTTTAAACCCTTTAATTAAAATATCTTTTTCATTGTTTGAAAAATTGACTTTACCAATATCAAAACTAAAATTTTTACTATTTCCACTAAATTGATATGTTGTTTCTAATAGATCGACATTATTATATCCGTCTTCCACTTCATTAGTACAACCACTAAGAAACAGTAACATAATAACCATTACTACAAAAATTTTTTTCATTTTATTTCCTCCAAATTATTAATTATATACAACTTATAATATTATTCTAATATTATATTTCTTTCATAATCTGATAAATAATTATCAATTAATATTAATTTTTTATTTTGAATTTTAAAAACAGATTTTTCAGGAATTACAATGGTATCATTTTTCTTATTTATAGTAGTTCTGGTATAAATAAGTTCATTATTTTCAATAATAAAATATCCTTCCGAAGCTTCTAGCCAACTGCCATTACTTCCAATAGCTAATTCGCCTCTAAATTCATTTGTTCTCGTATTAGGAAAATAGATGTAAAAAGCTATTGAAAGTTTATTGTCGTTTTCGTTACTATAAAAACCAAATGTTCTCACTTCACCGAATATTTCTTCATACCTATTTTTTTCTTCAATAATATTCATATCTTCACAATAATTTCCATCAGAAACCTTATATGAAATAGTATTGTATATGAAATGAGTTTTAATTGAATAATCAATAATTGTAAAATTATTCTTTTTGTCATAATAATACGTTGTATCATTACATTTTATGAGTTCTAGCGTTTTTAAGAAATCTTTAACCTCTTTTGTTAAATTTTTGTTACTCCTTATATTTTTAAATGAATAGCTTTTATCGTTTTCTTTTGCCATAAAAGATAATTTAGGAATTCCTAATTCTATTGTTTGACTACCATTAGTTTTATCATAAATTATACTTATTTTTCCATAGCCTAATTGTATATTTCTAAAAATAAGAAAACTTATAATTATTATTGCTAAAATAATAAATGGAATTAATATGATTGCTCTTTTTTTCATAATCACCAAATTCTCCTTAACTATAGTTTCATTATATCACACACTCTAAATTTCCATATCAATATCGTTTTCTTCTTTTTCATAATCTTTATCAACACCTATGTAACTCAACAAGTCATCTTCTTGGTCAGTATTTACTGCTATATCAACAACATCTTTTTTTGTAAAATCTTTTTGATTATAATATTCCTTTATTTCTTCCGTTGTTCTTGATTTTACTCGATCATTACCAATTATTAGTAATTCTCTAAAGAACTCTTTTATAATCTTTAAAATGGCTTTTATATAGGTCATTAGATCTTTATTTTCTTGTTTTAACTTATAATTTTGATTTCTTAGATATTTAACTTCTTTTTTGATATTGGTATTTTCATTCTCTAAATATCGATACGATTTCGCATACTCATCTACTTCACTATAAACCTTTTGAATTTTGGGTTTTATATCCATAACTTTTTTTGCTTTGTTAATTACTTTATTCATAGAATCAAAGGTATCTTTTTTTATTTTTACATATTCTTTATCAAATACCATTTCTTTATTAGAAAGCATTTTAGTTTCTAATTCTTCCATTGCTCCAGTTAACTTTTTATTTTTACTTTCAAGCTCTAGATTTAATTTCCTAGTTATTTTTTTATATTGTTTAATATCGATATGTTCATTGTCACTATTTTTAATACCTCTATCTAAATCATACCCATTTTTAAGCATTCGTTCATGGTATCTATCTTGTAAAGTAGATAAGTATTGTTTATCTTTCATATAATATTTTTTAGATATCGTTAATTTTTCTTGCTTACTTCTTTTATCATATTTTTTAATTAAAGGTACTACCACACAATGTAAGTGGGGTGTTTTCTCATCTAAATGAATAACTGCATTTAATACTTGATTTTTACTATAACCGATATCCTCATAGACAAAATCCATACAAGCATTTGCCCATTTAATTATTTCATCTTTACTCATATCTTTGAAAAATTCTTTATCACTTGTAAACAGTAGTTCATCAGCAACTACACTATTAGAATCGTCTAACATTTGATTAAACGATTTCTTTCTGTTTTCCCTTTCCGTTTCTTGTTTCTTATCGTGTTGTATTTTATAATCACTCACCAGTTTCATATAACTATTGTGATAATTACTATTTGATAATGGAACTAGGTGAACATTTTCAGATGATTTACTTTTATCTATATCGGGATTACTTTTGTAAGCTTCTTTTAATCTTCCATTATGAGCACCAATTTGTCCTAAATCTTTCAACTTATTAATTGGCTCTACTCTAAATATTGCATAACTCATATTTTACCTAATTTGGAACAACTATTTTAAAGTTGTTGATTTCCTCATTTATTTTAATCCCATAGATAAATAATGTTTTATTGCCTTTTATTTTTTCTAGTTCTGTCATTTGATTTTCATACTCAAATGTTCTTGCTTTAATTATTTCATCAATATCAAATATTTCTTTTGGTTTTAAATCCTTCATTAATAGTTCAAAATCTAACTTACTGTAAATACCTTTTATTTCAAATGTATTATTTCTTTCATTTGCCTTATTTATTAAATATTCACTAAAACTAAATAAATCATTTTGTAGAAAGTCATTATAGAAAATTACTTTTTCAATTGTAATGTCATAGTTTTCATCAATATTAACTTCTATTTCTTTAACATATTTTTGAATAATATCTCGTTTTGCTCCTCTTGTAAGTAAGTTCCATATATTCGATATAGCAATGTTAGGTTGAGGTTTTCTTTTATCAAATAGTTCTTCAATATCATTATCAAATCGAAATAATTTTTCATCACTTAACTTTTCTATTTTGTGATTGATATTTTCTCTTTCTTTTACTATTTGATTCATTTTATTATCTAGTATTTGTTTATTTAATCTATTATCAACAAATAAACTAATGACATTGTTTTCTTTCTTTGTTAATTCTTCTAATGCTTTTTCAAGGGCTAATAATTGATTCTTTCCTTTTAAACTAGGTATATTAATGACATTATCATTTAATATAGAAAATACACACAAATCTTGTAATAAGGGCAATAGTTCTTGTTCAATTTTTCCTGTATTATATAATTTTTTATAATCTTGACATTCTCTATTATGACAAGTCAAATAGTAGGTTAATTTTATTTTTTTACCTTTATGTTTCCTAGAAAAGTAATTACTCATTGGTTTGTGGCAATGTGGACATTTAATAATTCCCCTAAAAATATGAACTTTTTCACCATATCCACCATTAGTATTACGAATAATTTGGTCTTGGGCTTTTTCCCATACTTCGTTTGAAACAAGCGCTTGATGATGTTGTTCTAAATATACAATATCTTCTTTTTTTCGATTTGTCTTTCCCCATATTAAATCACCTTTATACATTGGGTTCTTAATAATATTAATGATTGTATGTGGTCTTACACTAAAATAATCAGTATATCGATTATCCTCTTTTAATTTATCCATAACATCTACACTAGACATTCCATTTAAATACATATCGTAAATATCTTGCACTACGATAGAAGTAATTGGATCAGGTACTAATATACCATTTTCATCTTTTTTATAGCCATACGGTGGTTTATTGGGGTATTTTCCTTGTCTTACTGCCTCTTCCATTCCTCGCTTTGTTCTACCTGCAATTTCTCTTCGTTCTCTTTGAGCAAACAGAACGTTCATTCCATATAACATTTCACCATTCGGTGTATTAATATCATAATTTTCATATAGTAAATCAATCATACAATTATGCTCTTTACAATATTTTAAAAACCAATGTCCATCATAACCCTCACGAGTTAATCTATCAACTTTAATTGCAACGACTACATCAATATTTCCTTTTTCAATATCTTCAAGCATTCTCTCCATATTTGGTCTTTTTAAATCTTTGGCACTATGTCCTGCATCATTGTAAATATCCCCAATGACATAGTCCTGTCTTTTACAATAATCTCTTAATTCTCTTAACTGTCCATCAATGGAGTATCCATAATCTCTTTGTTCTTCGGTTGAAACTCGAACATATACCCCTGCTCTTTTATTCAAATTATCACTCCTTTTTATTATAAAAAAAGGCGAAGTAATACATATAGGTTATACATACTACTTCGCCTTTGAGCAAATATAAATAATTGTCCTTTATTATAGACTAAAAATTCTATTTGTCAATTGTTTTTGTAGTAAGCATAGTTCTAATAATTTCTTTAATTTGATTTAGAGTATAGGATTTCTTATAACTTGGAATATAATATCTTTTACTATTTAGATTATCACAAGCATAATGATGTATTATTAAATTCAAATCTTGAATCTCATAAATAATTGGTTTGACAGTCTTAATATTGGTTTTCTTTATCTCTAATATTGCTCCATCAATTCCCTTAAAAGCAAGGCTATCTTTACCAATAAAGTCTAAGAAATTCTTATCTGCTTTTAAATTTCTTACTGTTCTAAATTCTAACATAAAAAAGTTGCTCCCTTCTAGGAACAACCTTTTCTAACTGTCTGATATATTTAATGCCACACCCATTATTTTCATAATGGGGTAGCAACTCTCTCATATCTGGGGCGAATAGTGGGGATCGAACCCACGCATAATAGAACCACAATCTACCGTGTTAACCACTTCACCATAATCGCCAAATGCAATAATATTTTACCAGTAAAATTAACTATTTGCAAGTTATTTTAAACAAAATATTAAAATAATAATTGGTACCGGTAGTCGGACTTGAACCGACACGGGCAAAACCCACTTGATTTTGAGTCAAGCATGACTACCATTCCATCATACCGGCATATTTGTATTATAACATATTTTAATTTTAAATAAAATAAAAAAGAATTATTTTTATAACTCTTCTTTATATTTAGATTGATATAAATCTGAAATAATATCCTCATTATCATTTTTAACATCTTCAAGCTTAGGTAATTGATCAATTGAAGATAATCCTAGATAATCTAGAAACTCATCTGTAACAGCATAAAGAATAGGTTTTCCTGGTAGTTCTGACCTACCTACTTCTTTTATTAAATTTCTATACAATAGTTTTTTTATTTGATAAACACTATCAACACCACGTATCTCATCTACATAACCTCTAGTTACCGGAGAATTATAAGCTATTACAGCAAGTGTTTCCAATGCCGAATTAGATAACTCATCATTCTTTTCAACTTCAACTAGTTTCTCATAATATTCCTTGTGCTCTTTCTTAGTTACAAGTTTATATTTTCCAGCTAGAGATTCTATATCAAATCCATGATTATCTTTACTATACTCTTCTTTTAATGAACTTATTAAATAATTAATTTTTTCTTCTTCTATACCTAAAATATCTTTAAGTCTTTCAATAGAAATACCCTCATTACCAACAACAAATAAAATACCTTCAAGTACTCCTAATAATTCCATTTAATCACTTTCCTTTATTTCTAAAACTATATCTCCAAAGTTATTATCTTGTTTTATATCAATATCACCATGTTTAGCCATATCTAATATAGATAAAAATGTTATTACAATATAATCTTTTTCTATATTATCAAATAAATCTACAAAACTAATTTTTCTTTTTAACTTTAGTAAATTTTTTATTTGATTACTTCTTTCAAAAATTGAATATTCCTTAGAAGTTATTTTTGTATTTAATGGTTTATCTAATTGTTTTCTCGCTAATAAATTATTAAATGCTTCAACTAAATCTTCCATTTTAAAATTTTCTTCTATTTCATTATTATAATTAGTTATATCAGTTAAATCATATGGTTCCTTTGAAAATATTTTTCCTCTTTCAAGTTCGAACTCTTTTAATGATGAAGTAATATTTTTATATCGCTCATATTCTAGTAACCTATTAATTAATATTTCTCTTGGATCTTCTTCATAATCATCTTCAGTTTCAATTTTTCGTTTTGGAAGTAATGTAGATGATTTAATCTCAATAAGTTCTGCTGCCATAACTAAGTATTCACTAGCTACATTTAGATTTAATGCATCCATCTTATTTATATATTCTAAATACTGGTTTGTTATTTCTTCAATATTTATGTCACATATATCAACTTCAGATTCTTTTATTAAATGTAGTAGTAAATCTAATGGTCCTTCAAAATTATTTATCTCTATTGTATAATTCATAATATTCACTTCCAAGTCTAATTAATTATACCATATTATTTCTTTATTTTGAACAGATATGATATAATTAGTTCGGTGATTAGTTTGAAAAAATTTACTATGATAGATGAAAACTTTATATGTGAAAACTGTGATTATACTGTGGAAAAGTTGAATTATACAGCGCGTGATCACTGTCCAAGATGTTTATATTCAAAACATGTGGATATCTTGCCAGGAGATAGGAGTAACACATGTTTAGGATTGTTAGAACCGGTAGGAATAGAAAAATTTAAAGATACATATAAAATCATATATAGATGTCAAAAATGTGGAGAATCACATAAGAACATTATTGCAAAGGATGATAATATGGATTTAATAATTAAGTTATCTGTACAAAAATAAATTATATAAAAAAGATAAATACATATTGTATTTATCTTTTTATTTATTATCATATTCATCTAAGAAACTATGATATTCTCCATCTTTTTTATAACCAAGAATACAATTTAAATTAACGTTATCAAGACTTGTAAATATATTCTTGTCTACATTAGGATTTACTTTTCTTAACTGCTTTACTAATTCTTTCATTTCTTTTCTTTTACTTGTTCCATCATTAATAAGCGAACATCCTTCAGTAAATCTGCAAGCACAATTAATAAAAGTTAAATCATTACTTCTTTTCCAAGCTAGTATATCTTGTTCTTTAACCAAATACATTGGGCGAATTAATTCTATTCCTTCAAAATTATCACTATGTAATTTTGGTAACATTGTCTTATATTCTGAACCATAAAACATACTAAGTAAAGTAGTTTCTATTACATCATCAAAATGATGCCCTAGAGCAATTTTATTACATCCAATTTCCTTTGCTCTATTATATAAATAACCTCTACGCATTTTAGCGCATAGATAGCACGGACTTTTTGATTCAACAGTGGATACAACATCGAATATATCAGTTTTGAATTCTTCAATAGGTATATTTAATATCTTAGCATTATCCATTATAAAATCTCTATTATAATCATTATATCCTGGATTCATTACTACATATCTAGCCTCAAATTTAACATCACTATGTCTTTGTAATTCTTGAACACATTTAGCCATTAAAAACGAATCTTTTCCTCCAGAAATACAAACCATTATTTTATCATTATCATTTATTAAGTGATAATCTTTTACCGCTTTAACAAATCTTGACCATATTTCTTTTCGATACTTTTTAATAATGCTTCTTTCTATCTCTTTGTCTTTATCCATATTATTTTACTAACTCCTTATAACATATATCAAATATATTAAAAAATTGATTTAATTCTTCTTCTGTTGTTAAATGTGAAAGACTAATTCTTAATGAAGTTGTTGAAAGACTTTTATCTTTACTTACAGCGTATACCATTTTAGATGGTGTATTTTCTGGACAACAAGATGTTTTAGCAGATATATATACTTCATAATTTTGTAACGCTTCAACAAACTTACTAGATTTAATTCCCTTAACACTTATATTTAAAGTATAAGGGATAGAATCTACTGGACTATTTATACAAACTAGAGGATACTGTAGCATTCTTTCTCTAACCATTTTATTAAGTTTAGTTACATAGTTTATTCTTGAATCTAAGTTATCTAATGCACAATCAAGAGCCTTACTAAATGCTACTACATTTCCTAATACTGGAGTTCCACTTCTATAAATTGTAGTACTTTTTCCTCCAGATATTTGCGGTTTTAAACTAATATTTTTCTTTTTTATTAAAGCACCTATTCCATTTAAACCATAGAATTTATGAGGTGCTAAAGTAACCAAATCTATGTCACTAATATCAATTTTTATTTTTCCTATTGCTTGTGTAGCATCTGTATGAAATAAGCAATTTGAGTTTTGTTTAACTATATCTTTTATTTCATAAATTGGCTGTATTATACCAAGTTCACTATCAACTGCACATACACTTACTAAAATGGTATCATTTCGAATCATCTTTTTTAGTTCATCTAAATCTACCAGTCCATTTTTATTAACAGAAAGTAAATCTACTTCAAAACCTAATTCTTGCATATTTGTAGCAGAAGCAATAATAGAATTATGCTCTAAAGAACTTATAATTACATGCTTTCCTTTATTTTTGTATCGCTCACAAACACCTTTAATTACTAAATTATTTGACTCAGTTGATCCACTAGTATATATTATTTCTTCTGGTAAAACATTTAATCTCTTAGAAATATTTTCTGTTGCCAAATCAAGTAGTTCTTTCGCTTCTAATCCCAATTTATGAACAGAATTAGGATTAGCATAATATTTAACAGTTGCTTGATAAAAAGCATCTATAACTTCTTTTTCAACAGGTGTATTAGCTGCATAATCTAAATATATCATCTTATTTTACCTCCTAGTAAAAATTTCATCTTTCAATAATTAATTAAATATATATAAAGAAATATGTTTAATTATTATTCATATCCATATACGAAGCGCATAAGAATAATTATTTAATATTATAACATGATTCATCTTAATTTTAATATTAAAATAAACTTATTAAAAATAAAAGGACTATGTCCTTTTATTAATATCCCACTATGTTAATAATTACTTTTAAAAGTAATATAAATAATATAATTACTCCAAATACAACGCCAATAAATATGTTATTCTTTTTGTTTTTTATTTTTTCAGCATTTGCATCCATTGTAATAGCAAATTCATCTAAGACTTCAGCAGTCTGTTTGCTTGCGTCTATTACTATTTCTTCTTCTGTGGCTGTACCAGATGTTCTTATTGTTGATTGCACAACAGGAGTTGCTACTGGTGCTTCTGGTACTTTTATAGCTGTAGCTCCAGCTGCTGTATCTATATCTATTGGCACTATATTTTCTGGCATAACTGGATTAGGGTTTACTTTCCCAATTGCTGGATCAGCAACAGCAGTACTTTGAATAGTTGGTACTTCTTCTTGGTTAACTCCCACTGGTGCAACTTGATTAGTTTGATTCCCAAAATTGAAATCATAATTTAAATTTGTCTGTTCCGCATTTGGAACTTCATTTATAATATCTCCTTGCGAAGTAGGAACTACTGCTTCTCCTAAATTTTCTTGTTTAGTATCCATTTATATCACTCACATTCATATCCCATAGAAGCATACTGAACTACTGCTTCATTTATAGCTTGATTATATACCCCGTATAAACCAATTCCATCAGTATCACTAATAGTTATTTTTGCTAATTCAACTTTTGATAAGTCTACTACTGTTGATGTAGCTAATGATAATGTTCCACTTAATGTTGTTACTACACTATAACCTTTTAAGTTTATATTATCTGATTTTCTTTTTTCATATTTTTTTCTTTCAGAATAAATATAGTTGGTATATTCATCACTTATGCCTTCATAACTAACTTGTTCATCTAAACTCATTAATTTGTCTTCAGTATAATATAAATATATCTTTGTTACTTTTGATCCCGTTGCACTACTTACAGTAGTCTTACATGTTACCTTTTCATTACCTATAGGTTTTAATACTTCATATTGTTCAACAGGTTCTTCTTCCTCTTCATCATCATCATTATCTGTAGGTTGCTCAGTAACAACTTCTTGTTTTGGAAATAGTTCTCCTGTTCGAATTTTAGCTATTAGACTATAGACTCCTTTCATATTAAATATAAAAATTGCGATTATGATTAAAATTACAATATATAATATTTTTTCAGAATCTAACTTTGGACTTAACCCTTGTTTATTCATTTATATCGCTCCTATCTTATACAAATAATTATATCAAAATATATTATTTTTTTAAAGTTATTTTAAAATAATAATTAAGTTTTATTCTTTTAACAAATTAGGTTTTATGTGTTGTTTTCTTTCAATAGATTATAATAGGCCAATAAACCTACTATAGAATGTTGCAAATCATCTATTCTAAGTCGAAATTCATCTTCTTTACTATAAAAAGAATTTAAAGTAAGTTTTGGGTTTTCAAAGTACATAGCAACTTCAGGATATATATAACGTTCTAACAAATATGTAGTTCTATTTTCTATATCAGACATTAGTTTACTTGCATTAAAATCTTGAAATAATTCTCTATTTGTTTTAGATAATCGATTATATAGACTATACGTAGATGTGAGTAATTCTAATCCAGTAGGATTAAATAAATTTAATGATATAACATAATCGCTATTATATGTGTAGTTTAGTAGTGCAAAAGAAACAAATTTTTCATTTACTTTATATTTTGAATATTCATCAAGTGAATGAGCTAGCCAGTGATCGTGATAATTTTCATAACTATTATTAATAAAATAATCAAAACTCTTTTCTACAGACTCTATATAAGATATTTCTTTAGTTATTCCATATAATTTTAAGAGTGAGTAAGTAGCCTCTCCATCATAATATACTGTTCGATATTCATCCTTAATAGCTAGATTTTTTTTTAGTACATGAATAAAACTTCCATCTTTATTTTGAAAACTAATTATTGCACTAGCTATTTGATTAGCAATATCCAAATATTTGTAATCACTAAACGTAGACATATATTCGGAAAGCATTAATAAAGTTAAAGCATTCCCACCCAATTTGATTTCATTACTCTCTTCTTCATATACGTAAGCCCTATTACCATCTTTATATATTAAATTATTATCTATTATATATTTAATAGAATTTTTAATTGCGCTAGCTAATTTTTTACTAGGATTAATTTGATAATTAAGTATCAGACTCCATGTACTGCCTGCATGTCTAAGAATGTTGTAGTCAAGTAATTCAGTACCTTCACTTGCATTATAGCCATATATATATTTGCCATTTTGCTTAACCATATTAGCTAAAGTCATAGAAGAACTATTAATTATGTCAGAAATATTGCCTAGAGCACTATTTCTAATATTATAACCATCAACGTTTTTTAATTCGATATATCCTTTATCATAAAATTCACTTTTTGTTTCAAAAACATATAAATATTTTGGCAAGCTAATTAAAATTTTGCCTTTACTAATTAAAACTTTATTAATACTAGATAATTCAAGATATCCCGTATTATAATCAATAATATTATTTGAATTTATCTCTTCACTTAGTAAGATGTTATTAAAATTTTCATCAAAGCTGATACCGTATTTAAAGCTATTTTTATTGCTTTTAGCAATAATATCTTTAAGTTCCTTATAACTTATTTTTTTATTATATAAGATTTTGTCTATTTTTAAAAAATCATATTCACTATATCGTCTAGAAATTTCATTTTCACTTAAATTATATACTTTCTTAACTTGTGCTTTACTATTTTGATTACCGTATGAAACAATTGTAAAATCATCGTTTTTAAAAGAAGTAAGTAATATTAATAATATTGAAATTATTGCTAATAATATGACTAAATATTTTTTCATTCTTATACCTCTTCTATTCCATATATAAGTTATTTCTTATATGATTATATCAAAATATTAAATATTATGAAAATAAAAGATCATATGATCTTTTATTTTTCAAGTTCAGCTATTGCTTCTTTTAATAAATTTATTCTTTCTTGTTGCGATGTTATAACTAAATCTAAACCTGTTAATTTGTTTGTAGATGTATCTTTTTTGTATTTTTGTATATTTGATACTGCATTTTGATAAATACTTCCTAACTTTTCCTGCACTATCTTCATTGATTTAATCAGTGCTTTTACTTGTCCCCTTTGCTCATCTGTTAACTTTTCTAAATTGCGATATTGTTCAATTAAGAGTTTTTTCTCTTTAACTTTTGCTTTTAAATCAGATCTTAATTGTTTTAATTCCTGTGCTTGAGTTCTTATTGTTACCCTTTTTTCACTTGCTGAAACAACATTCTCATTTTTGTTACTATCTAAACCATTTGATGAAGGGTTAGCTGCTAAAACAGGTGTTGCCATAAGTAGACAACAAAGTAATATACCTAATAAAACCTTTTTCATTCTTTTTCTCCTTACTCAATTAAAAATTTACTTTCAACGGTTTCTATTTCATCTAAACTATCTAGTATTGAATCAATGCTTGTTTGTAATTCATCTACAGACTCTTGATCATCAGTTATACTTTCATTTATTTCGGTAAAAAATTCCGAGTCATTTTGGTCATTCTTATCTATATTTTCATCAACTATATTAATGTTTTCTTCAAGATCGTTTAATAAATCTTCATCACTTTCATATATAAAGAAAATATATATTAATGATAATGCCAGTAACAATAATATTACAATACTAATGACTAGTATAATGAATTTATTCTTCTTCAAACCTATACCTCCTATGTAAATATTTATTATATAATATACTATAATTAAATATTATCCTAAGAATAATAAAAAGTCAATCAATAGTCACTATTGTTAACATAAGTCAAGAAATTTTATTCAATTTAATTAATAAAAAAAATCACAATGAATGTGATTTATTTTTCATTATTTACTAAATTAATTATTGTTGCTTCATCAGAAAAACCTACCATTCCATTTACAACTTGACCGTTTTTAAATACAGCCATTGTTGGAATAGACATAACACCATACTTTACTGCTAAATCTTGATTATCATCAACATTCACTTTTACTATGTCAAACTCATTATGTTCATTACTTATTTTCTCTAATATTGGCGCTACCATCTTACATGGACCACACCAATCAGCATAGAAGTCAACTAATACTGGTTTAGTATTATTTAAAACTTCATTCTCAAAATCTTTACTATTAATATGTTTAATCATTTTTATTTCTCCTATCTACTAATCGTTAATGCATTCTTAGGGCAAAGCATTACACACTTTCCACATCTTATGCATACGTCTTTATTTATTTTTGGAGCATTATAATTCTCTTGAACAATTGCTCCAACTGGGCAAACCTTTATAGCTGGACATTTATGGTTCTTTGGGCACTTTTCTTCAATTACAACTACATTCAATGTTACTCACCTATTTTTAGATTTTCAATTATATCTATTATTTTTTTATTTACAATAGAGTAGAAAACTTCGTTACCTACTTTAGTAGAGGTAATAATACCCATTATCTTTAATTTTGCTAATTGTTGAGAGACTACTGATTGTGATGCTTTTGCGCAAGATTGCAAGCTACCAACATTCTTTTCATGATTTCTGCATAAATTAACTAAAATGCATAATCTTACTTCGTTTGATAACACATCAAATATATCTGCATACTCTTTAACACTTTTTTTCAATTTTATCACTTCTCCTATTTATAAAAGATCTATTTGTTATCTTCTTTTATAAACTTACTTATTTTTTTGCTAGCTTCTATCCCATCAGCAACTGCTTTACCAATTTGCAATACTCCGCCTATTACGTCGCCTATTGCATATAATCCAGAAATATTTGTCATAAAATCTTCATTTACTTTGATATAGTTATTATTCATCATTATACCAAGAGTTTTACTAAACGTTAATGCTGATGCCACGCCAGTAGCTATAAAAATACCATCAATATCTATAGTGTCACCATTTTCAAAACTTATTCCATTTACTTGCCCATCACCATTAATTTTTAATATCTTATCCTCAATTATCTTAATATTTAAATCGCTAAAATCTCTAGTAATCTTTTGACTATTTGTAAGTAAGATAACATTATTAGAAATTTGATTTAAATATTTTGCTTCATCATAAGCTAAATTTCCATTACCTATAACTGCAATTTTTTTATTTCTAAAGAAGAAACCATCACAGGTTGCGCAATAACTGACACCTTTTCCTTCATAAGAAGAAGCATTTGCTATACCAGATGGTGTACGCAAAATACCATTTGCTAATACTACTACTTTTGATTGATATTCACCTAAGTTTGTATAAACTTTAAAAGAATCCGTTTTTTCAATTTTAACAACCTCTTCTTTTAATAATTCTACACCTATGTCTTTTAATTGTTTAATACCTATTGCATATAAGTCTTCACCGCTTATTTTTTCAACTCCATAATAGTTTTCGATAAAGCCAGCTTTTTTTAAGATACTATTATCAGTTGTAAGAACGGTTACATTATAATTTTCTCTTTTTAAATATATAGCTAGTGAAACACCCGCAGGACCACTTCCAATTATGATAACATCTTTCATATAATTTCTCCTTTATATTATTATATTATAATATTCTAATATTGTTGTCAATAAAAATTAAAAAAATAATTAAATTTTATTTATCTAATTACTTTTTAATAATATTTCCATTTTTTAAAATTTTAAAGTTTTTATTAAACATTATATTAATTGTTATATATTGGTATAGCGAAGAGATCACTTGACCTATACCCGTACAATACGGAGTTTTTAAAAATGATAGGAAAACCCTAGATAAGCTTGCGACAATTTTGTTGGATGTTGTTTTTAAAGGTGAGTATTCAAGTTGCAGAAAACATGTTTTAATCTTATATATTGGATATATTATGAAATTAAATATTTCAAAACTTAAAAATACAATTGTTAAAAAAAGATTTAAATTATAAAACTTGTATAAAGAAATAAACATTATAAATATACTGATCAATAAGATTACTAATAACTTATAAGCATTTTTTTTATGCTCTTTATAATTAAATTTATTCTTACTTATATCTATTTTAGCTGCAGTCGTTATAGAATCATATATATCCCACTGAGCATCTGTAATTAATGCAACAAAAGTTAGTGCTAAAACATACTTTGCTCCATATTCTATTACATTACTTAAACCAAAAAGAAATATTATGAAGAATAACAATTGATTAAATAATTCTACAGAATCATATTTAATTAAATTTATTATGTTTAATTTGAACTTAAATTTTGAATAAGTTTTTACTACTATAATTATTGTATAACTAAAGGTAATAAATAGAGTTAAAAGTACTATATAAACTTGTTTTTCAAAAATTAAAGAGCTACCAATTAAAACAAAAAAGTTTAGTAAATTAAATATAACTGAATACTTATTAGCTTGATTAAACTTGTTCTCATAGTAGTTTTTCATTAATACAAACTCAAGAATTAGTTGCAAAAAAATTTGAACAAAAGAATAAATAGTAAAAGTTTTATATAAATCAGGGTCCATATTCATAAATGTAATATAATTATCAACGTTATATATCAAGAAACCAAAAATTATAGATCCTAAAATAATTCCTATAGTCATTGCTGATAAAACTGCATTCTTATTCTTATCTTCTTCTTTGCTTATATTGGCACCAGTTGCAAATACTGACTTGAAAATACCATAAATAAACTGAATAGGGTAAGTAATAGTAAAAACATTTATTAAGTTTTTGTCTATAATTAAGCCTAGCAAAAGCCATGAAAAAATAGGTAATAGGGAAGCTAATAGGGTATCTAAACTAATCTGTAATAATCTTTTCATATAAACTCCTTGTTATCTGTATAAGTAAATTTTAACATAACTTTTTATGTTCATCCATAGTAATTTTTTTAAAAAACTATTTCTCTTATGAAATAGTCATATATTTGCAATATTTAAAGATTATTATCCTTTATCATTTTTATACATTTAATTGTTGATAAATCTTTATCTTTTACTTCTAGCATTATATCAATACTAATACTATTTATCTTCTTATAGAATTTTAAAAATTCACTTTCACTTATGGTTGAAGAATGTGAACCTAATTTTTTTTCAGGATCTTGCTCTGAATAGTGGATTTTCTGTACACCATCCTCTTTTTTCCAAGTAGTAGAACATTTTTTTATCCAGTACAAATCACTTTTTGACTCATCATAATTATTTACTTTATTATGTAAATTATCATAAACAACTGGTATATTTATGATTTTGGATAATTTTAAAACATCATTTATATTATATAATCTATCATCATTTTCTATAACCAATCTTTTTTTTATACGAGCATCTATCTTTTGATAGTTGTCTATAAACCTTTTAACTGCCAAGTCCTTATCACCATATATTCCACCTATATGTAGAATAATTTTGGAAGTCCAATCTGCTTCAATAGAATCTAAAAAATCACAATGATATTTCAAATCACTTATTGCATTCTTAACAACTATTTCATTTGGAGAATTTATTATAGTATATTGTCCAGGATGCATAGAAACCCTTATTTGATATTTCTTAATCTTTTCTCCAATCTTTTTTAATTCAGTTGAAAAGATTTGTTTCCAATTAATTATTACTTTTTCATTCGAACCAAAAGGTATGATATCAGAACTTATTCTAAATAGTTTTATATTATTAGCATAATTATAATCAATTGCTTTATCTAACGAGTTTAAATTATGAGCTATAATAGCTTTTAAGTTATCCGAAGTGGCATTCTTAATTCTACATGTTTTATACGAAACTTCATTGGATCCAATAGTTAAGCATGCATACCCAATTCTCACAAAAAACACCTCTTTTCTTTAATTAGTTTTTTGAAAGTACTTTCTCAATTAAGTCTTCTATTTTTGCTTCTTCGCCTTTTTTAACTTTTATTCCTTCTACTAAACAAGCGCCATTAATTTTATTTTTTAATAGTTCTATTTCTGTATTTTTCTCTGTAACTAAACCAATTAAATATATTATAACCTTTTTGCCAGAAAATTTATTACTTTCAATGTATTTAATAAGTGGTTCTGAAACTGTACCCATGTATACTGCACTGCCTAAAAAAACTATTTCATACTCTTCTATATTGTATTTATTGATAGAAGAAGGATGATTTACAGTAACATTATAACCTTTAGAATTTAGAAATTTAACTATTCCCATGGTAATATTTGTAGCCGTTTTATGGCGAGATTTCTGATATAGTATTAAAGCGTTTTTCTTATTATTTCCCTTTATTATAATTTCCTTTGATTTCAACTCTTTTTTATTTATAATTACATAAGTCGCAAAAAATAGCATTCCTAAACAAAATATTATAAAAATTACAGCTATTAAAATTAAAAATATTTTTATCATGCATTTACCTCATTCCATATATATAGTACTTATTATTAACTTTAAGTATTATATAACGCTCAATTCCATAAGTAAATAGAGTATTAAATAAAAAAATCTAACTTTCATTAGATTTAATTAAACTTTTTACTTTTTCTAAAGTATATAATTGTTATTACATAACATACAAGCATTATTATAAACAGTACTAGTATAGAATTATTTAATATAGCAGTATTTCCATTGCCAATTATTACTCTTAATCCATTGACTGTATATGTCATAGGCATAAAATTATGCAACGAATTATAAATAGAAGGTGCAGTTTCTATTGGAAACGTTCCTCCACACGCAGTTAATTGTAGAATCAATATTATAACACTAATAAATCTTCCACTATCACCAAATATTGTTGATAACATTTGAACAAGTGACATAAATGCAAGCGCTATTAATATAGAAAATAATATCAGTCCTAATATATTATCTATTTTTATTCTAGTAATAAGCATAATAATATCAAGTATTATTGCTTGTGAGCATACAACTAGTGCAAATAATGATAATCTTTTTAGAATTTTTTTGTATGTCATTTTTTCGTCTTTTTCTTTTTTCTTTTTTACATTTAAGACAATAGTAGTAACTAGGGCCCCAACAAATAACCCTAAAGAAATAAAATATGGCGCAAAACCATAACCATAGTTTTTAACAGAATAATATGGTTCATTGGATACTTTTACTGGCTGAGCTAAGTCATTAGAATTTGATACTAAATTCAAACTATTAATTGAGGTAGTCAATTTATCTACTCCTGTATTTAAAGTTGATAATCCTTGACTTACTTTTTTGCCACCTTCAGTTAGGTTTAAAGAACCATAATACAATTTATTTGTTCCTTCGCTTAACAAATTTAGATAACTAGATATCGTATTTGTTCCTGTATTTATCTTACTTATATTATCATATATATTATTGCTTAACCCTGATAGTGTTTTTGCACCACCAGATATATTATTCAAATTGCTGTTTAAAGCTGTATTTGTTAATAATATCTGCTTATAGTTATTTATTAAATTTTCTTTATCAGTTTCAGATAAATCACTACTACTAATTGTTGTAGTTAAATAGTTAAGGTAATTATTTAATTCAACTTCTAAACTATTATATGCTGTTGTAACACTTGATAGTGAAGTGGATGTTGTATTTAAGCTAGTATTAAAGCCTTTATAACCATTTGCTAAACTATTAGTACCATTTGTTAAGTTAGTAGCTTCGTAACTTATTTTTGAAGTATTTGTATTAAGTTCTTCTAATCCACTACTTAATTGACTAGCACCTTTATTTAACTCATCAGTTCCATTAATAAGAGCAGTAACTCCTATTGATAATTCGTTTGACTTTTCTAAACTAATACCAAGAGTTGTTATGAATTCACCTATAACTTTACTATTTAACTGACTATTAAGTTCTGTTGCAAGAACTCCACCTAAAATACCACTTATATAGTTATTATTATCATTCGCCATATAAATTAAATTAGCTTCTTTAGTATTGCCATTTAATGTACTATAAATATTAGATGTGAAATCTTCTGGAATTCTTACAGTAAAATAATATTTATTTTCACTCATTCCTTTTTCTGCTTCATTTTTACTAACAAAGTTCCATTTAAACTTGTTACTATCTTTTAAGTTTTCTACGAAGGCATCACCTATACTTACAGTTTCATCATTATGAGTTATAGATTTATCATCATTTACTATAGCAACAGAGACATCTGATAAATTACTATATGGATCAGCAAAAGCTGAAACAAAATTACAGGCATATAATGCTGGAATAAAAACTATTGCTATTATAGATATAGTTGTCATTTTGTTATTTTTTATCTTGTTAATTATTTTTTCAAACATACTTCTTCCCCCTTAAGAAATTATTTAAATATTTTTTCTATTAAACTGAATAATTCTTTTTCAGTCAACTTTGTATTAGATTTGTTCTCCCATTCTGTAACTAATAACATATAAATTTTAAAGATTATAAAAGCCATGAATTCTGAATTACACTCTTTTATATATTTATCTTCTATAGCTTTATTAATCTTTGATGTTAAAGTCTCGATAATAAAGTTATCGATTTGATCAACATACTTGTTTACTGTTTGGTTTCCTAATTGTTTAGCCTCAAATACTAATTTTGCGACCATGATTTGTTCTTGTTTAAAACTTAACATTTCATGTAAAAATAACAAAATTTGTTCATTAATACTAATAGACATATTTTGAATTTTATCCGCTTTATCATTAATAGTGGTCAAAAGTTGGTTGACTATTGATTTTAAAACATCTTCTTTGCTGCTGTAATATAAATATAATGTTCCTTTACCAATGTTACATTTATTAGCTAACAAATCCATTGTTGTTCCTTTGTAACCAATTTCAGCAAACAAGGATTTAGCATTTTCAATTATATATTTTTCTTTATCCATAGTTCCTCCTAATACAAAATGACTAATTTGTTTTTTCAGTCAGTTAACATAATACCACCTTAAAATAGTATTGTCAACCACTTTATTATATTTAAATAATCTATTAGTATGATATGATTTGAAATTAATATCAAAACTAAACATGTTGAATATTGTATTTTTTTTGTGTATAATTAAAATAGGGAGGATAGATAGTGTGAGAATTAAGAGTCTTAAAAGAAGAAGAAAAGGATTTACTTTAATAGAATTACTGGCAGTCATATTAATACTTGGTATAATAGCGATTATAGCAATACCAACCATAACAAATATTATGAAGAACGCCCAAAAAGAGGCTTTTGTTGATAGTACTACTAGTATAATTAAAGCAGCATCGTTAGCAACTGTAGCAAACGAAAAGGGTGAAAAAACTATCTATGATATAAAGACAGAACTTAAATATAAAGGCAAGAAATATGATGGTTATGTGTATGTTTTAAACGATAATGAAGTACAAATAAATATCTTTGATAATAAACATAATTGGTGCGGTTATAAAGGATATGGAGATGATGAAATTACATTAAACGAAGATATAGATTCTTTAGAAGATTGCTTGCTAGAAAACGGAACAAATAGTAAAACATACGCTATTGGAGAGAATGGAAAATCTCCTATAAAAGGAACTTTTATTCAGCCTTGGCTTTACAAATCATGGACCAACGAGCAATGGGCTACTGAGATATCTTATTGGAAGGAAATAGGTATTGAATATCTAATTATGGGTGATGTTGCAGAAAGACAGTCAGATGGCGAGTGGATAACTTATTACAATAGTTCTCTACCTTTTGGAAGTCAGCAATATTATGAAGCTCTAAACACTCTTTTTCAAAATTTAAACGGTAGTGGAATTAAACTGTTTCTTGGAATGGGTATGGATACACAGTGGTGGAATTTAGATTTAACCAAAGATGCTGATCAAGCACATTTTTATACATATTGTCAAGAAAGCACATTGATTACGGAAGAGTTATACAATATGTATCATACTCTATATCCAGAAACATTTTATGGATTTTATTTTACTCCTGAGTTATCAAATTCATCAGCTTTTTCTAATACTACTACAAGAACTAAATATGTTGACGGTCTAACTAATGGATTTAATATTATATTTGACAAAATTAATCAACTTAACGCAAGTATGCCTATGTTATTTAGCCCATATATAAATTATATGGGAGGAGATTGGGTAACAAAAAATCCTGATGATATTGAAGCTTTTTATCTAGAATTATTTAATACCGCAAATTTTAGAAATGGAGATATTATAATGCCTCAAGATGGTGTTGGTGCAGGAGGAATGAATTTAGTAAATTTATCAAGATTTACAAAAGCATATAAAATGGCTACTGAAAAATCAAGCAAGAACATTAAACTATGGAGTAATACTGAAATTTTTATTCAGCCTACTTCTGAATTTAATAATTTAAATGATGGAGTCAATTATTGGGGATCTTCTCCGCTAAATAGAGTAATTTCTCAAATGAATATTGAGAGTTATTATGCAGAGAATATATTCTTATTTGCATACCCACATTATATAAGTCCAATAAATGCTATTACGGGTTTTCGTGATACTTTTAACAATTACCTGACTACTGGAAAATTAGAATCAGTAAAGCCTACTCCTCCAACTACCATTCAAACTTCAATAACCAATGTAAATGGAGAGAATGTATTATCTGTCTCTTGGGATAACGCAAGTGATAATTATGGGATTGCTCGTGTAAATATCTATAAAAATGGAGACTATATGACATATAGAGTCGCAAGTAGAGTTGATGCCAGCTCTAATATACCTGCAATTCCTAATAATTTCTATGATAGCGATTTTAATTTAACCGAAGACGTAGCAGTATATCAATTGCAATTTATTGACTGTGCTGGAAATAAATCTGATAAAGTTAAATTCGTTGTTAATAAAGGACAAACAGCTAATATAATTGAAGTGCAGACTGGAGAACTTGACACATATAGAGAATATAAAGTAGGGGACTCTGTAACATTGAAAGACGGTAGTACATGGCATGTAATTGAAAAATCATTGATTACAGATACTAGTGTTATTCTATTAAAAGATGAATCTCTTGGAATTATGCCATTTGATAGAAATGGTTATCGAGATTCATCAACTAGTACATATTGCAATGCAGCCAGTTACGGAGGATGCAATGCATGGAAAGCAGTACAAGGAAACTATATTAATAACACAATGTCAGGAACAGTAATTAAGAATAGCAGTATATATGACTATCTAAATCTTACATATAAGCAATCATTACTTCAAAACGGAGTTAATGGTATTATTGGCGATATACAATTAATTACTAAAGATAAATATTTATCAATGAAAGACAATAATTACACATGGTTGGCAAATAATAATTTTTGGTGGACAATGACTCCACATACTGAGAATACGGTTGATATTTATGCCATAGACTCAAGTAATAATCTTTATACTACATTAGTAAATAACGAAGATTGGTTCAATGTAAGACCCGTTATAACAATTAACAAGAATAGTATTAAATAATATAAATTCTTTTATTTAAATAATAATATATTATTTAAATACTTATTATTCAATTATACATAATGAAAACACTAGATAAATCTAGTGTTTTTCTTTGTAATTACCCATATAAATTAATTATTTAGCAGTCAAATTAATAGTAGGATTAATAGAATCAGCATTATATGTTATTATATATTTATCTGTTTCAGCCTGATATTTTGTTCCACTTACAAAAGTCAGATATTTAGTAAACGTACCTAAATCAATATCAGGATCCTCTGCATAATTAATTTGATTTCCACTAATTTGATGAAACCAATATCCTTGAAAATTTAAACTTTTAGCTAATATATTAGCTAGTTTAACATCTTCTTTCGATTCTTGAATAGTCTTCGAAGAAATCTTATAAGATATTGTTGTTATATTTACACCTAAATTTTTATGATATTCCGTTGACTTTAAATACTTATTTATATAGTTTGTATCTGCTCTGTAACTAGATCCATCTGTGATAAAACTTTCTACTAAATACCAGTCATTCGAATTTAAATGACTTGCCTCTCCTGTTGGGTTAGCAGAATTTATTATATTTCCTAAAACATCATCTGGATTCCAACTATTTGCTAATACAGATAGATTTTTACTATGCGCATAGTCAATTATTTCATTTTGTCTTGCTCTTGTTTCATTCCAATCATATCCACATTGATCAATAAATACTCCATGCCAACCAGAATTTGCTATATTATCTATTTGAGACTTTATAACATTCAAATCAGCTTGTTTCCATGATGATTTATCATCAGTAGGATTATTTGGTCCCAAATTAACATAACCAAAAATCTTAGTATTATCTTTAATTGAATGAGCGATATACCTTGCAGAATAAGAAATAGATCCAGGTTCGCCTATAACTAAATAAGTCATTCCTTTTAATGCATTAATAGAATAAAATGAATCCTTTTTTGAATCAATATTATAAAGTGTTTCATAATAGAAACTTAAATGCTTAATAGTATTATCTGTCATTCCATTTGGATAATAAGCATAACTAACTTTAGATGCCTCAGAAATCAAAAATTGTTTTGCCTTCACAGAAAATCCAGAATACTTATTATCACTCAGGAAAGCATTTAATGCAAATACAGAATCAGTTCCGAAATATCCATTTATTGTTAGTTCATTTCCGTTCTGATTTTTATATCCTAATGATTTTAAACACTGTTGGTAGAATTCTGCTTCATCACTATAAACAGAATCATTAAACCTTATAACACTATCTGTAGTTATTCCAGCTTCTTTCGACCAAGCTATTTCATTATCATTGTCACCAACATAAATTAGTTCGCCATCTCTTATTTCGAATTTTAATCCATTTTCTTCGTCTATACTATTTATATATAGTTTAATTGTATTAAAAACATTATTACTTCCATCCCAAATGTCAGCATTTATATTATACTTTTTAAATGATTGATCACTTGATTGTTTATTCAAAGTATAAGAGCTAATTTCAGAATTGTATTTACTTATATTATCCTTAAACACTGTTTCAGATAAATCATTATCTTTTTTTGAACCATTTTTAATATTCTTATAGACTAGAGTACCTAAGAAAAATACAATTATTAGTGTTATTAAAAGAGAAACCAAAGTAAACCCTTTGTTTTTTTTCATACATCTTACCTCCAAAATAGTAAACTAATATCTTATTATAAAAACGTTGGAGACTACTAATCTACTATTCAAATTTCTATACTATGTTAAATATTTTTCATTACATTAAGTGCTTTTTAATTTCTTCATTAAAATTATAATTTACTATATCAGGCATATCAATACCGTTATCTCTTATATATATATTATGTTCTTCAATCTTTTCTAAACACCATCTAGTTAAAAACTCAGCTTCTTTAAAATGGGGTAAATACTTTAAGGCACTTATAACTAAGTGATATCTATCTAGTTTATTTTGAACTCGCATATCAAAAGGTGTTGTTATTGTTCCTTCTTCATGGTATCCGTGTACATGAATATTATTATTAACTCTTTTATAAACTAATTGATGAATTAAATTCGGATAGCCATGAAATGCAAAAATAATAGGTTTTGAGATAGTAAATAAATTATTGTATTCATCATCACTAAGTCCATGAGGATGTTGTTTATTAGATTGCAACTTCATAAGGTCTACGACATTTATAACTCTTATTTTTATATCTGGAATATATTGTCTTAAGATTGTTGTTGCTCCTAATATTTCCAATGTAGGAGTATCACCACAACAAGCCAGTATCAAATCTGGATTACCTTCATCATTTGAAGCAAAATCAAATACACCAATGCCTTTTTTACAATGTTGCGTTGCTTCTTCAATTGACATCCATTGTTGCCTTGGATGTTTACTTGCAACAATAACATTAATATAATTTTTACTTTTTACGCAATGATCAAAACATGAAAGTAGTGAATTTGTATCGAATGGAAGATATATTCTTATTATGTCTGCTTTTTTAGTAATCAAATGATTTAAAAAGCCAGGATCTTGATGAGTAAACCCATTATGATCTTGTTGCCATACATGACTCGTTAAAATATAATTTAAGCTGGCTATTTCTTTTCGCCAAGGAAGTTGTTTGGTTACCTTTAACCATTTGGCATGCTGGCTCGCCATAGAATCAACTATCCTAATAAATGCCTCATAACAATGAAAGAAACCATGTCTTCCTGTTAATATATATCCTTCTAGCCATCCTTGGCACAAGTGTTCTGAAAGCATAGAATCAATAATACGCCCCTCATTGTTTAAGTATTCATCAACAGAGTTAATCTTTTCTTCCCACTGTCTATCTGAACTTTCAAACATATAATTTAAACGGTTGGATAAAGCTTCATCAGGACCAAAAACTCTAAAATTATCAGGATTCATTTTTATTATATCTCTAACCATTTTTCCAAGTTCCATCATATCTTGGCTAATAGTTACTCCACGATCTACTTTAATACCATAATTTTCAAAATTAGGAACATTAAGTTCTTTTAATAACAATCCACCATTAGCGTATTTACTAAGTCCCATAGGATTTTTCGGTTTAAGATAATCAAGTTTTTTAACTAACTTGCCTTCTGCGTCAAATAATTCTTCGGGTTTATAACTTTTCATCCACTTTTCAAGAAGTTTTAAATTATCAATATGTTCCTCATCAATTTGTAAAGGTATTTGATGAGATCTGAAAGAGTTTTCTACCATCTTATTATCGACAATCTTTGGTCCTGTCCAACCCTTAGGTGTTTTCATAATTATCATTGGCCAAAGTATACTATGATTTTTACCCATTCTAGCATTTTTTTGAATTTCTTTAATTCTTAATACACATTTATCAAGTGCAGTAGCCATTTTTTCATGCATAGTTATTACATCTTTACCTTCAACTAATATAGGTTCGTATCCACAACCATGAAAAAAACTAATCATTTGTTTTCCTGGCATTCGCCCAAAGATAGTAGGATTGCTTATTTTATATCCGTTTAAATGCAAAATTGGTAAAACTGCTCCATCCTTAACAGGATTAATAAATTTATTAGAATGCCATGATGTCGCAAGTGGACCTGTTTCAGCCTCGCCATCTCCAACAATACATGCTACAATTAAATCTTTATTATCAAAAACAGCTCCATAAGAATGAGCAAGAGAGTATCCTAGTTCTCCACCTTCATTAATGCTTCCAGGTGTTTCTGGAGCAGCATGACTTGATACTCCAAAAGGAAAACTAAACTGCTTAAATAGTTTCTTTAGTCCGTCTTCGTTTTCTTCTATTTCAGGGTATATTTTTGAGTATGATCCCTCTAAATAAGTATGACTTACAAGAGCATTACCACCATGTCCTGGTCCAGAAACGTATATCATATTTAAGTCATACTTATTTATAATGCGATTTAAATGAGTATATATAAAATTTTGTCCTGGAACTGTACCCCAGTGACCAACTAATTTCTTCTTTATATCATCTAGTTTTAATTCTTCCCTTAATAAAGGATTATTTAATAGATATAGTTGTCCTACTGCAATATAATTACTAGCACGATAGTAAGCATCTATATCTTTTAGCATTTTCTTTGTTAATGTTTTCATATTAAGCCTCCAATTATACAGTAACATCATATCATAAATTTATTACTTTATTATTTAATTTTAAAAGTTTCTTCAATTATTTTTTGTTTATTACTATCATATATATAATCATATTATACAGTATTTTTTAATTCATTTACAGAGGAGTGTTTTTTAATTGATTGTCTAAATTCTACCTTATAACCAAATCATTATACTCTTCTTTTGCTAATTTATTTTTAGCATATGAGCAGATAGGTAAAATCTTTTTGTTTGTTAGTCTGGCGTATTCTACTACTTTTTCAAGCAATAAAGCCGCAATTCCTTGACCTCTTAATTTTTCACTTACATATGTATGGTCTATAGTTATCGTGCCTTCTTCAATAAAATGTATCTCAGCATCAGGGTTATCAATGCTACCTATATAAAAACAATTTTTTCCTTCTTTAATCATAAAAATCCTCTCTTTATAAAGTTTATTATTTAAATTAAACTCTATTATTACTTTTTAACAAAAGATCCTATTTCAATTAAATTTCCTTCTGGATCAGAAATATAACAAGTACGTTGACCCCATGGTTCTGTTACTGGCTTTAATATTGGTATAGCTCCCTTTGAAACTAATTCCTCAAATTTTATATCTAATTCATTGTAATTTTTTACACTTAGAGCTATTTCGAAATGACCATTTATATTTTTTGCATAATTGAAAGCCTTATTTGTCATTTTTTCAAAATCTACTCTTCTATATAGTAAAAAAAGCGTCCCATTCTTTTATAAGTAAACATTAGAAGTATCTTCTTTTTCTTTTATTTCAAATCCTAAAAGATCTCTATAAAAGCAAATCATTTTTTCCATATCTGTAACAAATATACCAAATCCATCTAGTTTCATAAAAAAATTCCTATTCTAATAAAATTATTACCTAATCTTGACCAATTGATTACTACATTTTGTATGCTCCTATTTCACAGTTATTAATTCCAACTTTTTCTATCATTCCATCTTTTGGTAGAGCATTAAAATAGAAATAAACTGCTCTAGCGACACCACCATGAGTAACTAATAATATATTTTTGTTTTTATATTTTTCCTTTATCTCATCTAAAAATTCTCTAACTCTTTTAAATAGATCATCCAAACTTTCTAAACCATCTACTTTTTTATTTGAATAAAAGTTCCAAAAGTCAGTATAGTAGAAATCGCCAAGTTTTTCTCCAGTAAGTACTCCACCAATTCTTTCCATTAATCTATCGTCATATATAACTTCTATATTATTTTTATTTATAATCCTCATTGTATGTTTTGTTCTTTTCATAGGGGAGCATATTATTAAATCAATATTCAGCTCATTTATATGTTTTCCAGCTTCCATGGCTTGCTTGATTCCTTCTTCATTTATATCTTCATCAATTCTACAATTGTATCTCTCTTCCTTGTTTAGATTGGTTTCTCCATGTCTAATCACATATAAATTCATATACTTCTATCTTCCTTCCATTCATCTAGATAAATTTATTTTTAATATTAGCAGAACTTGCTTAAGTGTTAGTATATAACTTTTTATAATAATTAAAAATTTAACAAAAATTCTTACTATTTTGTAGTAATATGAAACACTCAACATGAGTCATTTTCTGTAGTTGAAAATAAATCATAATATTTGTTTTACAGGATATACTTCAAACAATCCTATCTTATTAAAATTAATTTCAAATTTCTCAAAATTTTCTTCAAGTTGCTCTTTAAGCTTGATAATTTTCTCATAATTATCATCACAGTGTATTGTTATATATGGATAAAATTTTTGAGGATTATACTTTTCTATTTTCATCTTCGTATAATTATCTTGAAGTATTTTTTTTAAATTATCGTTTTCACCAATAGATAAATATAAATTCCAACTATTGTTATAACTTTCTTTAATACTAGCCCCAGTTATCTCTAGCTTAATATCATCTATTTTCATATCTCTGAATACATCTATTGCTAATGAAGTATCTTCTTCCATACAAACATATAAAGTGAAATGATAAGGTAACCTGTCATTTTTGGCTCTGTCTTCTTCTAAATATGGAACCTTACAAGTTTCTATACCTAGTTTATCAACTAATTTATTAATTTTTCTTAAATCAAAATCATTAAGTATAGATATGCAAGTAATTCTTTTTTTCATATTTTATCAATCCTTTCATTATTATTTTTGAAATGCAATTGAAAATTTTTAAATTTTTATTTTTCTTAATAATACTACACACTCAACATGATATGTATTTGGAAACATATCAAATGGCGTGATTTCAACAACCTTATATTTTTCATTAAATAGTTTTAAATCTCTAGCTAAAGTTATGGGATCACACGACACATAGACTATTTCTTTAGGATTAATTTTTATAATGTCTGTTACCACTTCTTGATCTAATCCACTACGAGGTGGGTCTACTATGATTACATCTGCTTTATAATTACCATGATTTAATAATTCTTTAGTATCTCCATCAAAGAAATCAATATTCATCACTCCATTTTTTTCAGCATTTACCTTAGCATCAGCAATGGCATCCGAATTAATTTCTATACCTATTACTTTTTTTGCGTAATCACTAATATATATACCTATAGTTCCTGTACCACAATATAAATCCAAAACAGTAGGGGATACATTTGTTTTAATATATTCCTTTACCTTATTGTATAATTTTTCTGTTTGTGCAGTATTAACTTGGAAAAAAGCTGTCTGGCTCATTTGAAAACTAAAATTATCTAATCTTCCAATTATATTACTTTCGCCGGTTTGTTTTAAAATCTTATCATTTAAATAAACTTTTATTGAAGTAAAATGTTTTTCTAATTTATTAATAAAATTATTTATATTTTCTTCTTTTTGTAAATATATTGTTAAAGAAATATCTTCTTCATTAACACTTCTTATTACAAGTTCTTTTATACATTCAGGAACATGATTCTTTTTAATTTCTAATATAGCATTGTTTATTTTATTATTAGCAAGAAGGCAATTTTCAATTTCCACTATGTCATAGGATTTTTTCTTATAGTAACCAATTTTATGATTTACTTTTAAAGTTACCTTATTCCTATAATTGTACTGCTGATCGCATGGCACTATCTGTTTAATCTTGTCATTTTCTATATTTGCATACTTATTCATAATCTCTTTTATCTTATTTTCTTTATACTGTGTTTGTTGTTCATAAGATAAATGTAATATATCGCACCCGCCACACTCATTATAGTAAGGGCATAAGCTATCAACGCGACAATCACTCTTATTTATATAATCTATAACAATCGCTTCCATTATTTTCTTATTTTGTTTTGTTATTTTGATTTTAACTGTCTCTCCAGGTAAAGCATTTTCAATAAATACTATTTTGTCACCAGCATGTGAAATACCTCTACCCTGATGATCCAATTTTTCTACTATAACTTCATACATTTTTATCACCATTTATATTATAACATAAAAAAACAATTCATTAAGAATTGCTTATTAACATTCACCTTTTTTTATTTGATAGTCATTTGTAGTACCTGAGACTGCACAAAATTTTCCATTATATATTTGATAAACTTCTATGGTTGTATCAGAATTTATAATTATCCATCCTGAATCTATTTGTGAGTCTGAATTCATCTTAAATAGACTTGCCTTAAGATCAATTACATATTTATCGTTTATATTATCATATACTATTTTTGTTCCATCAGCCTCAAATAAATATTGATTTTCAGTTGCATATAAGGATGCAGACTCAATAATTCCATCAAGTGTTTGATTAAATGTTTTAATTTTTTGTCTTTCTATAACTTTTGAAACATTAGTATATATTAGCATTGTTAATGCAAACAATACTACAATAATCGCTATTAATTCTACTAGTGTAAAACCTTTACTACTTTTCATGCTATCACCTAGTTTAATTATAGCATAATATGTATTTTTAGTCTATTAAGTGAATATTCTCTAAAAGAATACCTGTACCTTCAGCAACACATGTTAGTGGATTACTTGCAACATAAACAGGTATATCAAGTTCGCGCTCTAAAACTTTATCTAAACCATCCATTAAGGCACCACCACCTGTCATGACAATACCTTTACTTATAATATCGGCTGAAAGTTCAGGAGGCGTTTGCTCTAATACCAATTTAGTATGATGTATAATTAACTGTACATTTTCTTTTAGTGCCTCTGCTATTTCTTCAGAAGTGACAGTAATTGTATTTGGTAATCCTGTAACTAGATTTCTTCCTTTTACTTCCATCTTTTCTTTCTTTTTAGCAGGATATACAGTTCCTATAGTTAATTTTATTTCTTCGGCTGTTCTTTCACCAATTAATAGTTTATACTTATTCTTAATATACTTAATAATTTCAGTATCAAAACTGTTTCCAGCTACTTTAATTGATGAACTATAAACAATACCACCTAATGATAAAACAGCTATATCTGTTGTACCACCACCAATATCTATTATCATGCTTCCGTTTGGTTTAGATATATCTATACCTGCCCCTACAGCCGCTACTTTTGGTTCTTCTTCAATAAATACTTTTTTTGCTCCTGTTTTTTCAGCAGCCTCTTTAATAGCATTTTTTTCAACTTGAGTGATATTAGAAGGGCAACAAATTAGTATCCTAGGTTTACGAAAAAAACTTTTGGCACTTAGTTTATTAATAAAGTATTCTAACATCAACTCAGTTATTTCAAAATCTGCAATAACGCCATCTTTCATAGGCTTTATTGCAGTAATTTTACCTGGCGTTCTACCTAGCATTTCTTTTGCTTCTTTGCCTACAGCAAGAACCTTCTTGTTATCTGACTCTAAAGCTACGACACTAGGTTCATTTAAAACTATTCCTTGTCCTTTAACATATATTAGTACATTAGCTGTTCCTAAATCTATTCCTATATCTCTTGCAAACATTTTTTCCACCTTAATTAAATTTTAAATACCTTTTCCTTGTTGATTCACCACCACGAATATGTCTTATATTTATATGATATTTAAATATTTCCTGTATTTGTTTGTATCTTTCTTGGTTAATATAATACAATCGTTCATGTAAATCTTTATGGACAGTACTTTTAGAAACATTGTACATTTTTGCTATTTCTCTTATTGTTTTCTTTGAAGTTAATACTTCATTTGTTTCATCCAGTACTCTTCTAAATATAATAGAATTCATATACACCCCTAATAAAGTATATAAATTCTTTTGCTATTTATGATATTTATAATTCATTAATATTTTTGCTATAGTAGTCTTCAGGATTAACTATTTTACTATTTATTATCAGTTCAAACAATAGGTGACTATTTAAAGATTTATTTAAGTTTGATTGACCACTTTTTGCTATAACTTCACCTTGTTTTACTACTTGATTTTCTTTTACTTTAATATCACTGATGCTTTGATATACACTAATGATATTTTTGTCATGCTCAATTTCTACTATGTTTCCTAAAAGTTCATCTTCTTTAATACTTACAACAGTACCATCTAAAATTGATATTACATCAAAAGAGTCAACTCCTCCATATGCTACTGAGCTGTTTTGCATATATGTAGATTCATAGTATAAAATGGAATTTTCTTGCTTTTCCTTTTCTGCCTTGTAATCATAATAATTCTTTAATACCTTAACATTTTGATCACTATAAGGCTTGCTTACAACAGTTGATGTATTTACAACAGGAACTTCATCATCATCATCATCACCAACAACAGTATCAGTAACATAATCGTTATCTGGTTCTTCTGCGTCTTTGGTAGTTAAATAAGAATCAGTTAATACCATTATTCCAATAAGCAAAGCAAAACCTAATCCATACATAACATAAATAGCAGATTTCTTAAATCTAAATTTTTTCATTTTTTCACCTCTATTATAAGTGTGAACTTTTTTAATGTTTTTTATACTAGATTTTTGAAATTTCTACTCCATTGTAATAATATTTTAAAATTTTATCATATGTATATCCTAAAGTGCTCATTGCTTCTGCTCCATACTGACTCATTCCAACTCCATGTCCATATCCTTTTGTAGTGATTATTACTGTATTATTATCTTGAACTATATTAAAAAAAGATGATCTTAAGTTTAATGATACTGCTAAATTAGAGCCAGTAAATTTTTTGCCATTAACAAATATTTCCTTAATTCTCCCAGTTGAAGTTGTTTCATTAGCTTTTATATTTAATACTGTGGAAAAGTTTAAATCTAATAATTCATAAAATTCTTTTAATGTGTAATATTTTTTTTCTTCATAAACAGGGGAAATGTTATCCCAAGTTGAATCAACACTGCGAAGATAGGGGAGATATGTACCAAATACATCTTCACTATTTTCTGTTTTACCGGTACTAGTTGAAAAAAAGAATGCTTCTATTACTTCTCCTTCATATTCTAAATATTCTCCATATGTTTGAAGAACAGCTGTTTTTAAAATATTTATGTTGTTTACGTATTTTTCTTTCCATGCCTCTTTTAAATAATTATTATCTAAATATACTTGGTTAGCTACAGTATCAACAACGTCATAATCTTTATTAACATTTTGTGCCATCTTTTTCATGGCGTATGTTCGAGCCGCTACTGCTTGTGCTTTTAGTGCCTCACTATGAAAAGAAACAGGCATTTCACCTGCTAGTATTCCTACAATGTAATCTTCAAATGGAATTTTTTCAATATTACCACTACTTCTTTTTACCCTTATTATCATATTTTCATGATACTCAAACTTTATTTCTTCATCTTTAATAAATATATTTACCACTATTGTAGGTATTAAAATAATCATTAAAGAAAAAAGCAGCATTTTTTTCATATTCATCACCTTTGGTAAATCATACTACTTACACCACTAATCTTAATAATTTAAATAACTTTTGTATTTATAAAAAAATCATATAAGAAATTAACTGCTAAATAAGATATTCCTAATGATAATAACAAAACAAGTGTTCTTGCTTGTATTATCTTATTTGGTTTTAAGAACTTATCAAAATTAAGACTTTGCAAAGCATATAAACTGCATGGAACAGCAATAATATATAGTATAGCCTTAATTGTCATTTTCTTTAGCAGCGATAGTAGATGATTGTTCTATATTATTTTCTGCTTCTATTTGCTCTTTATTCATAGAATAATCATTTTCTTCTAATACTGAATCCTTTATATATGCATTAATCATATTAATACGTCTTATATGTCTTTCTTCTTCTGAAAATTTTGTCTTTAAGAAAACATCCAAAATATCCTTAGTTCTGATCAAACTTATATTTGAACTTAGTGCTAAAATATTTGCATCATTATGTAGTCGCGTTAATTTTGCATCATTTATATTATCTACTTTTGCACATCTAATTCCGTCAACTTTATTTGCGGCAATGCACATACCTACACCTGTCCCACATAATAATATTCCAAAGTCGACTTCTTTATGACTAACTTTTTTAGCAAGTTCAAAAGCATAAATAGGATAATCAACAGATTCAGAAGTATTTGTTCCAAAATCTATAACTTCATACTTTTTTCTTTTTAAATATTTTATTATTTCATTTTTTCTGTTTACACCACGATGATCATTAGCTATTCCTATCTTCATATTTCCTCCATCTTGATATATCTTTGAAATATATTACTTTCAATATCTATATTTTAAAATTATAATCTAATTATAGTATTTACTATTTTTAAAAAACATTGCATTTTTGATAAAAATAACTGCAATATGTAAAATATTTATGACTATTGTGTCAAATCATTTTCATTACTATTATTATTTTTTTCTAATTCTAATTCTTTAATAATCTTTTTTTGATTTTCAATTATTTTTTCCATTTTATCATGTAGTTCTTCAAGAATTAATTCACTTTTTAAATCTATTCTAAAATCATTTTGGTTTCTTAAACTATCTTTCTTAGCCTGTCTATTTTGGCTCATTAAAATTACTGGAGCCTGAAGAGCAGCTATACAAGATAATAATAAATTTAATAGTATAAATGGAAACTTGTCTAATTCAATAAAAAATATATTTAGTGTTATCCATATAATTAAGAATAATATAAATCCGATTATGAAGTTCCAGCTTCCTGCACCTTCGGTAACTTTATCGGCTATCTTATCTCCAAACTTTAATGATTTTAATTCTTCCTTATCAACATCAATGGCAATTGGATTATCTATTAGTGCATCTAATAACTCATTTTCATCTTCAACATCATTCATCGTTCCGTTATTTAAAAGCATCTTAACTATTTCTTTTTTTGTTTTTCTTTTCTCTGGTTTTTTTATTTCTTTTTCTTTCATATCATCACCATATAAATTATATCATAAATTAGACAATTAAGTATATCAAAAAAAGGTTCTTAACTTAAGAACCTTTTATTTATTTTATTACATTTTTTAATATAATAGTTTTCATTCGAGACATTTCTTTAAGAGTTGTCATTATTCCTTCATTACCTATTCCAGAATACTTCCATCCTCCAAATGGTTGCTCAAATGATCTAAAGAAACTAGCACCATTTACAACAAAACCACCGCACTCCATAAGTTCTGAGGTTTTTAATGCTTTACTAATATCACGAGTAATTATTGATCCACTTAATCCATACTTTGATTGATTAGCAATTTTAATTGCTTCTTCTAATGTATCAAATCCTATAACGGAGATAACCGGTCCAAAGATTTCCATGTCTTTTGCTACATCCATATCTTTGGTTATATTATTTAAAATTGTTGGCTCATAGAAGGCACCATTTCTTCTACCACCAATTACAACTTGTGCACCTGCAGCTACTGTTTCATTAACCTGTCTTTCAACTTCTATCGCAGCATCTTCACTAACTAAGCATCCAATATCAGTTGACATTTCAGAAGGCATACCAACTTTTAGAGTTTTAATTTTTTCTACCATTTTGTTAATATACTCATCTTTTATACTATTTTCTACTAAGAATCTTTTTGAAGCACAACATACTTGTCCAGTATTATAAAGTCTACCCCATACTGTTTCGGTAACTGCTAAATCTATATCACCATCTGCGCAAATGATGAATGCATCGTTTCCGCCTAATTCTAATGAACTATGGCCACAATGTTCTACTACATTTTTAGCAGCATCTATACCAGCTTCCGTCGAACCTGTTAAAGACACTATTGAAACATCTGGATTCATTGTTAAGGCTTTCCCAACTACAGATCCTGAACCATGTACTACTTCTATAACACCATCTGGAACTCCAGCTTCTTTTAATAACTCTACATATTTAGTTAATGTTAATGGATTAATACTTGCAGGTTTTAATATACAAGAATTTCCCATTATAAGAGCAGGTGGTATTTTATTTATAAAAATATCACTTGGAAAATTAAATGGTATAATTGCTACCATTACCCCAAGAGGTTGTTGGATGGTATACTGAATAGTATTTTCTTGACCCATTTCACTACCTCTATGTATTACATTGCCATATTCGTGTTTTGCTTTTTCAACGTAAGCAGGAACACCAATTTGAATATTTCCGATTTCTGCTATTGCCTCTCGAATAGGCTTGCCTGTTTCATCTGATAAAGTTTTAGCTAAAGATGCTTTATCCCTTTCAACTAAACTAGCAAATTTCATTAAAATAGAACATCTCTTATGCAGTGGTATTTCTTCCCAGCTTTTTTGTGCTTTCTTTGCTTCTGCCACAGCTTCATCAATTTGCTCCTTTGTTAGACTTGGAACAGTGTCTATAAGTTCATTTGTGGCAGGGTTATAGACTTCTATAACCTTACCATCATTTGAATCAACCCAATTTTTACCAATTAAACTTTTCATAAAGCCTCCAATTATTTTTCAAAACCTGTGAAAGATAACATTAATCCACCGCAAGTATTTCTTGTATGTTCATTATATCCATATTCACCAAATGTAAATATTGTAATAAATGGAACACCTTTTGAAGCTTTAACTAATTCTTTATGAACTTCTTCAATACGATCTCCAATACCAACTTTTCTACCACCACAGTGTACTAAAAAATAACCAGCAGGAACATCTAACTTATTATTTAGTTCTTTTAATGTCACACCAGTAGAACTAATTAATTCGTCTACTGTTGCTTCCATTTGAATTACTGCTGTATTAACAGCTAATTTATTGCCGACATTAATACTATAGTCTTCGTTACCACCCATAGGATGACGAATTGCAATTAAGTCTCCAATTGTATCTTTTACTCCAAGAGGAGCAGTGATACTTGCGACTAACAAATCCATTCCCATTAATTCTTCAGGTTTTTTATTTGTCCATTCAGCATATTTTTTAAGTGCTGGAACGCCATCGATTTCAACTAATTTTCTATCACCATCTATTTTTGTAATTATACCTACATTTTTAGATTCATGATAAGCACCTGTATAAACTGTTTCTATTGGTTTGTCTGTATAGAAAAATATTACTGCAACACCATCAGAGAATGAAGTTCCATCACAAAATATTGACCAATCACCAGATATTTTATTATCTGCTGCACTTCCTCCAAAGAATGGAACATCACCAATAACATCTTGAATACCTTTTACATAGTATTCTTCTTCTTTTGGAGATGCAACCATGTAATAATATGATGGAGCATAATCTAATCCAGCTCTATCAAGAGCTTCCATAGCCACCATACGCCCAGTTTCACGAGCATCACCATTTTTTAAAGAGCTACCAGCTGCACCTACTACCATACTTTCATCATCTAGTAATAGCATACCGGCAAAACCATGTTCAGAAGTTATGACACCATCAGGAACTATAATTGCTCCTGAAGATGTACAACCTACTATAGGAGTATCACCAACTACTGATTTTATACCTTTCATTACATCAGTTTGATTATAATCAACTGATGTAAATAACATACCGACTTTAGAACCTTTTAAGCCTTGCATCGCCTTTTCAGCAGTTTCTTTACCTGCCTCAAAAGCAGATTCTAATGTACTATATCCAACATTAGACTTCATATATTTATTCCTCCTAAATATTCTTTATATTCTTTTTGATTCTTAAAATTTTATATAATTATTCTCAAGGTTTAATTAAAATTTCTACTTTTCCCTTTTTCTCATATTATTCTTACATTTATTTGGAATTAAAAGTTAATTAAACGCAAAGGATTAATTAATAACGTTTTTAATTTAATATATAAATTTCTACTTTTCCCTTTTTCTCATATTATTCTTACATTTATTTGGAATTCAAGATATATATTAAATTACACCTAATACCAATCTAGTATTTAGATATCTAATTTTCTTATTATAAAGTGTATTTTAAGTTTTAAATTTATCTTTAAGCATAACATCTTATAACTCTAAAGTTTTATTCTTACTAAAATACTTATTTACACTATATTTTAGTCATGTAATTCATGCCCAAATGAATTACTTATATTACTACCCAATTGTAATATAATTATTTATCAAATATAGTATTAACAATGAAATAGATATTACTTGTAAATATAAAATTCAATAATACATATAGAAGTCGTTATATGTAATTTAAATGAAATTAATAAAGATATAACATAGCATAATTTGTTATTATCATCTTATTTTCTATTTAAATTTAAATTAAATTATTAAGTTCGTACCATTTGGTCTTGACAAAAATAATAAGATTTTAAATTTTATATTACTTGTTAATAACTACATTTATTAACCCGTACCATCTGGTCTTGACGTATTAATAAATACCTCATATTTAATCTACTCACAGTTTGAATAAATATGATATTTCATTTTACCAATCTATCTGTCCTCCTCTAGTTTAATTATAGCACCCCTTTTTTCTTTGACAATATGTAAAATTATATTTTGAACAAATTGGACATTTTTATTTACAAAAGTGTAAAAGCGTTATTAAGTCAGCTGTTACTATGCTTTATAAATAAAAGATCTAAGACGTTAATTACGCTTAGATCTTTTATTTGTTTATTTTATAAGGATTATCAATTGTTCCTTTTCCTTTTAAATCAATAGTTTTACTTATAACAATTACAGGCCTAATACCTTGGGAAATATTAAGACTAGTCTCAAATAATTTACCATTGTTACTTACAGCCCAAACAGAATCACTACTAGTAGACATAGTAAAAAATTTTTCGTCTATACTAAGATAATTATTTTTTCCACAACTCTCATTACGTAAAATATTAATACTACAGTCCTCATTTAATGAAGCCCTAGCGTACTCAGGAACTGAAATTAAACCAACAACGGCCATAATGTTTTTCCTATTCTTTTCATTGTCAAATGATTCATGATTCATATCGTGTGTATAATCAAACTGAAAATTATCCCAACTATATTCAAAAACATCAGTATTTTGTCTAAGCTTGTCAAATGATTCATTGGAGATATCTAAGTAATTTAAATAGTAAGCTAGATTATCTTCATCTAAAATATCATAATTATTATTAGTAAGAGATTTTAAATTCCAAGCTCTACTAAATAATACATCATTTGAAACCAACTTCAAATTACCATTTTCATCTATTGATAATATTCTAAATAATATATTATTTATTTCTATATAATTACTAGGATTTGAACCGCGATAATAAAAAGTTTGTCCTTCCTGATATAGACCATCTGCATTATTAGAAAGAGCAACATTAATATTTCCCAACTTTGTAGACTTTATTACTCCACAGTTATTTGAATACTCTTCAATATTAAAAGAGTTATCTGTATATCTTTTAGTGGCACACCAGTTGTCATCATTTGCTATTATTTGTATATCACCAGAACTATTTATTAAAATAGATCCAGACTTTGGTAATTGACCAAAATAATTTAAACCTTCTTCAATTATTTTTCCATCTTTAATTGTAAATACGGCATAGTCATCTTCAAAAATAGTATTATTAGTATAATATTCTTTAGCGGTTGCTATTATATTATTGATAGTATCTTCAAAAGAATTTTTGTTTTTTTCTTTTGTTGTTATTTTATAAACAGGATACATAATCATTATTATTATTAAAGTAGCTAAAGTTATTAATAAGTATTTTGTTATATTCTTATCTATATCATTCATTTTTACCACCCTGTATAGTATACATTATAGCATAATAAGATAAAAAAAATAATATATTGCTATATTATTTTTCTGAATTAATTCCATATTTACGATTGAACTTTTCAACACGTCCTGTTTTAGTTGCAGTACCTTGTTTACCAGTAAAGAATGGATGACATTGATCACAAACTTCAACGTGTAATTCAGGTTTGTTAGATTTAACTGTAAAAGCATTTCCACAAGCACATGTTACTTTTGTTTCAACATAATTTGGATGAATATTCTTCTTCATATTCTGTTCTCCTTCCGCCATAACTAATAATAGTCATAGTAATTTTGCTTTTATATTATAACAATATTATCTTGCAAAAGTCAACACTAATCTTTTGAATTTCCAAATATTCTTAATAAACTTATAAATATGTTAATGAAGTCTAAATATAATTCAAGTGCACCCACAATTGCCATATTATTTTGATTAACTCCATAATCTAACAATCTTTTAATTTTTTGAACATCATATGCGGTCATTCCAACAAATAATCCAACAGTGACCCATGATATAATTAATTCTAAAGTCGTATTTCCTATAAAAATATTAACTAATGAAGCTATTATTATTCCAATTAATCCCATAAAAAGAATTGTTGAATATTTTGAAAGGTCAATATTAGTTAAAAAACCTAATAAGGAAAATATACCAAATATTATAGCAGTTAAAGCAAATATAAATAAAATACTTTCCATAGTAAACATTAAGAAGAATACTGAAAAGGTTAAACCCGTAACAAAAGAATATAAACAAAATACTATTGCTGCAGTACTATATTGCATCTTCATTGCTCTTGAACTTAAAAATACAACAAGAGCAAACTCTAGAATAAAAATTATCCAATATAAACTTGTTGAAAAAATATTCTGAATCATTGTTTCACTATTTGATACATAATAAGCAGTAGAAAAAGTAATCATCAGTCCAATAAACATCCAACCAAAAACTTTTGCAAATAATTTATTATACATAATGCACCTCCAATCTAATTATATCATTTTAGTCTAATAATTCAATTATTTTATCAGATATTAATTTATAACCTACTTCTGTAGGGAAAATAGAGTTTAACTCTAAATTATCTTGTTCTAACATATCATTAAATATATCAATATAAGTTATTTCATACTTAATAGATTTTTGCTTTAAAATGCTGTTTAGACCATTAATCATATTATTATATTTATTTCCCAAATTTGGATTATAGATACCAATAAAGTAAATTTTTTCTTTTGAATTTTCTCTTAATATAGAAAACAATTGGTCAAAATCAGACGCTAATTCATAAATTTCTTCATTACTTAATATTATTGAATTTTTTCCATATGGAAGTAGATCATTGATTCCCAAGGAAATTGTTATTATGTCAGCTTTGATTAAATCATTTTGTATAGTTGTATTGTTATACAATTCATTATTTTTAATCATAGTTATTAAATCAGTTGTTCTATAATTAATATTAGTATAAGTATTATTATATTTTTCAAACTTGTTATTTTCTTTCAAATATTTAATTATAATTTTATCATAACCTATATTTTGATCAATTTTATTTTTACCTAGTGCAATGCCATCACCAATATTCAAATAGTATATTTTACTATCTCTAGTAAGATTGTATATAAGAAATATAAAGATAGTTATTAGAAACAGAATAATTATTTTTTTCATATTCACCCCAAATAAAAAAGTAGAGATAACTCTACTTAATTATATTTCTTCTATTTTTAATTTAGCACCAACATTGGTCAACTTTTCAACAATATTTTCATATCCACGAAGAACGTGTTCTATATCAGTAACTACTGTTTCACCTTCAGCTACTAAAGCTGCTAATATTAGACATGCTCCAGCTCTTAAATCAGTTGCTTTAACAGTTGCACCATGTAACTTTGTTGGGCCTTTAATTTTTATTTTCTTATCGATAATTTCAATATCCGCGCCCATTTCATTCAAATAGGGTACATTTTGAAATCTATTCTCATATATTGTTTCTTCTAATAATGATAAACCACTACATTGTGTTAATAAAACTGTTAGAGGTTGTTGCAAATCAGTTGCAAATCCAGGATAACCTAAAGTCTTAACATTAACAGCTTTTAAGCTATCACTTTGGGATAAAACTACATAGTCTTCACCAACTTCAATATTAGCACCCATTTCCTTTAATTTCATTATTAACATTTCAACATGCCCAGGAATTATATTGCTAACTTTTAAATTCTTACCAGCTAATGCCCCAGCAATTATGTATGTTCCAGCTTCTATTCTATCAGGAATAACTTCTGTATAACATTTACCTAATTTTTCTACACCAACAATACTAATTTTACTAGTTCCAGCACCACTTATTTTAGCACCCATATTATTTAAAAATGTAGCAACATTAACAATTTCTGGTTCTTTTGCAGCATTTTCTATTATTGTCTGTCCTTTAGCTTTTACTGCAACTAAAATTGTATTAATGGTTGCACCAACACTTGGCATATCTAAATAAACATGACCACCTGTCAATTCTTTTGCATCTATTATAAATTTATTTCCTTCTTCTATAACAGTAGCACCTAATGCTTTAAAACCCTTTAATGTTTGATCAATAGGTCTTGCGCCAATAGAGCAACCACCTGGAAAATACATTTCTACATGTTTATACTTTCCTAATAAAGCTGACATAAAATAGTAAGAAGCACGTAATTTTTTTGAAATACTCTCTGGAATTTCTTTGTTTGTGATACTACTTGAATCTATTATCATCAAATTATTATCTCTAGATACTTTTGCTCCTAGATAACTTAATATTTCGTTTAAAGCCTCTATATCTGAAATATTTGGAATATTATCGATTTTTATTATGTCATCTGAAAGAAGTGATGCTGGCACTAATGCAACAGCGCTATTTTTTGCACCACTGACACTTATCGCTCCAGTTAATAATCTGCTTCCTTCAATTCTAATTTGTTTCATACAGCACCTCCACGCTATGCTTTGTTATCTGATCTTAGTAATGAAACTTTAGTTCTAACGACAGCTTTTATTGCCCTTTCACCAGATCCAATCACTTTTCGTGGATCATATTCATTTGGATTTTGGGAAATAAAGTTATCTACAAATCTTTTCCAAGCAATTTGTAATTCTGTATTAAAATTTATTTTACTTACACCACATTCAATGGCTTGTAGTAATTTATCATCTGGAATACCTGTTCCACCATGCAAAACCAAAGGCAAATCTGTTTTTGTTCCGATTTCTAACATTCTAGTAAAGTCAAGATTTGGTTCACCTTTATATAATCCATGTACGCTACCTAAAGCAGGCGCTAAGGCAGTAATATTTGTTTTTCGAACCAATTGTATGCAATCTTCTGTTCTTGCATACAATACTTCACTAGCATTACCATCTTCACTTCCACCAATATGCCCGATTTCTGCTTCAACACTAGCACCGTACTTTTTTGCCATCGCTACTACTGTTTTTGTTATATTTATATTATCTGCAAGAGGATACTTAGAAGCATCTATCATTACTGAACTAAATCCAGCTTCTAATGCCTTACCACAAGCTTCAATTGAACTCCCATGATCAAGATGAAGGGCAACTGGGATAGTTATTTTTAAATCTTTTATTAATCCCTTTACCATTCCAACAATAACATTATATCCACCCATATATTTTGCGGCTCCTTCACTAACCCCAAGAATAATAGGTGCTTTTAAGTCTTGACACTCTTCTAATATATATTTTGCCCATTCCAAATTGTTTATATTAAAGTGGACAACTGCATATTTTCCTTTTTTTGCCTTTACAAGCATTTCTCCCATATTAACTAAAATTGAGTTATTTTTTCTATTAAACATTTTATCACCATATTAATTATATATTTTTTTATAACAAAAGGCAAATAAAATAGTGTTATCAATGTCAATGTATTATATTATTCTTTTGACTATTTGTGATTAATAACTATTTTATATAATCATTTAAAACTTCTTTTACAAAAAATCTATATTCAGTTTCTGCATAATTTTGTTCATCAAGTAAGCATAGGGGAGGAAATAAAATACACCACCAATTAGCTCCAAGACCGTTTCCTAAAGTAATAGTTAGAGAATTATAACCACCTTCGTTATACTTAATTCCATTGTACTCTTTTTCTGGGAAATAATTGTTTCCAAAATTTATCTTAAACGTTTCTATACTATTTTCTTCTTTAAGAACATTTATAACATCGCTTTCTAATGATTTCAAATTATTTAAAATCACGTTGTTAACTGAATCAATACTTTCAACATCTTTTAAAATTACAGATAGCTTTTTTTCTATTGCTAACTTAACTTTCATTTTTAATTTTTGATCAGGTTCTGAATTGCTACTTGCTATTACTCTAAATCTTATTGCATTGTCAGGAATTACTATTTTTTCCTGATTCATACTTCCAAATAGTGAGTATAATAAACATAAAAATAAAATTATATATAATGATTTCAAAAAAACCATCTCCTATTAGATAGTGGATGGTTTTATTCTTTTTATACATTATTTATGATAACTTTCATTTTTTTGAATTTTAAAAGCTCTATATATCTGCTCTAGTAATATTATTCTAAAAAGTTGATGGGGGAAAGTTAAGGAAGAAAAGGATAAACTTAAATTGCTTCTTTTTTTTATATCACTATGTAAGCCATAAGATCCACCAATGATAAATGTTATATTTGAATTTTCTAAAAAAATATTATCGATTTTTCTTGAAAAATCAAAACTGGTCATTTGCTTTCCTTCAATTTCTAAAGTTATTATGTATTCTTTATCACTTAAAACTTTTAGAATGCTTTCCTTTTCCTTTTCTAATACAATATCTTTATTATCAAAGTCAAAATCACAAAGTTCAACTATTTCAACTCTTGTATACCTTGTCAGTCTTTTTTGGTACTCAGCAATTGCATCGCGAAAGAATTTTTCTTTTATTTTTCCAACACAAACAATTTTTATCATAATTCTATCAGCTCAATTCTTTCGTTTTGTTTTGCTATAATAATTTCTTTGTTAAGAATCTCTTTTTTTACAGTTTCAAAAGCAATAGTAGGGGTATTAGCTTCTTCACTAAGATGGGCTAGAATAATCAATTTAGTATTATCACCAACAAATTTTGATAAGTAATATGCACAGTCTTTATTAGATATATGACCTTCATCACCAAGTATCCTCATTTTTAAAGGTCTAAATCTTTTAGAATTCATTAGCATATCAACATCATGATTACTCTCTATGATGTATGCTGTTTTATTATATAATTTTTGATGATATTTAACATTAATATATCCAGTATCTGTTATATATACTAATTGTTTTCCTTCATATTCAAATATATATCCTTTACATTCTGGTGTGTCATGCGATAACTTTATTGAATCAATAAATATATTTTCAATAGATAGATTACTTTCTAGAAATTCCCATTTTTCTAATTGTATAGGAAAATTATCGTATATTTTTTTGGTTAAATATACTTGCGGATTAACCATTTTAATAAATCTTTTTAATCCTGCAATATGGTCTTCATGTATATGAGTTATAAACACAGCTTCTATTTCTTTAGGATCCACACCTATTTCATTTAGTTTAGTAGAAGTATAAAGGAAATTAGTACCTACATCTATTAAGAACTTATGATTTCCTATTTCGATATAAGTACAATTTCCTTTTGAACCACTTGATAAAATACAAAACTTCATTAGTACATATACTGTGGATTAATGAATGGATATCCAGTACTTTTGCTATAATTATAACCTGGATGACTTGCTCCATAAAAGATTTCAAAATGCACATGTGGTCCTGTTGCTACACCCGTAGCACCTATATAACCAATTATTTGTCCTCTTTCAACAACTGATCCAACACGTATACCTTCAGCAAGATAAGACATATGCCCATATCCTGTTGCATAACCATTATTATGATTTATTCCTACAAAAATACCATATGTACCATACCAGCCAGCTTGTGTTACTACACCGTTATTAGCAGCATATATTGGAGCACCATAATAATTATATATATCTAGACCTGTATGGAATTCATAAGATCTCCATCCAAATGGTGAGGAGATACTATAACTACTTGTAGGCCATGTCCAATAATTACCACCAACACCTGAAACATATTTAGTACCTATAAGAACTATTTTTGAAGTTGCCGGCTTAATTTCAACCTGTTGAGAAACTTCTGCTTTTTCAATAAAGCCATTTTTATATCTAATATTTTGAGTAACTCTACTTACTCCATTTTCACCATTTTGAATTACCTTTTCATCTCCTAGAATTATATCACTAGAAGATTGTTCTTGAACAGTGAAATATGTTGTTTGATCTTCAATCTTTGTTACATCAGCCATTACTTCAACTATAGGATTAGCATACGCAACGGATACAACTTGACCAGAAAATAAAATATTATCTTTTGATGTAAATTCAGGATTTGATATTAAAAATTCCTGAACACTTATTTTATTAGCATTTGCTACAGATTCAATTGTATCGCCAGTTTGGACAATGTATTGCTTAGAATTATCATTAGTTGAAAATAAAATATATTGTGTTAATTCCTCAGTATCTACATATATTTTTTCATTCACAGATATATTTGTTTCTTTTCTAGTTATATCATTACTAATATATATATCATTATAATATAAACCTGTATCCTTTATTGTTACTTGAGTACCATTTTTATATGCTTTATATACATCTTCACTAATAAAAGACATTATTGTTTTTTCTATTGCTGTTTTGAAAGTAGATTCATCAGTAACATAAACTAGTGTATTTTTTGTTACCATTTCTCCATCATCAGTTTCAACTTCTTTTTTTATATCAAACTGATAACCTTTTATAGTAAATGGTTTTAAAGTTGCTAATTTATCATATACATCTTCTACTTTATCCACATGGTTATTATATGTTATTATTTTTCTTATATCTAAGCCATCTGGAGCATATACTTTATCTACATTATATTTTTCTTTAATCGTAGAACCTTGCTTATCAATATAGTTTTCAAGTTCCTTTTTAGAATCAATAACTCCAAGAACTTGATCATCTAAATATACTTGATATAAATATTTTGGTTCTAAACTAGTCTTCGTGTTAAATCCCAGTAAAAATACAATTGAGCTTAATATTATTACAAATAGCCATTTTGTGAAATTTTTCATACATCACCCATTTTCTATTTCTTTATCTATGTAGTCATCAAAAGTACTTGTGTTACGTGTAAATTTAAGTGGTATAGTTTTTGTTGGTCCATTACGATGTTTTGCTATAATGAATTCACTCTCACTTACCTGACTTTCTTCACTGGCCTGCTTATTATAATAATCATCTCTATATAAGAATGCTACTATATCGGCATCTTGTTCAATTGAACCGGACTCTCTTAAATCGCTAAGCATTGGTCTTTTGTCTTCACGACCTTCAACGCTACGAGATAATTGAGCCAAAGCTACTACTGGAACTTCTAATTCCATAGCTAGGGTTTTCAAAGAACGAGATATTTCCGAAACTTCTTGTTGTCTATTTCCTAAGTATTTTGTAGATCCTTGAATAAGAGTTAAGTAGTCAATTATTATGATACCTAATCCATCTTTTTGACTTGCTAATCGACGACATTTAGCTTTTATTTCAGACATAGTCATACCAGGAGTATCATCTATATATAGTTTTGTATCAGCCAATCTACTTATTGCTTCATTAATCTTTTTCCAATCAGTATGTTCTAAAAAACCGCGCTTTAACTTATTTTGATCTATGTGACCTTCAGAAGCTAGCATACGCATCGCTAACTGCTCAGCACCCATTTCCATATTAAATAAAGCAACTGCTTTATCTTGATTTTTAGCAATATTAGTTGCCATATTTAAAGCAAATGCCGTTTTTCCCATCGCTGGTCTGGCAGCAACAATTATTAATTCATTAGCATGTAATCCAGATGTTATTTTATCAATTTCAGCAAAACCAGTTGATACACCTGTAATTGAGCCTTTATTTTGGGCTAATTTTTCTAAATCAGATTGTGTTTTGAATAATACTTCTTGAATACTTCTAAATTCTGATCCTTTTCTTGTCTTAACAACATTTAAAATGCTTTTTTCTGCGCTATCTAAAATTTCATTCAATGATTCTGATGCTTCATAGGCTTCTGTAGCTATCTTAGAAGATTCTTCTATTAATCTTCTAAGAACAGCTTTTTCATTAACTATTTTTATATATTCATCTACATTTGATGCACTAGGCACAGAGTTAACTAACTCTGTTAAATAAGTAACACCACCAATAATTTTCAACCATTTCTTTTTTTCTAACTCTTCAGTAACAGTTGTAATATCAATAGGTTTACTTATTTCAATTAAATTACTAATTGTAGAAAATATTTTATCGTGTGCTTCTAAATAAAATAAATCACCACTTAAATTTTCTACACATTTTTGAGCAGCATACTTTGATAAAAACATTGAACCTAAAACTGCTTGTTCAGCATCTATATTGTGTGGCATTACTCTTTCAGCCATTATAATCACCTAGCTCTCTTTTTTTACAATTATTTTTAATGTGGCTAATACCTTTTTATGTAGTTCTATCTTAATTTCATGTGTTCCTAAAGAAGATATAGTAGTATCTGTATTAATTGCTTTTTTGTCTATATCTATTCCTTTTTTCTTTAACTCTGTTACTATTTGTTTAGAGCTAATTGCGCCAAAAACTCTATCCATTTTACCAGTTTTAACACCAAAAACCAAAGTCATTTTCTCTAGTTGTTTCTTTATTTCTTCACATTCCTTTATTTTTTCTTGTTCTTCTAATTCTTTTTTTAAATTTACTGTTTCTAAATGCTTTTTATTGCTATCTGTGGCTGCTATTGCATAACCATTTTTTATTAAATAATTCATTCCATATCCATCTTTAACAGTTTTTAATTCACCTGTTTTACCTTGTCCTTTTAAATCTTTAATAAATATAACATTCATGCTTTCACCTCTGTTTATATTATACTATAAAAATAGGTTATTGTCTTTACTAAAAAAAGAAAACATAACTATATATTTTCTTTTTCTCGTATTTTTCTTGCTAAATCTTGAATTTTTTTAATCCTATGATTTACTCCTGATTTTGAAATCGGAACATTTGTTTCGTATGTTATTATCTCACTTAATTCATGAAGAGATACATCATTATACTTAAGTCTATATTCAGCCACTACTTTTTCCTTATCATCAAGTAAATCTAAGCCCCCATATGAAACAATTTTTTCTATATCTTCAACTTGTTTTGTTGCTGCCTCAACTGTTTTATCAACATTGGCTTGTTCCATATTGTTTAATCTATTTGTCATATTTTTGTGATCACGATAGATTCTAATATCTTCATAATACATAACAGCATTTGGAGCATTTATTATTCTTAAAAAGTCACCAATTTTTTCTGCTTCTTTTATATATACCATATACTTATTATCTCTTTTTATATACTTACTATTTAAATAGAACTCATTTAAATTTTTGACAACAAAATTTGCGTATCTTTCATTATTAAAAAGGAACTCCAAATGATATCTTGATTTTTTTGGATCATTTATACTTCCTGATATAATAAATAAACCTCTCAAATAAGCACGCATTGTATCCATATCATCAATTATATATTCATTAGGAATTTCAAAAATTTTATCATCATTATATATAGCTAGTGACTTTAAAATGTCTAAAACTCCATTATTTATTTCTAAAATATATATCAAATTTTTATTATAGTTATATCCTTTTCTAATAGTTATTTTGGCATATTCATTAAATAAATCTTTAATTAATTTATATATTCTTCTTGCTACACTAGCATTTTCTGTATAAAGTTTAATTTGCTTATTTGATATTTCACTATTATGAATTATTGCGGACAATTCTGCAATATTTTCAGCCTCTAGCGAATCAATTTTACTAACTTCATTTTTTACTATACTTGTAAATGACATATTATTCCCTTATCAAAGTTGAAAAAATATAAAAAGCTAGTTTTAGTGTATCATGTCTAATAATTTCATTTTCCATTGAAACAAAATCATCTTTTATGACTTTGACTTTTAATTTTTTAACATTTTCCTTATCAAGTATTACTTGATCTTTTTGTTCTAAGGTAGCATATTTTTCTATTATATTTTTTTCTATTTGACCACTATTTGCGATGACTGTTTCAATTTTTCTTTTTCCTAAATATCTATTTAGTAATTTAACATGATCACTTACTTTAAAATTATCTGTTTCACCAGGTTGAGTCATCATATTGCAAACATACATTATTTTAGCAGTACTTTTATCTATTTCCTTAATTACATCCTTACAAATCAGATTAGGAAGAATACTAGTAAATAAACTTCCCATACTTAAAATAATACAATCTGCTTCGCGTATTGACTTTAATACAGCATCACATACAACAGGCTTTGTTTTATAATAAACATCCTTTATTTTTTTAGGACTTTCAGTAATATGATGTTCACCTTCTATAATGCTTCCATCTTCCATACGCCCCATCAAAATTACATTATCTTCTGTTAAAGGCAAAACTCTACCTTTTAAATTAAGGACTTTACTTAAAGACTCTATACCATCTGACATATTGCCAGTTATGTTAGCCATAGCTGTTAACAATAAATTACCAACAGCATGACCGTTTAAATCACTATTTGTATTAAATCTATAATCGAGTAATTCTTCAACTAAAGGTTCTGTTTCTGATAATGAGACTATTACTTTCCTAATATCACCAACCGCAGGGGTATTGAATTCTTCTCTAAGTCGCCCTGTACTTTTTCCATCATCACATACTGATACTACAGCAGTTATCTCTAATGGATATTGTTTTAATCCTCTTAATAATGATGATAAACCAGTACCACCACCTAATATTACAACTTTTTTATTCATAAAATCACCATATACATTATACTACACTAAGTTCATAAAAAAAAGTACTTATAATAAGTACCTATTTTTATAAAATATTATATTTTCAATAACAATATTAAATACTATTAATTATCTAATTATTTCCTATGCCAAGACACTCGTCTGAGTCTATATCATCTATCTGTATTTCTTCAATAAACCCACTAGCACAATAATATTTTGATTTTACATCATAAAGATAATATTTACCTGCCTTGTAATATATTTCTCCACCAGAAATCTCACTTTTATTTTCATACTTTAATTTTTGACTTAATATATCTATACCTGTTTCGTCAGTCAATTCTAAATAATCAGTATCTGCATTATATATTTTTGCTGCTTCAACTATAGCACTTAATGTTTCTTTGAATGCTTTTTTTCTTGCTGTTTTTATTGAATTACTTATTATAGGAATAGTTATTAGTCCTAAAATGCCTATCAATGTTATAACAGTTAGTAATTCTACTAAAGTAAAACCCTTTTTTATTTTCATAATACCACCTAGTTTAATTATAACATAATTAAAAAAAAGAGTATATTACTCTTTTAGAACTTAACATCATCAATATTAGTTACATCATTATATTGATTATTAAATTTAGAACCTCGTCCAAGAACAATAACTCCAACGATACCTGTTAATATCATTAATACAGATACTAATTGCGCTGCTCTTAAGTTTCCTAACATAAGACTATCTGTTCTCAACATCTCTATAAAAAATCTACCAACACCATACCATATTAAATAACTGCATGTCACTTGACCAATTTTAATATATTTTAATCTTCTTATTATTAATATTAAAATAAAGCCAATTAAACACCATAGTGATTCATATAAAAAAGTGGGTTGATAATAAACTCCATCTATTTTCATACCATTTATTATGAAATCAGGAATAAAAAATTTCTTCAATGTTTCATATGCAACTATTCCACCATGAGCTTCACCGTTAAAGAAATTTCCCCATCTTCCTATAGTTTGACCAATAATTAATCCAACTACTATAAAATCCAGTATAAATAGGGTGTTTACCTTATATCTCTGTGTATATACAACAGTAAATATTAATCCAGCAATTATTGCTCCATGAATAGCTAGACCGCCTTCCCATACTTTAAATATACTAGGAATATCGGCTGCGTATAATGACCAATTAAAAATAACATAATATATCCTTGCTCCTATTAAAGCAGTAGGGATAATCCAAAAAAATAAATTTAACATAAAATTTTCTGGTATATTAAATCTTTTTGCTTCATTTAAAACAATATTTCCACCAATTAATATTGCTAAAAAAATAAAAACGGAATACCAATATATAGTAATAATTCCTAAATCAATTAAAACCCCGTTCATATTAAATTTCCTTTCTTATTATTGGTTCAATTATACATTTCTGCATTAAAATATTTACGAATGATATAAAAACTGCCACTATAAAGGCCATAAAAATTCCACTTATCTCGAAATGTGAACCTAGTAATAAATCTGTTATATATAGTATAATTACATTAATGAATGGGTAAAACAATCCCATTGTCAAACCAGTAAGTGGAAGCGTTAGCCATACCAAAAGGGGTTTAATTGTTTTCCCTAATATATAAATCATTATTGCTGTAATTAGAAACCAGAATCCATAATAAGAGGTATCAAATTGAACAGTTTTTTTAAATATTAATGATACACTAATTAATACTATTGCATAGCCTATCATATATATTATCCAATCAATAAAACGATTTAACCTTACTTCTTTTTTGTCATTAATTATTAATTTCATCTGCTCATCTCCTATGATATATAGTATAACATATTTTAACTTTTTTTTAAATTCTTTGTTTACTTTTTAAAAGAACAATGTTTGCATAATTCTTCACATCTAACGTTATTTTTAAAACCATTTATAATTTTTTGTGTTTTTTCATTATCTAAAATATCTTTCAATGGAGTATTAAAAATATTTCCCAGTTCAATTACACCTTCAGCATCCAAACAACAAGGAACAACTATTCCGTTACTCAATATGGCTATATGTGTTTTTAATCCATAACAATAACCTTCATTATTAGTGTTATTATCTAATGTTGGCCACTCAAATTCTATATCTTTATTAATATATGTTAGTTCATCTATTTTTATATTCTTTTTTTCTTTTATTTCTGTTTCTTTTTGCTCTGATAGATTATAATAATTTTTAATTACATTTAATACTAGATTATCTTCGATAATATAATTTTCTTTTAAAGTCCAATATCGATATACAAAATATATATTTTTATGTTTTTTCATATACTCAACTGCATCAATAATTTCTGACATATCTTTTTGACTTAATATTGAATGAGTACTTATATTTATTTGTCTGACACAATCATGACAAATTATTTTTTCTTGATGCATATGTAAACAGGAACCATTTGTTGTTATATTAACTTTCATATTATGTTTATCACAAATTGTTAATATTTCATTAAAATTTGAATGAAGTAGGGGTTCTCCTTTAACATGAAGATATATGTAATCTGTATATTCTTTAACCTGATTTAGAATAAATTCAAAATTGGTTACATTCATTTCCTCTTTTTTCCTAAAACTTTTAGAGCAAAACAAACAATTTTTGTTACACATGTTTGTTATTTCAATATATACTTTTTTAAATCTCATTTTTCTTCCTGCATCTCAAATAATATATCTCTTAATTCCATAGCTCTTTCAAAATCTAAATCTTTTGCTGCTTGTCTCATTTCAGATTCTAATCTTACTTTAATCTTTTCTTTTTCTGCTTTACTTATTTTTTTAGATTTATTTTCATCTTCTATTTCAACTATATTACTTATTGTGTCTCTTATTTCCTTAATGATAGTTGTTGGAATAATATTATATTCTTTATTATATTCTTCTTGTATTTTTCTTCTTCTATTCGTCTCATTAATTGCTTTTTCCATAGAATCACTTATTATATCAGCATACATTATAACTTTACCGTTTGAATTCCTAGCAGCTCTACCGATTGTTTGTATTAAACTTCTTTCACTACGTAAAAATCCTTGTTTATCAGCATCCATGATTGCAACTAAACTGACTTCCGGTAAATCTAATCCTTCTCTAAGTAAATTAATTCCTACCAATACATCATATTTACCTAATCTTAAATCTCTTAATATTTTTAATCTATCTAAAGTTTTAACTTCACTATGTAGATATGAAACTTTAATATCAAGCTTTTTCAAATAAGTTGTAAGTTCTTCAGCCATTCTAATAGTTAAAGTTGTAATTAATACTCTTTCATTAATTTTAGTTTTATTATTTATTTCGTTTACTAAATCATCTATTTGATTTGTAGTTTTTCTTACTTCAATAATTGGATCTAGTAAGCCGGTTGGTCTTATAATTTGTTCAGTTATTTCATTTGTTTTAGATAATTCATAATCTCCAGGAGTTGCTGATACAAATATAGCTTGATTTATTTTTTCTTCAAATTCTTCAAACTTTAAAGGCCTATTGTCCATTGCACTTGGCAATCTAAAACCATAATCAACCAAAACACCTTTTCTAGCTTGATCTCCATTATACATTGCTTTAACTTGTGGAATTGTTACATGCGATTCATCTACAACTAGTAAATAATCGTCACCAAAGAAATCCATTAGTGTGGTTGGTGTATCACCTGACTCTTTCAATGCGAGATGTCTCGAATAATTTTCTACACCACGACAAAAGCCAGTCTCACTAAGCATTTCTAAATCATAGTTTGTTCTTTCATTAATCCTTTGGAATTCTAATAATTTATTATCTTTTTTAAACTTTTCTAATTGTTGTTCTAGTTCCTTCTTTATATTAATGACTGCTAACTTTAATTTTTCTTCACTTGTCACAAAATGACTAGCAGGGAATATAGTTATAGTTTTCTTATTCTGAATAATAGTTCCTGTTAAAGTATCAAATTCACTTATACGATCTATTTCGTCTCCAAAAAATTCGATTCTATATCCTTTTCCATGTTGACTTACAGGTATTATCTCTAAGACATCTCCCTTTACTCTAAAACTACCACGTTTTAAATCTAAATTATTGCGCTCATATAACATATCAATAAGTTGCTCTATTACTTGGCTCCTATCAATTGTCTGATTTACTGATATTATTAATAACTTATTACGATATTCTTCTATTTCACCTATTCCATAAATACAAGAAACAGAAGAAACAACAATAACATCCTTATTGTTTAGTAATGCAGCTGTTGCACTATGTCTTAACTCATCAATTTCATCATTTATTGAAGAATCTTTTTCTATGTATGTGTCTGTTTTCGCTACATATGCCTCTGGTTGAAAATAATCATAGTAAGATACAAAATATTCTACATGATTCTCAGGAAAAAGTTCTTTAAGTTCACTATATAATTGTCCTGCTAAAGTTTTGTTATGTGCTAAAACAAGAGTTGGTTTATTAACTTCAGCTATAACATTAGCAATCGTAAAAGTTTTTCCTGTACCTGTGCCACCTAATAATATTTGATACTTCTTTTTTTCATTTATGTTGTTTACTAATCTTTGTATTGCTTGTGGCTGATCACCACTTGGAGAATACTTTGATACTAATTTAAAATTCATTTTTATCACCAAAATTATTTTAACATCTTTATATTTTAATAACAATAAAAAAAGTAAGTATTCTTACTTTTCTATCTTTATTATAACTTGATATACATTTTCAAAATCAAATTCTTCTGTATCAACTATATAACCCAATTTTTCTAATTCTTTTGTATTATTTCTTACTATTTCAAGTGCATTTGAAATACTCTTGTTTGGTGAGATATTTTCAATTGCTGTTGGAATAGGCATTTGTTCAGAGTTAGTTGGTTGTACAGAAACAAATTGTTCTCTTTCAATTGGAGCACTTATATTGAAGTCAAAATTTGGATTAATTAAATTATTAGTTAAATCTTCTTCTGCAAGAATTGGAATGTTTGGATTTACCAAAACACTTTCCGGTGCAGAGGTTGGAACACTTAAATCTGTTAATAAGTTTTCTTCAGGAGCTGATGCTAAACTTGTATTTAGAAAAGTATTATCATTAATTAATGGTAAACTTATACTTTCTATTATATTTTCATCATTTGATGATGGAATAACTGGATTTGTATCAAGTGTTTCTGGCAATGTTTCTGGAACAACAACTGCGTCAGAAGAAAAGTTTGCTTGATCAAATGCTGGAAGTATATCTGTTGGATTTGCTTTAACTTCTTCTTGTATACTATTATTAAAAATAGGAGTATTTATTTGATCATTATTAAAATTAAATATGTCATTATTTTCAAGATTAGGTACATTTGTTTCATTAACGGAAGTTATTGGAGTATTATCAACTTCTATTGGAGTACTCATTTGAAATTGATTACCTAAATCAAAATTAAATGCATCTGTTATTCCTGTTGCAATATTCTTTTCTGTTGATTCAACTTTTGCTTCTTCTGTTTTTTCTTCTTCCATAGGTAAATCAAAGAATTTTCCTGTTTTTATTTCTTCAACTGGTTCACTCTTTTCTGGTTCTATATTTAATGTATCACCACCAACGATAGAAGGTTTAAGTAGACTATTTATATCTATTGGTTCTTTTTCAGATGCTATATTTATATCTTTTGCATTAGATTCAATTTTATCAATATTCATAAAACCTGGATTTAATTCTGTTGGTTTTTCGCTTGGAAAATCATTCATTTCTTCACCTTCGATTTTTTCTTCTTTAACATCCTCAATTGGATTACTTGGAATATTATTACTTGTCTCTACTGCCTGAGTGACACTATTATTTTCTAACTTAAATGGATTAAACTCTTCCATTGGATCAACTATAACTTGATCTTCATTTATAACAGGTAATTGTTCAGGATCATCAATTATAACAATTGGTTCATCTTTAAAACTCTTATTATCTATAACATTAGAAGTATCAAATGTAGGAATTGTACCAGCGGAAATAGGGGAAATTTTAAAAGGATTCTGTTTTTCTTCATCTGGCTCATTATAATCTTTTGAAATATCCTCTTCTAGTTCAACATTTAATAAATTGTTATCTTTATCTGAGTTTAAAAAGTTACTAATCTCTTCGTCTGTTTTTCTTACAGTTAATCTATTTTGAATAATGTTCTCTAACATATTTCTTTGGTCAGACATATTTACTAATTTAAGTAAAGATCTCGCGTGTCTTTCAGAAATTTTTTCTTCTAGTACAGCTTCTTGAACTTCCTCATCCAAATTTAATAATCGCAACTTATTAGCTACTGTAGATTGCGTTTTTCCTAATTTTACAGCTAATTCTTCTTGAGTTAAGTAACCCATGTCTAGAATTTTTTTATAAGAAATTGCTTCCTCAATAGGAGTTAAATCTTTTCTTTGAACGTTCTCTATTAAAGCTACTTCAGCACTATCTTTATCATTTAATTCTGTTATTACTGCAGGAATAGTTTGTTTTCCAGCTAGTAAACTCGCCTTATATCTTCTTTCACCAGCAATTATTTCATATTTATCTCCCATTGCTCTAACAACAATAGGTTGAATAACGCCATGTTCCTTTATAGATTCACATAATTCATTAATCGAATCCTCGTTAAATTTAATACGTGGTTGGAATCTATTTGGCAATACATCATTTACATCAAGATCAACAACTCTTTTTTCAAATTCCATATTATACCTCTATTCTTAAAATACTCTATTTATATAATACTATAAATAAAAGTTTTAAACAAGAGGTTTTTGGGAAATATTTCCCAAAAAAATAAAAAGAGCCTATAATGGCTTCTTTTTAATTTCTGCATTTTTGCGAGGATATTTTTTTATTGTTTGTTTTTCCTTTAAATATACTATAATTGTTCTATTACTGTTTTCATAAGGCAATAAGAATTCTTCTATTTTTATCTGTTTTATTCCCAATTCCTTAATTGCTTTTTGACTAGAATTTATTTCCTGGGAAATGTTTGCTCTCATAGGTATGAAATATTTACCTATATTAACAAGAGGTACACAATACTCCATTAATACTGGTAAGTTTGCTACAGCTCTCGCTGTTACAACATCATATTTTTCGCGATTTTTAACACCATACTCTTCACTCCTAGCGTGAATAGTTTCAATATCATTTAAATCTAACTCTTCAATTACAGTATTTAAAAATTTAATTCTTTTTTCTAAAGCATCAATTAAAGTTACTTTTAAATTAGGAAATAATATTTTTAAAACTAATCCTGGAAAACCAGCCCCTGTACCAATATCACATAAAGTAGTTTCTTTATTTAAATCTATTGCTTTTACAATTGTAGCAGAATCATAAAAATGCTTTAAATAAACATCATTTTTCTCTGTTATTGCAGTTAAATTAATTTTTTCATTCCATTCAACAAGTAGTTCATAATACCTATTAAATTGTTTCAACATTTTTTGAGTAACTACTATTCCTAAATTAGTTAACTCTTTCTCTAAATTATTTTCTGTCATTGTGATACTCTTTCTTAAGATAAATCATAATAATTGATATATCCGATGGATTTACTCCACTTATTCTTAATGCTTGCCCAATTGATGCAGGTTTAACTTCCTTTAATTTTTGCTTAGCTTCACTTGCTAAATTATGAATTTTTGAATAATCTATATCTTCTGGAATTTTTTTACTATCTAAATCGACCATTTTACTTGCCTCTTTTATAGCCTTATCAATATATCCTTGATATTTTATACTAATTTGAACTTGCTCTTTAACTTCTTTGTCATAATTTATAGTGTAAAATTTTTCTATATCTTCAATTGTTATTTCTGGTCTTTTTAGTAAATTATATAAACTTATTCCATCTTTTAAAATAGCAGAATTCATACTAGATAAGTGTTGATTTACTTCTTCTTTAGGAGTAATTTTATTTTCTTTTAATTCATTTTCTAATAATTCTATATTTTTCTTTTTCTCTAATAATTTGTTATATTTTTTTTCATCTATTAGACCTAATTTATACCCATATTCTCTAAGCCTTATATCAGCATTATCACTTCTAAGTAACAGTCTATATTCTGCTCTTGAAGTCAATAGACGATATGGATCTCTTATACCTTTGTTTACTAAATCATCTATTAATACACCTATATATGCTTCATTTCTTTTTAAAATTAAAGGTTCTTTTCCTTCCAATTTTAAAGAGGCGTTGATACCGGCTATCAATCCTTGTCCTGCAGCTTCTTCGTAACCACTTGTACCATTTATTTGCCCTGCAGTAAATAAGTTCTCAATTACTTTACTCTCTAATGATAATTTCATTTGGGTAGGGTAGACTGCATCATATTCAATAGCATAAGCATATTTTAATATTTTGGCATTTTCTAAACCAGGCAAACTACGCACCATTAAATCTTGAACATCATGAGGCATACTTGTAGAAAAACCTTGAATATATATATCATCGTAATAAATACTCTCTGGTTCTAAGAATAATTGGTGTTTTTCTTTGTCACAAAATCTTACTATTTTATCTTCAATTGATGGACAATATCTTGGTCCAACTCCTGTTATATCATCTAAACCACCATACATACTGGCTTTATTTAGATTTTCTAAAATTATTTTCTTAGTTTCAGATGTTGTATAAATTAAATGACAAGAAACTTGTTTAGTAAAATCGTATGCCTCATTATCATCAAAACTAAAAAATATGTTACATTGGTCTCCAAGTTCTTCTTTTGCTTTTGAATAATCTATACTATTTTTGTCAATTCTTTGTGGTGTACCCGTTTTTAATCTAATTATTTTAAGTCCATACTTTTTTAAATTATCACTCAAGTATTGACTTGGTTTTTCTCCATGTGGACCTTCTCTTCTTCTTGTATCCCCAACCATAATATCTGCTTTTAAATAAGTACCAGTTGTTAAAATAACAACATCACTATAAATTTTTTCATTATCTGATAATATAACACCTTTAACTTTTTGTTCTTTTACTATTAAATCTTCAACCATAGCTTCTAAAATCGTTAAGTTCTCTTGCTTTTCCAATTGTTCTAACATTAGTTTAGGATATGTAACTTTATCTGCTTGCGCTCTTAAAGCTTGCACAGCAGGACCTTTGGCACTATTTAACATCTTTATTTGAATTTTTCCTGCATCGGCACATTTACCCATTTGACCACCTAATGCATCAATTTCTCTAACAACAATTCCTTTTGCACTTCCTCCAATTGAAGGATTACATGGCATATCTGCAATATTCTTTTTGTTACCAGTAATTAATAAGGTTTTATGTCCTTTTCTTGCAGCAGCTAATGAGGCCTCACAACCTGCATGTCCACCACCAACAACTATAATTTCATATTTCATTTCTATCACTTCCATTTACTTACCTAAACAAAATCTACTAAATAATTGATCAATTAAATCATCTTCATATGTTTCACCAATTATCTCTCCTAAAATGTTCCATACACTTTTTAAATCTAACTCTATCATATCGATAGGCATGTTAAAATTTATTCCTTTAATTACTTCATCTAAAGATAGAAAAGATTTTTCAATCAAGGAAATACTTCTAGCATTTGATAAATAAGTTAAACTATCTGTTTCTATATTTCCCAGATTAAATAAATCCTTTATTTTATTTTTTAAATCTTCTATTCCTTTATCCTCTAAGGCACTTATATATACTACATTATCTATTCCTTCGGGTATATTAATTTCGCTACTTAAGTCGCACTTATTAACTACAATAATATAATTTTTGGTATCTAATTTTTTTAATATTTCAAGTTCTTTATCAGAAATCTTATCATTATTACTTAAAACATAGAGAATTAAATCAGAATTATCTATTAATTCTAAACTTTTTTTTACACCTATGCTTTCTACAATATTATCAGTTTCTCTAATTCCAGCTGTATCTATTATATTTAATAAAATCCCATCTAAAGAAATCTTTCCTTCTACTATATCACGAGTAGTACCCTCAATGTCAGTTACTATTGCTTTATCCTCATTTATTAATCTATTTAACAAACTACTTTTTCCAACATTTGGTTTTCCAATAATAGATGTCTTTATTCCATCTTTTATAAGAATTCCATCTTTGCTATCAGATAATATTTTCTCCAATTTTTTCCTTAGAACATTTAAACTAGGTAATAATTTTTCATTTGTTACTACTTCAATATCTTCATATTCTGGATAATCTATATTTACTTCAATATTGGAAACAATTTGAATTATATCCTCTCGTAAATCTCTAATCATATTAGAAACTTTTCCATCTAGTTGATTTATCGCTAGTGAACGAGATTTCTCTGTTTTAGAATTTATTAAATCCATAATACTTTCAGCTTGCATTAAATCTATTCTACCATTTAAAAAAGCTCTTTTTGTAAATTCACCTGGCTCTGATAAACGACATCCATTATTAAGCAATAGTTTTAATATGTAGTTTGTTGTTGCAACTCCACCATGTGCATTTATCTCTACCACATCTTCACAAGTAAAAGTTTTTGGTGCTCTCATTACACTTATCAAAACTTCATCTACTATTTTATCACCATCAACTATATGGTCATAATTTATTGTATTGGAATTAACATCCATTATTTTTTTTCTTTTTGTTATACCGTTTACTATTTCTATTGCATCAGGTCCACTAATTCTTATTATAGATATTGCACCTACACCTAATGCTGTTGAAATAGCAGCTATAGTATCATTCATATTTCACCTACTTTAATCTTATTTTAAATATATTAAAAATAAAAGCTAGTCCTACATATTTATATAATTGCTTAGGAGTTGCAAATATTTCTAATGAAACAACTTTGTCTACACATGTAATAATCCAACCTTCAATATACTTTGGAGGTCTTATATTTAAAGGAAACATATGCTTAACTATAATATCGCTTATCTTATCCGTCATATATTCAGGAAATATTTTTCTGGAATTCTCAAGGGCTTCATATGCATGTACAAAACCATGCATATTTTTTAATCCTTTTTTATGACTTTTCTGCCAATCATCATAATAAAAATCATGAAGTAAACCTCCAATTGCTGCACTTTCATAATCTAATTTTAATAATTTTGCTATTTTATAAGAATTAAAAGAAACTATTAATGAATGGGTGTAAACAGATCTATTTTCATGATGATTATATTTTAATCTCTTTTTAAATTCATCATTATTTAAAATATCTATAACAATATCAATATATTCATCATTCATTTTACTATATAATTTTTCTAATTTTTTTTCTTCATTCATACAGATTCCTCCCTAATTGATTAATTATACACTAATTTAATAAAAAAAAGAAGATTTTTTAATCCTCTTTATAACTTATTATAATATATCTATTTGGATCTTCTCCAAAACTTTCACTTTTTAAATCATTATAATTTCCTATGATATTATGAACTATTCTTCTTTCATAAGAATTCATTGGATCTAATTTAACTTCTATTTTTGTACTAATTATTTCTTTTGCTATTGATTTAATTTCTCTTTCAAGTCTTTGCTCTTTATTAGATTTATAATTTGCTGCATCAACACTGATTCTGATATTAAAACCTGTTTTATTATTAATTGTTTGATGTAATAATAATTGTATAGAATTTAAGGTTCTTCCATCTTTACCAATAAGTATTGAATTATCATCACAAATTAACATTACGAAATAACAATCATCATTATATCTTATCTCTGTATTTATTTTTTTACCTAATGACAAACCAAAATTGTTTATAAATTCTTTAATATAATTTCTAATAGCTGATTTTTCAACTAATTTTACTATATATTTTTTTCCTTTAAATAATTTCCCAGGAATTTCTTCAATTTTATAATGAACTTCTTCTAAATTAACAGTTGAAAGAACTTCTTCTTCAGTTTTTCCTTCTTTTTCAATAACTTCTATCATTTTGCAATACTCCTTTTTACATATAAATTTTGAACAATTGTAAATGTTGAATTCGTAATCCAATATAATGCTATTGCTGCTGAAACAGTAAACGATGCTGTTCCAATCATAACTAGAGTAATATTTCTCATAAGTTTCATTTGTGCTTCTTGCTCTTTACCTAAAGCAGCGCCACTATTAAGCTTAAATGAGTAGAAAGTAACTAAAAATACTAATATTACAAGTATTATATAAAAGTAATTTCCATTTGAAAATGCTGAAATTGGAGTAACTCCTAATTCGAAAACTAAAAATTTTCCTTCAAATACAGCTGGTAATCTATAAAGTGCTTCATAGAAAGCCATAAATAATGGTAACTGTATAAATGAAAATAAACAACCCGACATTGGGTTAATGTTGTATTTCTTATAAAGAATTAGCATTTCTTGACTTTTTTGCATCATGCTGTCTTGATCTGTCTTATCCTTATATTTCTTTTCTAATTTAGTTAATTCTGGTTGCACTTTTTTTAAATTTTCTGATTGCAATGCTGCTTTTTTAGTGAATGGAATCATTACCGTTCTTATCATTAACGTAACTAAAATAATAGCTAGACCAAAATTCTTAACAAAATATCCAATTTTTAATATTAACCAAGCAAGTGGTTTAACAAAAATTGATGTCCAAATTCCTTCATAGCCGCCACTGCTTACTTTAAACTCGCTACATTTTGGTAACTCCGTTATATCCTTATTAAATTCTTGATACTTTACTAGTGTATCATCAGAAATCGGCTGACATAAGATATTTTCTACTAAATTTTGTCCGGTTGAGTCATTCTTTACTATTTTTTTATTATCATCTTTAAGATATGATGTACATCCTGTTAAAGTAAATACACATAAAAGTAAAGTAATAATTAATATTTTCTTTTTTTTCATTATATTACTCCTTTATTATTTTCAAGTTTTTAAAAGCTTCAATTAGCTCTTTTTCAAGTTCTAAATATGAAATAGATAATACACTCTTCTTAAGTATTATAATACAATTAAAATGATTTTGATAGATATTTTTATCAGCAATATTTTTAAGTCTTCTTTTATATAAGTTTCTAGTAACAGCATTTCCTATCTTTTTGCTTACTGAAAAACCAAAATGATAGTTTTCTTCAGCTGTTCTTTCTATATATATATAAGTACTTTTACTTTTATATGCTATATTATTTTTTATAATCCTATCAAAATCTCTATTATTCTTTAAAATATTAACTTTTTTCATATTTCACCATCCAACTAAAAAACCACTTATAAAGTGGTAATTACTAATGAGATAAAACTTTACGTCCTTTTCTTCTTCTTCTTTTGATTATTGAAGATTTAGCACGTGCTAAGAATCCTATTTTTTTACTTCTTTTTCTTGTATTTGGTTGATATGTTCTTTTCATTGTAACACCTCCTGAACTTTTAATTTAATATTTGGTTGCACCATTAATTATATATATAATTGCTTTTTTTGTCAAACCTTTTTCTTCCTTTTGTGGAAAATATGTGGATTTTTCATTATTAACATTATTTTTTGTAAATATGTGGGAAAAAACACGTTAATAATTAATATATTTTTATAGTTTTCAACTTTTTTTGTGGAATACTTATTTTAAAAATATATAAATCTTTTTTTCCACCAAATTTGTGGAAAAATTAAAGAATATATTATAATATCTATCTTTGTTTTCCACACGATTACTTATTATTTTTATTAAATTTCTATTAATATTAAAATAAAATAAAATATTTCCCAGTTTTTTCTTTTATTTTCAACGTTTTTTTTGTTTTTTTCTATTGGAATTTCTTAAAAAATAATGTAAAATGTGATTAGACAAGACTGTGGGGTGGTTTTATGGACTATAATATTATATGGAATAAATTTCTTGATAAAATAAAGCAAGAAATACAACCAATTAATTATGAAACTTGGTTTGAAGAAACTAAACTCATAGAGATTAAAGATAATTCCGCTAAAATATTAGTGCCTATGACCTTACACAAAAAACATTTGAAAGATGCTTATAATGAAATTGTTACTTCTTTATTTAATGAAATAACTGAATCCAATTTTATTATTAATTATGTAACTGAAGATGAATTAGAAAATAATATTGTTATTGATACTGATAAAATAGGTATTCCTGTAGAAAATTTTGAAAATAACCTTGATCCAAAATATACATTTAATAATTTTATAATAGGAAAATCTAACAAGTTTGCAAAAATGAATGCAGTAGCTGTTGCTGAAAGACCAGGACAAATATATAACCCAATGTTTATATATGGACCTAGTGGAGTTGGTAAAACACATTTAATGCAGGCCATTGGTAATTATATAGTTCAAAACTCAAATAAAAAGGTCTTATATGTAACAAGCGAAAAGTTTGTTAACGACTTTTTAAAAATTTATCGTGATAAAAAAGAGAATGATAATTTTACTACAATTGATGAATTTAAAAATAAATATAGAGATATTGATGTACTGATTATAGATGACATTCAATATTTGGAAATAGCAAAAACAACACAACAAGAATTTTTTAATACTTTTAATGAATTACACAGTAAAAATAAACAAATAATTATTTCTTCAGATAGATCACCTAATGATTTAAAGAAGTTAGAAGATAGACTATTAACTCGATTTTCATGGGGACTTTCTGTAGATATAATGCCTCCTGATTTTGATTTAAGGATGAACATTATAAATAATAAATTTAAAAGTAATGAAATTATGGTGGATTTTCCTGAGGATGTTAAAGAATTTATAGCTAGCATCTGTACTAGTGATGTTAGAAAATTAGAAGGATGCATAAATAGAGTTTTAGCTTATGCGTCAATAATGAACGGATCTAATATTGATTTACCACTTGCTGAAGAAGCATTAAATGGATATGTGGTAAAAACGATAATATCAAAAAATAAAATAGATCAAGTACAACAAATTATTTCCCAAAAATTTAATATAACTGTAGAAGACTTAAAAAGCAAGAAAAGAAAAGCAACAATTAGTTATCCACGACAAATAGCGATGTATATTTGCAGAAATTTCTTGGATGAACCACTTGCTAGAATTGGAAGCGAATTTGGAGGAAAAGATCATACTACAGTTATGCATTCAGTTAATAAAATAACCAATGAGGTTAAAAAAGACAAAAATTTAAATGACGAAATTCAAAAAATTGTAAATCAAATAAAATAATACTGTGGAAAAATAATAACTTTACACATGTTATCAACACTGAAAAATGTAAATAATGTATAAAAAAGAACAAATTTTACATTTTTCCACATTTTCCACACTAATAATAACAATAATATATATAAATAATAAGAAAAGAGGTTTTTACACATGAAAATAAAAATTAAACAAAATGTAATAATAGAACATCTAAATTATGTAATAAGAGGGATATCTACAAAGAACTTAATACCTATACTTAACTGTATAAAATTAAGTTTAACTTCAGATGGATTATATTTAATGAGTACAGATAATGAAATTGCAATTAAAACATTTATTCCAAAAAAGGATATTGAAGAAATAAAAGAATTAGGAGATTTAGTAGTAAGTGGAAGGTTATTTCATGAGATTATAAGAAAGCTTGATGCTGATGATATAAATATTGAAGAATTAGTTGATTCAAAATTAAATATATATACGAAAAACTCTTCTTTTACTTTAAATTGTAATAATGTAACAGATTTTCCTGATTTAGAACTAGCAGAAAAACACAACCCAATAGTAATAAATCAAAAAGTATTTAAAAATATAATAAATCAAACTGTCTTTGCTACATCTACACAAGAATCAAGACCAGTATTAACAGGTATAAATTTTAAATTTGATAATGGAGTATTAGAATGTACTGCAACTGATTCATATCGATTAGCTAAAAAAATAATTAAAGTATCTGAAAATGAGGATAATTATAATATTATTGTTCCTACAAAAAATTTAAATGAATTAACAAGAATGTTTAGTGATAACGATGAAGAAATAGAAATTCATATTTTTGATAATAAAGTTATATTCAAATTTGGATCTATAATAATGTTATCAAGAATTATTAATGGAAGTTATCCAGATGCTACTAAATTAATTCCAACAGAATTTAGTTTAATTGTTAAAATTAATTTAAGAAATTTTTATAATGCTATAGATAGAGCTTCATTATTAACAAATGAAAGTGATAAAAATACTATAAGATTTGAAACAAGTAACAATAATGTTGTTATTTCTTCAAATATTCCTGAAATTGGATATGTTGAAGAAAACTTAACTATAGATAAAAATAATGATGAAGAATTAAAGATTGCGTTTAGTTCTAAATACATGATGGATGCTTTAAAATCATTTGAATGTGAGTATATAAATTTAATGTTTAATGGAGATGTTAAACCTATAATTATTAAGAATCCAGATAGTGACGATCTTACTCAGTTAATTTTACCTATAAGAACATATTAATTTAAAAAGCGACAAAAGTTGCTTTTTTTTGTGATTATCGATTTTTTTCGACATATTTTTGCAAATTAAATATGTTATAAGTATGTTAGCCTATAATAAAGTAGGTATTATAGGCAAAATTTTATCAGGGGGGATTTTATGAAAGGTTATGAAGTTAATGCAGGCACCATGTGTCTAATGCAACTAGAAAATGGTAATACTAAAGTACTAGAAAGAAACGATAGTTATGAAATATTTACGAATATTCATAAAATAGTTGATGAAAGTTGCCGAAGTTTTGGTAGTTCTTTATCAGGGAGATTAGCAGGAACAGCTAAACTAACTGGAATAAGGTATAAGGCTCCTGTAATATTATCAGAAGAATTATCGATAATATTATTACCTACAGGATCAACAAGAGGAGAAATTTGTCACTGGCTTTCTTTATATTCAATAAAGGAGTACAGTGATGATGCCCAAGGAACTATTGTTGAACTAATTAATGGAGAAAAAATACATTTAAAAATATCAAAATTTGTATTACAAAACCAGATAAGTAAAGCAATTAGATTAGAGCATTGGATTAAACGTCATAATAAAGAACAAAACAGGTATTAAACCTGTTTTTTTCTATCTTTTAGTTTGTTTTTGTGATATAATTATATTGTGTATAGGTATATACAAAAATATGTAATTTTGAAAAATGGTGCTTAAAATTAGAAATGTGGCGATATCTGTGTTTTTACAACAATTAAAATTAAAAAATTTTAGGAACTATGAAAAAGTTAATATAAAATTAAGTGACAACATTAACATTTTTTATGGAGATAATGCTCAAGGAAAAACAAATATATTGGAAAGTATTTATTTATTGGGTTTAACTAAATCACATAGAGCAACATCTGATAATGACCTCATTATGAATGAAAAAAATTACTATACTGTTGAAGGAATGATTAATAAAAATAAAATTAGAACAAAATTACTTTTAAAATATGCTGAAAAAAACAAGGAATATTACATTGATAATAACAAAATATTGAAAACAGCGGATTATTTATCTAATATGAATGTTATTATTTTTTATCCAGATGATATTGAGATAATAAAAGGGTTACCAGAAATAAGAAGAAAATATCTTAATACAGAATTAAGCCAATTATATCCGACATATTACAAAATTTTGAATGAATATAATAAACTTCTGAAAATGAGAAATGATCTCTTAAAAAAAGCATGTAATCGCGAAAAAATTGATTTTAATTATTTAAATATAGTAACTGAGTACTATATCGATAAAGCTGTATTTATTTATAGGGCTAGAAAAAAATTTATAGAGAAAATTTCTATATTAGCTTCAAGTATATTCAGTGATATAAGTAAAAGTAAAAATTTTTCATTAAGTTATATTACAAAACCATATATAGAAGATTTTAACACTTGTGCATTAAAAGAAAATTTAAAAAATGTAATGCAAGAAAATTTAGAAAAAGAAATAAAATTAGGAATGTCTTTATATGGTCCACATCGAGATGACTTTGAATTTATTTTAGATGGTTCTAATTTAAAAAAATTTGGATCACAGGGACAACAAAAATTATCTGTTTTAGCACTAAAATTATCTGAAATAAAGATATTTGAGAATCAATTAAATGAAACACCAATTCTTTTGCTTGATGATGTCTTTAGTGAATTTGATAAACATAAAAAAAATAACATATTAAAGTATATAGATAGGAATATACAAACTATAATAACAACAACAGATTTAAACAATATAAAAAAGGAAATAATTAATGTTTCAAAAGTTTTTTATATTGATAAGGGAAATATAGTAGAAAAATAGAGGTGAAAATATGGAACAAGAAATTAAACATTACGATGCTTCTGATATCCAGGTTCTTGAAGGATTAGAGGCTGTAAGAAAAAGACCAGGTATGTACATAGGAACAACAAGTGAGAAAGGATTACATCATCTAGTCTGGGAAATAGTGGATAATGCTATAGATGAAGCTTTGGCTGGATACTGCAATGATATTGAAATAATTATTAATAAAGATAATTCTGTTACTGTAAAAGATGATGGTAGAGGTATACCAACAGGTGTTCACCCAAAAACAGGATTATCCACTGTAGAAACAGTTTATACTGTATTGCATGCAGGAGGTAAATTTGGTGGTGGCGGATATAAAGTATCTGGTGGACTACATGGCGTAGGTGCTTCTGTTGTTAATGCATTAAGTACTTGGGTAGAAGTTAAAGTATATCAAGCAGGAAAAGTACATTATATTAAATTTGCTAATGGTGGTCATACAGTTGAACCCCTTAGAATTATAGATGAATGTTCTTTAGATAGAACAGGAACTACAGTAACTTTTAAACCAGATCCAGAAATATTTACAGATACTATAGTTTTTGATTATGAAACATTGAAAACGAGAATTAGAGAATTAGCTTTCTTAAATAAAGGATTAAAACTTATTTTATTTGATGATAGAACAGATGAGAAAAAAAGGGAAGAGTTTTTTTATGAGGGTGGAATAAGTGCATATATTCAATATTTAAATAAAAATAAAACTCCTATTCATGAACAAATTATTCATGTCAGTGGTGAAGATAATGATATTTCACTGGAAGTTGCTATGCAATATAATTCAGGCTATACAGCTAATGTATATTCTTTTACGAATAATATTAATACATATGAAGGTGGAACGCATGAAGAAGGAGTTAAAAGGGCTTTAACTCGTATTATTAATAGTTATGCTAAAAGTAATAGATTAATTAAAGATAATGACGATCCTTTAACAGGAGATGATGTAAGAGAAGGATTGACAATGATTGTCTCTTGTAAACATCCAAATCCTCAATTTGAAGGTCAAACAAAAACTAAATTAGGAAATAGTGAAGTTAGAAAAATAGCAGATGATGTTTTTAGTGAAGGTTTTGAGAGATTTTTACTTGAGAATCCTGAACAAGCAAAATTAGTGATTGATAAGGCCTTAACAGCTGCACGAGCTAGAGTTGCAGCAAAACGTGCTAGAGAGTTGACTAGAAGAAAAGGTGGACTTGAATTAACAAATCAATGGGGAAAACTTACTGATTGTTCTAGCAAAGACGCAACAGTATCTGAGGTTTTCATTGTCGAAGGTGATTCAGCCGGTGGTTCTGCTGTAGGCGGAAGAGACTCTAAGACTCAAGCAATTTTACCATTAAGAGGAAAAATTTTAAATGTTGAAAAAGCTAGATTAGATAGAATCCTTGGAAATGAAGAGATTAGAAGTATGATAACTGCTTTTGGTACTGGTATTGGCGATGAATTTGATATTACAAAATTAAGATATCATAAAATAGTTATAATGACTGATGCGGATGTTGATGGTGCACATATTAGAACATTACTATTAACATTATTTTATAGATTTTTTAAACCTATTGTAGAAGCAGGGCATATTTACGTTGCTCAGCCACCTTTATATAAAATAACACATGGTAAAACTTTTACATATGTTTTAACTGATCAGGAAAAAGAAGAATATATAAAAAGTTTACCAGCTACAACAAAGTATGATATTCAAAGAAACAAAGGTTTAGGTGAAATGGATGCTGAAGAACTATGTAGCACAACAATGAATATTAATCACAGAACATTACGTAGAGTAACGGTTGAAGATGCTATGCTTGCCGATAAGGTATTTGAAACTCTTATGGGTGAAGAAGTAGAGCCTAGACGCGAGTTTATCGAAGAGAATGCCATTTACGTACAAAATTTGGATATATAGGAGGTGCAATAGATGGACAGATTAGAAGAAGTAAATATTTCAAAAGAGATGCAACAGTCATTTCTAGAATATTCAATGAGCGTAATAATATCTCGTGCATTGCCAGATTTAAGAGATGGACTTAAACCAGTTCATAGAAGAATTCTTTATACAATGTATGAATCAGGATATACACCTGATAAAGCATATGTAAAGAGTGCTAAAACAGTTGGAGCAGTAATTGGTAATTATCATCCTCATGGTGATACTGCTGTTTATGATGCTTTAGTAAGAATGGCACAAGATTTTAGTTATAGATATACTTTAATAGACGGTCATGGAAATTTTGGTTCTATTGATGGTTATGGTGCTGCTGCTTATCGTTATACTGAAGCAAGAATAGCAAAAATGTCTATGGAATTATTAAAAGACATAAACAAAGAAACTGTTGATTTTGAGGATAACTTTGATGGAAGTAGAAAAGAACCAACTATATTACCAAGTAGATATCCTAATATATTAGTAAATGGAACTATGGGTATAGCTGTTGGTATGGCTACTAATATTCCTCCACATAATTTATCAGAAGTTATAGATGGTTGTGTAGCGTATATAGATAATCCGGATATTGAGTTATTAGACCTTATGAATTATATAAAAGGTCCTGATTTTCCTACCGGTGCATTAATTTTGGGAAATAGTGGAATAAAGAAAGCATATGAAACTGGAAAAGGTGCTATTACTATTCGAGCAAAAGCAGAAATAGTTGAAAATAAAGGAAAAACAGAGATAATTGTTACTGAAATTCCATATCAAGTTAATAAATTAGCCTTAAGACAAAGAATTGCTGAGTTAGTTAGAGATAAAATAATTGATGGAATAGGTGATTTACATGATGAATCAACTATTTCCCAGGGAATAAGGATTGTAATTGAGTTAAAAAAAGATGCAAATCCAAATGTTGTTTTAAATAATTTATATAAACATACGCAGTTACAAACATCATATGGAATTAATTTTTTAATGTTAGATGATGGACAACCAAAAACCTTAGGTTTAAAAGCAATAATTTCTAAGTATATAGATTTTCAAAAATCAGTAATATATAGAAGAACAAAGTTTGAACTTGATAAAGCTGAGAAAAGATCACATATTTTAGAGGGATTAAAGATTGCATTAGAGAATATTGATGCAGTTATAAAAGTTATTAAAGAGGCCCCAACTGATGAAGATGCTAAGAATACTCTTATTTCTAGATTTAGTTTAAGCGATATACAAGCAGAAGCTATCATGGAGATGAAATTAAGAAGATTATCTGGATTAGAACGTAAAAAGATAGAAGATGAATTAGCAGAATTAATTAAAATAATAGAAAATTTAAAAAGTATTTTAGCTAGTGATGAAAAAATATTAAATATTGTAAAAGATGAATTGATTGAAATCAAGAATAAGTTTGGTGATGAAAGAAGAACTGAGATAGATAACTCTTCTATAGAATTTATTGAAGATGAATCTTTAATTCCAGTTGAAGATATTGTCATTACATTAACAAATAAAGGTTATATTAAACGTATGACTAGTGAGACTTATAAATCTCAAAATAGAGGTGGCGTTGGTGTTAAAGGTATGACAACAAATGAAGAGGATTTTGTTGAAAATATTACATCAATGACAACTCATGATTACCTTATGTTCTTTACAAATAAGGGTAAAGTATATAGGATGAAAGGGTATGAAATACCACTTTATAATAGGCAAGCAAAAGGTTTACCAATTGTTAATTTATTACCTATAGAAAAAGATGAAATTGTAAAAGTTATGTTAACTATAAAAGCTAACGAAAACGATGGTAATATTGTATTTTGTACACAAAATGGACTTGTAAAGCGTACAAATCTAATTGAATTTGATAGTATTAGAACAAACGGTAAAATAGCTATAACTTTAAAAGAAAATGATGAGCTTATTGCAGCTAAGAAAACAATAGGAGACAATGAAATATTGATTGCTTCTTCAAATGGTAGAATGATAAGATTTAAAGAAGAAGAGATTAGAGTTATGGGAAGAACAGCTTCAGGTGTAAGAGGTATTGAAGTTGGAGATGGTGTTTGCGTTGGATGTGAAATTGCTGAATCAGGTCAGGAAATATTAGTAGTAACTGAAAACGGGTATGGAAAGAAAACTTCAATTGATGAGTATAGAATGACACATAGGGGTAGCAAGGGTGTTAAAGCTTTAAATGTTACTTCTAAAAATGGAAATATCGTTTCATTTAAAACTATACACGGAGATGAAGATCTAATGATAGTAACTAATAGTGGTATTATAATTAGAATTTCTGCAGAACAGGTTTCTTCAACAGGTAGAGTTGCACAAGGAGTTCGTTTAATTAATTTAAAAGATGAACAGAAAGTTAGTACTATTGCTACAATTAAAAAAGATGAAACAGAAAATGTTATTGAAGAAGAAACAAATTTTGATAATCAATAATATGTTTCACGTGAAACTAAAAGAAAGCGAAAGTTTTCTTTTTTTATTATAATTATATTATACAAGGTGGAAAATGCTAATAATATTCAAAAAAATGTGGATGTTTCACGTGAAACATTAAATTTCGGCACTATTTAATCAATATTTGTAGTGTTTTTAATATAATTTATTAAATGGAAAGTAATATATATGTTTCACGTGAAACATATTGTAAAAAATAGCCTTCATAACTTAAATATATTTTATATTTAATATCTAATATTACTTTTTTAAATTAAAATGGTTGCACCTAAATAAAATTTAGTAAACTATTATGTACATGTTCCAATTTAAACATTGGGAAATAAATAGCTAATTATTATATACTAACGTTCCACGTGAAACGTAGATTAATATACTTTCTTCATTACTGTAATTGATACTATATATATTACACTTATTACTTGCATACAGAATCTAATTTATATTACAAATATAATATATTGTTGAAGAAAAATTAAATATGTTTCACGTGAAACATTGGGTAATAAAATTTTTTAAAAAAGTATTTAATGTTTCACGTGAAACATAGTTGCAAAAACAATTGAAATATAGTATATTTATATTGCACAACATTTATGGTCGAAACAGGTCAGAGTCGGAAGACAGCAGCCTTAAAACCCTCTAAATGTGTGTGCTTTTTAATTATATGGAGATAAAAATGGAAAAATTTATGAATATTGCGTTAAATGAAGCAAAAAAAGCATTAAAACATGGAGATATACCGATTGGTGCTATTATAGTAAAAAACAATAAGATTATTTCCAAAGCACATAATGAAAAAGAAAAGAAAAAAATATCAATTAAGCATGCGGAAATAATAGCAATTGAAAAAGCCTGTAAGAAATTAAAGACATGGCATTTAGATGATTGCGATTTATATGTTACATTAGAACCTTGTTTAATGTGTTGTGGAGCAATAATTCAATCAAGAATAAAAAATGTATATTATTCAACTGAGTCAAAAAAATTTGGTTATGTTGAAAGTATTGGTAATTTATTAAGTCAAAAGAATAACCATATATCCAATGTATATTGCGGTTTAAAAAAAGAAGAATCAACAAAATTATTAAAGGATTTTTTTAAAGATAAAAGGGATTAGCAAACGCTAATCTCTTTTATTTTACAAGGCTTTATGCTATAATTTAATAGGAGGTAATTAATATGTATCAAGCTCTTTATAGAAAATATAGGCCATGTGATTTTGATGACGTTACTGGTCAAGAAGTAATTATAAAAACACTACAAAATGCAATAATCAACAATAAAATTTCTCATGCATATTTGTTTACCGGCCCTAGAGGAACAGGTAAAACCTCAATTGCAAAAATTTTAGCAAAAACGGTAAATTGCTTGGATTTAAATGGGTATATGCCTTGCAATAAGTGTGTATGTTGTACACAAATAGAAAATAAACAATCTACGGATATAATAGAAATAGATGCTGCTTCTAATAATGGCATTGATGAAATAAGGGAAATTCGTAATAAAGTTAATTTAGTTCCTTCAACTGGGAAATATAAAGTTTATATAATAGATGAAGTTCATATGCTAACAACTGGCGCTTTTAATGCTTTACTAAAAACATTAGAAGAACCGCCGGCACATGTCATATTTATTTTGGCAACAACCGAACCTCACAAAATCCCTGCTACTATTTTATCAAGATGTCAAAGGTTTGATTTTAAAAGAATTTCTAATAATCAATTAGTTGAAAGATTAAAATTTATAATTGATAAAGAAAATATTAATATTGATGATGAAGCAATAACAGAGATAGCTAGGCTTTCAGATGGTGGTATGCGTGATTCTGTAAGTTTATTAGATCAAGCATTAGCATATTCTCCAAATAATATATCCCTTAATGATGTACATGAAATAAACGGTTCATTACCTATTGAAAAATTATCACATTTTGTTGACTTGATTATAAATAAGAAATTAGAAGAATTGTTGAAAATGGTAGATGAATTTAATGAGTCGGGAAAAAGCATAATTAAAATTGTAGAGGAAATAATTAATTATCTAAAAAACGTTCTTTTATATAGCGTCTCTCCAGATTATGTAAAAAGTATAACGAATAATTATTACATATATAGTGAAATGGCAGACAAAATAGAGAAAATACAAGTGATAGATTTAATAGAAAAAATGAATGAATCTATGATTAGTATTAAGACATCAAGTGATCCAAAATTATCAATGGAATTATTGATAATTAAAGAATGTATAGGTAAAGTTGATTTTGAAAAAGAAACTAATATAAAATCTTTAATAAAGGAAGAACAAGTGATTACTCCAATAGATAAAACTTCCAAAATAAATATAAATATCAATAAAGAAGAATTAGTTACAACAAATGTACAAAAAGAAGATGTTGATAAAATTGGTTTATCAGAATTTGATTCATTTATAACTGTTAGAATAAATAATGCGTTAGCAAGATTTGATAAAAATATATTAATGAATTTAAGAAATGAATTATACAAGGTTGAAGATTATTTACTTGATGAAAAATACAGTAATTTTGCTTCTATGATTATAGATAGCCAGTTAAAAGCAACAAGTGATGAATATTTAGTTTTTGTTTTTAAAACTTCAAATTTATCTTTTGAATTTAATAGAAATATAATTATAATTCAAGAGTTATTAAACAAAATCTTTAATAAATCATATAAAGTTATATCAACTGATGATATTTCCTGGGAAATAATAAAAGTTGAATTTAATAATAAAAGCAAAAAGTTCAGTTATATTGAGGAACAAGAAAATATAGAACAAAGTATATTAGTAAATGATTGTGTAAATGAAATAAAAGAATTAGATAATATCTTCGGTGATATTGTAGAATATAATTAAAGGAAAGAGGAATAAATATGAATATACAAGCAATGATGAAACAGGCACAAAAATTACAAAAAGATATGATGACTGCGAAGGAAGAAATAGATAAGACAGAATTTGAAGCTAAATCTTCTTTTGTAACTGTTAAAGCAAATGGGAAAAGGGAAATATTAAGTATTAAAATAAACATTGATTCCATAGAAAAAGATGATATTGAAATGTTAGAAGATATGGTTTTAGTAGCTATGAATGATATAATGAAACAAATAGAAAAAACAACTGAAAATAAAATGGGCAAATATACTCAAGGTATGCCAGGTTTATTTTAATGAATTATCCTAGTGTATTAAAAAAATTAATTGATTGTTATAAAAAACTTCCGGGTGTTGGAGAAAAATCAGCGGAAAGAATGGCCTTGGCAACGATTGAATTAGATCAGGACGTTCTAAACATCTTTTCAAATTCCATACAAAATATTAAACTAAAATTGAAAAGATGCAAGAAGTGTAATAATTATTGTGAAGATAATCTATGCGAAATTTGTTTATCTGAAAACAGAGATATATCTACAATATGTGTTGTTGAAGAACCTAAAAACATTATTTTATTCGAAAAAGTTGGTACATATAATGGTTTATATCATGTATTAGGCGGATTAATATCACCACTTGATGGTATTAATCCTGATCAAATAAATATTGATTCGTTACTAAAAAGGATAAAAAATGAAGAAATAAAAGAAGTTATTTTTGCATTAAAACCTAGTATTGAAGGAGAAACAACTACTTTGTATATAAGAAAGTTATTAGAAGGAACAGATATTATCATATCAAAAATCGCTCATGGAATTCCAATGGGTGCTGATATTGATTATATTGATTCTTTAACTTTAGAATTAGCTTTAGAGGATCGTAAAACTATTAATAATACTTAGAATAAAAAAAGCAACTAAAAATAAACTTTAATAGGTGATTATATGAAAAAAATTTTCAAACTTATTAAAAGGATTATTTATAGTTTTTTATTAATTTATAGTTTTAATATAATATTGCAACCACTTAATATTAATATACCAATTAATTTTATAACAATTGGCTCAATTGCTTTATTTGGAATGAGTGCCTTTTTATCTTTAATATCTTTATTTTTAATCTTTTTTTAGGAGGTGTTGTATGCTAATTAGCCAGTATGAGAAAGAGCAACCAATAGCAACGAGAACGCTAGTACAAGCCATATCTAATAATAGAATTTCTCATGCTTATTTATTTGAGACAAATGATTATTACGATTCAAATAATTTTATTATTTCTTTTGTAAAAGATATAATTACTTTTGATATTGAAGATAAAAATGTTTGTTCTTCTATTAATAAGCAAATAGATAATAATGAATATATTGAGCTTAAAGTAATTAACCCTCAAGGACTTCAAATAAAAAAAGAAGAAATGTCAGATCTTCAAGAAGTTTTTAGGGACAAGCCTATTGAAGGTAAGAAAAAAGTCTATATTATAAATAATGCTGAAAAATTAAATAACTCATCTGCAAATACAATACTTAAATTTTTAGAAGAACCAGAGGATAATATAATAGCTATATTAGTAACTAACAATAGGTATCAAATATTAGATACAATCTTATCAAGATGTCAATTAATTTCTTTTATTAATGTTAGAAAAAAAATAAATGTTAATACATTTGATAAAATAAATAAATTAGTTTATAATAATTTAGATTTTTATGAAGAAACCCAAAAAAGAGAACATATAGAACATACTTTAAATTTTATAAAATTTTATGAAAATAAGAGCAAAGAAACTTTAATTTTTATAAACAGGGAATTCCTACAATATTTTACTACACGTGATGCTGTTAATGATGCATTTGAAATAATGAAACTATTTTATTTAGATACCATAAAAGTTAAAACAAATACAACAACGGAAGTTTTTGAAGACTATATAGATGATGTATCAAATATTTCTAATAAAAACACTATTGAAGTTTTAATTATTAAAATCAATAAAATAATAAAATATATAGAAAAAATCAAGTATAATGTTAATATAAATTTACTTATGGATAGCTTTATAATTGAACTAGGAGATGAATTAAATGATAGATGTTGTTAGTATTTCTTTTAATGACAAGGGCAAAACTTATTTCTTTTCACCTAATAATTTACAACTTAAGAATAATTTAACTGTAATTGTTGAAACTGAAAGAGGATTACAATTTGGAAAAGTTGCTGGTGATATACAACGAATTTCTGAACAAAAACTTTTATCACCATTAAAACCTGTTTTAAGAATAGCATCAAAAAATGATTATGACCAAAACAAAAAGAATATTAAAGATGCCTCAGATGCTTTAAAAAAGTGTAAATTACTTGTTGAAAAAGAAAAATTAAGTATGCAAATTATAGATGCTACTTATACTTTTGATAGAAGTCAATTAATGTTTAGATTTATAGCTGATAACAGAATAGATTTTAGAAATTTAGCTAAGGAATTAGCTTCTTTGTATAAAACTAGAATAGAATTAAGACAGGTTGGCGTAAGAGACAAAGCACGTGAAGTTGGTGGTGTTGGTCCATGTGGTAGATGTTTTTGTTGTTCAAAATTTCTAAATAACTTTGATAGTGTATCAATAAATATGGCAAAAAACCAGGGATTGGCCCTGAATCCAAATAAAATTAATGGAGTTTGTGGTAGATTACTTTGCTGTTTAAAGTATGAAGATGATTCATATAAAGAAGCCAAGAAAAAGTTTCCTTCTATAGGTTCGAAAGTAAAAACAAAAGATGGTGAAGGAAGCGTTGTTAATATTAATGTTTTAGGTGGAACTTATCTAGTTTATATAGCTGAAAAGGGCCCTATAGAAGTGAATATAAATGACGAAGGTTAAAAATTATTTACTTGGTTACAAAGATATGTTTATAATGCAGGACACCGATTATTTTAATTTTTCTTTAGATTCTGTTCTATTAGCTAATTTTGTTACGCTAAATAAGAATATAACAAAAATAATGGATATTGGTTGTGGAAACGCACCAATTCCTTTAATTTTATCAACAAGAACAAACGCAGAAATATTAGGAGTAGAAATTCAAAAGGATTTATACAACTTAGCGTTAGAGTCAGTTGAACTAAATAATAAGAGTAATAAAATTAGTATAGTAAATGATGATATAAATAATTTGTACTTAAATATCGAATCTGATACATATGATGTAATTACGTGTAATCCACCATATTTCAAATATAATGAAAATTCAAATATTAATTATAATGAGCATAAAACTATCGCTAGACACGAAGTAACTCTTGATTTAGAAAAATTATTCAAAATCAGTAAGAAAATATTAAAAAATAATGGGGTTATATCAATTGTTCATAGACCTGAACGATTAATAGAGATAATTGAGGTTATGAAAAAAAATAATATTGAACCAAAGAGGATAAGATTGGTTTATCCCAAGAAAGAAAAGGAAGCTAATATTTTGCTTATTGAAGGAGTTAAGAACGGAAAACCAGGTCTTAAAATAATGTCTCCTTTATATTCACATGATGAATTTAACGAATATACTGCTGAAATTAAGAAAAATTTTGAATAGGAGGTGTAACAATGTCACAAAAAAGTTATGATGGTAAAGGATCTTTGTATTTAATCCCAACGCCAGTTGGAAATATGGATGATATAACTTTAAGAGCAATCAAAATATTAGAAACTGTAGATATATTATTAACTGAAGATACTAGGGTAACTGGTATATTACTAAATCACTTGGGTTTAAAGAAAAAGATGATTGTAAATAATGATCATAATGAAGAAAAAAATAAAAAAATTGTTATTGAGTGTTTAGAAAACAATCAAGATGTTGGGTTAGTGAGTGACAGAGGTACACCTGTAATAAGTGATCCAGGGTTTAATATATCTAAAATTGTTATAGATTCTGGATATAATGTTATTGGGTTGCCAGGTGCAACCGCTTTAATTCCAGCATTAATTATGTCTGGATTAAGTCCACTTCCATTTATGTTTATTGGTTTTTTAAATAGTAAGGAAACAAAACGCAAAAAAGAATTAGATGAATTAAAAGGTATAAGAGCTACTTTAATATTTTACGAAGCACCACATCGTGTTGTTAAAACACTTGAAAACATTAAAGATGTATTAGGAGATAGAAAAATTTCTATTTCCCGGGAAATAAGTAAACGATATGAAGAAGTCTATCGCGGAACCGTATTGAGTGTTATTGAGCAATTAATAGACGTAAAAGGAGAATTAGTAATAGTTCTTGAGGGAAATACATCAGAAAGTACTTTTGATGATATAGGTATTATTGAACAAGTAAATATGCTAATAGAAGATGGTGTTCCTGCAATGGACGCAATAAAAGAAGTTGCAAAGAAGAGAAAACTTCCAAAAAGTGAAGTATATAATATGTATCATAAGTAGGTGAACGGATGAAACTAATAGTAGGGCTAGGTAATCCTGGTAAAGAATATCAAAATACAAGACACAATGTCGGTTTTATGATTTTAGATAAGTATTTAAGAGAACATAATATAGGTACTTATAAGGAAAAGTTTGGTGGTATATATTATGAATATTCTGTTGATGGAGAAAAAGTTTTGTTTTTAATGCCTCAACAGTATATTAATTTATCTGGTCAAGTGTTGAAGAGATATATTGATTTCTTCAAAATTGAACTAAATGACGTTTTAATTATTCATGATGATTTAGATACACCTTGTGGATCAATTAAACTAAGAGCCTCTGGCGGTAGTGGTGGTCATAATGGGTTGAAAGATATAGAAAACAATTTACATACAAAATACTATAAAAGAATTAAAATAGGTATATCAAATAATAAAATGATTGATACTAAAGATTATGTACTAGGAAAATTCAACAATGAAGAAAAAAAAATATTTGATGAAGTAACACAAAAAACTTTACAAATAATAGATGATTTTTTTATAATAAGTTTTGAAAATTTAATGAATAAATATAATTAATGATACAATATGTATCATTTTTGCTGTGGAAGGAGGGAACGTTATGGGATTATTTAATAATTTTGACAGAAAGAATATTAGTGGATTAACTTTTGAATTGAAAATTCTCTTTTTAAAAGAAATGTTTGAAAAAAAGAAAGAATCGTTTTTAGTTGTAACAAATTCTTTGTATGAAGCAAACAAATTTTATCAATCACTATTACCATATACTGATAACGTTCTTTTATTTCCAATGGATGACTTTTTGACAAGTGAGGCAATAGCTATATCGCCTGAACTAAAGGTAACAAGATTAGAGACAATAAACGAATTATTGAAAGATGATAAATTTATTGTTGTTACAAATCTAATGGGATTATTAAGATTTTTACCTCAAGAGCATTTATTTCATTCAAAAAAAATAAAGTTAAAAGTTGGAACCGAATATAATATAAATAAATTAATAACTGATTTATATAATATTGGTTATGAAAAAAGTATTACAGTTAATAAAACTGGAGAATTGGCAACAAGAGGATTTGTTGTTGATATTTTCCCCGTTTCAGACATTAATCCAATAAGAATTGAATTTTGGGGTGATGAAATAGATTCAATTAGAGATTTTAATATAGATACACAGCTAACTATATCTAAAAGAAGCGAAGTTATAATTAGTCCAATTACGGAGTTTCTTACAGACTCTGATGTTGATAACTTTAATGTGCCACATAGAATGCTTGAAAAATACGGTAAAGTGTCATCGATAGTTAATTATTTAGATAACAATGTTGTATTTGATGAATATGAACATATAGAAGTTAGTTATAAAAATCTAGTTGAAGAAATGTTTAATTATAGCACTAGTGAAAATCGTGATAGTGCTACAAAATATATGCATAATTTTTATGATATGAGCTATAAAAATTTCAAAAATTTTAATAGTTTTGATAATGGAATTGTAGATATAGATTCTATTAATTATGAGACATATGATATTGAGTCACTTGCTATTTCAAAAGAAGAGATAAATAAAAGATTAAACTTGTATTTGAAAAGATATAATGGAGTTTTTTTATGTGCTTCAAATTTAAAGAATGCAAATAAAATTGAGACAATGTTGGAAAATAAAAATATTGTTTTAACAGATGAAAATAATTATATCGTAGACAAAATAAATTTAATTGTTAAGAATATAAATAAGGGCTTTATTTTTAATTCTTATGTTTATATAAGTGACAATGATATTTTTCAAAAGCAAACAGATAATCATTATAAAACCAAATTTAAATTAGGAAATAAGATAAGAGATATAAATAAATTAAATATAGGAGATTTTGTAGTTCATTCCATGCATGGTATTGGCAAATATGTTGGTATTAAATCATTAGAAAAAAATGGTTTAAAAAAGGATTATTTGCTAATAAATTATAAGGATAATGATAAATTATATATACCTGTTGAGAAAATTGATATGATAAGCAAGTATTCCTCAAAGGAAGGATATGAGCCAAAATTAAATAAACTTGGTAGCATTGAGTGGGAAAAGACAAAATTAAGAGCCCGTAAAAAGATTGAAGATATAGCTGCTGATTTATTAAAACTATATGCACTTAGAGAATCTATTCGTGGATATTCATTTCCAGAAGATAGCATTGAACAAATTGATTTTGAAAGTGAGTTTCCTTATAAAGAAACGTTAGATCAAATTAAGGTTATTGAAGAAATAAAGTCTGATATGCAAAAGAATTCTCCGATGGATCGTCTTTTATGCGGTGATGTAGGATATGGAAAAACAGAAGTTGCTTTTAGGGCAATATTTAAAGCTATTTTAGGGAATAAACAGACTGCTATTTTATGCCCCACAACCATTTTATCAAATCAACATTATAAAAATGCTAGAGAAAGATTCAAGTCTTTTCCTATAAACATTGAAATATTAAATAGATTTGTAACAACAAAAAAAGTTAATATTATACTTGAAAGATTAAAAGAAGGAAAGATTGATTTATTAATTGGAACTCATCGAATCTTAAGTAGCGATGTAGAATTTAAAGATTTGGGTTTGCTTGTTATAGATGAAGAACAAAGGTTTGGAGTAAAACATAAAGAAAAAATTAAGTCTTATAAAAATAATATAGATGTCTTAACATTGTCTGCGACACCAATACCAAGAACTTTACAAATGTCAATGACGGGATTAAGAAATTTATCTTTAATAGAAACGCCACCAGTAGATAGATATCCAATTCAAACTTATGTTTTAGCGGAAAATAAGCAAATAATTAAAGATGCAATATATAAAGAAATTTCAAGAGGTGGACAATGCTTTATATTATTTAATAATATAGAACAAATGCGTGAAAAAGAAAGAGAAATAATTTCTTTGGTACCAGATGCTAAAATAATATGCGCTCATGGAAAAATGGGAAAAACTGAATTAGAGGATATTATGTATGCTTTTACAGAAGGCGTTTATGACATTCTTCTATGTACAACAATAATAGAGACAGGGATTGACATTCCAAATGTTAATACACTAATTATATATGATGCAGATCATTTTGGATTATCTCAACTTTACCAAATAAGAGGTCGTGTTGGAAGAAGTAATAAAATAGCCTACTGTTATTTAATGTACAATAAGCAAAAAGTTTTATCAGAGATAGCAATAAAAAGATTAAATGCTATAAAAGAGTTTACAGAATTAGGTAGTGGATTTGCTATAGCAATGAGAGACCTATCTATTCGTGGAGCTGGAGATATTTTAGGTAGTGAGCAAGCTGGATTTATTGATACAATAGGAATTGAATTGTTTATGGAAATGCTTAACACTGAAATAAATAGATTAAAAGGGATTGATATTGAAGAAGAAGAAAGTGATACTCAGCCACTTATAGAAGTAGCAACTTCAATTGATGATAATTATGTAGCTGAAGAAGAACTTAAAATTGAAATTCATAAAAAAATAAATAGTATTAATTCAAAGGAAAGTTTATTCATAGTGAAACAAGAACTAGAGGATAGATTTGGAAAATTGAGTGAAGATATTGTAATATATATGTATGAAGAATGGTTTGAAAAATTAGCTAATAAACTTAAAATTAATAAAATTAAGCAAAGTAAAAATTTTGTGGAAGTAACCATTTTAGATGAGGCATTAAAAACAATTGATGGACAACAATTATTTATAGGTACCAACAAAATTTCAAGAATGTTTCGTTTCTCTATGAAAGGTAAGAATCTAATTATAACCTTAGATACTGTAAAACTTGAGAAACATTTTGTATTTTATTTAATTGAGTTATTTGAACTTATAGATACAATAAAAAAATAAAACGAAAGTAATTTCGTTTTATTTTGCTATTCTTTCCATAATAACAGGAATAACTTGTTTTTTTCTAGAAACAATTCCATCTAAATATTTTCCTTGTACTAAATCCCTACCGAAACATTCATCTAGTACATCATAAGCACTATCATTATAGTAAATATAAGAACCATTTGTTAGTATATCAGTTACAAATAGCGCTACTAAATAGTAGTTATTATTTTTGGCTAAATGGTTTATTAATTCAATATATTTATCAGAATTGTTAATAATATCACTAGAAGACACTGTAGAAATTTGGCTTACTCCTATTTTCATTCCCTCAATATCAAAATTTTTGAAGTCAGTATAGAATATTTGCTCCTCTGTTTTGTTTTTTAATGTAGAGCCTGCTTTAAACATCTCCATGCCATATTCTTTATAATCTAGTTCAGCAATTTTTGATAAACTTTCTACTACTTTTCGATCTATATCTGTAGTTGTAGGACTTGCAAAAAGAAGAGTATCTGAAATTATTCCAGACATCATTAAACCAGCAATATGTTTTGGAATTTCAACATTGTTTTCTTTATAAAGCATATATATTATAGTATTTGTACTTCCAACAGGCATATTTCTGAAATTAATTGGAGCAGTTGTTCCAATAGTTCCAATTTTGTGATGATCGACAATTTCAACTATTTCGGCTTCATCTAACCCATCAACACTTTGTTCATATTCATTATGGTCAACTAGTATAACTTTTTTCTTGTTTTTATCAGCTACATCAGCCAATTTCAATAATCCAAGACATCTATTTTCCTTATCAATGACAGGAAAGTTACTGTATTTTGTCTTATTAGCTATAGCAATAAAGTCATTAACGTCATCATTTTCATCAAAACAAACTATATCGTTTTTGTGAACTAATGTGTTTATATCTTTACTTAATGAAATTAATTTGGCAGAATTAAAAGTATTCAATTCGGTTTTAATAATATTGACTTTATTTCTCTTTGCAATCTCAATATGTTCATCATGTATTTTACTATTTCCTGTTAATATAATTAGTTTTGCATTATTATTAACGGCATATTCAATAATACTATGTCTGTCTCCCACGATTAATATTGTTTCAGAATCTATTTTAATATTTTGAATAAAGGTAGTACTTCTATATGAAGCTACTAATATATTACCAGTAATATTATTTTCAAATTTTAATAATTGTTCTCCATTTATAGTATTTATTATGTTTTCGTAACTAGCATTTATATATTCATTATCTCCGCAAATCATATCTTTTGCTATATCTTTCATAGAAACTTCACCTAAAAATGTTTTATCACTATCTATAACCGGTATATTACTTATTAAGTTTTTATTCATATAGTTAAAACTTTCATATATAGAAGTATTTTTATCTATGAAATTTGATTTGTTATAATTTAAATCTTTTATTTGTAGTTTTACGTCATTTAAATAATTAGGAGTCTTAACTTTAAAATAATCTAAGACAAATTTTGTCTCATTATTAACATCTCCTAGTACCATTGGCACTGTATCATATCCTGTCTTATTTTTTAAATAAGATAAACTAATTGCAGCTGTAACGCTATCAGTATCTGGTTTTTTATGTCCTATAACAAATGTTTTATTCATAATATCTCTTCCTTTTCACGTTATGTAATTATATCATAAATATAAATATTTAGTATATATATTTTAATTAAGAGAACAATAAAAATAAAAATCATGTTGAACAAAAAAGGCAAATATGCTATAATACCTAAGAAAAGTTTTGATGGAGAGAAAAATAAAGATTTTTTTTAGAGAGTCTAGGTAGGTGAAAGCTAGATAAATTAATTTATTTCGAATGGCTCTTGAACTTCTTAATCGATATTTAGATTAAGACGTATACTATGCGTTAAATAAATGAGGTAATATATATATTATATTATGAATAAGGTGGTACCGCGTATTAAGACTACGCCCTTTTGTTAGGGATAGTCTTTTTTTTGTAGAAAGTGGTGAAAATATGCGTAAATTGGAAAAAATAAGTTTTGAACAATTTAAAAAAGATATGTGTGACAACAAGGACTTATATAATTCATATAATATACCTAAAAGGCATACCAAGAATAGTGCTGGATATGATTTTGAAGCTATTGAAACTTATGAAATGCAGCCTGGTCAGATTATTAAAATTCCTACTGGTATCAAGGTTCAAATGAATAGTGACGAAATGCTTATGATAGTTGTAAGAAGTAGTATGGGATTTAAATATAATATACGAATGTGTAATCAAGTCGGTATAATTGAAAGCGATTATTATAATAATATATCTAATGAAGGACACATGTGGATAGCACTACAAAATGAAGGAAAAGAAAAGATAATAATACGAAAAGGTGAAAGATATGCCCAAGGAATATTCACAAAATTTTTAACTGTAGATAATGAAATAGATATAGAAGATGAACGAATGGGTGGACTTGGTAGCACTATAAAGGAGGAAAGTTAGAATGGAACAAAAAAAGAGTTTTTATATTTCAACAGCAATTGCATATGCTTCAGCAAAACCACATATAGGTAATACATATGAAATAGTACTTGCTGATGCAATAGCGCGTTATAAGAGATTGACTGGATATAATGTTTATTTCCAAACCGGAACTGATGAACATGGGCAAAAGATTGAAGATAAAGCGTATGATGCTGGAAAAGAACCACAACAATATGTTGATGAGGTAGCTGGAGTTGTTAAAAGTATTTGGGATATAATGAATACAAGTTATGATAAATTTGTAAGGACAACGGATGCAGAACATGAAAAAGTAGTTGCTAAAATATTTGAAAAACTATATAAACAAGGAGATATTTATAAAGGAAAATATGAAGGATTATATTGTACACCATGTGAGTCTTTCTTTACGGAATCACAATTAGTTGATGGTAAGTGCCCGGATTGTGGCCGTGATGTAGTTCCGGCAAGCGAAGAAGCATATTTTTTGAAATTAGATAGATATGCCTCAAGGTTAGAAAAATATATAGAAGAACATCCAGAATTTATTGAACCAGTTAGTAGAAAGAATGAAATTGTTAATAATTTTATAAAACCAGGGTTACAAGATTTATGTGTTTCTAGAACGACTTTTAAGTGGGGAATACCAGTTAATTTTGATTCTAAACATGTAATATATGTTTGGATAGATGCATTAAGCAATTATATTACATTTTTGGGGTATGATTTAGATTCACAAAATGAACAATTTAAGGAATTTTGGCCTGCAGATATTCATTTAATAGGAAAAGATATATTAAGATTTCATACAATATACTGGCCTATTATGTTAATGGCATTAGATTTACCGCTTCCAAAAAAAGTATTTGGGCATCCTTGGTTACTTTTTGGTGAAGATAAGATGAGTAAATCAAAAGGAAATATAGTATATGCTGATGACTTAGTAAAACATTTCAGTGTTGATGAAGTGAGATATTATTTACTTCATGAAATGCCATTTGGTAATGATGGTACTTTCACATATGATTTGCTTATTGATAGAATAAATTCTGATTTAGCTAATATTTTAGGAAATTTAGTTAATAGAACTATTTCAATGGCCAATAAATATTTTGAAGGAATTGTTGAAAATAGTAATATAGAAGAATCAGTCGATATAGCTTATTTAAGTAGATTTGAAAAAGCCCCTGAGATTATAGAAGAAAAAATGAATAATATTAGGGTAGCTGATGCGTTAGAGGAAATAATTGATTTATTTAGGGCTTCTAATAAATATATTGATGAAACTACTCCATGGAGTTTAGCAAAGGATGAAAATCAAAAAGAGAGATTAGAGACAGTTTTGTATAACTTATTAGAAGGAACTAGAAAAGCTTCAATTTTATTACAGGCTTTCTTACCAGAAACAGCTGAAGAAATATTTAGGCAATTAAATACAGATGTTAGAAATTATGAAAAAGTTGTAGAAAAATATCATGTAAACACTCCTAGTCCATTATTTGAAAGAATAGATAAGAGTAAAAAAATAGAAGAAATACACAATTAATTGTAAATTGTTGTAAAATGTCATTAAAAAAGCAAAGAATATATTTGCTTTTTTTTGTTCATAAATGTTATATTTATACTGTCGTGTTATATAGATAGGTTAGGGAACAAAATGTTGAAAAAATTTAAAGGTAAAAAAATAGGTAATTTTATTTTTGTGTTTTTATTTTTGATAGTACTTTTGATTTTAAGATTAATATATTCCTTTAATATATTAACTTTCTTCTATTTCTTAGTTGTAATTTATTACATGATCCAGTATATTATATTGAAGTTATCCTAATTATACCGTTTTATGGTATAATTTTTTTTGAGGTAATTATTATGATGATAGATACACATTGCCACTTAGACATCGATGATTATGAAGATGTAGATAAAGTAATTTCTAATATGAACGAAAATATAATGATTGCTAGTGGTTGTAATATGAAAACAAACATGAGAGTTATTGAATTAATAAAAAATCATAGTAATATATATGGTACCATAGGAATCCATCCAGATGAAATATCTTCAACTATTGAAGAAGATATAAAATTTATTGAATTAAATTTAAATAACCCTAAAATAGTAGGTGTTGGAGAAATAGGTTTGGATTATTACTGGAATAAAGATAATAAAGACCAACAAATAAACGTATTTATAAAACAAATTAATTTAGCAAAAAAATTTAATAAACCAATTGTAATTCATAGTCGTGAAGCAACGGAAGATACATATAATATATTAAGAGATAATTTGGGGTTTACTAAAGCTACATTACATTGTTACAGTTCATCTTTAGAAATGGCAAAAAAGTTTAAAGAACTTGGAATAAAATTTGGAATAGGTGGTGTATTAACTTTCAAAAATTCCTCAAAGTTGCAAGAGGTAGTAAAAGGGTTAGATTTAGAAGATTTAGTACTTGAAACAGATAGTCCTTATTTGACTCCAGAACCATATAGAGGTAAAAAAAATGAACCTAGTAATGTAATATATGTCGCAAAAAAAATAGCTGAAATAAAAAACATTTCAGTTGAAGAAGTGCTTGAAATAACTAGTCAAAATGCAGTTACTCAATTTGACTTAAAGGCATAATTATGTTAAAATTTACTTATATAATTTAGTTTTTGAGGTGACTTATGAATATAACATTTTTTAAACTAGTATTAAGATATGCAAGCTTACTGATTGTATCAGTTTCTTCTTTCTTTGGTACTGTAAAAATGGAAAAACAAAGAATTGGAATTAATAATGCAGACATGATGAAAAGTTCTAGTATAGTTAATACTGTTGTAGACTATGAAACAATAACTACCTATAATCCAAAGGTTCCTAGTGGTATAGTTAATGTTATAACAAAAGGACAGGATGGTATTGTCTATTTAGATGGTTCAGGGAATGCATTTAAAACTTTGCAAGAAAAGATAGATGAAGTAATAGAAGTTGGTATAGGCAAATATGGAGAGTATGTTGGTGTAGTTACTGGTTACGGTCCTGACTGTACAACTTGTGATGGTAGAGGTTATGTTGCTTGCCCAACAAATGTTGGAAAATATGTAAATTTAGCCACCGATGGTATATATTATCAAGATGAAAATTTCGGTAATATTAGAATATTGGCAGCTGATCAAAGGGAATTTCCTTGTGGTACTATTATTGAAGTAAATAATGGTGATTTAGAGGAACCAATCATCGGAGTGGTACTTGATACTGGGTATGCTATGAGAAGTGCATATAATCAAGGATATATTCATATTGATCTAGCATTTGCAACTGAAGTAGGCTTAACATTTAAAACAAATAAAAATACAAATTTTAGTGTAAAAAGATGGGGATGGTAAAAAGCCCCTTTTTTATTGCTTATATTTATATTTTTAGGTATAATTGAGGAGGAAGTGATAATATGGAATATTCACCAAAAAAAATGCAAGATACACTAAAAAAGAATGACTTTAATTTTAAAAAGAAGTTTGGACAAAACTTCATAATAGATGAAAATATCATAACGAATATTGTTAATAAATCTGAAATAAATAAAGAAACGTTAGTAATTGAAGTCGGACCTGGAGCAGGTTCTTTAACTTGTGGATTAGCAAACGCTGCAAAAAGTGTCCTATGCTATGAAATAGATACTTCTTTGAAACAAATTTTAAATGACAATCTGTCAGAACATAATAATGTAGATGTAATATATGAAGATTTTTTGAAAGCCAACATTAGTAGTGATTTAAGTAAATATAAATATAATAAACTTTATGTTGTAGCAAATTTGCCTTATTACATCACTACTCCAATAATTGTAAAACTAATAGAAGATAATATAAAAGTAGATAAAATAGTAATCATGGTTCAAAAAGAGGTTGGAGATAGATTTAAAGCTAATCCAGGAACAAAAGATTATAGTTCTCTGTCTATCTTTCTAAAATATTACTTTGATATTAATAAAATAATGGATGTAAGTAAAAATGTTTTTCTTCCAAAACCTAATGTCGACAGTATTGTTGTAGCTTTTTCTAAAAGAAAAAGTAAAATTTACGTTAAGAATGAGGAATTGTTTTTTAAATTAGTAAAAGATAGTTTTAAACAAAAAAGAAAAACGATACGCAATAATTTAAATGGATATAATTTAGATAGCATTTCTAGCACTTTGTTGAAACATGGTTATGATTTAAGTGTTCGAGCAGAACAATTATCTATTGAAATTTTCGCTGATATAGCAAATAATTTGGGGTAATATAATGCATAATACATTGTGGTACGATATTTTATCAGAAGAATATGAGAAACCTTACTATATAGAATTAGAAGATTATATAAAAAAACAGTATCAAGAAAAAATAGTTTTTCCTCTTTATGAAAATATTTTTAAAGCTTTAGAACTAACAGGTTACAATGACGTAAAAGTTGTAATATTAGGACAGGATCCTTATCATGGTACTGGTGAAGCACAGGGATTGTCTTTTTCTGTCCCAAATGATATTAAAAGACCACCATCATTAAGAAATATATTTAAAGAATTAAAATCTGATCTTAATATTGATAGAACTTCTAATGATTTAACAGATTGGGCAACCCAAGGAGTTTTACTTCTTAACTCGATTTTAACTGTAGAAAAAGATAGTCCATTATCCCATAAAGATAAAGGCTGGGAGATATTCACAGATCAAATTATAAAAAAATTAAATGATAGAGAAGAACCAGTAGTTTTCATTTTTTGGGGAAGTTATGCTAGAACAAAAAAAACTTTTATTACTAATGAAAGACATTATATTGTTGAAAGTGTTCATCCTTCTCCATTATCATCAAGTAGGGGTTTTTTTGGTAGTAAACCATTTTCAAAAACAAATGCCTTTTTAGAAGAAAAAAATATAGAAAGAATAAGGTGGTAACAGTGGATGAAGCTTATAATTATTTGATGGATGACTTAAAAATCAAATATGGAGATTCAGTTATAGCAGGAGTTTCTGGTGGTCCTGACTCAATGGCTTTATTATCTTTACTTATTAGGGTGAAAAAAGCTTTAGATATTGAAGTTGTTTGTGCTCATGTTAATCACAATACAGGAAGAGTAGGGCAATTAGAGGAACAACAATTTGTAGAAAAATTCTGTAGAAACCATAATATTGTGTTTGAGACTATGACAATAGAAGATTATGGTGATGATAATTTCCATAATGAAGCTCATACAAAAAGATATAATTATTTCAGCGGGCTTGTTAAAAAATATAATTCTAAGTATTTATTTACAGCTCATCATGGAGATGATTTGATAGAAACAATATTAATGAGAATTGTAAGAGGTTCAACTTTAAGAGGATATAGCGGATTTTCTAAAATTATTGATAAAGGTTCATATAAAATTGTAAGACCTCTTATGCATCTTACAAAAGAACAAATCATTCAGTATAATAAAAAGAATAAGGTTCCATATGCTATTGATAGTTCAAACCAAAAAGATGTTTACACACGAAATAGATTTAGAAAGTATATAGTTCCTGAATTTAAAAAAGAAGATCCTAATGTACATCAAAAATTTTATAAGTTTAGTAAGACATTACTAGAATATAATGAATATATTGACAAAGAAGTATCTAAAAAAATAAAAGGAATATATGTAGATGGTGTCTTAAAAATAGAAAAAATTATTAAAGAAGACAAGGTAATTCAAATGAAAATAATATATTCTATATTAGAACGTATTTATCAAGACGATCTTATGCTAATTACAGATAGACATGCTGAAATTTTATATGAAGTAATAAATTCAAAAAGAGCCAACGTAAAGGTTCATTTGCCAAATAATGTACAAGCTATAAAATCTTACGATACTTTAGTTTTGGCTGATTTAGCACAAAAAAGTAATGAATATGAAATTGAACTAAATAAATTTATTAATTTGCCAAATGGTAAAAATATAGAAGTAGTTGATAAAAGTGATGCAACTGATAATTTTATATGTCGCCTAAGTAAAGAAGATGTCTCTTTACCACTTCATGTTAGAAACAGAAAAGATGGTGACAAGATGGCAGTAAAAGGGATGGTAGGTACTAAAAAGATTAAAGATATCTTTATAGATGAAAAAATTCCTGTCAATGATAGAGATAACTGGCCCGTAGTAGTTGATAATGAAGAAAATATTGTTTGGTTACCTGGACTAAAAAAAAGCAAATTTGATAAACAAAAAAAAGAAAATTATGATATAATACTTAGGTATTATTAAGGAGGAATTAATTATATGAATAAAAAAACAATAAAAAAAAGCTTTTTACCGTACGTTTTTCTATTTCTGATAATTGTAAGTATAGTTTATTTTATGGATGTGTTAAACCAAAAAGTCAACATCTTAACTTATAATGAATTTATAGAAGCAGTAGAAAAAGGTGATGTGGAAGAAGTTACTATAACACCAGAAAGTAGTGCTGGAGTATATCAATTAACAGGGAAAATGAGCGATTATAAAGAAGAAGAATCTTTCTTTTTAAGAGTTCCTTATTCTAATGAAACGATGGAAATAATTTATGATGCTCAGGCTGAACAAGGATTTACTTTGAAAACAGATACCGATCCTAACTCAAGTATGTTGTTAACATTCTTGATTAATGTTTTACCAATGTTATTATTGATTGGTTTTGCTTTCTTCTTTATTACTAAGCAAATGGGTGGAGCAAATAAATCAATGGATTTTGGTCGTAGTAGAGCTAAATTAAACGATAATAAAAATAAAATTACTTTTGATAAAGTTGCTGGATTAGACGAAGAAAAAGAAGAAGTCAAAGAATTAATAGACTTCTTAAAAAATCCTAAGAAATTCACTGATATGGGTGCTAGAATTCCAAAAGGTGTATTATTAGTGGGTCCTCCAGGAACAGGAAAAACTTTGCTTGCTAGATCAGTAGCAGGAGAAGCAAATGTTCCATTTTATTATATAAGTGGGTCAGAATTTGTGGAACTTTTTGTTGGTGTAGGTGCATCTCGAGTTAGAGATATGTTTAAACAAGCTAAAGAAACTGCTCCATGTCTAATATTTATTGATGAAATAGATGCTGTAGGCCGTCAAAGAGGTGCAGGACTAGGTGGCGGTCATGATGAACGTGAACAAACATTAAACCAGTTACTTACTGAGATGGATGGTTTTGGGGCTAATGAAGGAATAATCATAATAGCTGCTACAAATAGACCTGATGTTTTAGATCCAGCTCTTTTAAGACCAGGTAGATTTGATAGACAAATAACAGTTAATTTACCTGATATAAAAGGAAGAGAAGAAATTCTTAAAGTTCATGCTAAAGGTAAGATTTTTTCAAAACAAGTAAATCTTAAAAATATTGCTAAAAGAACGGTAGGATTAAGTGGCGCTGATTTAGAAAATTTACTAAATGAGGCTGCATTACTTGCAGTCAGAAGAGATAAGAAAATTATTACAATGGCTGAAATAGATGAGGCACACGACCGTGTATTAATGGGACCTGCTAAAGTTTCTCATAAATATACTGAAAAAGAGAAAAAAGTAGTAGCATATCATGAAGCTGGTCATGCTGTCTTAGGTATAAAACTAGATGGTGCTAATGAAGTTCAAAAAATAACAATAGTTCCAAGAGGAGAAGCCGGTGGATATAATTTAATGCTTCCTAAGGAAGAAACATATCTTTCAACAAGAAGTGAACTATTAGAAACAATTTCTGGTCTTCTTGGCGGACGTGTTGCTGAAGAATTAACATTTAATGAAATGACTACTGGAGCACACAATGATTTTGAAAAGGCTACAAAAATTGCTCGTGCTATGGTAACTGAATATGGTATGAGTGAACTTGGACCAGTTCAATTTGAACATCAAGAATCTAGTGTATTCTTAGGTAGAGACTATAACAAGAGTCGTAATTTTTCAAGTCAAGTTGCTTTTGAGATAGATCAAGAAATGCGTAAGATAATTGATGAATGTTATAAAAAAACTACAAAGGTATTAAAAGATAATAAAGATTTATTAGATTTAATTGCCAATTCTTTACTAGAATATGAAACTCTTACAAAAGAACAAATTGAATATTTAGTAAAAAATGGTTGTATGCCAGATGAAGATGGAGAACTTGACGCTAGTGATTTTGATGAATTAAGTTATAAAGATTTATCTTTAGAAGAATTAAGAGACATTGCTAGAGAAAAGAAAATTAAATTTTCTTCTAAAATGACAAAAGAAGAAATTGTTGATGCCTTAAAAGACAAAGATGCATAAGCATCTTTTTTCTTTTTCAAGATATATAGCATTTGAGTTAAAAGTGTGTTAAAATATATATGTATATAATGTATTAGAAAATGGTGATATAGATGGGCAAAGTAATAGCATTGGTTAATCAAAAAGGCGGTGTTGGGAAAACCACATCAAGTATTAATTTGGCTGCTTCATTAGGTGTATTAAAAAGAAAAGTATTACTTGTAGACTTAGATCCTCAAGGAAACAGTACAACTGGATTAGGAGTAGCAAAAGGTGAATGTGAGAACAGCATTTATGAATTGATGATAGATAAAGCTGATTTAGACAATACAATTGTTAAAACAAAGTTTAAAAATTTATATATATTGCCTGCAACTATAAATTTAGCGGGTATAGATATTGAACTTGTTGAAAGAAGTAGACAAGATTCAAGTTTTAATAAGGGTGGACAATTAAAAAAATATTTAGATGTAGCAAAAGAGATATTTGATTATGTAATAATTGATTGTCCACCAAGCCTGGGTATTCTCACTACGAATGCTTTAACTGCTGCTGATTCAGTAATTATACCAGTTCAGTGTGAGTTTTTTGCATTAGAGGGTATTGCTCAATTAGTTAACACAATTCTTTTGGCACAAAAAAATTTAAATCCACATTTGGATATTGAGGGAGTATTACTTACTATGTTAGACAGTCGAACTTGTCTAGGATTAGAAGTTGTTGAAGATATAAGAGGTTACTTCAAGGAAAGAGTATATGACACGATTATACCAAGATTAGTAAAGTTATCTGAAGCCCCAAGTCATGGAAAACCAATAATTTATTATGCATCTAATAACAGGGGTGCTGAAGCATATTTAAGCTTAGCAAAGGAAGTGATTGCAAGAAATGGAAAATAGAAAAAGAGCTTTAGGCAGAGGTCTGGAAGAACTATTCAATACTGAAACTTTAGATTTAGAAGGCATTGAGAAGAAGATATATGAAACTGCTAGCAGTGAAGAAATTATCGAAATATCTCTTGATGATTTGCGACCAAATCCATATCAACCAAGAAAAAGATTTGATGATGAAGCATTAAAAGAATTATCTGAGTCTATAAAAAATCACGGTGTTTTTCAACCGATAATAGTTAAAAAAAGTATAAAAGGTTATGAAATAATAGCTGGCGAAAGAAGATGTCGTGCATCTAGATTAGCAGGTAGAGATACAATTCCAGCAATAGTTAGAACTTTTACAGATGAACAAATGATGGAAATTGCTTTACTTGAGAATTTACAGAGAGAGAACTTAAGTGCAATTGAAGAAGCGATAGCATATAAGACGATGCTAGATAAATTGAATTTAACTCAAGATGAACTTGCAAAAAAAGTTGGAAAAAGTAGGAGCCACATTACTAATATAATTGGTCTTTTAAGGTTGCCAAAAGAGATTCAACAAATGATTATAAAAGAAGAGATAACTATGGGTCATGCAAGAGTAATAAGCAAATTAGAATCTGAAGATGAAATGTTAAGGTTAGCAAATCAAATTATTGATCAAAAGCTACCTGTAAGAGAGGTAGAAAATATATCAAATAATCCAGAGTTACTAAAAAAAGTAAAGATGGAAAGAAAAAATCGTAATAATTCATCTGAGTTTAAATATGTTGAAGATATTTTTAGAGAAAAATTAGATACAAAAGTTAAAATTAAAGAAAAAAGAATAGAAATTAGTTTTAGTAATATAAATGATTTAAACCGTATTCTTGAAATATTAAATATTAAGGAGCAATAATATGATTGAAAAAATATTAGTAAAAGAGTTTATGGCGCCAGTTATAATAATTGTTGTTGCGTTTATTATATATAAAGTAGTAAAAAAAATAATAAAGAAGTTATTTAAACTTAAAGCAAGAGGTATAGATAATAAACGTTTAATTACAATACAATCGTTATTTATAAATGTAGTTAAAATTTTTGTTATAATTATAGTAATAATGCTTATATTAGATGTTTATGGAATTGACACTAAATCTATATTAGCTTCTCTAGGCGTTTTTACAGCTGTTCTTGCTTTAGCTTTACAGGATATACTAAAGGATTTTGTTGCTGGTATAACAATTATGCTTGAGGGACAATATCGCATTGGTGATACAATTACTGTAAGTGGTTTCAAAGGTGAAGTAATTTCGCTTACTTTAAAAACAACTAGAGTTAAAGCATATACAGGAGAAATAAAAATATTTGCTAATAGAAGCGTTTCAGAAGTTGTAAATCATACTTTAGATGATTCTCTTGCAGTAGTAGATGTAGGCGTTGCTTATGAATCTGATTTAGTTAAAGTTGAAAAAGTTTTGACAAAATTATGTGAAAGATTGTCAGAAGAATTAGAAAATTTGACAGGTCCTGTCGAATTACTTGGTGTAAATGATCTAGGAACTTCTTCAATAACTTACAGAATAACAGTTGCGACTGTTTCAAATAAGCAATATGAAATTCAAAGAAAAATAAAACGTGAAGTCAAAATTGAATTAGATAAAAATGATATATCAATTCCTTATAGCCAATTGGTGGTACATAATGGATAAGGAATATAAATTAGGAAGCATCGTTATGATGAAAAAAGCCCATCCTTGTGGAAGTAATGAATGGGAAATAATTAGAGTTGGTGCGGATATAAAGATTAAATGCACTGCTTGTGGCAGAAGTATTATGATGCCCAGAATCGAATTTAATAAAAAAGTCAAAAAGATAATTAACCTTTAGGAGGAAAGCATGAGGAAAAACAAAAAGAATAAAAAGATGCTTGGTCCTGTTATAGCAATTATATTGTTAACTTTTATAATTATTGTAACAAGTGCTGTTTTTTCATTATTACAAATAGATGCTGAACAAACGAGTATTGTAAAAAATTCACTAGAAACTTCTGTAGTTACAGTAAATAACATTTTAACAAAAGATGGTATCAAATATATACTAAGTAATATAATTACGAATTTACAAATTTTTCAACCTCTTGTTTTGCTTATTATTTCTTTGATAACGGTAAGTATTGGAGAAGCAAGTGGTATATTTAAAGCAATATTTAGGCCTTTTAGTAAAATAAATCCTAAATTTCTAACTTTTTTGGTATTGTTAGTTGGTATTAGTAGTTCTTTTTTTGGAGACTATAGTTACATCTTTTTATTACCTGTAATTCCTATACTATATCAAACAATCGGTAGAAAACCGTTACTAGGAATATTGACAGTGTTTATAGGTATTACTATTGGATATGGAACAGGTTTTATATACAATAATGAAGAAGTTGTTTTAGGGGCACTTACACAACAGGCTGCTACAATTGATGTAGATAAGAACTTTGTTTATGCTCTAAATTCAAATTCATATATTATGTTTGTTAGTACAGTTATATTAGCGTTTGTTGGTATTTTCATAGTCCATAATTTTCTGGATAAAAAAGTTCCGAAAAGCACAGTTTCTGAGTATGACGAATTAATAGTTTCAAAAAAAGCATTATACTATAGTAATATGGCATTTATAATGTTATCAATAATAATTGCGTATATGATTATTCCTGGATTACCTGGTTCGGGAGTGTTACTTGGAGAAGGAAATTCATATGTTGAAAGATTATTAGGTGCGTCATCACCGTTTTATCAAGGTTTTACTTTTATACTACTAATTATTACAATGATTTGCGGTTTCATATATGGATTTATATCAGGCAATATAAAAAATAGTACTGAATATAGTGTAGGTTTATCAAAAAACTTTGAGAACTTAGGATACTTATTTGTTTTATTATTCTTTGTTTCTCAAATGATTGGCATTCTTGAATGGACAAACCTAGGAAAGGTAATTGCATGTCAATTAACTACCTTAATAAGTTCGTTACCATTTACAGGATTGCCATTATTAGTAACTTTCTTTATAGCGGTAATAGTAATGTCTATATTAATACCATCAACAGTAACAAAATGGGGAATCATTTCTCCTATAATGGTACCACTTATGATGAGATCTAATATAGCTCCAAATTTCACTCAATTTGTATTTAGAGTTGGTGATGGAATTGGTAAAAGTATAACTCCATTTTTTGCATATTATATGATAATGCTAGCTTTTCTAGAAAAATATAATACTAAAGAAAATGTTAAAATCACAGTTTTTGGCACTCTAAGAATATTATTACCTACAATGCTATTATTTGCAGGACTATGGTTACTAATATTAGTTGGTTGGTATGTTATTGGTCTACCAATAGGACCAGGAATACATCCAACATTATAAAGATGAGTAATCATCTTTTTTATTTCTTAATATATTTATATATGCTATAATATAAACGAAATGAGGAATGTGTATGAGTTTAACAGCAGGAATTGTCGGTTTGCCAAATGTAGGGAAATCAACTTTATTTAATGCAATAACAAAAAAGAATATATTAGCAGCGAATTACCCATTTGCTACTATTGATCCAAACGTAGGAGTAGTTACTGTTCCGGATAAACGTTTAGATTTTTTAAATAATTTATATGTACCAGCAAGTTTGGTTCCAACAGCATATGAGTTTACTGACATAGCCGGTCTAGTAAAAGGTGCCTCAAGTGGCGAAGGACTTGGCAATAAATTTTTATCACACATAAGAAATGTTGATGCTATAGTTGAGGTAGTTAGATGTTTTGATGATAAAAATATAATACATGTTGAAAATAGTGTAGATCCAATAAGAGATATAGATATTATAAATATAGAATTAATATTAGCGGATCTTGAAGTAATAGATAACAGGATAAATAGGATTGGAAAGAAAGCCACTATGTCTAAAGATAAAGATACTGTTGAAGAAGTCGCATTCTTAGACAAAGCGAAAAAAGCTCTTGAACAAAATTTACCTTTAAGACGAATCTCTTTAGATGAGGATGAACTAAAAATAGCAAGACCTTTTAATTTTCTTACTTTAAAACCAATGATATATATGGCTAATATAAGTGAAGAAGATTTAATAAGTGATGGAAATGAATATGTTGACATGGTTCGCGGATACGCTTCAAGTGAGAATGCTACTGTTGTAACAGTTTGTGCTAAAATAGAATCAGAATTAAGTGAATTATCAGATGATGATAAAAGTGAATTTTTGAAAGATTTAGGAATAAAAGAAAGTGGACTTGATAAATTAATTTATGCAACATATGATTTATTAGGTTTAGCAACTTATTTTACTGCTGGAACTGATGAATGCCGTGCATGGACTTTTAAAAAAGGAATGAAGGCTCCAGCTTGTGCTGGAATAATTCATAGTGACTTTGAAAGAGGTTTTATCAGAGCTGAAATAATGAGCTATGATGACCTTGAAAAAAATGGTAGTGAAAAAGCAGTAAGAGAAGCTGGAAAAATGCGTCTTGAAGGAAAAGAGTATGAGATGCAAGATGGAGATATTTGTCACTTTAGATTTAATGTTTAAAAGTGTTTACAAAATCAATTAATTTTGTTATAATCTAAGGCGAGTATTAATTTACTCCTTGCTTCAGATGAAGCCGATAGACCACAAGGAGGTGTAAAAGATGAGAAAATATGAAATCATGTTTATTGTTAGACCAACATTAAGCGAAGATGAAATTAAGAAAGTTGCCAAAAATTTTGAAACTGTCTTGACTTCTAACGATGCTACTGTTACTAATTTTAAAGACATGGGTCAAAAAGAACTTGCTTATGAAATTAAAAATTTCAAGAATGGTTACTATTTCTTAATTAATGTAGAAACTAATAGTGACAAAGCAATAAAGGAATTTGATCGTTTAGCTTTAATTAGTAATGATATTGTACGTCATTTAATTACTAAACTAGAAGACTAATAGAGGTGCATAATGAATAGAGTATGTTTAATTGGTAGATTAACTACCAAACCTGAACTTCGTACAACAAGTAATAGCTTAGCTACTACAAGATTTACATTGGCTGTTAATAGAAATTTTAGTAATGCCCAAGGTGAAAGAGAAGCTGATTTTATTACTGTAGTTGCTTGGAGAAAACAAGCTGAGAACATTTGTCAATATTTGGACAAAGGTAGTTTAGTTTCAGTAGAAGGAAGAATTCAAACAGGAAGTTTCGATGATAAGGACGGCAACAAAAGATATACTACTGAGGTAATAGCAGATCAAGTTAACTTCTTAGAGAGCAAGAGTCAACGTACTGCAACTTCATCAAGTAGTAACCAATCAACAGGACCTAGTCCATATGATTATCAAACAAATAATGCTCCAAAGAATAATGTAAACGTGGATAATGACCCATTTGCTGATTTTGGAGATAGTGTTTCAATAGATGATAACTTCCTAGATTAATAAGGAGGAAAAGAAATGGCAGAATTTTATAGAAAAAAGAAAAAAATATGTCAAATGTGTGCAGGAAAATCTGTAGACTATAAAGATGTTGAAGTAATGAGAAAATACATTAGTGCTGATAAAGGTAAAATCTTACCAAGAAGAATCACAGGTGCATGCTCTAAACATCAAAGACATATTGCAAATGAAGTTAAAAAGGCTCGTTTTATGGCTTTAATTCCATTTGTTAAATAATAAATAATTAATAATGAAAAAAATAACCAAACTGGTTATTTTTTTTTGATTAAAAATTCTTTAATCTGGTTTGGGTCTTTGTCATAAAACACAATGTCATGTATTAGATCAATAATTGTAATGTCAACTTTTTTATTTTTTATCAACTTATGGATAGATTTTAAAGTATACAATCCTTCAATTGTAGTATTTTTCATATAAATGTCTATTTCATCCTTTTTTACTCCACTTCCTATCATACGTCCAAAAGTAAAGTTACGACTTTTTGTGCTAGTACACGTAAGTAATAAATCCCCAAAACCAGCAAAGGATAGAATTGTTTTGCCATCTCCACCTAATGCTTTAATAAGTTCTTTTATATCATGTAATGATTCTGTTATAAGCATTGCTTGTGTAGATTCTGGCAAACCCATGCCGTCTATAATTCCAGCGGCAATTGCAATTACATTTTTAATTGAACCGCATATTTCGGTTCCAATTAAGTCATTTGTATCGCGTAGTTTTAATGTATTATTCTCTAAAGTTTCATGTAGTAAATTAGCAGTTGTTTTACTTTTTGTGGCAAGTGTTAGCCCAATAGGGGCATAGTTTGCTATATCTATAGCGAAAGAAGGTCCTGAAATTACAGCAATATTTTTATTTTTTATATACTGTTCAACGACATCGTTGATAAAAAGACATGTGTCTTGCTCAATTCCTTTAGTTGCTATGCATAAATGCTGATCCTTTTTTATATAATTTGCTAGTTCTTTTGATACCTCATCAACAAAACCAGCAGGAACTGCCATAACTATGAGTTCACTCTCAGCTATGCTTTCTTTTAAATCACTTGATATTTTTATATTTTGCGGAATTTCGATATTTGGTAAAACTCTTTCATTTGTTCTTGTTTTTCTTAATGTACTAGCACTTTCTTCAAACTTTTCCCATAAAGTTATATCGCAGTTATTTTCATTAAACATTAAAGAAAGTGCTATTCCATATGCTCCTGCACCTAAAATTGTTACTTTCATTATATTATAACCTCTTTCTATTTATTACAATTTTATTTTACCACATTTTTAAATTATAATGAAATTCTATAGATTTTTTAAAATAATAGAAATTGATTAATTTCTTTAAAAAAGTCTTGCATTTTTTTATGTTTTCTAGTATACTTTTGTATGTGTGGCACGCGTAGATGTGTAAGGTTGCCGATACGCCAGGTTAAGTTGTAAAACACTTTAATCAAGAATCGGGTTTTTACACGGAGCGAGTCTATACTGGATATAGACGAAAGGAGGATACCATTATGTCTAAAACAAAAGTTCGCATTAAATTAAAAGCATTTGAACACAAAAGTTTAGATAGCGCATGTGCAAAAATTGTTGAAACAGTTAAGAGAACTGGTGGTGAAGTTAGCGGTCCTGTACCTCTACCAACTGAAGTTGAAAAAATCACTATTTTAAGAGCTGTTCATAAATACAAAGATTCACGTGAACAATTTGAAAAGAGAACACATAAAAGACTTATTGATATCACAAACCCAAGTAAGGAAACTATAGATGCATTAACTCATCTTGAAATTCCAAGTGGTGTGGATATTCAAATTAATTACTAGTAGAACTAGTAAAAATTATTAGGAGGAAATATTATGGTAAAAGGAATCTTAGGTCGTAAAATTGGAATGACTCAAGTATTCACTAAATCTGGTAAATTAGTTCCAGTAACTGTAGTTCAAGTTGATAAAAACGTGGTAACACAAGTTAAAACAACTGAAAATGATGGTTATGAAGCTATTCAATTAGGTTTTAGCGATTCTAAAGTAAAAAATACGACAAAAGCTTCAATTGGTCATACCAATAAAGCTAACACAACACCTAAGCGCTTCTTTAAGGAAATCAGAGGTGTAGATGTTAACGGTTTTACATTAGGTCAAGAAATATCTGCTGATGTATTCGCTGAAGGCGAAATCGTTGACGTAACTGGAATCACAAAAGGTAAAGGATTCCAAGGCGTTATCAAACGTCATAATCAAAGCCGCGGGCCTATGGGTCACGGATCACATTATCATAGAAAACCAGGTTCAATGGGAACTATGAGACCAATGCGTGTTTTTAAAGGTAAAAAATTACCAGGACATATGGGTTCTTTAACAGTAACTATTCAAAATCTTGAAATTATTGCTACTGATTTAGAAAATGGATTAATTCTTGTAAAAGGAAATATTCCAGGAGCTAAACAATCATTAGTAACTATCAAATCATCTGTTAAAACTCCAGGTAAAGTAAACGAAAGAGAAGAATTAATTTCTTACGTTACAGAATCTGCTACTTTAGAAACACCAGAAATAGAAACAGAAACAACTGAAGTTGCTTCTGTAAACTAAGCAGGGAGGACAAATAAATGAAAAAACAAACTGTCTTAAATATTAAAGGTGAAAAAGTAGGAGATATTACTTTAAATGAAAATGTTTGGGGAATTGAACCAAATGATGCTGTCCTATATGACGCATTAACATTAGCACGCAATAATCAAAGACAAGGAACTGCAGCAACAAAAACTCGTAGTGATGTTAGCGGTGGTGGAATCAAACCATGGAAGCAAAAAGGTACTGGACGTGCTCGTCAAGGATCTATTAGAGCTCCACATTGGGTTGGTGGTGGAGTAGTATTTGGACCACATCCAAGAAGCTTTGCTAAAAAAATGAACAGAAAAGAAAGAAGATTAGCTTTAAAATCTGCTTTAGCATATAAAGTAATCGAAAGCGAAATGATCATTGTTGATAGTTTCAATATCGAAACACCAAAGACAAAAGAAGCATTAAGTATTTTAAACAACTTAAAAGCTAATAAAAAAGTATTATTAGTAGTTGATGAATTAACAGATAATATCATCTTAGCTACTAGAAATATTAAGGAAATAGTATTGTTAGAAGCAAACGAAATCAATACATATGATGTAATAGCTGCTGACAATATGATAATTACTGAAAAAGCTGTTAAAGCTATTGAGGAGGTGCTTGTTTAATGGAAAATCATAGAAATATTATTAAGGCACCTATCGTCACTGAAAAATCTGCTGATTTAGTACAAAATGCTAACACTTATACATTCAGTGTTGATACAAAGGCTAATAAGACACAAATAAAACAAGCTATAGAAGCAATTTTCAAAGTAAAAGTTGAAAATGTAAATACAGTAAACGTTCGCCCTAAGAAAAAAAGAGTTGGTCGTTATACTGGCACAACAAATAGAGTAAAGAAAGCAATAGTTAAATTAAAAGAAGGAAGTTCAATTGAACTTTAACAATTGTTAGGAGGATAAATCATGGCAATAAAAACATATAGACCAATGACTAATGGTACTCGTGGAATGTCTACTTTAATCAACGATGAAATTACAAAAACAACTCCAGAAAAATCATTAGTTGTTACACTTAAAAAGAAGGGTGGACGTAATAATCAAGGTAAGATTACTGTTAGACACATTGGTGGCGGCGCAAAGAGAAAATACCGTATTATTGATTTTAAAAGAAATAAAGATGGTATTACCGGAACAGTAACTGCTATTGAATACGATCCAAACAGAACTGCTAACATTGCTTTAATAACTTATACAGATGGTGAAAAAAGATACATCATCGCTCCAAAGAATTTAAAGGTTGGAGATAAAATTGAAAGTGGAGACAATATCGATATTAAAATTGGTAATAGTTGCCCATTATCAAATATTCCAGAAGGTACTATGGTTCACAATGTTGAATTAAAAGCTGGTAAAGGTGGGCAAATGGCTCGTTCAGCTGGTTCAAGTGTTCAAATATTAGGACGTGAAGGAAGATATACATTACTTCGTTTAGTTAGTGGTGAAGTTAGAAAAGTATTAAGTACTTGCAGAGCTACTATTGGAGAAGTTGGAAATGCAGATCATGAATTAGTTAAAATTGGTAAAGCTGGTCGTAAAAGACATATGGGTGTTAAACCAACAGTTCGTGGTTCAGTTATGAATCCTAATGACCATCCACATGGTGGTGGTGAAGGTCGCGCTCCTATCGGACGTAAAGGACCTGTTACTCCTTGGGGTAAACCAGCATTGGGTGCCAAAACACGTAAAAAGAAAAACGCTTCAGACAAATTAATTGTCCGTCGTGGAAAATAGTGAAAGGATGGTTTAAATGGCAAGAAGTTTAAAAAAAGGACCTTTTATTGATGAATCACTAGCTAAGAAAGTTGAATTAGTTAGCGCTGCACCAAAAAAGGAAGTAATTAAAACTTGGTCTCGTCGTTCTACAATTTTCCCTAATTTTATAGGTCTTACTTTCGCTGTACATAACGGGAAGGATTTCATTCCTGTTTATGTTACAGAGGATATGGTTGGACATAAATTAGGTGAATTCGTTCCTACACGTAAGTTTGGTGGACATGGCGATAGCAAGGTAAAATAGTTAACCAGAAGGGAGGACTAAAATGGAAGCAAAAGCGGTTGCAAAGACTGTTAGAATTGCACCTCGTAAAGCTCGTTTAGTTATAGATTTAGTTCGTAACAAGAGTGTTATAGAAGCAGATAGAATATTAGCAAACTTAAATAAAGAAGCTGCAAGATTAATTAGAAAAGTATTAACTTCAGCAGTTGCAAATGCAGAAAATAATTTAGGTTTAGATAAAAGCAAATTATTTATAAAAGAAACATTTATAAATGAAGGACAAACAATGAAAAGAGCTAGAATGGGTTCTCGTGGACACGTAGATCCTATTATGAAAAGAACTAGTCACATTACAGTTGTCGTAAGTGAAAAAAATTAGAGCAAAGGAGGTAAACTGATGGGTCAAAAAGTTAGTCCAGTCGGACTTAGAATGGGAATCAATAAAACTTGGGAATCAAAATGGTATGCTGGGAATAAAGATTTCGCTAAATACTTAAATAATGATGTTAAAATCCGTAAGTTTTTAGAAAACAAATTAAAAGACGCAGCAGTTTCAAGCATTCTTATTGAAAGAAACGTTGAAAAGACTAATGTTATTATAAACACTGCTAAACCAGGCGTTGTAATTGGTCATAGTGGTGATGAAATTGAAAAATTAACTAAAGAGTTAAACAAATTAGTAAAAGAAAATATTCAAATTTCTATTATGGAAGTAAAGAACCCTGATATTGATGCTGCATTAGTAGCAGAAAATATCGCTCATCAAATTGAGAACAGAGTTTCATTTAGAATCGCTCAAAAAAGAGCTATTAGAAACGCTATTAAAGCTGGAGCAAAAGGAATTAAAACTTCTGTATCAGGTCGTTTAGGTGGAGCTGATATGGCAAGAACTGAAGGATATACAGAAGGCAATACTCCACTTCATACATTAAGAGCAAATATTGATTATGCTCATAAAGAAGCTAATACTACATTTGGTAAAATTGGTGTAAAAGTATGGATTTATAAAGGCGTAATTCTTCCTGAAAAGAAAAACAAGGGAGGTAATATCGATGGCAGTAATTCCAAAGAGAACTAAATACCGTCGTCCACACCGCCTACATTATGATGGAGTAGCTAAAGGTAATACTGAATTACATTTTGGTGAATACGGATTAATGGCAATGGAAGGTGCTTGGATTACTCAAAATCAAATAGAAGCAGCTCGTGTTGCAATGACTCGTTATATGAAACGTGGTGGTAAAGTATGGATTAATATATTTCCACATTTATCATTAACTAAAATACCTTTAGAAACTCGTATGGGTAAAGGTAAAGGTCAACCTGAAAAATGGGTTGCAGTTGTAAAAAAAGGCAAGATTATGTTTGAAATTGGTGGTGTTGATGAAGCAACAGCGCGTGAGTCATTACGTTTAGCTATGCACAAATTACCAATCAAATGTAAATTTGTAAAAAAAGAAAGTGGTGAAGCTTGTGAATAACAAAGAAATTAGAGATTTAACAAACGAAGAAATCACCAAAAAAATTGAAGAATATAAAGAAGAATTATTTAATTTACGTTTTAGCCAAGCTACAGGAAATCTTGAGCATCCAGCTCGTATTAAAGAGTTAAGAAAACTAGTTGCTCGTATGAAAACAATTTTACGCGAAAGAGAATTAAATAACTAGGAGGATACTATGGAAAGAAAACAAGAATTAGTAGGAAAAGTTGTTGGTGCTACAAATAACAAAACAATTACAGTTTTAGTAGAAACTTACAAAACAGATAAACTATATGGAAAACGTATTAAATATTCTAAGAAATATGCTGCACATGACGAAAAGAACGCTGCTAAAGTTGGCGATACTGTTCGTATTGTGGAGACAAGACCATTATCAAAAACTAAACATTTTCGTTTAGTAGAAATCGTAGAAAAAGCAATTATTTTATAGTTGCAAGCTGATAAGGAGGATTAATATATGATTCAACAAGAGAGCCGTTTAAAAGTAGCAGACAATTCAGGAGCTCGTGAACTTTCAGTCATTAGAGTTCTTGGAGGAAGCAAAGTAAAAACTGGTAATATTGGTGATATAGTTGTTGGAACTATTAAGAAAGCAACTCCTAATGGTACAGTAGGTAAAGGAAAAGTTGTTAAAGCTGTAATAGTAAGAACAAAGTTTGGTCTAAGAAGAGAAGATGGATCTTATATTAAGTTTGATGATAATGCTTGCGTTATTGTTAAAGATGATAAGAGTCCTATTGGAACTCGTGTATTTGGACCAATCGCACGTGAATTGCGTGAAAAAGATTTTATGAAAATTATATCACTTGCTAAAGAAGTGTTATAGTTGGGAGGTAAACTGATGAACTTTAAAACAGGAGATAAAGTAGTAGTTATTGCTGGAAAAGACAAAGGTAAAGAAGGCAAAATTACTAAAATTCTTCGTGACGAAAACAAAATCGTTATCGAAGGAGTTAACGTTGCTAAAAAGCATGTTAAACCAAATGGACAAGCTGCTGGAAGTATCGTTGAGATGGAAGCCCCAATTAGTGCTTCTAATGCAATGATAGTGGACCCAAAAACTGGGAAAGCAAGTAGAATTGGACATATAACAGATAAGAACGGTAAGAAAGTTAGAGTTTCTAAAAAATCTAACTCTACTATCGATTAATTGGAAGGAGGGTAACTATGAACCGCCTAAAAGAAAAATATCAAAATGAAATTGTACCAAGCTTAAAAGAAAAATATAACTATACTAGTGTTATGGAAGTTCCAAAATTAGATAAAATAGTTGTTAATATGGGTGTTGGTGATGCTACAACTAATAGTAAATTATTAGATGCTGCAATGAAAGATATGGAAATTATCACAGGTCAAAAGCCAGTAGCAACTAAAGCTAAAAAAGCTATAGCTGGTTTCAAATTAAGAGAAGATCAAGCTATTGGATGTAAAGTAACATTACGTGGAGAAAACATGTATAATTTCTTAGATAAATTAGTTAGTATTACATTACCTCGTGTTAGAGATTTCCGTGGTATATCAAACAAGTCTTTTGATGGTAGAGGAAACTATACTTTAGGACTTACAGAACAATTAATTTTCTCAGAAATAGAATATGATAATGTTGTAAAAGTACGTGGTATGGATATCGTTATGGTAACTACTGCTAAAACTAATGAAGAAGCTTATGATCTTTTAAAAGGTTTTGGTATGCCATTTAAGAAATAATCTAGGAGGAATATTATGGCTAAGAAGAGCATGATTGTAAAAGCTAATCGTAAACCAAAGTTTGAAGTACGTGCATATACTCGTTGTCAAAGATGTGGTAGACCGCATTCAGTACTTAAAAAATATGGAATTTGCCGTATTTGTTTCAGGGAATTAGCTTATAAAGGACAAATACCAGGTGTGACAAAATCAAGCTGGTAATTGAAGGGAGGACAAAAATATGGTAGTAACTGACCCAATCGCAGATATGCTTACAAGAATACGTAATGCAAATCAAATGCGATATAAAGAAGTTGAAGTGCCTGCTTCAAAAATGAAGTTAGAAATAGCTAGAATCTTAAAAGAAGAAGGATTTGTAGTTGATTTCAAAGTTAAGAAAAACAACGTTCAAAATATAATAGTATTAAGTTTAAAATACGGTGAAAAGAAAGAACGTGTTATAACTGGTTTAAAAAGAATTTCTAAGCCAGGATTACGTGTGTATGCGAAAGCTGAAGAAGTGCCAACTGTACTTAATGGTTTAGGTATCGCTATTATGTCTACATCAAATGGTGTTATGACTGGTAAAGATGCTAAAAAACAATCATTAGGTGGCGAAGTTTTAGCTTACGTATGGTAATCAGTAGAAGGCAAGAGGAGGATTAATATGAGTCGTATTGGTAATAGAGTAATTACAATACCAGAAAATGTTACAATATCTATCGATGGTAATATTGTTAAAGTAAGTGGTCCTAAAGGTGAACTTTCTACTGAAATACATAAAGATATTACTGTAAACATTGAAGGTAATGAATTAACATTAACAAGAAAAAATGATACAGTTAAAAACTTTCATGGAACTGCAAATGCTAATATCAATAATATGATTGTTGGTGTTACAAATGGATATGAAAGAAGACTAGAATCAATTGGTGTTGGATATCGTTTTGCTTTAAAAGATGGGAAATTAGTAGTAACTGCTGGTTATTCACATCCAGTTGAAGTAGAAATTCCTACTGATTTATCTCTAGAAGTTCCAAGTAATACTGAATTATGTGTTAAAGGAATAGATAAATGTTTAGTAGGAGAATTTGCTGCTAACGTTAGAAAGATTAGACAACCTGAACCTTACAAAGGAAAAGGAATTCGTTATAAAGATGAAGTAGTTCGTCGTAAAGAAGGAAAGAAAGCATCTAAATAATAAAGAGTAAAGGAGAGTAATACTTATGATTAAAAAAGTATCTCGTAATGAAATGCGTGTTGCTAGACATGCTCGTGTTAGAGCAAAAGTTGTTGGTACTAAAGAAGTTCCAAGACTTAATGTGTTTAGATCAAATAGTAATATATTTGCACAAATCATTGATGATGAAAAAGCCGTTACATTAGTAAGTGCCTCTTCAATTGATAAGGAATTAAAGATTGAAAATGGTAGCAATGTTGAAGCTGCTAAAAAAGTAGGAGAATTACTTGCAAGTAGAGCTAAAAAAGCTAAAATTACTAAGGTGACTTTTGATAGAGGTGGATACCTTTATCATGGACGTGTACAAGCATTAGCTGACGCAGCACGTGAAAATGGATTAGAATTCTAAGAGGAGGAATCTAGATGGAAAAGGAAAACAGAAGAAGAGAACCAAGACCAAAAATGTATGATACTGAAATCATTAATATTGGTCGTGTTACAAAAGTAACAAAAGGTGGTCGTCATTTCCGTTTCTCTGCTACTGTAGCTGTTGGAGACAGAAACGGTCAAGTAGGTATTGGAACTGGTAAAGCAAATGAAGTACCAGATGCAATAAAGAAAGCCGAACAAGCTGCAACAAAAAGCGTAGTAAGAGTAGCTATCGTTGATAGCAGAACTATTCCACATGAAGCAATTGGTGTAAGAGGTGCTAGCAAGGTTTTATTAAAACCAGCATCTAAAGGTACAGGAGTTAAAGCTGGTGGTCCAGTTAGAGCCGTACTAGAATTAGCAGGAGTTAAAGACATTTTATCTAAATCACAAGGTTCAAATACTAAACTTAATATGGCATATGCTACATTAAATGCATTAAGAGTTCAAAAAACAGCTGAAGAGGTTGCTGCATTACGTGGCAAAAAAGTTGAGGAGTTATACTAATGAAGTTAAATTCAATGTATCCTGCTGAAGGATCTACAAAAGTTCGTAAAAGAATTGGACGTGGTACAAGTTCAGGAACAGGTAAAACTGCTGGTAAAGGTCATAAAGGACAAAACGCTCGTAGTGGTGGTGGAGTTAGACCAGGTTTTGAAGGTGGACAATTACCATTATTCAGAAGATTACCAAAAAGAGGATTCTCTAATGCAAAATTTAAAACTGAGTATGCTATTATTAATTTAAGTGATTTAAATAAGTTTGAAGACAATACTGTAATTACACCAGAATTACTAAAAGAAATGGGATTAGTTAAAAATCAAATAGATGGTATTAAAGTATTAGGAAATGGTACTTTAGAAAAGAAAATAACAGTTAAAGCACACAAATTCTCAAGTGTAGCTAAAGAACAAATAGAAAAATTAGGTGGAAAAGCTGAGGTGATCTAGTATGTTTGCAACAGTTAAGCAAATATTCAATCGCAAGAATAAAGATTTACAAAAGAAACTTTTGTTTACTCTTGCAGCTTTGTTCATCTTTAAGTTAGGAACAGCTATTATTGTTCCGGGAATTGGGAAAAATTCACTAGGTAATTTAGGGTTTCTTGAATTATTAAATACAATGGGTGGTGGAGCTATGGAGAAATTCTCTATATTTGCTCTTGGTGTTATGCCATATATCACTGCATCAATTATAATTCAATTACTTTCTATGGATATTATTCCGTATTTAACTGAATTATCTAAGCAAGGAATTTCAGGAAGAACAAAGATTAATCAAATAACTAGAGTATTAGGAATTTTGCTAGCATTTGTACAAGGATATGTCTACTCATTTGCATTTGTAAATGATGGAAGTCCTATTCAATATCTAGAATATGCTGTAATTCTTACAGCTGGAACAGCATTCCTATTATGGTTAGGAGATCAAATAACTGCAAAAGGGATTGGTAACGGAATTTCACTTATAATCATGGCAGGTATACTTGCAAGTTTACCTAACATGTTTTATACTGCGTTTACTTCATTAGTTGATACTACAGCAACAGTGCAAGCAATATCTTTAGGTGTTGTTATGTTTACAATGTTTGTTGTTGTCTACATTGCCGTAGTTTTAGGCATTGTATATGAGGAAACAGCTGAAAGACGAATACCTATTCAATATGCAAACAAATCAGTTAGTAGTTATGGTGGAAGACAAAGTTATATTCCATTCAAATTAAATTCTGCTAATGTTATACCTGTAATTTTTGCGTCAGCAATAATTTCAATTCCATCAATACTTGCATCATTTATTAAAAATGATTCAATAACTTTGTTTATAAATAAGTGGATAGTTATGACTACTCCAACAGGTATGATTTTATTTGTATTATGTATATTTGGATTTACATACTTTTATACTTTTATACAATTAAAACCAAATGAGTTGGCTGATAACTTAAATAAAAATGGTGGTTATATTCCTGGAGTTAGACCAGGTGAAGAAACAGTTAGTTATATATCAACTATAATAAAAAGAATTACATTTGTTGGTGCTTTAACACTAGCAATAATTGCAGCTTTACCATTGTTATTTGGTATTATTTCAAATTTACCAACTAGCGTACAAATTGGTGGTACTGGACTACTTATTGTTGTAGGAGTTGCACTAGAAACATATAAACAAATTGAAAGTCAACTTATCAGTCGTAATTATACAAGAGGAAGAAAAAAATAATGAAAAGCATTATTTTTATAGCCCCTCCAGCGGCTGGTAAAGGAACTCAGGCAGTAATGCTTAGTTCTAAATATAACATGCCTCATATATCAACAGGAGATATCTTGAGAAGTGCTCAAGATGATACTGAAAGAGGTAAATATATTGCTGAAGAAATGGCTAAAGGTCATTTCGTTAGTGATGAAATAATTTTAGAATTATTAAAAGAGAGATTGTTACAATCAGATTGCAATAATGGTTATATATTAGATGGTTTTCCACGTAATATCGAACAAGCTAAACACTACGAAGAAATATTAACGAACTTAAATATAGATTTAGGTTATGTAATCGTTCTTGATATTGATAAAGAGGTTGCAAAAAATCGTATCGTTGGTAGAGTTACTTGTCCAAGTTGTGGCAGCGTTTTTAACGAAATATCAGAAGAAGCGAAGCCTATTATAAGTGGAATTTGTGATAAATGCGGTACAAAACTTGTTAAAAGAGCTGATGATAATGCAGAGACTTTTGAGAATCGTTTTGATACTTATTTAGAAAAAACAAAACCATTAATTGATTATTATAAAGAAAAGAATATCTTATATCATGTGGATACTAGTTTTGGCAAGGATAATACCTTTAAACAAATTGAAGATATTATGAGTGATAAGAAATGATAAGTATAAAAACTCCAGAAGAAATCGAATTAATGAAAGTAGCTGGAAAGATTGTTGGCGATACACATAATTATTTAATACCTTATATAAAATCAGGTATTACAACAAAAGAGATAGATCGTCTAGCTGAAGAATTTATTATTGGTCAAAATGCTACTCCTTCTTTTAAAGGACTATATGGATTTCCTGGAACTATTTGTATTTCTATTAATGAAGAAGTAGTCCATGGAATTCCATCAGGTCGTAAATTAAAAGATGGAGATATAGTTACACTAGATATTGGTGCTTGCTATAAAGGTTATCACGGCGACTCTGCCTGGACTTATAAAGTTGGAAAAGTTAGCAAAGAAGTAGAATTACTTATGAAGCATACTGAACAATCTTTATATGAAGGATTAAAAGAGGTTAAGCCAGGTAACAGAATTGGTGATATAGGATATGCTATCAGTAAATATGCTAAAAAGTATAATCTTGGAGTAGTAAAAGAACTTGTTGGCCATGGAATTGGTAATCATGTTCATGAAGATCCAGATGTGCCTAATTATGGCAAACCTGGTACAGGCCCATTATTAAAAGAAGGTATGTGTATTGCTATAGAACCTATGCTTAACATGGGGTCAGCAAGAATATATGTTCTTGATGATGATTGGACTATTGTAACTGCAGATAATAAACCATCTGCTCATTATGAACATACAGTTGTAGTTACTAAAGATGGATATACAATTTTAACAAAGAGGTGAAAATATGCCAAAAGATGATACAATCGAAGTACAAGGAAAAGTTGTAGAAGTAAAGCCGGGAGGAATTTTCAAAGTTGAACTTGAAAATAAACATACTGTAATTGCTCACGTTTCTGGTAAAATCCGAATGAATTATATTCGCATCTTACCAGGCGATACAGTAACTGTTGAACTCTCACCATACGATTTAACACGTGGGCGCATAACTTACCGAAAATAATAGTAGGAGGAAAAGATATGAAAGTTAGAGCATCAGTTAAACCAATATGCGATAAATGCAAAATTATAAAACGTAACGGAAGATTAGAAGTTAGATGTGCTAATCCAAAGCATAATCAAAGACAAGGTTAATAGGAGGTGTTTGAATGGCACGTATTAAAGGTGTAGAAGTACCAGATAATAAAAGAATCGAAATCGCATTAACTTATATTTATGGAATAGGTAGAAGTTTATCAAACGAAATCTTAAAAAGTGCTGGAGTTAATCCAGATAAAAGAGCTAAAGATTTAGATAATGATGAAATTTCAAAAATTCGTGATGAAGTTAATAAGTATATCACAGAAGGTGATCTACGTCGTGAAGTAAACATGAATATCAAGACTAAAATGGAAATTAATTCTTACCAAGGTGTAAGACATAAAAAAGGACTTCCAGTTAGAGGTCAAAGAACAAATAGAAACGCTAGAACTCGTAAGGGTAAAGGTAAAGTAGTTGCTAATAAGAAAAAATAATTGTAACTAATGAATAAGGAGGTTATATAAATGGCTTATAAACCAAGAAAACGTAAAGTTAAGAAAAATGTGCCAGAAGGTAGAGCATTTGTTCATTCAACTTTCAATAATACTATCGTAACAATTACTGATAGTGAAGGAAATGCAATAAGTTGGGCTTCTGCTGGTACTTTAGGATTTAAAGGAAGCAAGAAATCAACTCCATTTGCTGCAGGTATGTCAGCAGAAGCTGCAGGAAAAGCTGCAGTAGATATGGGTATGAGGAAAGTTGAAGTATTTGTAAAAGGTTTAGGTTCTGGACGTGAAACAGCTATCCGTTCATTACAAACTGCAGGTTTAGAAATTACTTCAATTTCTGATGTAACACCTATCCCACATAATGGATGTCGTCCACCAAAACGTCCTCGTGGATAATAAGAAAAGGAGTGAGAAAAGTGTTGAACTTTGAAAAACCAGTATTTAAGATTACTGATTATGTTGAAAATAATAACTATGGAAAATTTGAATTAGAGCCTTTGGAAAGAGGTTTTGGAACAACTATAGGTAATTCTCTTAGAAGAGTAATGTTATCAAATATGCCAGGTAGTGCTATTGTAGCAGTTAGAATTGATGGAGTAATGCATGAATTCCAAACTATCGAAGGTGTAGTTGAAGATGTAACAACTATTGTTTTAAATTTGAAAAGCGTAGTACTTAAGAAACATGTTGATGGATTGAAAATAATTCATTTATATGCTGATAAAGAAGGCGTTGTAACTGCCGGAGACATCAAAAGTGATGCTGACGTAGAAGTTATAAATAAAGATCAAGTTATAGCAACAATAGCTAAGGGTGGAAAACTTGACATGGAAATGATTGTTGCAAGTGGTCGTGGATATGTTCCAGCTAATGAAAATAAACAACATATAGAAAATGCAAAGATTGGTTTCATTCCAATAGATGCTTTATATTCACCAATTGAAAGAATTAGTTATGAAGTAGATAATGCTCGTGTAGGACAAGATGCTAATTATGATAAATTAATTATAGATGTTTATACTAATGGTTCTTTAAAACCAGAAGAAGCTATGGCTTTAGGTGCTAAGATAATTATTGAACATTTAAATATTATTACTAATTTAAGTGAACTTGCGGATACTACAGGTGTTATGTCTGCTAAACAAGAGGATAGTAAACTTAAGAGATTAGAGACATCAATAGATGATTTAGATTTCTCAGTTAGAGCTTATAATTGCTTAAAAAGAGCTAATATTAATACATTAGGTGATTTGGTAGAAAAATCAGAACTAGAGATGATGAAAATTCGTAATTTAGGTAAGAAGTCTTTAAAGGAAGTTATGGATAAGATTAAAGATATGGGACTTAAATTTCGCGATGAAGATTAGTAGTTAGGAGGAATAAATATGGCTTATAGAAAATTAGGACGTACTAATAAACATAGAAGAAGTATGCTTGCTAATCTAACTAAAGATCTTATTATGAATGAAAGAATTGAAACAACTGAAACAAGAGCTAAAGAAGCTCGCAAATTTGTTGACAAAATGATTTCATATGGTAAAGACGGTTCTTTAGTAGCACGTAGAAAAGCTTTAGCTTTCTTACAAAATGATGCAGAAGCAGTCAAAAAAGTATTTAATGACTTAGCTCCTCGTTATGCTAATAGAAATGGTGGCTATACAAGAATTTTAAAATTAACTGAACGTCGTGGAGATGACGCATTAGTTGCTATTTTAGAATTAGTTGAGGGAGATGCTAAATAAGCATCTTTTTTATTTTATTTTATTTTATAACATGATATAATATATCTAGAATTGTTATAGGAGGTTATCTATGGGATTTAGTTTAGAAGATTTAAAGAATATAAAAAAACCTGAAATGAATGATCAACAAAAAAAGTTAATTAAACTAGGGGTAATTGCTATAGGAATTGTCTTAGCAATAGTTATTATATTGATAATAGTTAAGGCTATTGTAGGTACAAAAATTAATAACAGCCAGCTTGAAAATATTATGATTAGAGCAGCCAAAAGTTATGTTGCTGATAATCCTGATAAAATTACTGATGAAATATACGGTGAAACTAAAATATCAATTAGTGCACTAGTTTCAAGTGGATATATGAAAGAAATAACAAAGTATAAAGGTAAAGATACTAATTGTAATGGATCCGTTACTGTTTTCAAAAATGCTGATTATTACAGTTATAATCCAAAATTAACTTGTGGAGATGATTATTCTTTTAAAGTTTTATCCGATGTTATAACAGATAGTAAAAATATTGTTACAGAAGGCAACGGATTATATTTTAATGAAATAGGAAATTATTATGTTTTCAGAGGTGAATATGTTAATAATTATTTAACATTTGCAGGTCAAACATGGAGAATTTTAAGAGTAGATTCAGATGGAAATATAAGATTATTGCAACAAACAGGAACAAAATATATATCATGGGATGATAGATATAATAATGATATAAGAAGAAATTATGGTATCAATTATTTTGAAGGAACAGAGAATAGTCGAATTAAAGATTCAATTCTTGATTATTATAACAATAAAGAAAACTTTTCATCTGACAGTAAGTCTATTGTTATACCAAAAGAGTATTGTGTTGGCGGTCGCAGTGAAGAATCAAGTGATAAAACTGGTATAGCAGAATGTACAACAAAATCAGAATTGATGGCAGTAGGGTTACCATATGTATCTGAACTTATGGAAGTATCAATTGATATTAATTGTTTAACATCAAATTCTGAGTCATGTTCAAACTATAACTTTTTAGCTAAAATGAATAGTCAATTTTGGACAGCTACACCGAATTCTAAAAATACTTACGAAGTATTCTATGCTTCTTCAGGTTTGATTTATAGATCAAGAGCTAGTCAAACTAATAACATGAATATAGAATTAACAATTAATGGAAATATAAATTTTACAAGTGGAACAGGTACTTCAAATGATCCATATGTTGTAAAAACTATAGGGTAAACTAATATTTAGTTTACCTTTTATTGTATATTTTTAAATTATATTATATAATTTTTATAGTAGGTGATAAAATGAAAGCATTAATAACAGGAGCAAGTTCAGGTTTAGGGGCAGATTTCGCAAGAGTATTAAGCCAAAAAGGATACGATTTAATACTAGTTGCAAGAAGAAAAGATAAGTTGAAAGAATTAAGAGATGAACTAAATACAAACGTGGATATTATATGTACCGATTTATCAAGTTCATTTAATTGCTCTAGACTTTATAATAAACTAAAAAATGAAGATATAGATATTTTGATAAATAACGCAGGATTTGGTATTTTTGGTTCATTTGATTCTACAAAGTTAGATAAAGATCTTGATTTAATTGATATTAATATTAAAGCAGTGCATACTTTAACTAAATTATTTTTAAGCGATTTCAAAAAGAAAAATAAAGGATATATTTTAAACGTAGCATCATCAGCAGCATTTCAACCTGGACCATTGATGGCTTCATACTATGCGAGCAAATCTTATGTTTATAATTTGACTTGTGCTATATACGAAGAATTAAGAAGAACTAAAAGTAATGTTAAAATAAGTGTTTTGTGCCCAGGACCTGTTAATACAGAATTTAATTCAGTTGCTGGAGTACAATTTGGCATAAAAGCTTTAGAGAGTTACGATGTAGCAAAATATACAGTTAAAAAGTTATTTAGTAACAAGCTTGTTATAATACCTGGTTTTCAAATTAAATTAGCTAAGTTTATAGGCAGATTTTTACCAGTTAAAGCAATGATGAAGATAACATACAATATACAAAAAAAGAAGGAAATGTAATGACAAAATATATAGATAAAGGTAATACATATATTTCTGAGGATGTTACTTTTGGTGAAAACATTATAATTTATCCTAATGTTACAATTGAGGGTGTATCAATATTAGGTAATAATACTATTATATACCCAGGTTGTTTTATTAAAAACAGTATAATAGGTGATGATTGTACAATATACAATTCTCAAATTATTGATTCATCAATAGGAGATTGTTCAGTTATTGGCCCATATTCATATATACATGATAAGGTAAAAATAGGTAAAAATAACAGAATCGGTTCATTTGTAGAATTAAAGAATACTAATACCGGAAATAGTACCAAAATTCCTCATCTTTCATACATAGGAGACGCAGAATTAGGAAGAAATATAAATATTGGTGCTGGAACAATTACCGCTAATTTCAATGGAATAAACAAAAATAAAACAATAATAAATGATAATTCATTTATTGGTTGTAATAGTAATCTAATTGCACCAGTAGAAATAGGCAATAATTCTCTTATTGCAGCAGGATCAACAATAACTAAAAATGTTCCCGATAATAGCCTATCTATTGCGAGAGCAAAACAAGTAAATAAAAGGAATTATTACAAAAAGAATAAGGTTTAACTTTATTCTTTTTCATTGTAAAATGAGGTTATATATAATATAATATATCTATACAAGGTGGTGTCATATGGAAGAAATTATCAAAATACAAAACATAACCTTTGGTTATGGAGATACAAAACTTTTTAACAATTTTTCTTTAAATATTGAAAAGGGAACATATACTACCATTGTTGGTCCTAATGGCAGTGGCAAAAGCACACTTATTCGTATATTATTAGGATTAATAAAAACGGATGGAAATATAACAATTAATGGATTAGAGATGTGTCATAAAAATATAAAAGCTATTATAAGCAAGGTTGGAGTTGTTTTTGAAAACCCAGATAATCAGTTTGTAGCAGAAACAGTTATGGATGATATAGCATTTTCACTTGAAAACATGCAAATTGAACCTAAAGTTATTAAGCAAAAAGTTAAGGAAATATCAAAATATTTAAATATAGAGGACATCCTTGAAAGGGAACCTCATACTTTGTCTGGTGGTCAAAAACAATTAGTATCATTAGCGTCTGCTTTAGTAATTGAACCAGATATATTAATTTTAGATGAAGCTTTAACAATGATTGATAATGATGAAAGAAATAAAATTTATAAAATTTTATGTGATGTTAATAATGATAAAGGTATTACTATCATAAATGTTACCCATGATATGGATGAAGTATTATTTGGTCAAAATTTAATTGTTTTAGATGAGGGAAATATTATATTAAGTGGTCCAAAAGAATTGGTGCTACAGGAAGAAAAAATATTTAATAAACTTGGTTTAACTCTTCCTTTTATGGTGGAATTATCTATAAAATTAAAGTACTATGGGTTAGTCAAAAATTTAATATTTGATATGGATGAGTTGGTGGATATATTATGGAAATAAAATTTAATGATGTTGATTATATTTACAATAAAAACTTATCAATAAAGAATAAAGTTATAGATAATATCAACGTATCTTTTAAAGAAGGCGAAATAACTGGAATAATTGGGAGAAGTGGTAGTGGTAAAACGACAATGGCAGAATTAATGAATGCGTTAATTTTTCCGAGTAGTGGTACTATTAATATTGGGAGTTATATATTAAATTATAAAGGAATTAAAAATAATAAAAGAATTAACAATCTACGAGTTAATGTAGGATTAGTATTTCAGTTTCCAGAAGAACAGTTCTTTAATATGACTGTTAAAGATGAAATATCATTTGGAATGAAATATTTTAACTATAAGACAAACGATATAGATAAACGTGTTAGTGATGCGTTAAAAATGGTTGGTTTAGATGACAATTATTTGGAAAGAAATCCCTTTACTTTAAGTAATGGAGAAAAGAGAAAAGTCGCTATTGCTTCAATTATAGCTTTTAATCCCAAAGTAATTATATTAGATGAACCAACAATTGGCTTAGACAGTTCAAGTAAGAAGAACTTATTGCAGCTAATTAGAAAACTGAAACAACGTTTGAATAAGACAATTGTTCTTATTAGTCATGATATAGAATTGGTTCATTTAGTAAGCGATCATATTATAGTTTTAGATAATGGAAAAGTAATAGCTGAAGGAGACAAATACTCTGTATTTAAGCAAGAAGAAATGTTAAGGGAATACGGTATAGTTGTACCTAAAATAATTGAATTTTCAAATAAAGTTTTAGATAAAAAAGGTATTAAAATTGGATACAGGGATGAAATTAATGATTTAATAAAGGATATATATCGCTATGTTAAATGATGTTGTAATAGGTAGTTATTATCCAGTAAAATCAAAAGTTCATTTTATGAATCCTGTATCAAAAGTTTTATGTACAATTTTATATATAATAATGATTTTCTTATGTCAAGATGTTAGATTAATGTTATTACTTATGCTATTATCAGTTCTTATGATTGAAATAGCGCATTTACCTAAATCTATATATTTAAGAACGTTTAGAAGTCTTAAATTTTTAATTATTCTTATGATTATTATTTATTACTTTATTGGTACTGATATAGAAACTGTACTAAATATGATATTGAGATTAATTAATATTGTACTTTATACAACAATTTTAACTTTAACAACTCCACCTACAGAAATAACTTATGGACTTCAAAAAGCATTGTCTCCATTAAAATTATTAGGAATCCCAATTAATAAAATGTCTTTATCAATTTCTCTTGCGCTAAGATTTATTCCTACCATAATTGATCAAGGAAATAAAATATTGAAATCTCAGGCAAGTAGAGGAATAGACTACTATGCGTCTGGTATAAAGGGAAAGTTTACGGCAGTAAAGTCGATGTTGCTTCCTATGTTTATACTAACTATTAGAAGAGCAGATACTCTTTCTGAGGCTATGCAAATTAGATTATACAATATTAATTCAAAGAGGACTAATTTTAGAATTAATAAATGGGGTTTTTTTGATACATTTCTTTTCTTGATACATTTAGGTATATTAGTTTTAATAGTTGCTAGATTGGTGATAAAATGAGATATTTAATAACATTTTCTTACGATGGCTCAAAATATTATGGATATCAAAAACAACCAAATAAAAATAGTATACAAGCAGAAATAGAAAGAGTATTAACTCTTATTAATTCTAATAATAAAGTCACTATAAGTGCTTCTGGTAGAACAGACAGCGGTGTGCATGCTCTAAATCAAAGAGCACACTTCGATTTAGATAAAGATATTGAACCAGAAAAGATAAAGAATTCTGTTAATAAAATGTTGCCTAGTAGTATTTATATAAAAGAAGTTTTATATGTCGATAACAGTTTTCATGCTAGATTCAATGTTATAGAAAAGGAATATACTTATAAAATTAACACTGGTGAATATAATCCTTTAGAATTTGATTATGTATATCAGTATAATAAATATCTTGATGCTGATAAGATGCAAGAAGCCGCAAGGTATTTTATTGGGGAACATGATTTTACTTCCTATACTAAAGGTAATGTGGAAAAAGAATCATTTATTAGGACGATATATAGTATAGAAATAAAAAAAGAATACGATATTATTAATGTAATCTTTTGTGGTAGTGGTTTTTTAAGATATATGGTTAGAAATATGGTTGGATCACTAATTGAAGTTGGTAACGGTACTAGAGAACCAAAGGAAATAATGGAAATTTTGAAAGCAAAAGATAGAACTAAAGCAGGAATTACTGCCCCTGCTTGTGGGTTATACTTGTCTAATGTAGTATATAAGAAGTGAGTGATAGAATGAAGAATAAAATAATTGTTTTAATTTGTATATTAGTATTTATAATCTTTTATTTCTTATTATTTCATTTCTATGTTAGTAATATAGACAAAGTATCTTTAAATAGTGGTGTGGTTTCTGAAATTTCTACTGATAATGTTACTGTGGATAAAGTTATTAGTTTTATGGATGAATATGACATTAATTATTTAGATTCTTTTAATACATTCTTTTCAGATTCAGATAGTTTAAGTAATCAAGTTAAATTAAAATTCGTGTATTATGCAATCAAGGAAAATGCTAATTTTTCTTTAGGTGTTAGTTATACTAGATTTGATAGTTACTTAAAAGCTGTCTTTGGTGAAAATATTTTATTTAAAAATGAGAATATTTTATATGATAACGTTGATAAAAGTATATTTCTTAAGTATGATTCAACAAACGAAACTTATATGTTTGCTGATGAAAATAAGAAAGAATTTGATAGTATATATTATTCTAAATACAATTATATTGCTGGCTATAAAAACAAAGACAGTAAATATGAGCTAACAGTTAATAAATTCTTTTTAAAGGATAATTATGTTTACTCAAGTTACGGGGATTTATCTAATAATGTTAATATTTTATTTGAAATTCCATCATCTATTTTAGATAAAGAAAGTTATATAAAAGACTTTGTTAATGAAAATTATAGTAGTTTAAAGAAAAAAAATTCAGAATATGAATATATTTTTATTAAGGAAAATGGTAGTTTAATATTGAAACAATTGAAAAAAATAAATTAAGTTTAAAATAATTGATAAAAGGTGCAAAAACCCTTGACTTTATAAGGGTTTTTTAGTACAATTTCAATTGGTACATTTATTAATCCCATTAAGTGAGACCTGGGAAGTTTTGCTTAAATTTTTAATAAGAAAGGGAATAAGTTTATGAAAAATAGTTACATGCAAAAAAAAGAAGACGTAGTTCGTACATGGTATGTAATCGATGCTGAAGAATTACCTTTAGGTCGTATAGCTTCAAAAGTAGCTCATGTATTACGTGGTAAGCATAAACCAACATATACTCCACATATTGATTGTGGTGATTATGTAATCGTTGTAAATGCTTCTAAAGTATATCTAACTGGTGATAAACTAGACAAAAAGATTTACTATAATCACAGCGGTTACACTGGTGGTTTAAGAGAAAGAACAGCTCGTGTTATGAAAGAAAATTATCCTGTTGAAATGGTTGAAAGAGCCGTTAAAGGAATGCTTCCAAAAGGAAGATTAGGTCGTCAAATGTATAAAAAATTATTTGTATATGCTGGGGAAGAACATCCTCACATGGCTCAACAACCAGTTGAGTTTAAGACTAAATAAGGAGGTTATTAAATGAATAAAGTGTTTATTGGTACAGGAAGAAGAAAATCTTCAATCGCCCAAGTAAAAATGGTTCCAGGAACTGGTAAAATTACAGTTAATGGCAGAGATGTAAGAGAATTTTTCCCATACGAAACAAACGTTATGGATTTAAAACAACCTTTAGTTGCTACAAATAATGAAGAAACATTTGATATAGAAGTAAAAGTTAATGGTGGAGGGTTCACTGGTCAAACTGGTGCTATCCGTTTAGGTATCACAAGAGCTTTAATCGAATATGATAAAGTTAATGAAGGTACTGAAAATTGCTATAGAACAATTTTAAAAAGAGCAGGTTTTGTTACTAGAGATCCAAGATCTAAAGAACGTAAAAAACCAGGTCTTAAAGCTGCTCGTCGTGCTCCACAATTCTCAAAACGTTAATATTCTTTCAAAAATACTTGGAAGTATAATCATTGTATTATACTTCTTTTTCTTTAGTAATTTATAAAAAAGTATAGTATAATTATTATGAGGTGAATACATGAATAACAAGATTGTTATAATTGGTTGTGGTAATGTAGGTATGAGTTATGCTTATGCATTATTAAATCAAAGAAGTAATGTTCAGGAATTAGTATTAATGGATATAGATAGGGAAAGAATTATAGGAGAAGCAATGGATTTAAATCATTGCTTAGCGTTCGCACCAACAAAAATTAGTATAAAAGTTGGCGATTATAGTGATTGCAAGGATGCAACTATTGTATGTATAGCAGCTGGAGCCAATCAAAATCCTGGCGAAACAAGAATGGATTTAATTAATAAAAACAGCAAAGTTTTTAAAGAAGTTGTTGGTAATGTAATTGAAAGTGGTTTTAGTGGAATATTCTTAATAGCAACTAATCCTCTTGATGTAATGACTTATTTAACATGGAAATTTTCTGGGTTCAAACCTTCTAGAGTAATTGGAAGTGGGACTAGTCTAGATACTGCTAGATTAAGATATTTAGTTGCTGAAAAAACTAATATAAATCCTAAAAATGTTCATGCATATGTTATTGGTGAACATGGAGATAGTGAATTTGTTCCATGGAGTAATGCTACAGTTGGACTAGAACCAATAACACAATATATGAATGACGAAGAGTTAAACGATATATATGTAAATGTAAGAGATGCTGCTTATAAAATAATTAGTAGGAAAGGCGCTACTTATTATGGAATAGGAATGTGTTTAGTTAGAATTACTAATGCTATACTAGGCGATGAAAATAGCATAATTACAGTTTCTAGCTATGATAGTAAAAATGATTTATTTATAGGTATGCCTTCAGTTATAAATAAAGATGGTATAAGAGAAATTTGTAATATATCTTTAACAAATGATGAAAGAGAAAAATTACAAAATTCAATAAATATAATTAAAGAGGCAATAAATAAAATTAGTTAGGATGTGACTTATGAAATTAAGTAATGATTGGCAAGATTATGAGTGTTTAGATGCAGGAAACGGTGAAAAATTAGAACGTTGGGGAAATGTGGTTCTAAGAAGACCAGAACCACAGGCAATGTGGAATGCTACTCATGATGAGAAATGGAATAAAGTTGACGGTTTATATCATAGATCAGACAAAGGTGGAGGTTACTGGGATTTTAAAACCAAGTTACCTGATTTTTGGACTATCACATATAAAAATTTAACTTTTAAGGTAAGTCCTACTAATTTTAAACATACTGGTATTTTTCCAGAACAAGCTATAAATTGGGATTATATGATGAACAAAATTAGTAATGCTAATAGACCGATAAAAGTTCTTAATTTATTCGCATATACAGGTGGTGCAACAATGGCATGTTCTAAAGCAGGCGCAGTGGAAGTTGTTCATGTTGATGCCAGCAAGGGAATGAATGAATGGGCTAAAGAGAATGCAGATTTATGCAATTTAAATGATAAAAAAATTAGATTTATCGTCGATGATTGTTTGAAATTTGTTGAAAGAGAAGCAAGAAGAGGTAACAAATACGATGCAATAATAATGGATCCACCTAGTTATGGTAGAGGTCCAAACGGTGAAATGTGGAAATTCGAACATAATTTAGATATATTGATTAGTGCTTGTATTGGAATACTTAGTGATAAGCCTTTATTCTTTTTAATAAACTCTTACACTACTGGAATTTCTAGTACTGTGTTATACAATATCTTAAAAACAAGTCTAGAACCAATATATGGTGGAAGTTTAGAACATGGAGAAATAGGTTTGCCAATTACAAGAGAAAAAATGATTCTTCCTTGTGGTATCTACTGCAGGTGGGAAGATAATGATTAATATTTTATATGAAGATAATCATATATTAGTAGTCGAAAAACCTATCAATATCCCTGTCCAAGCTGATGATAGTAAAGATGATAATCTACTATCTAAACTAAAAATGTATTTAAAAGAAAAGTATAATAAACCGGGAAATGTTTATTTAGGACTTATACATAGACTTGATAGGCCTGTCGGTGGTGTCATGGTTTTTGCTAAAACTAGTAAAGCTGCAAGTAGACTTAGTGAGCAAATAAGGACTAATAAGTTTGATAAAACTTATTACGCTGTTATTGAAGGTAAACCAAATAAGCAAGATCATTTAGTTGACTTACTTTTGAAAGATACAAAGACAAATAAGACAGCAATAGATAAAAGTGGAAAAAAGGCAATTTTAGATTATAAATTAATTAATACTGTGGAAAACTTGAGTTTGGTAGAAATTAAACTAGAAACAGGTCGTTCTCATCAGATTAGAGTTCAATTTAGTAGTCGAAATCTTCCTTTATTTGGAGATCAAAGATATAATTCAAATGCAAAAGTAGGTGAGCAAATAGCTCTATTTGCAAAAAGGCTTGCATTTGAACATCCTGTTACTCATGAAAGTTTACATTTTGAGTTACAACTTCCAAATAGAAAACCCTTTATTCTTTTTAAAAATCAATAATAATTATTAATTAAGCATATAATTAGTAGGTGATTATATGTATAAAATAAAATTAATAATGATTATTGTTTTTTTTATTGTTATTTCTTCTTTTTATGTTGTTCAGAGTTTGGAATTCAATGACAATTTAATTGGCAAACTTATATATGTCGATCCTGGTCATGGTGGAGCTGACCCGGGTGCAATATATAAAAACATTAAAGAATCTGATATTAATTTATCAGTTTCAAAAAAACTAAAAAAAAATTTGGAAAAACTCGGTGCCACTGTATATATTATAAGGGATGGAGATTATGACTTATCGTCTACTACCATAAGTAGAAAAAGAAGTGATTTATATAATAGAATTCAACTAATTAACAATTCAAAAGTCGACTTATATATATCCATTCACATAAATGCAGAACCAACTACTTTATGGTATGGAGCTCAAACATTCTATTACCCATCTAATAAGAATAATATAATATTAGCAAAACATATTCAGGATTGTTTAGCAAAAAGTACTAGTACAAAAAGAGAGATATCTAGGATAAATGACACTTTTATGTATACAAATATAAGGGTTACTGGTGTTCTTATAGAACTTGGGTTTATTACAAATTACCAGGATAGAACAAAATTAATTAATGATGAGTATCAAGAAAAATTAGTTACAGCAGTATCTAAGGGGATAATAAGTTATTTTAATTCTTAAGATAATTTATTATCTTTTTTTGTATGCATTAAAGGCTTAAATTAACTTATATTATATTTAATATTTTTATAATTTCATAAGTTGTAAATAAATGATTGATATGTTATAATTTAACTATAGATTATTAGGATGTAGGAGGAAGATATGGAAGATAATAGTTATTATGGTTCATATGAAGAGAATGAGCGTAAAAACCCCTTATTTAAAATACTTATAATTTTAATAGCGATTATAGCAATTATAGTGATTGTTTTTTTAATTTCGCGTATGCGCGGAGGAAATGTTGTTCAAAAGAATTTATTGATTGCCGGAAAAAACTATTATGATGAAAATAGTACTACTTTACCAGAAGCTGCTGGTGAATGTAGTACAATAACATTAAGTTATTTATTAAATGAAGATTTAATAAAAGATACTGAAAATTATAATAGCTGTGATGATAATGCCACTTATGTTAAAGTATGTAAGTTAGAAAATGGCGGTTATCATTATACTCCTGTTATACAGTGTGGTACTAAGAATGACACTGTATTTGGTGATTATAAAGAAGGATCTGAAGATGATTTGATTGCTGATTCATCAGACGTGAGATTTACTTTTAGAGGAGAGGTTTACTCAACTCAATCTAAACAATATTATCCTAGTAATAAAACAAGTGATAAAGAAGTTACAGAATTATATATTTCTGCGCCAGCAACAGAATATACATACAAAGGTGAAGCAGTAAATAATGCTGCAAAATGGTATGCTGAGTCATCAGGAACAAGTTATTGGAATAATGGTGGCTATTCTTCTACTGCTCCTTCTGGATATCCAAGCCAGGGAAAAGAAGGAACAGCAGTTACAAGAATTAGTTTAACTGCACCAGCAACAGCAAGTTATAGAACAATAAAACAACAATTAGTTTATAGAACAAGATCAGTTAGTACACCAATTGCATTCTCATATCTTTGTTATAGTAGAACTTTAAATTATGATATGTTATCTTCTACTCCATGTGGATTAAGAACAGATAGTTATACTGAATATAAACAAATATATTACACATGTGATGGTACTACTAAAGTAGAAAAAACCTCTTCATGTGCTGCAACCGATTGGAGTGCGTGGACGACAACATCTTGTACAACTGTTGGAAGTACAGAATGTGAGAGTAAAACTGGATATGTATACACTGATAGAACATGGCAATGGTATGTTACTGGAACATATAGGTCATATTATCCAAGTGGAAGTGCTTCAGCAAATGGAGAAAAAACATATTATACTAATAGCCCTAAAACTGGATATGTAAAAGATAATTCAACTATTACAACGGCATATAAATATTATAAATTAGTCAGTTCTGAAAATAATGCAGATTCAGATGGCGAATGGGTAAAGATAAATGATGATTATGTTGATGTTGATGAATTGTTAAGTTCATTTAAAGAAAAAGGTTTTGAAGTAGATTCATTAAGTGATATTAAGTCAAATGAGAAAATTAGATATTCATTAAAATTAGAATATGCTAATAAACAGTAAGGAGGAAAATAGAATGAATAAAGAGGAATTATTAAAAGAATTACAAGAATTACAGGCGAGATTGGACTCTGAAGTAGATAGTTATAATATTGAAAATAGGGTACAAGAAATAGAAAGTATTACTGCTAAAATTGATAAAAATAATACAATATTAAAGTATTATTCTGAACAATTAGCTGATGATAAGAATTTTGTTGACGAAACACCGTTACAATATTATCAAATGTTAGAAGCACAAGAATTTTTAAATTTGACAGCAAAGCAAACAGCTGAAAGAGAAAATGAGGATAAAATACTTGCTGAACAAGCAATGATAGATAACTCTATAGCTTTAATATCAGCTGGTCAAGATAGAATAGCTAAACTAGGTATTGATAACACACAATTAAGTATCGATATTAGAAGAGCTAGACTATCTTCAAATAGTGATAAAATTGCTAAATGTGAGGCTGAAATTATTAAAAATAATGATGCAATTAAAACAATTGAAGCTGATATTATTTCATTCCAAAATGATATTGAACAACATACGAGTGTAATTGAATCATTAAATGGATTAACAGATAATTTAAAAGAACAGACAATTGATGCACAAAATTCTTATAATGATGTACTAGCAAAAAAAGAAGCAAGTAAGAAAGGTGAAATCGATTTAGCAAAAAGAAATAAAGCTGAGGCAGAATTAGAAACATTAAAAACAATCACTTCAACTTTAGAACAACGTTCAGTTGCTATTTCATATGATTTTGCTGGAGAATTAAAAAATATAATTTCAGATTATAGTAATTCTACAATTACTGAAGAACAATTAATGTTAAAGTTATCTGATTTAAAAGATAGATTACCACAGGATTTCTTAAAAGCTGATGAATCTGCAAGAAATGCTGAAATATCTGATAATCAAAGAGCACAAGAAATGTTAGAAGTTAAGTTGGAAGAATTAACTAGAAAACTAAGTAATGAAGATAATTATAAAGTTACTCCTGCTGGTTATGCAAAGATAAGAGCTAAGTTAAGTACTTGCAAAATGAATATGAGTAACTATGATTCACAAATTGCTATGCTAAATTCTCAAATTCCAGCTAATGAAATTGATTTAGATGAATATAAAGAAATGATCAATCTTTGTGATGAAGAAAATGAAGAAATTTCTAGACAATTGATTTTAAATAATGGAGAAGATAAGGAATTAGAAGCAGAATTAATTGCTAAGCAAAAAATGAATTTTACAATTATTGCTGAAGCAAAAGAAGCGATTGAAAACGTAAATACTGATGGTTTAGAAAATACTCAAGTATTAGAGCAATTAGAAGAAAGAAAAGCAAGAACTGAAAAGTTAATTGCTAGTTATCAAGCGCAATTAGCTGATGAAAATGCAATAGATAATAGTAAAAAAAGATTAGATGAAATAGAATTAGCAACAGCTAAACAAAACTTAAATTCATTAAAAAATAGAGAACAATTTTTAAATAATTCTATAGTAACTGCTATTGATAAAATTATTGCAGGAGATTTAAGTAAGTTTAATGGATTAGAAGTAAGTGAAAATAATATTAATCCACTTCCATTTGCTGCTTCTGATGGTGTTAATCCAGAAGAATTAAATTTAAATAGTGATCAAGATATGTCACCAATTCCTGTTGGTGAAACAAATGATGAAACTAAAGACGATTTTTCTGATTTGAATCCTGATGGAGAAGAGTTAAGTGAAGAAGATTTAAATTTATTAGGTATTGAAACTCCAGATACTAAAGAAGATGAAGACGAAAAAATCGAGGAAATAGATACTAGTGATGTTAATGAAAAATTAAAAAACAAGTCAAAGACAGAAAAATTTAGAAATTCATTAAAGAGACATTGGAAGAAAGTTGCTTTAGTATTAGCAATTATTCTAGTTGCCGTTGGTTTAAAAAACTTCCCACAAGAGAAAGTTGAAAAAGCAACACATTCTATCACAAATAATGAAGATAGTATGGATAATATTATTAACGCAGATGATCAACAACAATCTTTAGATGATTTCTTAGATAAAAACGGTTTGTCTACTGATAATGACAAAAAAGAAAATGATAAATCAAATGATAATGCAAAAGATGATAAGAAAGATAATTCAGAAAAAACTTCTACTTCAAATAACGGTGGTAATTCAAGTGAGCCATATACTGAAAAAGCTCCTGAAGTTAAAGAAGAAGCAGCTGATCCAGTAGATCCTTCTACAATTGTAGATGAACATCCAAAAGCAGAAGTGAAACCAGAACATGCTGATCCAGTAGATCCATCAACAATTGTTGATGAACATCCGGATGAAGTTACTCCTACTCCAATCCCAACTCCAACTGAAGATGAGGGAACAAAGGTTGAAGAAAGTGGTGTAACTGGTGATGAAACTGTTCCAGATAATGCTTGGGATAATCAAGTTCCAACTCCAACTGATACTCCTACATCTGGATCTACAAGCACAGACGGAGTTACAGGAAATGAAACCGTTCCAGATAATGCTTGGGATAATGAAACTCCAGTAATAGAAGGTTCAGGTATTAGTTCTAATCAAAATAGTGGTAGTACAACAACTACAGTAACAACAACTGCACCAGTTACTGAGACGGTTGTAAGTTATACTCCAACTCCTATTAATACTGCTACAACTACAATCGCAGTAAATCCAGGTGATGCATTAATAGTTCAAGATGCTGGAGTAAATTATGTATCTGATAATAATTCAGTTTATGAAAAACAAGCAACTGATCAAGATATATTTGCTAATGATGATGTTAAAAGTGTTTCAGTAGTAACTGATAATAGTGGTTCAGACACTATAAATGTTGAAATTAATAGCAGTGATGCAATTAGAACAATGGCTTTAAATGATGCTGATGTTGCTTCAATATCAAAAGAGAATAATATTAGTAATGATGAAATAAGACAAATTGAAGAACAGTATAAAGCTCAACAAGCAGCATTAGAAGAATTGAAAAAGCAAGTACAAAGTACTGAACCAATAGTAGAACAAAATACTGCAGTTAATACTAAATAATAAAGGAGGATAAAAAGGATGGAAAATAAAATTAACAAAGTTGTTACCTTAGCTAACGGGAAAAAATATTTTATTTTGAAACAAGCAATTTATAAAGGTGAAAATTATTTTATGGTTGCTGAAGTTACTGAGGATGGAGAAGATTTAAAAGAAAAATTTAATATCCTTCATGAAACAGTAGAGGACGGTAAGACATATATACAATTTGAAAAGAATCCAAAAACTATTCAAATTATACTTAGTCATTTGAATATAGAAGAAATGTAAATTTCTTCTTTTTATTTTGTCCAGTCTAAAAAAAAGAGTTTATTTGACATCCTTTATGGTATAATTAAAATAGGTGATAGTATGACAAATGGTAAAATATTTAAAAATCTCGATGAACAAATAGATATACTAAGATCTAAAGGATTAATTATTAGTAATATAGATAAAGCAAAAGAACTTCTTTTCAGAGAAAATTATTTTTTTATTAGTGGGTATAGGCATTTATTCATGGCTACAAAAAAGGATAGCCATTTTATACAAGGAACTACTTTTGAAGAGTTATATTCGATGTTTTATTTTGATAGAAAAATAAGAAATATTTTCTTTAGCTTTTTGCTGATAATAGAAAATAATATTAAATCAATAATAAGTTATCAGATGTCAAAAAAGTATGGTTTTAGAGAAAAGGATTATCTAAATCCAAAAAACTTTACACTTGACGCAATGAAAACAAGACAAGTATATGATATTTTGAATAAAATGCGTAGACAGATAAGAGTGAATGGTAGAGAACATGCTGCTACTCTTCATTATATAGATAATTATGGTTATATTCCAATGTGGATACTAGTTAAAGTTTTATCTTTTGGTATTATTTCCGAACTTTATGGTATATTAAAAAGTGATGATCAAATAAGGATAGCAGAAGTATATGGATTAGACGTTGAAACATTAGGTATATATTTAAGTTTGGTTGCAAATTATCGTAATATATGTGCACATGAAGAAGTGCTTTATGATCACCGCACACAAAGAACTATACCAGATTGCAGGTATCATCAAAAAATAAATATAGAGACAATTAATAATGAGTATAAATATGGTAAAAATGATTTATATGCTATAGTTATAATTTTAAAGCAAATGCTTTCGGCAGATGAGTTTAGAGACTTAATGAACCAAGTGAGTTATGAAGTTGATATATTAGATGGTAGAATAAATACTGTATCTATCATTAGTATTTTAAATAGTTGTGGTTTTCCAAATAATTGGAAGGATATATTGGATATTGATTAGGAGAAATGTATGAGAGAAAGAATAATATTTATAATTTCGTTAATTATAGTATTTTTTGTTGGTATAATCGGAACTGTAGCAGTATATAAACTGTTACCTTCTGACAACACTATTGTAGAAAAAACAGTAAAAGATGTGACTGTTACAGAGAGCGATACTATATCTAGTTCAATTGAAAAAGTATATAACTCTGTTGTTTATATTGCTTCTTCTTCTGGAAAAAGTAGCAGTACAGGAACTGGATTCTTTTATAAGATAGATGATAAATATGGCTACATTATCACAAATAATCATGTTGTTGAAGATAGTACTAAGGTAGACATTACAACTACGGCAGGACAAACTGTTTCAGCAACAGTTTTAGGTGCAGATGAGTACTCTGATATTGCTGTATTACAAGTAAGTAAGGATGCAGTTACTGTAACTTCAGAAATTGGAGATAGTACAAAATCTTTAGTTGGTGACACTATTTTTACAGTTGGTTCTCCATTAGGTATTGATTATATGAATAGTGTTTCAAAGGGAATTATATCAGGTACTGATAGAACTGTTACAGTTTCTTTAACAAGTGGTGCCTTTTTAATGAATGTACTACAAATCGATGCATCTATTAATCCAGGTAATAGTGGTGGTCCTTTATGCAATATTAATGGTGAAGTAATAGGTGTAACTTCTATGAAATTAGTTGATTCTTCGGTTGAAGGAATGGGATTTGCTATTCCAATTGAAATAGTTATGCCAACTGTAGAAAAATTAGAAACTGGAGAAGCAGTAGAAAGACCATATTTAGGGGTTTCTATGCTTAGTGTTGATGACACTTGGCAGTTATATAGAAATGGGATTTATTTGGATGAAAATGCTCCAGATGGCGTAGTAATTGTCTCTACAGAAAATGATAGCCCTGTTGCTAATGCTGGAATGAAAAAAGGAGATATAATTACTAAAATAGATGGAACAAGTGTAAACAGTGTAGCTAAATTACGATATATATTATATAAGCACGCTGTCGGGGATACTGTTAAAGTGAATTATATGCGTGACAATAAGGAAAGTGAAGTAAGCATTGTATTAAGTAAAAGTGTCAGTAAATAATTGACACTTTTGTTTTAGGAGGATATATGGAATTTGATAAAGTTATAATGGACAGAAGAAGCATAAGAAAATTTAAGAGTGATGAAATTACTGCAGAAGACATAAATTATATAATTGGAAATGCAAGTCTTTCACCTTCTGCACATAACAAACAACCATGGCAATACTTTGTATTTACAAATGAAAACAAAAAGAAGTTTGAAGATTTAATTAGCGATTATATTACTAATAAGCAAGAATTAACATACTATGAAAAGATAATGCGTAATTGTTTGCCTTTTATTAAACAAGCTCCAGTTATAGTATTAGTGTATAGTTCACTTAAAGAAAACACATTAAATGACTATTTGTCACTTGGTTCTTCAATAGAACACATATGTTTAAGTGCGCAAAATATTGGAATAGGTTCCTTATGGCTAGGAGTAATTACAGAATTTAAAAAATTGCTAGATGACAATTATAATTTTGATAATATGAACTTAATTTCAGCAGTAGTTTTAGGATATGCTGACGAAAAGCCTGCAGCTAGGCCAAGAAAGCAATTAAATGAAATAGTGAAATTTATGTGATTATTTCATATATATCTATAAAAATTATTTTATATTATTTTAAAATATAGTATAATGAATTTATAAGTGATAGGAGGAAGTAAAATGAGAAAATTAAAAAATATATTTTTATCATTAGTAACAGCTGTACTAGTTATGGCACCAGGTGCAAAAGCACAGGCTGCAGAGCCAATTAATTTTTATCTATTCTATGGAAATGGATGTCCACATTGTGAATCAGCTATAGAATATTTAAATGGTTTAGATGAGAGTGAAAGAGCCAAGTTCAATTTAATTAAGTATGAAGTTTGGTATGATGAAGACAATGCATCTTTAATGAATTCAGTAGCAGATTTAATGGGTGAGGATACTTCAAATTTAGGAGTTCCATTCATTATCATAGGGGATCAAACACTAGTAGGTTTTGATGAAAATTCTTCAGGAGATTTAATAGCTGAGGCGATCGATAAAGCATATAATTCTAGCGAAAGATATGATATTGGAAACAAAATTGATCTTTCAAAGGGAAACATTGATACTAGTTCAGATAAACCATCTACTACAAATCCTGGAACTAATAATGATACAACAACATTAGTTGCACTTGGTATTATTGTTATTGGTGTAGTAGGACTTTTAGTATTTGCTAAAATAAAAACAAAATAAGACGCAAGCGTCTTTTTTTTTGCAACAAATTTACCACTTGTTTATGCAATGTAAAAAATAGCATAAATATCCTTCTAAATTCGACATATTTCTATTTATTTATTGAAAATATCGCTAAAAAATGTTATCATTTAATTAATAGTGTATATCCATGGTATGTAAAATGGATGTGTAGAAAACGAGTATAAAAGAAATAAAAATTTAAAATGTAGTATGTTGTAAGTTGTTAGCCAATATTTCGTGAAATAACACGTAGATTTAATCGGAGGATTATATGAAAAGTAAGGCAGCGTTTATCGTCATATCTGTAATTTTAATGATTGGTATAGTATTTTTCCTTGCGTTTGATAAAGAAAGTAAGCAGTATAAAGAGTTTACAAAAGACGGTTATATTTTCTCTTCTGCTAATAATAGTGATTCTAACGCATCGGTGAAGTATTATTTTAATAGTGGTTCAAAATATAAAGCTAAATATCCTTCTAATATTATATTTACTGATATTGATGGAAGTGAAGTTTCTGTAGAAGACAATGGCATAGTTCATTATCTTGACGGTTCAGTAAGTGTATTAAAGAAAAGTGTTATCATAAATGCAGATGATTTAGGTTCGAAAAACTTAAAATATTATAATATTTTTAATCAAACTATTTTAGAAAATAAAGACGGTGTTTATACTACAAATAATTCAAATAATAAAGTTAGTTTTTCTAATTTTATTATTAAGGTTTCTGATACAAGATTTTTATTGGTTTCTAAGAATTTAAAATTAGTAACTGACAGTATTGAAAAGAATATTTCAGGGTATTTAGAACTAAACATTGTTGATGGAAATATCGTAAGATTAGAAAATCAAGAAGTATCCATGCAAACTATTGCATCAAACTCTTATATCAATTTAGGTAGCGTTGTGAAACTTGATTTAAGTAATAATAAGATTTATTATGATTCAAAGGAAAGATTTTCCTTATCTGAACTCGTTATTGACTCAGATGACAATATTCCAATTATAGAGGATGATGAAGAAGAAGATACTAACAATAATTCTGGAGGAGATAAAACCAATCCAGACAATGGAAATAGTACTGGTATAGATGTTGAAACTGATGATGATAAAGATACTGAAGAAGTTGAGGATGGGGTAGATAATTTACCTGGCTTTACCATAGCAAATATGGAAGTTGCCTCAAACAAGTTAGATGCAGTAGTTAAGATAACTGATAATAGTAATATGTTAATTGGTAATGTATCAACAAAGGTTGTAGAAACTAATTCTGGTAAAGTAGTTTATTCAAGAGAAGAATCTTCTGGGACTTTCTCTTTAGATATATCTATTGAAAATTTAAATCCAAATACTGGATATACTTTAATTATAAATTCTGACTACATTAAAGATAGTATTACATATAATCGTGATTTTCTTATTAAGAGTTTTAGGACAGAATTACTTGGAATATCAATGACAAAAAATTATTACACAGATTCTGTTTTAAGTTTTATAGTAAACGCTGAATCATATTCTAATATAAAATCTGCAGATGTTTTATTATTGGATTCAGATGATAAAGTGATTAAAACAGTTAGTGTTGACGGAGAACATGCTAGAAGTGGTGCTGATGTAATATTTGATAACTTATCGGCTAATACTGCTTATAGTGTAGTAATGGCAAATTTCTTATATGAAGATGTCGTTATTTCAAATGGTTTTGAAATAAAAATAAATTGTAAAACATTAAAGTACAAACCAACTTTTGGTGAAGTTTCTTCTTCCATTAATAAAAAAAGCGGATTATTCACTTTAAAAGCAAATAATGTTAGTGATGTAAATAATGGTATTCAAAGTTATAAATATGAAATATATGATGCTAGAGTTATTGCAGATAAAAATGCAGTTCCAGTAGCTACTATTGATAAAAATACTTTAGGATCAGTTGACTTAAAAGTTGATGATACAACTATTTTTAGAGGAGTACCATATACTTTTAAACTAATCGCAGAATTTTATGATAATGAAAAATATGTTGAATATGAAAGCGATTATAGTTCTGTTTTTAAAATGGATGGAGTCCAATTTCCAACTTTACGTTTTGATCCATCTGAAATTACATTTGAAAGAATTGATGGGATACTAACTATAATTGATGAAGGTAATACTATTTCTTTAGATGACAGTTTAATAACTATAGTTTATACAAACTCAATAGGTGTAAGTAAATCTGTAATTTCAAATGGTAATTTATCAATTCCATTATCATTAAATAATTTAAGATCAAATGAAACATATACAATATCTGCATATACAACGGTTAATTTACAAGATGGTAATTCTGTAATTAATAATTGTTTTATAGGTAGTGTTATTGAGAAAACTGCTGATACAAAGTCCTTAGTTGCTAATTACAGCGTAAATTATGATAGTATTACTAATGCTTTTTCGGTAAATACAATTTTAGGAACAACTGGAGGTATTGATAATAGTCTTGAAGCTAATACTCTAACTGGATTAGTATTTAATTTATATACGGGACAATCAACATCTGGAACATTAGTTAAATCAGTAAAGAAAGTTGACCGTAATTTATCTCCTTATAATAGCGACCTTAAGGAAACTTATTATGATAAATCATTTTTAATCACTCCTGATTTTTTTGGAGTAAAAAATAGTGATATGCATGAAGAATATTACACTATAGAAATAACAGGAGCTTATGATTATACAGACTACAAAAATAATATTCCAATAACAAGACAAACTGTTTCTGTGAAGTCAAACGGTTTTATTCCTGATTTGCCACCTGATATTGATAATTCAATGGAAGTTAGTGCAATAAGAAATAAAAATGCTGGAGATAGATATCGTTCGGAATTAAAGCCTGATACTGTTATAGGTTATAAAGTTAAAGCATCATATGATAATAGTCGTTTATATGCTAAATACTTAAAATACTACATATATGATGCTAAGACTAATTCAGCTTTAAATCCCGAAGGAAAAATAGTCGAAGTAGATAGTACTGGGACAATCGATTATGTGGAATTTTATTTAAACGATGGAACTGAAGTTGAAGTATCTGATGATAGTTTTACAAGAGGTAATGAATATTATTTTGTTTATGAGGCATACTTAGATCTTAATTTTGATGGAGTTGCTGAAACAGTATATCCTTATAGGGGAGCAGAAACAGGAGTGCTTTTGAAATCTGAAGTTATATCACCTGCTAAGCAAGAACCTGTTTTTGAATTATATCCATCAACTTCTACAATAGATTCAATAACATTTAAATACAAATTTAGCGATATAGATAAAGCTCTGACTAAAAACGAATTATATGCAACAATGGGTGGCGCGGAAAAGAGTAAAGTATCAATAGAATATACAACAACAGATTATAATACAATTACTTTTTCAAACTTAACAAAAGGTAATTTAAGTATTGAGTCTTCACAAGCATTGATAAAAAAAGACGATTCAACAAAAAGAAAAACATTAGTATATCAATATTTTGATTCTCTATTTGGTATGAAAACTTTACAATTTCATGCTACTACTGATGTTAATAGAGTTATCATAAGTATAGTAAATTATGTTGATAATATTCAATATGCAAGTAGAATAGCGGCGCTAAGAATTTCATTCACATCAGGAGGAAAAACCATAATAAAGGATAATGTACCTTTAGATTATGATTCAGTCACAATGGATTTGGCTCAAGTTAAAGAGTTTATAAATCAAGAGGTAACAATTGGAGTGCAAGCATATTATGATACGGGTGCTACAGGATTTGATATTACTGGCAGTAAACTTGCTCTTCAAACAATTATAAAAGATGGAGTAGGTGGAGATTATTTAACAATAAACTCTAGTAATAATCTTAAAGGTGACGTATCTGCTAATGGATCTATATATAATATGGATTTTAATCCTAATTCCATCGTTTTAAATAATTTAAGTAATTCGCGAACTAAAGTTCTAGATAGTACTTGTAATCAAACAGGTATAGTTTATAATTATGAAAATATCATAGCTAAAAAGTTGGAACTATCAACATTAACTGGTGATGGAACACAAGTGATTAATTATGATACGATAGTTCCTGGTGTTAGTTTGCTTAATGAAAATGATAGATTAAATATTTCAACAACATTAAGAACAGCCCAGATTAATTTGAAATTCTATGGTGCAGATGCATCGAAAATTAAAGACAACAAGTTCTATGCAGAATTATATGAGACAAATGAATCTGGAACAACTAGTAGTTTTGTAAACAGTACTGAAGTTACTGTAGCAGGTACAGAGAACACATTTAATCTAAATAATTTAAATCCAAAAACTCAATATTATATAAAACTCTATGCTTATGTATATGATGGAACTGATTATATAAAAACTCAGTTATATGATATTGATTATAAAAACAACACAAAAATATATTATTTTTCAACACTTTCTACTGTTGGTATATCTAATATAAATGCTAGATATGTTGCTACAACATATAATGAAAAAAATATAAGAGTTGCATACAATCTATCACAAATAGTAGGTTATGACAAAATAAAATATACGTTATACAGCTATGAAACAGATGCAAATGGTATTCTACAAAAAATTCCTGTTACTGAGACAGTTACAGATGATGTAATATTTAGTAAGAGCATGGTTAAAAATATCCCATGCCCTCCAGGTAGTAGCTTTAAATTTGATCAATTATACAACTTAGTAATTACGCCAATTGTATATGTTACTATTGATGGAAAACAGGTAGAAGTTGAATTAGATGATAACACGAATTATGATTTCTATTTGTATCAGTTACGTTCGCCATTTGTAGGTATTGTTGGTACAGCAACGGAAGATTCTGGGTTGAATTTTAAAATAAGTGTATCAGACATTCATAAAGTTATTGTTAATGGTACGTATACTATTAAAGTTGTAGATAATAGAGGAACTGATGTCACTCCAGATAAATATAAGTATGTAGAATATAGTATTAATAGTTTAAATAATACTATTATACTTACAAATCTGGAAAGAGCACGAGAATATAAAATAATAGTTACGACTTATATAGATAGAAAAAATAATATGACTGATATAGAACGATATGAGTCGACCTATTCGAAATCAACACTTGATGATTCTGGTATTGATATGGGTGATTTATATACAGCTATGAATTCAACTTCTAAATCAAAAGTCGACTTATTATTTTATAATAGCTATAAATTAACATCGATAGGTAATCTTAGATATTCAATATATAATTTTAGTGGCTATGCACAGGATGGAACAATTCCTTTTATACCATCTCAAATAGCTAGTGGTGATGAAAATTATTATTTGTTTACGCTACCAGAAACTTTACCAAAAACGGGAATTTATTATATAGAATTACAATTTTTATATGAGGATAGAATAGTTAAAACAGCTTCAATTGAACATAATTATACTAATAATTAGATTGTTATATAGGAGGATCATATGAGACATTTAGGTAAGGGAAATATTAAAGCTTTTGTGTTATTTTCAGTAATAGCGATATTTGTTGTTGCTATATTTATATTCGGTATCACAAAAGCATTATCATATGATAAAAATGTCTATACAGTTGAAGCTGGTAGCTATTTATTTGATGAATCTTATAATCCCATCTCTTTAGAAGAAGATGGGACTATATATCAAAACTGGGATGGCAAATATTATTTGAAAACAAAAACAGAAAAATATGTACTAGGAACAGAAACAATTGTTTATAATCCTAAAGATTATCGTATGTATACATATGGTGTTGTTTATCAAACATATGATGATGGAACAGTAGCGAAAAAAACTGGTCAAACAGAAATTGTAAAAAATACTGATGCCGCTTTTTATAAGTTATCAGACAGAAAATATTTGATGATAGATAAGGAAATAATTGATAGTAGCAAGGACTTTTTAGTAAATAATTTTCTTGTAGTTGTTTTAGACAAACAAGGAAATGCTCTTTTACTAAACGATAGTACTAATCTTAAAATTTTAAATACTTTAATTTTGAAATCACAAAATTTTACATTTGATGTGGCCAATGAAAAATTAAAATATAAAGGAAAAGTAATTGATTTAAAGAAGGTTATTGGTAGTAGTAATGAATATGTTGAGAAAGATAAATCATCTACTAAAAATAATAATTCTAATAGTAATAATGGTAATTCAAGTATAAATAATGGGTCCTCAACCAATGTTAATATTTCAGATAATGATAATGACTCTAATAGTGGAACAACTACAAAATTTCAAAAAAGAGTTTCTTTGAAAGATATCAATCCAAGTATTACTTACTTAGATGTTAATTACTCAGTAATTGATCCAGCTAATGAATATGAATCTATATTTTTGTTATTATCAGACAAAGTAAATACAACTAGAATTCAGTTAAATAAAGATGAAATAAAGTATCGTATAATTAATTTATTACCAAATTCTGAATATGACGTAAGTATAGGTTATAACTATAAAGATAAAGAAAATGGTGATAGCTTAATTGAAGAAATACAGGATGTAGTAAGAGTTAGAACTGCTAAACCAGATTATAATATTACAATTACTAAGATATCTCAAAACAGAGTATATTTTTCTTTAAAAATAGATCCTTTATATAAACTTGAGTCTGGAAAGATAGTTCTTTATTCTGATAATTCTGCCATTAATTCAGTTGATATAGATACAACAGCTGCTACCAATTCAAAAGGATGGGAATCATATATGGATATCTCAAGTCCCGGTTATGAAATTCTATTAAGACTAGAAGATACAATCTATAACGGTAATAACATTAATATGAATGTTACTGCAAGATATATAAATTATTAAGAAGGAGTTGTTATAATGGAAACAATTTTAGCTGCAACTGTTACAGCTATTGGTACTATGCTAGGATTAGCATTTTTAGGAATTGGCATTGGAATAGGTATTTTGGGTTCTAAAGTTGCTGAAGCTGTTGGACGTAATCCAGAAACAAAAGCGGATGTTGTTCATTCAGTAATGACAATTTTAATTGTCGCTAATGTATTCTTACTATTCTTATTTGCGTTTACTTTTATGTTACTATTCTTTAATCCACTGGTATCTTAATTTAATGCTTTCAATAATAGTTTCAACATTTTTGATTGTAGGATTATTACTATTATTAATGTTTTTGGTTTTAAAAAATACAGTTAAAAATTTAAATGAAAGAGCAAAAACATATTTTGTAAATAGGTTACAAAATTATGATGAGATTATTGAATCTAAAAGTAGACAGTTAGAAGTAATTAATGAAAAAATAAGAAATTTAGAAAATATAAATATTGAAGATGATTTAAAAACATCAAATAGTAAATTTGATAGTTCTTATGAAATTAAGGATCCTACATATAAAGATGATCATATTTTTAGAGAATACAAAAAAATTAATGAAAAATTTAATATTAATAATGAAGAAGTGATTATTAGTTTTATTGAAAAGAATATCCAAAGTAGTAGTAATGCTCTTTATCAGTTATTGGCTAATATTGATAACAAATTAAATTTTGAGTGCATATATAAATTAGTTTTAATGAATAGTGCACAACAAATAGAATTGTTAAAAGAAATACTAACAGATGAAGAAATTAAAATTCTAAATACTTATTCACAAAATGAATTTGATATATTAAAATTTAAAGGATATATAGAGGAATTAATCCGTAAGGAAGATCCGACAATATATGTAAAAGTTGGTAATAGAGAAGAAAATTATGACTATTTAAACAATTTAATTAAAACATCTTATGATGATAGTTTATGTAAAGGAATAATGATTATATATAAAAGCAAATTATATGATTATGGTTTATCATAGAAAAGGGGCTAGCTATGAATGATTGCGTAGAAGAGGTATTGGACCTTAAACTTGAAAAAATTGAAAAAAATAATAATGTTTATGAAACTGGAACAGTAATTAAGGTTCAAGATTATATTATTGAAGCAAGAGGACTTGAAAATGTTGGTTTTTTTGAACAAGTAAATATTGCTAATAAAGCCACTGGATATGTAATTGAAATTCTTTATAATTCAGTCATAGTAGCAATTTTAAAAGAGAATGATAAAGTTACTGTTGGCGATATTGTTTATTCAACTGGTGAAGAATTTAAATCATATGTATCAAGTAATTATATGGGAAGAGTTGTAGATATATTTGGTGAAGATAAGTTAACTGGTAAAAAGTTTGATGGACTACAAAAAATTAATGTTGAAAATCCTAATCTTTCAATTATGGATCGTACAAAAGTTAATCGCCCATTGCTAACAGGAATTACAGGTATAGACTTAATTTATCCAATTGGAAAAGGACAAAGGCAATTAGTAATTGGCGATAAAAAAACTGGAAAAACTCAACTAGCATTAGATGTAATAGCTAACCAACAAGGAAAAAATGTTGTTTGCATTTATATTGCGGTAGGTAAGACAAAAAAAGAAGTTAAAGAAATACATCATGAACTTTTTGAAAGAGGTATATTAAACTATACTTTTATATTAGCAGGATTTAATGATGAAAAGCCAACTGTATTATCTTTAACTCCTTACGTAGGTTTATCTATAGCTGAATTTTATCTAGCAAGTAAGTATGATGTTCTAGTCGTAATTGATGATTTAAAACGTCATGCTGATGCATACCGTGAAATAAGTTTAATGTCAGGTAAAGCTCCTGGTAGAGACGCTTATCCAGCAGATATATTTTATACTCACTCACGTCTTTTAGAAAAAGGATGTCAACATAAAAATGGTGGCTCTATTACCATCATACCAATAGTAGAAACTAAGGCAGGAGATATTACGGACTATATTTCTACTAATGTAATTTCTATTACAGATGGACAACTTGTTCTGTCGTCAAATAGTTTTAATAAGGGTGAAAAACCTGCGATAGATTATGGATTATCTGTTTCTCGTCTTGGTGGTGCTGTACAAGAAGATGATATGAAAGAAACTGGTGCGGAATTAAGAAGGGCATTACTGAGTTATCTAGAAACAAGAGATGTATATGAATTAGCAAATATTGATGAAATGGGCGAAGAATTAAGAACGAAAATGGAAGATGGTAAGAAAATAATTTCTAATTTAATGCAATATAAATATTCACCTAAAACGAAGGAAGAGATGTTAAGCTCATTTGCATTTCTAAAAAAGGAAAAAAATGAAGATTAAGAATGTTGTTAAAGTTATGAATTTTCATTCGTTATTAAGAGTTGATTCTGCTAAAAGAAAAGCAGAAAAATATTTTAGAATTGAATCTGAATTAAACAAAATGATAGCAAGCATTTTATATAATCGTAATTTAATATTAGATAAAAAAACTCTTATACCTGATCATCGGGATCCTATTTTAGATATATATATTGGAAACGACTATGGTTTTTGTGGAAACTTTAATTCTTCAATTAATGAAGATATGGAAAAACATAATGATAACTATAAAGTGATTATTGGTAGAAAAATACACCTTAATACTATTAAGGTTTTACTAAGAATTGAGAAAGATCAGTTCATTGGCGAATTTAAAGAGATTGAAAATATAATTCATGAAGCAATGACAAAAATGACTTATTCTCAAATAAATATTATTTATAATCATTATAACAGTATTAATAGTTTCTCTTTTATTCGTAAAACTTTATTTCCTGTATCCTTTGATAAAACAGATGAATTAAGTTTTAATGAAGATTATATTGTTGAAACTGATATAAATAACATGTTAGTAAATATGATAACTTTATATATATGTTATCAAATACGAATAGCAGAAGCTAGCAGTTGGGCAGCTGAAAATGTAATGCGTCAGCAGATTACAAGAGAATCATTAAAAAAGATAGACGAATTAGACTTTTATAAATTAAGAGCATATCGAAGAGAAAAGAAAAGTAAAGACTTCAAAAAAATAATTGATTGTTATCAGAAAGGAGAGATGTAATATGTTTGTTGGTAAAATAGTTGCGTTATCAGAACTTAATGTTAAGATATTATTAATGGATAATTCAATTAAAATAGGTGATATTTTATGCTCTAATACAGACAATGTATTACATCGATTTGAAGTTGTTGAAATAAATGAAAAAATAGCAATTGCTATTCCCTTTGAGCGAATTGTTGGGTTAAAACGAGGTGCTGGGCTTTACAAACAAGAAAATGGTTTAGAGATTAGCTATTCTGATGAGATGTTGGGAAAAGTTTTTGGAGCATATGGTCAATTAATAGATGGTAATACTATGCAAAATCAAACTAAAAGGAATATTTATTCTCGAAATCTTCAAATGGCTGATATAAATATTAAAGGTGAAATCCTTTGGACAGGAATTAAAATTATAGATTTCTTTGCACCATTGCAAAAAGGATTTAAAATAGGTTTATTGGGTGGAGCCGGAGTAGGTAAAACAGTTCTTATAAAAGAATTAATTAACAATATATATAAAAGATTTTCATCAAATGCTGTCTTTGTAGGAATTGGAGAACGTTCTCGTGAGGGAAAAGAATTATATGATGAAATGAAAGAAGTAGATTTATTAGATAAAATAGTAATGGTTTTTGGACAAATGTGTGAAAACCCAATAGCTCGTTCAAAAGTTATTTATGGTGGTCTAACTCTTTCTGAATATTTGCGAGATGAAAAAAAACAAGATGTATTATTATTTGTTGATAACATATATAGATACGTTCAGGCTAAAGCCGAAATCTCTACCGAACTAAAACATATGCCTGTTGAAAATGGTTATCCTACAACCATGATTTCTGATATTAGTAATATAGAAGAGAGAATAAATTCAACTGATGATGGATCTATTACTTCATTTCAGGCAATATATGTTCCAGCAGATGATATGACTGATGAAGCAGTCCAAACAATCACAGCACATATGGATGGACAAATTGTACTTGATCGTAAAGTGGCTGAAAAAGGTTTATATCCTGCAATTAATGTTTTTAAAACAAGAAGCAAGTTAATTGATATAAATCGTATAGGAAAACGTCATTATTCTCTTGTTGAAGAAGTAATTAAATATCTAACTAGACATGAAGAACTAGAAGAGATAATATCAGTTCTTGGTATTGAAGAGTTATCAATTTCTGATAAAAATGTTTTCTACCGTTCTAGAAAATTAAGAAATTATTTTACTCAGCCAATGTTTGTTGCTGAGAACTACACCAATATTAAAGGTCAAATGGTGAATATTGAAGAAGCACTAGATGACATTGAAAACATTATAAACGGTAGGTATGATTCAATTAATGAAGAAGAATTCTTGTATATAGGTACTTATCATGGATAAAAGCATAACAGTTAAAATATTCACTTTAACCAAGGGCCTAGAAATGCGGGATGATATTAAGGCAATTCGCATTAAGAGCGATAAATATAATTTATTAATTATGGTCGATTATATTCCAATTATTGGAGAGATTAATGGCAACCTTGATTGTGAAGCTGAAGAGAATTCAATTAGTTATCAAAATATTAAAGGTTACTTTATGCATAGCAATAATTCGTTTAATTTAATAATTAATGAGGAGCAAAGTGTTCAACCAGATTTTAGCCAACTTTTATAGACTTTTTAGTTTTATTGCGTGCTTTTCTATTTTTATAGTCATAATTGGAATTTTATTTCACTATAAATTTAAAAAATTCAAACTTAATGTTAAAAGTATTAAAATGTATACATTATTTATGCAACTAAGTAATAAAGCAATCATGGCTTTATCAGCAACTACAATGCGATATGTTTTTATAATTTGGTATTTAATATTTCTTCCAGAATTTAATTTAGCGTATATAATATTACTAATTTTATTATGTACTATATTTAATATTTGTTTGGGAAAACCACATTTAATTGTTTTTGATATTTTTAATGTAGTGTTTCAATATGTTCTATTAATTCTTCTGGGTTTTCTAGTAGGTTATTTAAATGATATTAGAATTGTATGGTATGTTGTAGGTATGGTAATTCTACTTGCCTTATTTATATTTGTTTATGCATCTTATACTTTTTTCAAAAGTCTTAATGATATAGTAATAAAGGAGTGGTAATTATGAAGCAAAGAATGATTATAATAGGCTCGATAGCAGCTTCAGTAATACTGGTATTGGTTGTTTCATTGGTTGTGTTTTTCAAAAATAGGTTGACGGAATTTGTCTTAGAAGAACATGATTTTTATCAATATTTATCGGGGATCAAATATGAGTACAGCGGTAATATAAAGTTAAGCAATAATAATGATATAACAGAATTATTATTTAATGATGTTATAGTTACCTTAGATTCTACTCCACTTTATTATAAAGATGAAAAAAAAGTAATATTTCCTAAAACTATGTCAATTATATTTCCTCTTTCAAATGTTACTCAATATAAAGTAAACTACTTCTCATCTATCTTAGAAGAGGAAGATTCATTATACTTAATTGAAGGTGACAGAAAAGAAGTTTTAAGTAATTGCTTCTTATATGATGGTGATGATCTATACTTTTTTACAGAGGAAACAAAAATAAGTATAGGTGGACAAGAAATAGTTGTTTCTCCACTATCATATGTGATTTTAACTTACAATGATAATATTCAGATATATGATTATTTGAACGATCAAATGCAAACAATAGCAATTGGCGAGAATCAGGTTTTTGCCTCAGCTAACAATTACAACATTAATTTAAGTATAGATGCAGTAATTTATAATAACAATTCAAGATTATTGATTAAAAATACAAGTTATCTACAAAGATTTTAGTAATGGGGTGATAAAAGTGAAGAATATAATTATAGCAATAGTAGTGGTTTTGGCTGCTCTCTTTTATTTTATTTTCTTGACTTTTACACCGATAGGAATAGTTGAAAATGATAGTTATGCTATTCCAAATAATCAACTTGCTAAAAATCTATTTAAAGATGATATCTCTATGGAAGAAGCAAATATAAGTGCGGTAAAGTTAGATGCACTTGAGTATTTATATAGTGGTCGTGGAAAAATATTTGTTGGAGAAGAAAAAAAAATAACTATTGATCCAATATTCCCATTATTTACTAATGATAATTTAGCTTTAGTAAATTTATCTAAAAATTCTACATTAATAGATTCAAACTTCAAAAAATATGACGGCTATCCTAATTTCACATTAACAGCTGGAGAATTATATAATAAAGATGATAAAAATAGAGCTGATAATAATCAATATATATTTTTAAAATTATCAAACTTATTATTTTTAAACTCTATTGATATTTCTATTAATACAGATTTTAAGCAATATAAAATAACAATGAATAGTATTATTAATTTTAATGAAGACAGTATAAGATATTATTCATTTAATGGGGATGTTTTAGACTATTACAAGATTGAGGACATAGATAATAAAACAAAAGTAATGATTGGTGATAAAACATATACGTATGAAACACTGCTGAAAAAATTAGAACTTGTTAGTGATGGAGAAGATAAACAAACAATTATTGATAATATAGATTTTGATGATGAAGAAGAAGAATTTGATGATGAAAGCCAAAAACCTCCTGTAGATACTCCAGAAGAAGAAGTATATGAAAAACCAACCGTAACTTGTGAAGAGTTTAGTGCTGATGTATATTCAGCAAAATCTAAGTTATCTATAAGTGATTCGGGTGGAGAAATCACAACACCAGTAATTTTTGAATTTAAAGTTAATGACAAAGTTTTCTTACGTAAAGCATATTTAGATTCTGGATCATTTGAAATAATTGGTTTATCACCTTCAACAACATTTGATATAGTAGGATATTACAATTATTTAACAGAAGATGACAAAGAAGTTAAACAAACATTTTTTAATCAGAAAGTAACAACAAAAGGAATAGATACTCTTGATCCAATTTCTCTTGAGTTTGAAAATGGTAGTATTTATCCTACTAAGTTAGAACTTAATAATTTCAAAATCACTGATGGTCTAGATTCTGAAACAATAAAAGGTGTTAAAAAAATAACTGTTGACATAAATGGTACATCTTATAAATTAAGTAGTAGTGGTATTAATTCTTTACTACGCGGAGATAAAATCACTTATACTAGTCCAGAAAATATAAAATCTAATAGTACAGTTAATTATAAAATAATTATGTCAGATAGTTTTGGTAATGAGTTGTCAGTTTTAAATAACAAAGGCACATCTAGAACTTCTAAGCAATCACCTAAAGCGTTAATAAAAGTTCTTCGAAGTGATGTTTCTGAAGTATCACTTAAAGTTACATTAGATAATAAAGATGAAGTTGATCTTCAAAATTATCGATATGTGGTTGTTACTAGTGATAATAAAATAATATCGCAAGAAGATGTTCCTGAATCAGGTATTATTGATTTAAAAAAAATAAGTTCAAGTGAGATATATTTAATTAATATTTATTCTGATTATGATATTGAAGATGGAAATGGAATAAAGAAACAACAATTACTGGGTTCAACAAATTTTACGTCCTTACCAATTTCTTCATTAGGTTATGTCAGAATTAATGTTGATTTACAAGAACTGTTACAAAATTCAGTTAATTTAAATCTTAATATAGATACAACAAGTACTAACAGTAGATTAATTGCGTTATTAGGCAAAATTAGAGTTAATATAGTAAGTAAGAATGGTGAAGTAGAAAATATTATATATTCTAAAGATATAGAAGGAACTGAACTTGAACAGATGAAAGCTGGACAAAGTATATTACAGGCAATTTCTAATTTAAATTCATCAACAACTTATTATATAAAAATATATAGTATTATTTCGCAAGGTACTGAAGAATATATAAATGATACTTTGATTAATAAAAAAACCTTCACAACTTTAAAACAAGCAGCTGAGGTTTTGATAAAAAATTCTTTTTCAAATGAAAATCTTATAGACTTTGATGTAAAAATAGTTGATTATGATAGATCTATTTTAAGTGATAATGTGCGCTTAGAAGTACGAGATGAGTCTAATAAAATTATAAGAATAGAAACATTAAATATAAATGATGATTATCTTCGATTAACATATGATAAGTTAGAGTCGAACAAATATTATACTTTTAATTATATAGCAGAACAATATAACGTTGGTAATGATAACTCCACTTATGTTGATAACAAAGTAATAAGAAGTTATAAGGTTTATACTGAAACTGGAATAAAAGGTGAAATTGGATTAGTTAGTTTATTAGAGAAGCAGTTAGGTAAAAATTTATTTGATTTAAATAACTTAGCACGTTGGAAATATAACGGAGCAGGAAATGATGAAAAAACTATTGATGCAGATACCGGTGAGATTAGATTAACTGGTTATAACAGCTATAAAAATTATTCTTATTATTTAATTGATTATGCTAGTAAAAAATTAACCATTTCCTTCTATGCAAAGATAATAGAAGGTAGTGCTCCTGTATATGTTGCTAATTCAGATGGTGATGCTACAACATATTTATTATCAGGACTTACTTCAGAGTATAAAAAATATACTTATACTTATACTCTAAATGCTAATGGTTATGTTGGATTTAATATAAGAGAAGTAGCAGGCAAAAACTTAAGAACAAGTATCATGATAAAAGATTTACAAATAGAAGAAAGTGCTACAGCTACAAGTTATCAATCTTTTATTACATCTAGTACATATGATGGAAAGATTTCTGTTGATTTAAATGACACTAGAGATGAAATAATCACTAATGATTATTATGTTAATATATATAAAGAAGATAATTTTATAAGTACTTTTGGTTATGATTTAGATGATACAAATACTGTTATTGATAGAATTGATACTTATCTTTTTGATAAAAAAGCAACTTATCGTTTAGATTTAGTGGTTAAAATTATGGAAAGAGAATATGTAATTGATTCTTTAACTTTCACATCTGAAAAGGAGATAAGAAGTATAAGAACGGTATCCGATTTCTTTAAAATGCACAACAATGGAAAATATATAGTTGCTAACGACTTAGATTTTAGAAATAATGGTAGTTCTTATTCAGCTAATTTTTATGGAGACCTTGATTTTCAAGGAAAAAAAGTAATTATAGCTGCACAAAATGGTCCATCTCAATTAATTTCTACTATTGCCAGTACAGGAGTAATAAAAAATATTGATATGCATTTGTATTTAAATAATACTGTAGAGAGAAGTTATTATTATGGTTTAAACTATTATAATTATGGAACTATAGAGAATCTAATGCTTACTATAGAAGAATCTACAGCAGTGCCAAATATCATAATGGGAACTGTTTCATATGTTAATAATGGTACAATTACGAATTTTGTCATTAATTCTAAAGTTTCAATGAATGGAGAAAGATTTTTCTCGCCTTGTGTTGTTCATAATTATGGAACCATAAAAAACGGATATATATATGGGCAGGATATTAATACTACCTATCAAAATATGACAACAGAGAGAAAAAGAGTTGGTGCCATTGCGGCATATACTTCTAATAATTCTAATATAAGAAATGTTTTTTCGTTAATAGGAATTAATTCTAATGAGATGTCTGGTGATAATAATAAACAAGTAGGTTTACTTGTTGGAGAAAGTAATCGTGGATTAATACAAAATTCATATACAACTGGAGAATTAAACATAACTAATATTTCTGGAGATAGTAGTATAGGGTATGTCTCTAGTATGGTTAATACCGCTAATGTTTTTTATACATCCAAAAAAATTTATAATGGTAACTACAGTCAAAAAATATCTGAATTAGCACTTAAGGATTATAATTTTCAAGACAAGGCAATAAATACAGAGGATGCTTTTGTCATAGAAGGACTAGTTGAAAATGGATATTATCCACAAGTAGTATTGCCAGACTGCATGCCTTATCAGGAACTTATAACATTGCAAGAAATACCAGATACCGATTTGATAGATATAACTTCTACAGAAGTTATAGAAAGTAATGTTAATTCAGCTAAAATATTATTTAATATTAATAACCCTTCGGCAGAGCGTATAGCAAATATAACATTAAAGGATGCTAGTATATCAATAGTAAGTCAAGAAAATTCTAATGGTAAGACAAAATTAATTGGTATAGTTAAGGATCCAATTAAATACTTATCAAAATACTTTGTTAAATCCATTACATCAATTGGTGCTTTCAATATATCCTATACGAGAGAATACGCTAATAATGAAAGAGCACTATATTTTGACTTATATAGACCAATTGGTTCAATAAAAGAGTGGAAAACTATTAAGGAAAGTCCTAGCGAAAATTATCAACTTACTGCTAATTTAGATTTCCGTGATGCAACAGATTATTTAGTGGGTAATTTCAGCGGAAAAATTAATGGGAATGGTTATACAATTAGTAATATTGAAATAACTTCTGGCAATGGACTTTTTACTACTGTAACCGGTGAATTGAAAAATTTATATGTTGTGAATTATAAAAAATTAAATGCTAGTAGTTATGGAGGATTAATTTATAACTCTACAAATGTATCAATAATTGATAATGTTCATATGACAAATGTAAGTATAAATGCAACAAGTTATGTTGGTGGAATTATTGGATATGGGTCTGGAACTATCATTAGAAATTCTTCAGTAACTAATTTTAAGAATATAACAGATCCTGGTCTAACAGATGTAAGAATAGGTGCATTAGCGGGATTCATATCAGGTGGCTATATCCAAAATTCTTTTGCTCAAAATGTTAATATAGATATTAGAGATTCTATTTCGACATATGGTATTGGAGGATTAGTAGGTCAGCTTGATGGTGGAATCGTAGAAAATTGCTATGCGGTAGGAACCATAAAGAATAATTCAAGTACTACAGGTGGTATTGTTGGTTTATCAAGTGCTAGTATATCCAATGTTTATTCAAGCGTTAATATTGAAAGTGATCTTGATTATGTTGGTGGTATAGCAGGGCAAGTAACAAATAACTATTTATTTAATAGTTTAACTGTCGGCAGTTTATATAGTTCTTATTTAACAACTAATATGCATAGAACAGTTGGTAATGCAGCACCAAACCAAAATAATTACGCATTAAGTTCACAATTAATTAATGGTGTTGAAAGTAGTGATTTTTATGGAGAATCATTACTTACATATAATGAGTTATCGATGAAAAGTACTTATGATACCTTAGTAAAACTTGGTGACACTTTTGACTATAGTGGTATTTCATCGGGCTATTTACCTAAGTTATATAACATAGATGGAAGTAGTTTGTTACCAAATCAAGTTAGCAATCAAATTCCAAGACAACAGTTTAAAATATTAAGTATAGATAAAGTTAAAACAATGACTACAGCTACTATATTAATAAATCTAGAAAACCAAAATAATAATGAAGTAGTTGGTATTGGATTTGATTATTTTAAAATATTAAGTACAAACAAACTGGTTACTCAAAATGGTGTTACTAGCATTGAGGTTACAGTAGAACCAGAAAGATATTTAGATACTTATAAATTAAATAAAATAGTTTATAAAGAAAATGGGCAAACAAAAGAAATTGCTAAATCTATAAAAATTGAGTTACAATTTTATAAAAATATTGGTTCTTTTGAAGACTGGCAAAAGATAGATAGTGTTGTTCCAGAAAATTATCGTTTAGTTGCAGATTTAGATTTTACTGGAAAAGTAAATGTAAATACTGGAGTCAAAATTGCGAGATTAGAAGGAGTAGATAGTGGTTATACAATTAAGAACTTAGTAATTAACTCAAACAGTGTATCACAATCTTTAATTGATGTATTAACAACAAATCTATCCAATGTTAAATTTGATAATATTAAAATAACCAATACTAGAACTTCTGGTAATTACAACTGTATAATTAAGATTAGTTATGCTGATATAAATAATCTTAATTTATCAAATATTACAATAGATGCTTCTAAGATGGCATATTCAGCACCAATTGCTATTAGTCGTGGTTACCATATTTCTAATATAAGCCTTAATAATATTAATGTTAAGGGAACAAATTATTCAGCTGGGTTTATCGGATATGCTTTTGCTAATGGTTATAACGATATAACTGGTACACAGCTTATTATAGTTGGACAATCATATACAGGTGGAATAATTGGATATGTACCATATATTGAAGAATCGGCATATTATACTTTCACAGTCACAGATTCAAATATTACTGGAACAAACTATGTTGGTGGTGCTTTTGGAGTAGGTTTTGCTGCAAATTCATCAGTTAAGAATTCTAATATTACAGGTTCTTCGTATGTAGGTGGATTCTCAGGACAAGAAAATAATCATAATATTAGGAATGCCACAGTTGATGGCTGCAATATTAAAGGATCTGGTACATATATTGGCGGTGCTGTGGGATATAGTCATCGTAGTGCGTATAATTTATATGTACTTAATTCTACAGTGACGGGAACTTTATCTACAACTAAATATGTTGGTGGAATTTTAGGGAACGCTACTGGTTGGGCTTTATATGATTCAGGAATATCCGATTCAACAGTAACTTCACTTGGAAGTTATGTAGGAGGAATTGCAGGTCGTCAAGATGGAAAAAGTATATATTACTCATATGTTTATGATACTATAGTTACAGGAGATAGCGGTATAGGCGGAGTAACTGGATTTGTTCAAAGTGGTAATATTGGATATGTCAATGTTAACGCATTTGTTACTGCAAGCTCTACAAACGCTTCGGGTGTATTTGGTTATATGGCTAATGCTAATTCCACTAATGCATCAAATCCTTGTAGAATATATTATACAATGGTAATTGGTGGCAAAATAACTGCTAGTGCAAATGTTGGTGGGTTAGTTGGTTTTTCAGAAGCACCATTATATAATGGTCACTTTTACAGTAATATAATAGCTACAACAATAACTACAACTAACCCATTTGGGTATACTTCCGCTGCAATAGGTAATAATCGTGATTATAACAGTTTAATAAATAACTTATTAGTTTATAATAATATGAAAATTAATAATGTATCGGTTAGTAGTATAACTGGAAATGGTTTATCATCTGCAAATTATGTTACTTTAGCAAATTTAAAGGTACAATCAACATATACAAATAAAGGATTTGCAACAAGTAGATATACTTTTACTCCATTAACAAGTAATAAAGCCCCATTAGTAAAAATGTCTACAGGATCAGTCGCAAGTTCGCAAGTTGCAATAGACTTACCTACTGAAATGGTAGGAACAGCGCTATCTTTAAAAGCATTTGAAGTTCGTGAGTTGCCAAAAGTTACAGTATATTCTGTTGGCGTAGATAAAATTAATGTTGAGTTCAGTAAAACTGATTACTATAGTACATTTAATATTAATATTAATAATGAAACACTTATAAACAAGCAAATAGATAGTCGTGTTTTCACGCTTACCTATGATTATAAAACTGAATTTGAAATAGTAATATTAGATGGTGTTAATACGACAAAGGAAACTGTAAAGCCTGATGAGATTAATAGATTAGTTAGTATTTATGGTGATAATTATTATTACTATAAAGATGGAAACGTTACAACTAATGTCGATCAATTGGAGGGAGACTTTGTTAACTTATATTTAAACAAAGCTTTGGATAGTAAAGGTAATATTTATGATTTAGATAGTAAGAAAGTAATTGGAAATACATCTTTACTTAATATTATAGATCAATCTGTTCCATTATTTAGTTTTAACTATAATAGTAATAAAATAAATACTTTTTATAACTATACAGAAATGATAGATGAAGAGAATAATACATCTGAATTAGAAGATCAATATATAGTTAAAAATGGAAAGTTAGAAATCATCTCTAGTTCATTATCATTAAATAAAGATAGCATAATTATTGATAGTTATGGGCAAAAATCATATCAAACAGTACTAGGCGATAATGGTGTTTTATACAATCTTAAAACTCCAATAAAAGTTCCAAATGATTTTATGAATAATAAGATTAAATATTTTACTAATAATATTAATAGTAATTCGGGATTTATCTTAGTATATTATGAAGATGGAAGTGTATATGGTTTTGATTATAGATCGGGTAATAGACTATTTAATGAAATATATAAAGAGAATGTTTCAGTTTTTGACTATATTGCTGGCAAGTTATCTTTAGTAAAAGATGTTATAGATGAAAAGGTAATCGATAAGTACGCAGAATCTAAAACATTAGAAAAGAAGTTAATTAATGATCCAATAGATAGTTTTGGAAATGAGTCTTCAGATGACTCACCAGATGATTCTTCAAAAAAGAAAACATATGTTTCAAAATATGATCCATTAACTGGAAAATTTATGATATATGATGAAGAGGAAATATTTAATAATGGGGATACACAATTGCTATCCGAGTATGACAAAATACTTTCAGATGTTAATATGATGTACTTTTATACTGGCAAAAAGAGTGGATCTAGTTCATTTAGTTTAAATGGAATTTTAATATTTGTTTCAGTATTAGCTGCTATTATTATAAGTTTAGGATTATATCTTAAGAATATCTTTTCATTATCGAAAAAAACAGAAGAAACATGTTAGTATTTTATTAAAATGTTATATAAAAAAAGGGGAATATCTCCTTTTTTTCATTATTATAATCAAAAAAGCATATTATGTTTAGAGGAGTGATTATATGAATATCAAGGGAGTTGTAATAGATGCTGGGCATGGTGGAGTAGATGGTGGAGCTTCTGGTAATGGAATCATAGAAAAAGATTTAAATTTAAAGATATCAACTGAAATGTATAATCGTTTAAAAAGTTTAGGCATTCCGGTATATATGACAAGAACAACAGACGAGACACTTGATCCTACAACAAGAGTAAATAGAATAATGCAAGCTTTCGGAAATAATGAAAATGTGTTAGTAATATCAAATCATATAAATGCCGGAGGATCTGATGGAGCAGAAGTAATATATGCTCTAAGAAATAATTCAACATTGCCAGATTTGGTATTAAGAGAATTGGCTAAGTCTGGTCAAAATGTACGAAAAGCTTATCAAAGGAGATTACCTTCAGATACTTCCAAAGATTACTATTTTATACATAGAGATACTGGTGTGACTCAACCCATTATTGTTGAATATGGTTTTTTAGATAGTACAGGTGATGATGTAAATCAACTTAAAAATAATTATGCAAGTTTTGCTAATGCTGTTGTAAATGCCATATCTCAGTATATAGGAACAGGGGGATATACTGTTGCAGCAGGTGATAGCTTATGGAGTATTGCTAAAAAATATAATACAACTGTTGATCAAATAAAAATGTTGAATAATTTAACTACTAATACTTTAAAGATAGGTCAAGTTTTAAAAATTCCTACGACTACTACAATACCAGAACCAAGTGGTGAATATAAAATATATATAGTTCAATCAGGAGATTCATTATATAAAATTGCAAGTAACAATAATACGACTGTTAGTAAATTAATGGATTATAACGGGTTAACTTCAACTAGTTTAACTATTGGTCAGCAAATTAAAATACCTACTATAGCTACTGAACCTGGAGGCAATTACGTTAATTATACAGTTCAAAAAGGGGACTCTCTATATCAAATTGCTAGTAAATATAATACATCCGTTGATACTATAAAGAGTTTAAATTCTCTTAATACTACATTACTTAGTGTCGGTCAAGTATTAAAAGTACCAGTAATAACAATTCAAGAAGAGATACCACCTACAAATTATATAGAATATAAAGTACAGTCGGGAGATAGTTTATATAAGATAGGTAGTAAGTATGGTGTAACAGTAGATGCTATTAGAAGTTTTAATAATTTAAAAAGTGATGTACTAAGTATTGGCCAAATAATAAAAGTTCCAATCATTTCTTCTGTTACAACATATACAGTAAAAAGTGGAGATTCACTATATCAAATAGCTAATATGTTTAACACTACAGTAGATGAAATAAAAAGTAAAAATAATTTAACCACTAATACATTAAGTATCGGTCAAACTTTAATCATATAAAAAAGGTTACATAAGTAACCTTTTTTAATGTATTTGTTTGCATACTCCACCAGATGGGTTATAAAAACAATGATTTTTGTATTTGCCAGAAAGTGCTTGACCCCACCAAGTTTGATTGCAACTTTTTCCGGTCCCGGGTGCATAGAACCATAAAGCATTTGTAGCAGGATAGTAATATTCTCCATTTAGTACGCGATTGGCAAGTTCTCTTTCAGCTGTAGTTGGAGAACCGAAAAATAGTGGAGAATTTGGTCCGGAGAAACCTCCTGGATTTTGATATATCATATCTGTTATAGTTCGGATATCACCAAAGGTTAGACAGTCTGCTATTGTTCTGTTTACTCCAACATTTCCTACCATAAGCATACCTAAGTCACCTTCACCGACTGCTTCAGCTCGCATTAATCTCGCTAATAAATCTCTTTCTTTTGTAGTATAGTTTACTATAGCCATATAATCACCTAAATTATTATATGAAAACAAAAGTAGATATTGTACAAAATATAAAATTATGTTATAATTTAATTGCTTTGAAAAATTAGGGGCGTAGTTAAATGGTATAATAATGGTCTCCAAAACCACTGTTGGGAGTTCGATTCTCTCCGCCCCTGCCATAATAATTATCAAAGAGGTTTCCAAATTTTGGGCCTCTTTTGTAATATAGTTTTTATAGGAGATGTTTAAAATGAAACATACAATGAATTTAAATAATAATCCATTTTTGAAAATTAAAAATGGTTCAAAAAGTATTGAGATTAGATTATATGATGAAAAAAGGCGAAAACTAAAAGTCGGAGACAATATAGAGTTTATAAATAGAAATAATAATGAAATATTATCAGTTGATATAATAAATTTGCATTTATTTAAAACATTTGATGAATTGTACAATAACTTTGATAAAGTTTCAATCGGATATAATGAAAACGAGATAGCAAATCCAAACGATATGAGTCAATATTATAATTTTGAGGATATAGAAAAATACGGAGTAGTTGGAATAGAAATTAAAAAACAATCCAGAAAATAAAAATTGGTAATTCCTTAAATTGCGGTGCCATAATGAAATATCTCTCCAAAATTATTGGAGAAAACATAAAAATACCATGGATAATTAAAAATCCATGGTATTTATTTTAATGTTTATATATTAAAACTTTATTATTTGAGGTATTTAATTTACCATTTCTTTCATAATATAAATCAATATTTTCTTGTGCTATTTGACTGTATTTATTTTTAACTTTAATTTCTTTCATAACATCAGTGGAAGAATTAGTATTAGAAAGAACTATGAATGAATTAATATTTTTATCAATAATTGAATCTATTATGTTCATAACTAAATCTTTAGTTATTTGTTCTGTATCAATATCATCATATATATCAGAAGCGTAGTAATAAGGACATACTGAAACTATTAATTGATATTTAGATACATTTGTATAGGAAGAAAAACCTCCATAAATTTTTAAATTAGAAATTTTACCTTCAATACTACGATCAGGATATAATTCGTAAGCATCAATACTTTCATATGCCTGCGCTAAAATTGTTGCTAATGCAAAATCGCCCGCTCCAATTTCGCATAAATTTTTGTGTTGTTGTGGTATAAATAATTCCTTAATAATGCTTGCAACGTATAAATGTCTATCATTTATAATTGACTGAGCTTGACTTTTAACTAATTTATAAGACTCTAAACTTTCCATATTTTCTCACCTTGACAGATATTGTAACCGTTTTTTTAAAAATGTCAAATTCAGTACTTTTTATTTATTAATAATAGTATATATATTTAAAAATTCTTTACTTAATCTTATAAGATAGTAATTCCTTAGCCTTAAACACATACTAAAATGTTAAAACCTCATATTCTATATTAGAATTGAGGTTTTTATTTGAAAATAGATATAATAATACAGAATATTATTTATAAAAACAATATATTCAAAAGGAGGAATACATAAAAATGAAAAATGTAGTTATATTAGGTGCTGATGGAATGGCAGGTCATATGATAGTTTTATACTTATTAGGACTTAAAAAATATAATGTTTACGATTTATGTCACACAAAGAAAATAAGGAAAAAAAGTATTCTCATAGATGTTACTGATTTAATTAAATTTAATGATCAAATAGACCAATTGCACCCTGATATTATTATAAATTGTACTGGTATACTTAATGATAGATGTAATGATAATCCTATGCAAGCAAGTTATATTAATTCTTTTTTTCCACAGTATTTAGTAAATAAATATAAAGATAAGTCTTGTAAGATTATTCATTTAAGTACTGACTGTGTGTTTGATGGTAAGAGAGGTTCTTATGATGAAAACTCTATTAAAGATGATACAAGTATCTATGGTATAACAAAAGGTATGGGTGAATTTAATAATAATAAAGATTTAACTATCAGAACATCTATTATAGGACCAGATGTAAAAGACGGTATGGGATTGTTTAACTGGTTTATGAAACAAGAAGATGCTATTGATGGATATAAAAATGTTTGGTGGACAGGTCTTACTACTTTAGAATTAGCTAAAATTATTGATATTGTTATTGAAAAAGATATTACTGGTTTGTATAACATAGTTCCAAATGAAAAAATAAATAAATTTGACTTATTAAATATTTTAAATATTACATTTAAGAATAATACTATTAAAATTTATCCAGAAACTAAAGTTAAGTCTGATAAAAGTCTAATTACTTTAAGAAATGAGTTAGGGTATGAAATAAGTAGTTATAAACAAATGATTGGAGAATTACATGACTGGATGATAAAGTATCCAAAATATTATCAGCGTTATTTTGGACTTAAAGATAAACTTATAGTTATCTGGTCTAAATTCAAAGCGGAAACAGTGGCTGAAGATAAAAGGGAAGAATGGATTAAACATCGTATTAAAATATTTATGAACTATACTCTTAAAGGATTTAAAAATCAAACCAGTCAAGATTTTTATTACTTCATAAATTATGATGAATATGCTAAACCATATATTATTGAAGAATTAAAACAATACCCACAACTACCAATTAATGTAGTATTTACTGAACACTATTATAGTGAAATTGAAAAGTTAACTCCATTTTATAAGACTTTATATTTTGTTCGAATAGATTCGGATGATTTATATCAAAAAGATTTTATGCAAAAATTAAGAAGTTATAAGCATCGTGATTCTACTAAAGCTATAATTGTTGAAAATGGATATATATATGATATATATACCGATGAAATGGCTAGATGGTATTATAAATCTGCAACTCCATTTTATACTTTAATTTATGATTGCTTTGATTTTTCAAACGGGTATCGTCATAGCATTCATGGAGATACATCAGTATTTAAAGATAGTTTTGAAGTTATTTATGGAGATACCTTCATTGTAATTGCTCATCATAAAAATACGGTAACTGTATTTAATTGTGCTTTTAGAAAACAAATTGTCGAAGGTAGAGAAAAAGAAAGAATAAAGGAAGAGAATAATATTAGTGTAATGAAAGAGGAATAATTATATTCCTCTTTTTGTGTTATAATTATATAGACAGATATAGTATGTCATATTTAGTTTTGAAAGGATGGTAAATATGAGCAAGTATGAACCTTTATGGGAATATATTAATAAGAGTGGGGAAGAAGTAATGAAATTAACTTTTGAGCAAGTAAGAGAAGTGCTTGGTTTTGATATTGATCACTCATTTTTAAACTATAAAAAAGAGTTAATAAATTATGGTTATCAAGTTGGAAAAATTTCATTAAAAGAAAAAACTATTATTTTTGAAAAAAAGGATAATTGAGTTTTTATGCATTATCAAAAAAGAGACAATTAGTCTCTTTTGTCTTATGTTGATATAACGTTTGTTGAAACTGGAGTGTAGTTCATTACTTCTAACACAATAGGCGTATCCACTAAAATTGGATCACCTCCTGCAGGCACATCTATTTCTAACTTACCTACACCCGTAGCTCCAGGTGTATATGTGCAAATACTTTCCATTTGAAGAACTCCATTTGCATATACATTGAAATAACTATCATCAGTTGTTAAAGCTGGTAATGTAACTACAGCAACACCTGTGTCATTTAAGAATGCTGCTGCATCTATTGATAAAGTAGCACCAGCAGCTGTTTCAGTTGTAGTAACGTAAAAGAAACGAGTATTTGATGGATCTGTAACAGTAGTGGTTGTAACTGCGATTTTTAGTTTCATTAATTGAGTTGCCATTACTATTCGCCTCCTCTCTTTTTAATTATTTATAAGTCAAAGTTTTTAGAAAGAACATAATAATATTTAAATTACTTAATAACAGTAATTAATTGTAGAATAATATATGTTCCTGCCATGGGAATATCATCAGTATTTAATGACAATTTACCTTCTACTATTGTATAGAATGATGGTGGTTGCAACATTCCATTAATAAATAAATTTGAATAAGAGATAGTACTGGGATCTGGAATTATATTAAATTCTTTTATACCATCATTATCATAATACTCTTTTTTAAAACCATTAGAAATTGTTATATATTCTAATGTCTTTACAGTAGCATTGCAAGTACAGTCTTTAATTCCCTTTGGAGCATCGCGCTTAGCATATACTGGCGGTAAACACTCTATTCCGCACAAGCAATCTAAGTTGATTTTTGTACAAATTCCAGTTCTTATAAATTTATTAATTGAAATTGTGGAAAAAAACTTACATATTCCGTCTTTGAAAGAAACGGGAGAGATTTCCCCATTATAGCCTTGTGGTTGTAATAATTCTAATAAAACACTATTTTTATTTATATCTATTTTAGTAAGACGAAAAACGGGAGTTTCAAAGCATTTGTAACTATCAGTAGATAGATCCTTGAATACTCCAGTTCCAATATAACATTTACAATTACTTTTGCATATTAATATTAAAGGAATAGTGTTAAATATAGATTGATCATTTCCTAATTTTAAATCAAAATGATAGCTATTGTCATTTTGAATTTTTTCTATATTTGTAAGTGTTTCTATTAGCTCTTCATTTGTATTATTACAATTCACATCTTTCATCTCCCTTAATCTTACATTATATGTTATGTATAATATATTTATATTGGGTTGGCTAATGTTCCAATTATTAAAAATATTAAAATTATCAAGAAATCTGCTATAATTATCTTAGAGGTGTTAATATGATAGAATTACCAGAGGCAAGAACTATTGCAAAAAATTTAAGAAAAGAAATAATAGGAAAGAAAATTGTTGATGTACTTGGAAATTTTACTGATCATAAATTTACATTTTATTATGATGATCCAAATAATTATAAAGAGTTATTAATTAATAAAAAAGTTACAAAAATAAATGATAGAAATTATTATGTCGAAATAGAATTAGAAGATTGTATAGTTCTTTTTAGGGATGGTGCAAATATTAGATATTATGATAATAGATCTGATTTTCCTGAAAAAAGTAAACTTTTATTAGAATTTAATGATGGTTCTTTTATTAATGTAACTACTTCTATGTACTCGTTCATATCTGCTTTCAAGAGAAATGAAGATATAAATAATAAATATTATGATTTAGAATTAAATGGTGTAGGTGCTTTAGATAAAGAATTTACTATGGAATACTTCAAACAATTAATTGATGATAAGACTAATAAATTAAGCATAAAGGCCTTTCTAGCTACGGAACAAAGAATATTAGGTATTGGTAATGGAGTAGTTCAAGATATTATGTTTAATGCAGGGCTTTATCCAAAAAGAAAAATAAATACATTAAATAATGAAGAATTAGAAAAACTATATTTTTCTGTAGTAACTACACTAGAAGAAATGGTAAAATTAGGTGGAAGAGATACAGAAAAAAATATATATGGTGAAAATGGAAAATACAGAACTGTATTAAGTAATATTAGTTATAAAAAAGGTTGCCCATGTTGTCATGAAGTTATTAAAAAGGAACAATTTTTAGGTGGAAGTATTTATTACTGTCCTAATTGTCAAAAATAATATTACTATAAAAAACAAATAAAATACTAGTATATTTACCAGTATTTATGTGTTATAATATTAAATATATATGGAGGTGACTATATGAAAATATTAAAAGCAGATTTACCAGAAGGTGTAAAAAAGAAATTTGTAGTCAGAATTGGAAAAAAAGTTAAACTAATAAATAAAAATAATAGTAAAAAGAAAAACAGTAAATAATTTACTTTAATCAAATAATTTAATTTTTCAAATCGGAATATTTAAACTCTAATATAATTTATTAGAGTTTTTTTGTTATAATATAGTAAAGGAGAAATAATAATGAAAGTAAATGTTGATGAAATAGAAATAAATGAAATTTCTACAGAAAGGTTAAATGAATATTTAGATTTAGTATCATTAGTTAAATCAAATATGGAACACCCAGAATGGCTAGGCGATTTTAGTAAAGAAGATTACTTGGAATTGATAAAAAACGGTTCTCATATATATGGATGGTTTTACAATAATGAATTAATTGCTGCTGGAGTATTAATACCATCTACTAAACGTAATTTGGATAAATTTTTTTCTTCGGAACTTAATTATGAAGAAGTAGTAGATTTTGGTCCACAAATGGTTCATATTAAATATATTGGAAATCATTTACAATCTCAAATAATTGATTATTTAGAAATCAAATCTTTAGAACTAGGTTATAAATATGCGTTAAGCACAATTCATCCAGATAATATTTACTCAATAAAAAACTTAATTAATAGTAATTTTAAAGATATAGGATTTATTGAATTGAAAAGAGGACCAAGAAAAATTTATAGAAAGAAATTTTAATATGAAAAATGAATTAGAATTAACAGTTTTATTAGATACAACCTACGAACTACTAAATGAACATCTTTTGAAGAAAGGCATGCATGTTTTAAAAAAAAAAGAAATGTACGATATATATATGATGCCTGTTAGTAATTTTGATGATAAACTATCTAAAGAACAACAATTAAATAGTTGTATTATTATTAGAAGAATAGACAATGAGTTTAGTGGATTTACTTATAAATATAAGCAATATTTAAAAAATGGAGATTTAGTAGAAAATAAAAAATTGAACTTAGCAATAGTGAATTTGGAGGATGGTAAAATATTTCTAGAAGCCATTGGTTACAAGCAATTGTTCACTATTAAACAGGAAATGTTTGAATACGCAAATGAAACGAATAAAATTTGTGTGCAAAATGTTGAGGGACTTGGATTATTTGTTGAAGTAGAAGCAGAAAATGAAGGGTACAATAATGGCAGTAGTTTTAATGAATTAAAAGATTTGATTAACAAATATACCTACAATATAATAAATGATAATTACTATGCTAAAAAGGCAATATTAATGATGGAGAAAATATAAAAAACATGAAGAGAGGTTTTAAACTATGGATAACAGTATTTTAATGGATTTATATAATAAGTATTTAGAAGAATTTAATAAGACTGGAGAAAGGGAACATCCAAGCCATTTACTAGCTTTACTACTTCTAAATGAAAAAGAAAATTATGAGCCTTTACTTATAGATGAGGGAGAATTTTACAAAAAATATAAAACCCAAATTGATAATAAAATAGAAAAGATAGTACGTGATTTTAAAATAACTAAAAATGATATAATAAAATACATTCAACAGACAGTTATAAGTCTTGAACAAGATTTTGAAAAGGATAAAATTTGGTTTGTCTTTGCTGAAGGGTTTGGATGTATGCACTGGGGTAATATGTATCATAAAGAAGACAAACCGGAAGATATATATTTTGATTACTTTGGGATTTCTAAACAAGATGAACCAAAGATATTAGTTTTAAATAATAATAAAAGAATTTGATTATCTATCAAATTCTTTTTAGTATTAATTCTTTTCCTTCTATAGCAACATCAGTGTTACCAAATATCTGCAATGCCTCATTTAAGTATTCCTTCTTATCTATTTCAGGCCAAAAATGTGTTAATAGTAATTTATATACATTTGCTTTTTTAGCTATTAATGCGGCTTCAGATGCACATAAATGATAGTCTTTATCTTTTTTTTGATTTAATAAGAAAGTTGATTCACAAATTAATAAATCAGCATCTTTTGCAAACTGTTCTAGTTTATTATTATTATAACCAGTATCACCTGAGTATACAAGAGATTCTTTATTATCTTTAACTTTTATAGAAAAAGATTTAGTCTGATGAATGCTATTACAAAAAGTTATATTACTACTACTTAGTTCTATTATATCGTTCTCATCGTAGTTTATGAATTTAAAGAAATTTTCTTCACCAAAGCAGTTTAAATATTTATAATCCATTAAATCTTCATTTTCAATATTAGGTATATATACATTAATTCTTTTATCTAAATAACCTAATTTATTATATACATATGATGCATATCCTAAAGAAAGTAATTCTCCATAATGATCTTTATGTAGATGACTTATTATAATTGTTAAGTTTATTAAATCTTCTGGCATTCTCATTTCTCTAGATATACCATTGCCACAATCAAGAAGTATTCTATCTTGTTTATTAGTTACTAAATAACCAGGACAATTGCATGAACCATTTGAGTATGGTGAAACAGTACCAAGTATTTTAACTTTCATAATTACTTTGTCTCTTAACCATCATTTTATTATTAACTAACGGATCTACGTATTTTGATATATCTTTATTTAAACTAAAGACTTCTTTTACCACACTTGAAGATACATTTTGTAAACTAGCATCAGCAAATAAACATACTGTATTTACTTTATTGTCACTTATATCTCTATTTATTTGTGATAGTTGTATTTCATATTCAAAGTCGGTTACACTTCTTAACCCACGTATGATAGCCTTACATCCATGTAGTAGAGCTAAATCAGTAGCGGCCCCGCTTCCTAAAATTACTTTAATTTTATTATTACTTTTATATAGTTCTTTAATCATTTGTAAGCGTTCTTCTTGACTAAAAAGAGAATGCTTTTTTGATGGATTAATAAGAATAGCTATTAAAACTTCATCAAATAGATTTACTGCTTGTTCAATAATATTCATGTGTCCTTTTGTAATAGGGTCAAAACTTCCCGGGTACAATACTTTTGTCATATATTTTCTTCACCTTTCTTTTAGTATCATTTAGCCCACTATTTACTAAAATATAGTCAAATAGTTTTTCATTATATTTCTCTGTTGCATTTTCTCTTTCCATAAATTTTGCTACTGTTATTTTATCTCTATCAATTGCTCTATTGATTCTTAAATTAATATCTGCTTTTATTAAAATTTTCATATCACTCATATTAAAATATTTTGTCTTTGTTATTAGTAACCAGTCTAATAAAATTATTCTACTTTTATTTTCTAAAATAAGTTTATCTATTTCTTTTTCCATATGATGCCATGTTATAGCAGTTAAAACATTCATATTTTCTTTATTATTAAAAACTAATTTTGATAATTTATTTCTACTTACTTCATTATTTTCTAGAATAAAACTACCAAATCTATTAACAAGAGCATTTTTAACCACATTTTGTTTTAGTATCTCATGACCTATTTTGTCTATATCTATATGGAATATTCTTGGATCTAACATTTCTAAATACTCTGCAATATAGCTTTTTCCACTCCCCGAAGCTCCAGTTATCACTATTAACATAATATCCCTCCTTACTTGAATTATACTTCCATTTGTATTATAATTAAAATATATATAACTTATAAGAATTATAAGTGGAGGTAATAATATGGAAAATATTAATTTGGAATTATATAAAATTTTTTACTATGTTGCGAAAAATAAAAATATTACTAAAGCTTCACAAGAACTTCTAATATCACAGCCTGCTATTACGCAAACAATTAAAAAATTAGAAGATCAAATTGGTTATAAACTATTTTTTAGAACTAAAAAAGGAATGGAATTAACAGAAGATGGCGAGATACTATATGATGATATCAAAAGTTCTATAGAGCGTTTGAATAATTGTAAAAGCAATTTAAGAGATTACAATGATAAGGATAAAAAAGTGATAAGAATAGGAGGTGGAACTACTCTTCTAAAACACAATGCTCTTGAGGGTTTTAAAATGTTTAAACAAAGACATCCAGATATTAGAATTGAAATAGTACGTGATATAACTTTGGAACTATTAAATAAATTAGAAAGTAATTCCATAGATTTATTTTTATTTAATATTCCTTTAGAACTAAAAGAAACTATTATTCAAATACCAATTGAAGATGTTCAAGATACTTTTGTAGCATCAAGTGATATTTTAAAAAATTTACAAGGAAAAACTATAGAGTTTAAAGAACTTGAAAATTTACCACTTGTTTTACAATCTGAGGTATCTTCTTCACGAAAGTATTTAAATAGTATTTGCCAAAAAAATAATATATATTTAAAAGATGCTTATGAACTAGCTAGTTATGATCTTGTATTAGCTTTTGTTAAAGCTGGTTTAGGAATAGGATTTATAAATAAAAATCATGTCAAAGAGGAATTAAAAAATAAAACTATGTTTGAAATAAAGATAAATTATGTTCTGCCACCTAGAAAAATAGGTGTAGCTATAAATAAAAAGAATGCTAATAACAAATATATAAATGAATTTATTGAATTAATTAAACAAAAGTGACTTGTTATTAATTAAAATGTTATAATATTTGTGAAATATACGTATATTGGAGGAATTTATATGTTAATTAAGTCAACTGCTATAGATAGATTATTAAGAGAAAATCCTAATTTGGGAGAAAGAAGATTTGGGCTACCATTTATTGGTTTAAGAAATGATGGTGAAAAGTTTAATCCAACTGTCCAAAGTATAGCTGACGCTATTGATTTTTATGGTTTTGAAGTAAGAGATGAAAATATCGCTACTATACCTGATATAGATTTAGGTAATGGCAATCCTATGAAATATAGGCCGTTTCCTCTTTCAATAGAAGAAATGAAAAAATCTTTAGATTCATTTTCTATGTACAGGTATCCTTATACAGAAGGTGACGATAATATAAGAAAAGTATTATTAGACTATGTTGAGGAATTGGGGTTTGTAAATACTACGCCATATGCGTATGAAGACATTGATGAAAAAGGGTTATCTGTGCATAATCTTACTTTTTTACCTTCTACTTCAATAGCATTTAACATTATTATAAATACTATATCTAAACCTGGTGATGTAGTATTAGTTACTGGACCAAATTACGGTTTATTTACAATTAGAGCCGAGCGTGCTGGTGCTGAGGTTGAAATAATTAAATTAGAAAAAGAAGATAACTGGCTTGTTAATCCAGAAAAATTAGCAGCCAAAATAGATGATATAAACGATAGTTTACAAAAAGTATATAATAGAAGAAAAGGTTATGTTCCTAGGGTTGTAGCTTTTCTTAACGCTAATCCTAATAATCCAACTGGTAAAGTAATGGGTGAAAAAGAAATAGATGTTTTAAGAGAAATTAGTGATGTTTGTTTAAAACGCGGAGTCTTTGTTATTGATGATTTAGTATATCGCGATTTAACATTTAATAATGATGATATAGCTAAACCAATTGCTACAATTTCGGGTATGTTTAGAAATACTATTTCACTTTTTGGTTTATCAAAGAGTTATGGTATGGCTAGCTTAAGAGCTGGGTTTGTTGTAGCAGATGAAATTATAATTAGGGAAATTATTAATCGAATATTTCAAGAAATGGACTCTTCTCCAGATATAGTTGGTAGGGCACTAGCAGGGGCATTTAATGCTACTGAAGAAAGAAAAATTGTATATAATGAATATTTTTTGGAATTAAGAAAGACATATAAGTACAAATTTAATTTACTTAAAGCATTAGTTAATGGTATAGATAGTATTGAAGATATGAATATGCGTAATAATATTTCATTAGAAATCAGAAGTATAATTGGTAATGATGAAATAACTAATGAAGTATTAAAAGGATTACCTTATACAGATTTTCCACAAAATTTAGAACCAGAATCAGGTTTCTTTGCTATACTAGATTTTACTAAAATAAAGGGTATGAAGTATAAAGGTGAATCTATAAATAATGAGAGAGATTTACTAAAATTCTTTTATAAAACATCAAGAATAAGATTCTTAGTTGGTCAGTCTATAAGCTGGCCATATGAAGATGAACTAGTTGGAAGAGTTACATATGCTTTAGAGAATGATAAAATAGTTAACGCTTTAAAAAATATGAATATAGCATTATCTAAATTGACTAAAGCTGATGACTATATTATTAGAAAAAATGAACTTAAAGATCAAGAACAAATGGCAAGAATAAAGATAGATGGATGGAGAACAGCATATGACAAGATTGTTGCTTCAAGATATCTTAAATCTTTAGATTATAAAAGCCAGACAGAAAGATATATAAGTAGTTTTGAAGAATATAAAGATTTAGTATTAGTTGCTGTCAAAGGTGATGAAGTATTAGGTTATTCATGTTTTGATTACAACGTTAAAGACAATAAATATGATTCTGAATTAGTAAGTTTATATGTAAGAAATGATCAAACAGGAAAAGGCATAGGTACAGAATTATTTAAAGAAACAGCAAAAGAGTTACTTTTTAACGGTAAGAAAAATATGATTGTTTGGTGTTTTTCGGATAATGAACACGCTATAGAATTTTATGAAACTTTAGGTGGAAAAAACGTTGAAACTAAAAAAGTAAAACTTGGCGGTAGGTATTATCAGGAATATGGATTTTATTTCGATTTGGAAGAAACAATTAACTTTTAAATAAAAGATTTGATATTTATATGTATCAAATCTTTTTTTATAGATAGTGAATTAATAAAGTCTCTTATATAACTACTTAAATTTGTTTTTTTTAAACTATTAGAATATAATTGATATTAGTATACAAGAGGAGTAATGATATATGAATTTAATAAATGGTATTGAAGACTTAAAACAAAAAGTAATTCAAAATAATTTAGAGGGAATTATTGAACATATTAATATAGAAGATGTGGATAAAGCTTATATTAATGTTAGATGTATGGCATTAGAATCAATTGAAGATTATTTTTTGTTTTTTTCTTCATTAAATCTTCTAAATTCATATGTAAAAAAAGATTACGCTACTAGTAAGAAATATGATTTTAAAAAAGAAGTATCTAAGGGAATAGAATCATTAATTATTTGGAATCCTAACGGGGTAAAATACTCATATAATAAAGATATTTCAGTTATTGATATATCTGGTCTACAGTTCTCTTTTCATAATATAGAAATAACCAAATTAATGGAGCAAAAGTCGCCTTTGAATACTGAAATAGAATGGGATGGTATTAAATTGCAACCATCTGCGGTTAGTATATTTAATTTTGCAAATTCATTAAATGGTTTGTCTAAAAAAAGTATGTTTGGTTTTAGCTTAGAGGATCTTTATATTCAAAAAATATAAATCCAAATTCTAAATATGAATTTAAAACAATATCTAAAAAGTAATTCTCTTTTCGTGTTATTATTAAGATAGAGGTGAATATAATGAAGTCGTATATTTCAGGTTCAATTAAGGGTGGACGTGAAAAGGAAAAAGAGTATTATGAACTAATAGAATTTATAAAACAGTATGGAGAAGTTTTAACTGAACATATTGGAAATGATATTACAGACATAAATAATGAAATCAAATATTCTACTAAGGAAGATGAACATGTTTATATAAGAGATACAAAATGGATAGATATGTGTGATGTATTAATAGCTGAAGTTTCTATTCCTTCACTTGGCGTTGGTTACGAAATAGCATATGCAGAAAGCAAGGGAAAGCACGTGATATGCTTATATAATATAGATAGTGAAAAAAGTCTATCATATATGATTTCTGGGAATATAAAAAATAAAGTTATTATTTACAAGACTCTTGATAAAGTTAAGAAAGAAGTCTCTGAGCTATTATTTAATAAAAAATGTGAAAATATGTAAAATTAGCACTCGTATATTGACTTTGCCAAAAAATAGTATTACAATTTTGTTGTAAAATGATTTGGCAGAGTCATTTTATTATGTTATGCATATTTCTACATACATATAATTTTAAGGGAGGGATAACTTATGTTGCCAAGATTAACAAAATTTAATGTTTTAGAGGATATGTTTAATGATCCATTTTTTACTAAAAGAGACAGTGAAATAATGAAGACTGACATCAAAGAAAAGGATGATAATTATGTTTTAGATATTGATATTCCTGGATGTGATAAAAAGGATATCAAAATTGAACTAAATAATGGTTATCTAACTATTACTGCTTCAGTAGAAAGAAAAATAGATGAAGCAGAGTCTAAAGAAAGATACATTAGAAAAGAAAGATTCTATGGCAAATGTACTCGAAGTTTTTACGCAGGAGAATCTATTACAGAAGATGATGTCAAAGCTTCATTTAAAAATGGAATTTTAACTTTAACATTCCCTAAAGAAATAGCTAGAGAAGATGCTAATAAAAAATATATTGAAATAAGTGAATAGCGATTTTGGAAGTAACTTAGTTACTTCTTCTTTTAAAAGGAGGATTTATGAATAAAAAACAGTTTAAAGCGGAGTCGAAAAAGTTGCTTAATTTAATGATAAATTCTATATATACAAATAAAGATATATTCTTAAGAGAATTAATTTCCAATGCAAGTGATGCAATGGATAAAATATATTTTAATTCTTTAACTGATAAGAAAATAAAAATAGATAGAGATTCATTAGAAATAAATATAAAAGTTGATGAACAAAAGAGGAAAATAACTATTAGTGATAATGGTTGTGGTATGACAAAAGAAGAACTAGAAAATAACTTAGGTACTATTGCAGAAAGTGGTTCGAATTTATTTAAAAAGGAAAACAAGAATAACGATATAAATATTATAGGACAATTTGGCGTAGGATTTTATTCTGTATTTATGATTGCAGAAAAAGTTGAAGTTCATAGTAAATCATATTCTAGTAAGGAAAGTTATGTTTGGGAATCTTCTGGAGAAGACGGATATACTATATCTGAAGATAATAAAAAAACATTTGGAACAGAAATAGTGATTACTGTAAAAGAAGATACAGAAGATTATGAATATAGTAAATATCTGCAACAATATACTATTGAAGAATTAGTAAAAAAACATTCTAATTACATACATTATCCAATTAAGATGGAAGTCACTCATAGTCATTTAAAAGACGGTTCTAAAGATGAGTATGAAGAACATAAAGAAATAGAAGTACTAAATAGCATGATTCCATTATGGAAAAAGGATAAAAGTGAAATAAAAGCAGAAGAGTATGATAACTTTTATACTACAACATATTACGATTATGAAAAGCCATTAGATGTTATAAATTATAAAGTTGAGGGTAGTTGCAGTTTCAAATCATTATTATTTATTCCAAGTCATGCACCTTATGATTTGTATTCAAAGGATTACAAAAGAGGATTGCAATTATATTCTAATGGTGTTCTAATAATGGACAAATGTGAAGATTTATTACCAGATTATTATGGGTTTATAAAAGGTTTAGTAGATAGTGAAGATGTTTCATTAAATATTTCAAGGGAAATGCTACAACAAGATAAACAATTAAAAGTTATGTCTAAAAATATTGAGAAAAAAATTAATAATGAATTAAAAAATATGCTTTCTAATGAGCGTGGAAAATATGAAAAATTCTTTAATGAGTTTGGAATGCAAATTAAAATGGGAATTTATAATTCTTATGGAATGGCTAAAGATGACTTACAAGATTTATTATTGTTTAACTCTTCAGTCGAAGATAAAATGATAACTCTAAAAGAATATATATCTAGAGTAAAAGAAAAACAAGATAAGATATATTACGCAGTTGGAGAAAGTGTAGATAAAATAAATTTAATGCCTCAAGTTGAGGATGTAAAAGAAAAGGGTTATGAAATTTTATATCTTATAGACTATGCAGATGAATTTGTTATTCAAGTATTACAGAAATATGATGATAAAGATTTCATGAATGTTTCAAACGCTAATCTAGACATAGAGTCTGATGATGAAAAAGTTGAAATAACAAAGATTAATGAGGAAAGTAAAGAATTACTTTCTAAAATAGGCAATATTTTAAATGGAAAAGTAAGCAAAGTAAAATTTACTAATACATTAAAAAAACATCCTGTATGTTTAACAACTGAAGGAAATATTTCAACAGGGATGGAGAAAGTTCTTAGTGCTATGCCAGTTGAACAAAAAGTTAAAGCCCAAACAATCTTATCAATCAATGCTAAGCATCCTATTGCTGATAAAGTGAAGAAGCTGTATGAAGAAAATAATTCTGAAGAGTTAGAAAAATATAGTAAGATTCTATTTTCTCAAGCAAGATTAATTGAAGGAATGAGTATTGATAACCCAAGTGAAATAAGTGACTTAATTTGTGATATACTTTCAAAATAGGCGAAAGCCTATTTTTTAAATGTTAATAAGTAATTAATTAGTAAGATAACAAAAATGTGTAAAGTAATTATCTGATTATATTATAAATTCTTCTATTATCTGAAACTAGTTATAGTTTCCTTTTAATATTCTCCGTTAAATGATATAATAAATTTAGGTGATAGTAGTGAATTATTTAGCACAGTTATTTGGACTTGCATCTTTAGCTCTTATTTGTATTAGTTATCAGCAAAAGGAAAAAGAAAAAATATTATTTATACAAATTTTTGCTAATTTATTTTATTTCATACAGTATATATTACTTACTGCTTTTTCAGCTGCAAGTGCAAATATAATTTCAATTATTAGGACTATGTTATTTTATAATTTTGAAAGAAAAGAAAAAGATATTCCATTATATTATTTAATTATCTTCGAATTTATTATTTTGTTTGTAGGTATACTTACTTATTCAAATATTTATTCAGTTATCCCTATAATTATTGCGATGGCTTATACATATGGGACTTGGCAAAAGAATTTAAGGGTAATGTACTTAATTTTTATAATGGCAGGTTTCTTTTGGATATTATATAATTTTATAGTTGGAGCATATATATCTATTTTAGGAAGTTTTATAGAGATTATAGCTAGTACAGCAGGTTTTATAAAAATTAGATATAATATAAAATAATAAATAAAATTATAATAAATAGTCATAATACTTAAGGAGGATTTTTATGGATAAAATTAAAATAATAGGAATAAGTGGTAGTTTAAGAAAAAAATCTTATAATACAGCACTGTTAAAAAATATAAAAAATATGTTTAATGAAACAATTGATATGGAAATAGTTGATATATCTAATATTCCGTTTTTTAGTGAAGATATTGAAGAACAAAATATTGAAAGTGTTTCAATATTAAGTTACAAGATAAAAGCATCTGATGGTTTAATAATAGCATCACCAGAGTATAATTATTCAATTTCTGGAGTATTAAAAAATACAATTGATTTTTTATCAAGAGTGTCTAACAAACCATTAAATGATAAAAAAGTGGCAATTTTGAGTGCTTCAATTGGACTATTTGGTGGAAGCCGTATGCAGTATGATCTTAGAAAAGTCTTGTTGTGTTTGAACTCAGATGTTATTAGGAAACCAGAAGTGTTTATTACTGATGCTGCTAATAAGTTTGATAATAATGGGGTTTTAATAGATGAAAAAGCAATTGAAAAGGTTTCTTTATTAATTAATTCTTTTATTGAAGAAATAAAAAAATAAAAATGTGCATAAAGCACATTTTTTTAGTTACAAACTACATATTAAAACTATTTTTAGATTTTATTTATTTATATTTTTTTATTATTCTTAGAGTATTTAATATAGTTAATAATGTTACACCTGTATCTGCAAATACTGCAAGCCACATGGTTGCTATGCCAAAAACACTTAAAAGTAAAATGGCTAACTTTACAGTAATAGCAAATATAAGATTCTGTTTTATTATGTTATTTGTATATTTTGATATACTTATGGCTTTGGTTATTTTGCTTAAGTCATCATTCATAATAACAATATCAGATGCTTCAATAGCGGCAGAAGAACCTACACCACCCATTGATATGCCTATATCTGCTCTTTTTAATACAGGAGCATCATTTATTCCGTCTCCAATAAAAGCTACAAAATTATCTTTTGTACTTATAGTTTCATATGCACTATATTTATCAGTTGGTAACATTTCATATTTTATTTCATCAATTCCTAATTTTTTTCCAATTTCTAATGCGACATCTTTTTTATCACCAGTGAACATATGAGTTTTAATTCCTAGTTTTTTTAAGTGATTAATTGTATTTAATGCACTACTTTTTATGCCATCATTTATAGTTATAGAAGCTATGTGCTTCCCATTGATATTTAAATGAAGATCTGTATTTTCTTCACATTCACATGTTTTTATGGTTCCAATTTTAATACGTTTATTATCAATGCTAAATGATATTCCTTCTCCAGCTATTTCTTTGTAATTTTCAACGTCTTTAGTATTTATTTTTTTAGTTGAAAGTTTCATAATTGATTTAGCAATAGGATGATTAGAAAAAGACTCGCCTTTAACAATTATTTCAATTATGTTTTCCACAGTATAATTTTCATCAAATGATTCTATATTTGTTACTTCGAAAGAACCGGTTGTTATGGTTCCAGTTTTATCAAAAACGATTTCTTTTATATTTCTTGCACCATCTAAAAAGTTACTTCCTTTTATTAAGATACCATTTTTTGAAGACACTCCAATACCAGTGAAATAAGAAAGAGGTACAGAAATAGCAATTGCGCAAGGACAAGATATAACTAAAAAAGTAAGGGCACGATATATACTTTCACTGTATCCAATATTAGTAAATATAGGTAGTAAAATTACAACTAAAAGAGCAGCTAATATTACAAGAGGTGTATATATTTTACTTGCTTTTGCAACAAACGTTTCAGTATTTGCTTTCTTATCAGTTGCATCTTCAACAAGCTCTAAGATTTTAGATACAGTTGAATCTTTAAATAAGCTAGTTGCGATAATTTCTATTACATCGTCTGTATTAATTGAACCGGATAATAATTCATCACCTTTGTTAACTATTAATAGTTCTGATTCACCTGTTAATGCAGAAGTATCTAACTTTGTATTACCATTTTTAATTACACAATCAACAGGTATTTTTTCTCCTTTTTTAACTATTAAAATATCTCCTATTTGTATTTCTTCAACATTTATTCTTACTAAATCACTTTTTTCTTTTTTATTCGCATAATCCTGTTTAATATCAAGCAAATTTTTTATTGAACGTCTAGTATTATTTATCGCTTTTTCTTCTAAAATTTTTCCTAGAATATATAGGAATAATACCATTATTCCTTCCATAGTCTCACCAATTAAATATGCTCCAATACATGATATTGTAATTAGAGCGTTTTCATTAATTGTTCTATTTTTTATTAAAGTAGAAATAGCATTTATTAGTGGCCTATATATAAGCATTAAATATGATAGGAAAACTAGCAGATCATTTAAATAAAATGGTAGTTTTTTACTTACGCCAAAAATACCAAATAAAGTTCCAATTATCAAAATTGATAAATGATATTCTTTGTTTTGCCTAACATCTTTTTCTTCAACAACAGTAGCGTCATTTTCTATTTTTTTAACAAACTTATTTAATTCTTTTAAACTTATTTCACATTCGCTTTCATATGAAATCTTTGAAGTAGAAAAATTAACAACAACATTTTTAAATTGCTTACTTTTGTTTAATTCTTCTTCTATCTCTCTTGCGCAATTTGCGCAGTCAAGATTAATGATATTATATTTATACTTTTTCATTACATTAATCTCCTACATAACTCCATAATTTCATCTATTGATTCATATCTTTCATTATTAATATCTTCAACAATACAAGTTTTAATATGATTTTGAAGTATTTCTTGTCCTAAACTTTTTAGTGACATGCTTGCTGCTGAAATTTGTATTAATATTTCATTACACATTCTATCTTCATCTATCATTTTACTTATTCCATTTAACTGACCTTCAATTCGGTTCAATCTTCTTCTATAACTTTGTTTTTCTTCAATCGATCTATGTCTAATAGTAGTACATTCTTCTTTGGATTTACTCATTATTCTTCCTCCTAATATACCCATAGGGGTATATAAAAAGTATATTCTTTAAGTAATGTTTTGTCAACAACAAAAAAACAATAATTGTTATTTTTTTAAACAATTATTGTTTTTTTAATAAATCTATAAATTTCAGAGTACTGAAAGTAGGATATGTATCTTTTTTTATTGCATATCCTAATTTTCTTGTAGGAACATCTAAATTTGTTTTTATTTCAAATATACTTTTATTTAATTCTTTACTTATAAACTCTTTTGTAACAAGTCCTATTCCAAAACCATTAATGACCAATTCTGAAAGTAATCTATGACTCACTACTTCCATGAAAGGCTCACAAACTAGATTGTTCTTTATTAGAAAATCATTGAAATTATTTCTAGTTACAGAAGGAGCTTTTTGGAGAATTAATCTCTTGTCTAATAGTCCTTCAATATTATTATATTGTGAATTTTTATATAATTCATTTCCAACAAATATATCATGTAATTCCGCTATTGTATTAATAGTTAAATCTCTTATGTCATTTTTGGGGATTGCCATTATGACAATATCTAAATTTCCATTTCGTAATTCTTTTATTAAATTTTCAGTCAAATTATTAGTTATATTTATATCAACATTTGGATAGGATTTATGAAATTTGGTTAAATAGGGCATTAAAAAATGTTCTGATATTGTTGTTGACGCACCGATATTAATTACTCCACTATCTAATTGTTTTAAAGACATAAATTTGTTTGTTCCATTAATAAAATAAGACATGCCTTCCTTTATATAATTATAGAGTTCGGCTCCCTCATTTGTCAATACCACGCCTTTTGGAGTTCTTATAAAAAGTTTTCCCCCTAATTCATCTTCAAGTGTTTTAATTGATTGGGTAACAGCTGGCTGACTGATCATTAATTTTTCAGCACCTTTTGAAATACTTCTTTGATTTGCTACTTCATAAAACATTTTATATAATTCAAAATTTATATTCATATAACCTCCACTTATATTAAACATAATGTATATATATTATGATTATACCATTATTATTGATATACTACAAATGAAAGGAAGAAGAAATATGAATAATGAATTACTCACTAAACGTTATCAATTATTTGGTAAATTAGATGATTGCCATGTTATTGATAGAATAAATAAGTTTTTAGAAAAGTATGAAAAAGAATTTACTACGGAACAATCAAAAGAAGCAATCAGTAGAATAAAAGACTACTTAAGTATAAAAGTTGAAGAAAAAAGCAATTTAGATTTGCAAAAAGAGAATATAAGGAGCGAAATTAAAGCTACTTGTAAACACGAAATTTTAACAAAGAATTATGATCAAGCAATATGCTTAATTTGCGGACATTGGGATTTTATAAAAGAAATAAATTATGACCATTTTTTCTTTGAAGATTTAATGTATCCTGAAGAAAGGTACATATATGAAATAATTTATAAGATAGCTATAAATGATGAAGATGTATTTGAAGTGTTTGAAGATTATGTTGATAGTATTGAATTAAATAAAGCCAAAGTTTACAAAAGGAGAATGTTATGAAAAAAAAAGAAATTTTAAATCTATTGAATTTAAGAAGTACTTATATAAATACAGAAGTTTTATCGAATCTAGGAAAGCATTTTCCATTAAATGTTTTAGACCTTAAAAATGAAATTGATATTCTAAAAAAAGAACAAGAGTCAGCCATATTACTACATAAAAATAGTGAGGAAGAAATAAGAAAACTTGAATGTAATCATGAAGTAAGGTTATCTTATTCAAATATGTTTGGTACTAATTCAGAGTGTGTACTATGTGGTAAGAAGATTAATGGAGATAATTTCTTAAACGGTACTATATACAATGATGTTAATAGGAATAGATATTATGCTTCATTTAGAGGTGACTATAATGATGAAGATGAAGGATTAATTCCAGGTGTACAAGAATCAACTATTCATAGTTACATTCTAGATATATTAAAGAATTATGATAGCGAAGATGAAATAGATTTAGTTCAGGAAATAAAAAAACTAAATTTGGAAGACAGTAAAATATACGAAAAACCTTTCAAGAAAGAAAACTATATTTTAATAATAGGTGGTTCAAGTAAACAGTATATATCCAAAGATTCATATATAACTTCTTTAAAGAATGATTTAAGTATTGAGTTATCACATTATTTTTTAGGTATATCAAAAACAAACGTTGAATTAATTGACTCACCTGATATCATTACTTCTAAAAAGTTTCAAGAAAAATTTCCATATCAATCAAGTAATTTAAAGTTTGTTCCCTATGAGAATTATAACGAATTACTAAAAGAAATAAATTCTTTGAGTGGTTTTTGTCCATTTGATTTAATTATTAATTTAGCTAACTTAAATAAATACAATATTAGTAATGGTAATGTATATCAAGAAGACATAGACTTAAAGCTAAAAGATTTTTTTCCAAACAGTTTTATTATAAATATGAGACAAATAGATGGTTTGTCAGATATAGAAATGTTAGAAAAATTGAAACAATTTATTATGGAATATAACTTAGTAGTTGGATATAAAGATATTGGTTCTAATAATAAAAGTTTTTATTCATTTGATGTTAATAAAGATAATATTGAAAATGGAGTACAAGTTTCTTCTCTTTGTGACAGTATAAAAAAACTTGTATTTAAAAAGGAATAATTAATATTTATAAAGATATCTATAGATATCTTTTTTTGGTATTTATGTGTAAAATAAAGATATACTATTACTGGATAATAGTGAGGTAAATATGAAAAATTTTAATTACTGTGGTACAAAAAGAAAGAAAAATTACTTTGAAGGTTGGTTTCTTAAAGTAAGTGATAATGAAAATAATTGTTTCTCATTTATTTTTGGTATTACACTTAATGAAGAAGATCCACACTCTTTCATTCAAATTATTGACCAAAAACAAAACAAAGTTTATTATTTTAAATATAAGGTAAGTGAATTTACTTACACAAATAATTTAATAAGTATTGGAAATAATGTTCTTAGTAAAAATTGCTTAAAACTACTTATTCTTCCATTTGATATAGATATAGCAATTAAGCCAACAACGTATTTAAAAAGAAGGCTATTAGGAAATAGTGTAATGAGTTATTTTAAATTTATGCCATTACCTACTAAGCATGAAATAATTTATATGAAAACTAAAGTAAGTGGTACTATTAAAAATATGAATGAATGTTTAGATATATGTGGTACTGGTTATATGGAAAAAGATTATGGCACTAAGTTTCCAAGAAGATGGCTGTGGATTCAAGCTAATCAGTTTACACATAATGATATATCTTTAGTTATATCAAAAGCAGATTTATTAGGTAGAATATCTGGTTTCTTTTGTTTTTTGAATATAAATGGTAAAGAGTATCGTTTTGCGACATATAATGGTGCGAAAATTAAAAAACGAAGAGAAAAAAATAGTATTAATCTTATTGTTAAAAAAGATGTTTATACTTTAAAAATAAGATTAAAAAAAGAAAAAGGCAATATGATAGTTGCACCTGTACAAAAGGCTAAAATGATGAAAAGAATTGAAGAAAGTCTAAACTCTAAATTGTTTTTATTCCTTTATAAAAATAACAAACTGATTATGAAAGATAGTTCTTTTGATGTTGCATGTGAATATTTATATTAAAAAAACTTTGAATATATCAAAGTTTCTTTTTTTTATAACTTATATCGTAGTTTGATGGACCAGCTATCACTTTACCATCAATGTTAAATCTTGAACCATGACATGGACAATCCCAGGTTTTTTCCTCTTCATTAAATATTAAACTACATTTCATATGTGGACATGTATTATAAACAATATGTTTTGTACCTTTTTCACTTATATAAATTGCTATATTTTCTCCATTTACTCTTTTGAATGTCACATTTTCATTATACCAAGGTTTAACCTTATTAATCTTATTATCAACAAAAGATTTGATGTTAGAACCCAAGTTAAGTGGAAACTTAATAATTTTTGATAAATTCAAACTTCTTCTTGGATCAAAAAGACATTCATACTTGTTTTTATTACCTAATATAATATCACTTATTATTTTGCCAGCAATTGATCCATTTGTCATTCCCCAAGTATTATATCCTGTTCCTATTAATATTGAATCATTATTCTTTTCAATTCTTCCTATAAATGGAAGATTGTCATAAGTCATTATATCGTGGTTGGACCATATGTACTGTGGTTCAACTTGCAATTTATCTAAATCTTTTTTTAGCTTATCAAAATTCTCTGTTTCATTATATTTATTACAAGTTAAATGTGAGCCATTTAAATATATCATATAGTTATTTTTCGTATTAGAATGATATCTAATGGATTTAATAGGACTTCCAGATGTAATAGCAGTAAAAAGTTTGCTTTCATCAACTTTAGAAGCACTTACATAAGATTTCTCTATACTTGTTTTTATAGGCATAAAAAACGGTAATAGGAAGTAAGGATAATGTGATGCGATAACTATTTTATTAGTAGTTATGATATTGCTATTATTTGTTTTACAAACATAATCGTCATCACTTTTATTTATGGAAATGATTTTAGTTTTTTCATATATATTTATATTAGAATTAATGCATTTTTCTTTTAGTTCATGCAAATATTTTATTGGATGAAATACAGCTGTGTCATTCACACTTATTGCGTATTTACTATGAATGTTTATTGGTATACTAGTATGTTCATTTACAGGTATTCCTATTGACTCTAATAATTCTTTTTGCTTTTTAATTTTAATAATTTCTGTTTCCTTATTAGTAAAAATATATGATGGCACTTTTTGAAAATCACACTTTATTTCTTCACTATTTATTATTTCTTCAACTAATTTTATTGCTTCAACTTGTGACTGAACATATTTATTTGCGTTTTCTTTTGATACGTATTTACTAATCTTATAAGGAATTAATTCTTGCAGATAGTTTAGCTTAGCGGTTGTTTTAGAAGTTATACCATGTCCTACTAAATTTCTATCTACTAAGCATATTTTAAGTTTGCTTTTTCTTAAATGGTATGCTGTACTAATTCCTGTAATTCCTCCACCTATAATTAGTACATCACATTTTATATTATCTGTAAGTTTTGTTACTTCTTCATCTTTTTCGTTTTCTAACCATAAACTTTTGTTTTTCATTATCTTCACCAATATTATTATAGATAGATTATTGATAATTAAACGGTATTAACAGAAATTGCTTTAAAAAATTATAGACACTTTTAATTTTATTTTGATATACTACAAATAGGTGATAAAATGAATGCTTTAGTTATAGTTGATATGCAAGAAGATTATATAGGAAAAAACACTAAATACAAGTTTTCTGATAAAGAACTTTTAATAGAAAAAATTAATTTAGTAATCAATGAATATAAGAAAAAAGATAGTTTAATTATTTATGTTAAAAATATTCGTAAGAGTAATTGCTCTAAATTAGTTACAGGATTAAATGTTGAATCAAATTTGGTTTTTGAGAAGGAAAGTTCAAGTTGTTTTACCAGTACTGAATTTTGCAATTGTTTAAAATCAAATAATATTAATGAAATAGAAGTTGTAGGTATAGATGGCAATTGCTGTATTAAATCTACTGCCATAGATGCTGTTAAAAATAATATTAAGGCAGTTGTTCCGCTAAATTTGGTAGGTGTAATAAATTTATCTAGGTTTATTAAAACGATAGAAAAATTAAAACAAAGTAATGTTATTGTTTTAGATTAATAAATAAAAAAGGAAGTGATTGTATATGGCTTTTTGGAGTCCTTGGAGAGGTTGCCATAAACATAGTGAAGGTTGTAAGTATTGTTATATTCATAAGGGGGATTATAAAAGAGGGGTAGATACTAATATAATAGTAAAAACTGACCAGTTTTATGCTCCAATAATGAAGAGTGAAAATGGCGAATATAAAATTAAATCTGGGCAAATAGTTTATCTATGTTTTCAAACTGATTTTTTTCTTGAAGATGCTGATTTATGGCGTGATGAATGCTGGAAAATAATTAAGGAGAGACCTGATCTAAATTTTTTATTTCTTACAAAGCGTATTGATAGATTTGAAATTTGTATTCCTGAAGATTGGGGTGAAGGATATGATAATGTCATAATTGGTTGTACCATAGAAAATCAGTTTAATGCAGATTATAGATTAAGCATATTTTCAAAACTAGCTATCAAGCATAAAGATATAATATGTCAACCATTACTTGAGGAAATAGATATAAAAAAATATCTTAATAATATAGATTTGGTTGTGGTTGGTGGAGAATCGGATCAAAATGCGCGTTATCTTAATTATGACTGGGTTTTAAAAATAAGAAATCAGTGTATAGAATCACAAACTAATTTTGAATTTAGACAATGTGGCACTAATTTTATAAAAGATAATAGGTATTATCATTTACAAACAAAAGATTTATGTAAACTAGCAAGAAAAGCAAATATTAATTATAGTATAAAATAATATCTATTAAATCTATTCAGTGATATAATTTATAATATAGATTATAATAGAGGCGATAAAATGATAAAAATATTTTACATTAAGAAAAAGGTTAATCAATTAAATCAAGATAATATAATTTTATTGGAAAAATATAATGAAATTTCAAAATATAATAAGGAAGATGTATTTAGAGAATTCAAAAGTGATTTAAATGGTTTAGCGCAAGAAGAAGCAAATAAAAGATTGAATGAAAGTGGACAAAATATTGTAGTGAAGGATAATAAAAAATCTTGGCTTCATTTTTTTGCTTTATCTTTTAAAGATCAATTTATTGTAGTTCTTTTTATGCTAGCAATAATAAATTTTTTTCTTGGAGATAAATTTGGATCAGTTATAATTATCTCTATAGGTTTTTTAAGTGCACTTATTAGATTTTTTCAAGATTACTCTGTATATAAGTTTAATGAAAAATTAAAGTCAAAAATAACTAGTAGCACCATTTTAATGCGTAGTGAAAAGGAACATGAAGAAAGAGTAGAAAATGTTGTTATTGGTGATGTAGTTAAGTTAAATGCTGGGTCTATAATTCCAGCTGATGTCTATATTATTCAAAGTAAAGATTTATTTATTAATCAATCTGTATTTACTGGTGAGAGTGTGCCAGTGGAAAAGGCAACAGAGAACTTACCAGCTAAAGAGGTATTTAATTTAAGTAATATTTGTTTAATGGGATGCAGTGTAGTAAGTGGTAGCGCAACAGCAGTTGTTATTAGTACGGGTTTTAATACATATTTAGGACATATAGGTAAAGAATTAGATAACGAAAAAGAACTAACTAATTTTGATATTGGTATGAAGAAAATTACAAATTTATTAATTGCTTATATGGTTCTTGTTTGCATTGTTGTCTTAATTATACAAGGAATAATAAAACATAACTATTTAGATGCTTTTCTTTTTGCTTTATCTGCTGCTGTTGGTATAACCCCAACTATGTTACCTATGATTGTTAATGTTAATTTAACACGAGGTACTAAAGTTTTAGCTAAGAAGAAGACTTTAGTAAAAAAAATGGATTCTATTCAAAACTTAGGTGCCATAGATGTATTATGTACTGATAAAACGGGCACATTAACTGAGAATAAAATTGTTCTTCAAAAGTATATAGATGTAGATGGTGACGAAAATATTGATATATTGGAATATGCATATCTTAATAGTTATTATAGTACTGGTATAAAAAACTTAGTTGATAGAGCTATAATAAGTTATGGAAACGAGCATAACATAAAGAAAACTATTTCAAATTATGAAAAAATTGACGAAATTCCTTTTGATTATATGAGAAAAAAAGTTAGTGTTGTCGTTAAAGATGGCAGCAATTATCGTATGTTAACTAAAGGAGCTTTAGAGGAAGTTTTAAAAGTTTGTATAAAAGTAAAAAATGATAATATGATTTACCCTATTGATAAAAAGTTAATTAATGAGATTAATGAGAGCGCAAAAAAACTTGCTAGTGAGGGAATGCAAGTTATTGCTCTTGCTGAAAAAAATGAATATCCTGGTATAAAAGTATTTGATTCTACATATGAAAAAGACATGACTTTTGTTGGGTTTGTAGCGTTTTTAGATCAACCAAAAAAGGATGCCAAAAAAATAATTAATAGTCTTAGAGAGATAGGCGTTCAAACGAAAATATTAACAGGTGATAATCCCTATGCAACAAATAACATTTGTTCACTTGCGGGGCTTAATAGTGAAAACATAGTTATTGGTGCAGATATAGATCATTTAACCGATGAACAGTTGAGTATTTTAATTGAAAAAGTTGATGTATTTGCCAGAATGGATCCTATACAAAAAGAAAGAGTAGTAAGGGCTTATCGAAAAAATGGTCATGTAGTTGGATATATGGGGGATGGTGTTAATGATGCTCCATCACTTCATGCAGCGGATGTTGGTATTTCTGTTAACTCAGCTACTGATATTGCGAAAGAAGCAAGTGATATTATCCTTTTAGAGCGTAATTTAGGTGTGTTATATGATGGTGTAATTATAGGAAGAAAAATATATGGTAACATAATAAAGTACATGAAAATGGCTTTGAGTGCTGATTTTGGTGATGTATTTAGCATAATGATAGCTAGTATATTTTTACCATTTTTACCATTGTTGCCAATTCAAATGCTACTTCAAGACTTTATATATGACTTTTCACAAATAGGAATTCCATATGACGATGTAGATGCTGAGTTTTTAAGAAAACCTAAAAAATGGAATACTAAAGGTATTGGTCATTTTATGAATGTGATGGGTATTACAAGTTCGGTAGTAGATGTTATTTCTTTTTTGATTTTTTGGTTTATACTTGGTTATAACAGTGTAGATAAGCAAGCATATTTTCAAACAGCCTGGTTTGTAACATGTTTAACTACAGAACTTATTATAATTCATAATGTTAGAACTTCTAAAATACCATTTATTGAATCCAAAGCAAGTAAACCACTTATGATATTATCTTTAATATCACTAGTTTTAACAATTATGGCTCCACATCTTTTATCAAAAATTGGTCTTTTTGATTTTGTAACTTTACCACTAAGTTTTTATGGATATTTAATATCCTTAGTGGCATTATACATGTTTATAGTTGCGGTTATTAAAAAATTATATATAAAAAAATATAAAGAATGGTTATAAAATTACCATTCTTTATTGCGTATTAGTTAAAGTATGATATAATATAAATGCAAAAAACTTGCATTTAGGAGGAAATATGTCGGATATTATATTAGATACTTTGTTAGATTCATTAAAACTTTTACCTTTTTTATTTTTAGTATTTTTACTTATGGAATTCATTGAACATAAGTTAAGTAATAAAAGTAAACATACAATAGAAAAAGCTGGAAAATTTGGGCCATTATTAGGTGGAATATTAGGAGCTTTTCCACAATGTGGTTTTTCTGCTGCTGCTACAAACTTGTATGCAGCTAGGATTGTTTCATATGGTACACTTATGGCAATATATCTTTCAACATCTGATGAGATGTTACCTATACTACTATCAAAAGGTACAAATGTAACAGTTATAGTTAAGATTATATTATTTAAAATCGTTATAGGTATTATCTTTGGATTTATTATAGACTTTATATTAAGAAACAAGAAATCTAAAAAGGATAATCAAATAAAGGATTTTTGCGACGAAGAACACTGTGATTGTGAACACGGTATTTTAAAATCAAGCATTAGACATACTTTAAATATCCTTTTATTTATAACAATTATTTCATTTATATTAAATTGTACACTATATTATTTCGATGAAGATATGGTATCAAAACTATTTATGAAGAATAGTTTCTTTGGACCATTCTTAGCTAGTTTAATAGGTTTAATTCCTAATTGTGCAGCTAGCGTTGTTATCACAGAATTATATCTTAATAATGCTATATCATTTGGTATGACTATGGCAGGATTACTTACTGGTAGTGGCGTTGCATTATTACTATTATTCAAAGTTAATAATAATCTAAAAGAAAATATAAGCATAATACTTACGCTATATTCTATTGGTGTTTTATGTGGAATTGTAATTGACTTGTTAGGAATTGCTATTTGATAGAAGAAATTTTCAAGAAAAATAATATCAAAAACACCAAACAAAGAAATTTAGTTTATAGTATTGTTCTTAACTCTAAACAAGAAGTTACACTAAAATATATATATGATAATTGTGTTAATGAGGTTGATATTGTGACCATTTATAGAATAATAGATCTTTTTACTGAAAAAGGATTATTTATTAAAAATCTAAGTTATGATGGGAATATATATTATACATTAAGTACTAATAAGCATGAACATTATTTAAATTGTATAAAATGTCATACAAAGGAAAAAATTGATTTTTGTCCAATTGAAAAAGCAGAAAAAGAAATTATTAAAAATAGTGATTTTGAAATAATTAATCATACTATTGAGTTTAGTGGCATATGTCATAATTGTAAGAAAAAGTAATTTATTACTTTTTTATTTTCTTATATTTTTATTAGATAAATTTTATAAAATATTTAAAAAAACTTAAAAGAAAATAGAGTTTATGGTATAATAATATATGTCAAAATGGAGGTTATAAAATGATATACACAAAAGAAGTAGAGAATATGTGCAAAGTAAACAAAGGCGCTGATCATGGACCAGCACCGATTCCTGAAGAAGGAAAATGGGTACAAGCAAAAGATGTTAAAGACATTTCAGGTCTTACACATGGTATTGGTTGGTGTGCACCACAACAAGGGGCTTGCAAATTGACTTTAAATGTAAAAGAAGGCGTTATACAAGAGGCTTTAGTAGAAACAATAGGTTGTTCTGGTATGACACATTCTGCCGCAATGGCTGGTGAAATTCTAATAGGTAAAACAATATTAGAAGCTTTAAATACTGATTTAGTATGTGATGCTATTAATACTGCAATGAGAGAATTATTTTTGCAAATAGTTTATGGTAGAACACAATCTGCATTTTCAGAAGGTGGCCTTGCAATAGGAGCTGGACTTGAAGATTTAGGAAAAGGTCATAGAAGTCAAGTTGGAACAATTTATTCCACACTTGCAAAGGGACCTAGATATCTTGAATTAGCAGAGGGATATATTGTTGAAGTTGGACTTGATTCAGAAGGTAATATTATCGGTTATAAATATGTTAATTTAGGTAAAATGATGGATAATATTAAAGCTGGAATAGATTCTAATGAAGCAATAGAAAAGGCAAGTGGAACTTATGGTAGATTTGATGAAGCTACTAAAAAAATAGATCCACGCCATGTTTAGGAGGTAACCATGGAATTATTTGAAAATTACGATAGAAGAATAAAAAAAATAGATCAAGTTTTAAAAGAAAATGGTATTAAAGATTTAGAAGAAGCAAAACAAATTTGTTTAGATAAAGGATTTAATCCATATGAAATAGTAAAAGGAATTCAAACAATATGCTTTGAAGATGCATGTTGGGCTTACACATTGGGAGCTGCTTTAGCAATTAAAAAAGGATGTAAAACAGCAAGTGAAGCTGCAAAAATAATTGGTGAAGGATTACAAGCATTCTGTTTACCAGGTAGTGTTGCAGATGATAGAAAAGTTGGTTTAGGTCATGGTAATTTAGGTGCTATGCTTTTATCAGAAGAGACTGAATGTTTTGCTTTCTTAGCTGGACATGAATCTTTTGCAGCAGCAGAAGGTGCGATAGGAATAGCTAAATCTGCTAACAAAGTTAGAAAGAATAAACTTAGAGTAATATTAAACGGTCTTGGAAAAGATGCGGCTCAAATTATTTCTAGAATAAATGGATTTACTTATGTTCAGACTAAATTTGACTATTACAGTGGAGAACTAAAAATAGCAAATGAAATAGCTTATTCAGATGGTGAAAGAAGTAAAGTTAGATGCTATGGTGCTGATGATGTTCGTGAAGGAGTTGCCATTATGCACATGGAGAATGTAGATGTTTCTATTACAGGAAATTCTACTAATCCAACAAGATTCCAACATCCAGTAGCCGGAACTTATAAGAAAGAAAGACTTGAACAAGATAAAAAATATTTCTCTGTTGCTTCAGGTGGTGGAACAGGTAGAACACTTCATCCTGATAATATGGCAGCAGGTCCTGCTTCATATGGTATGACTGATACTATGGGAAGAATGCATAGTGATGCTCAGTTTGCAGGAAGTTCTTCAGTACCAGCTCATGTTGAAATGATGGGTTTTGTTGGTATGGGAAATAATCCAATGGTTGGAGCTACAGTATCAATTGCTGTTGCTGTAGAAGAAAGTATGAAATAGTAGATAAAACTACTATTTTTTATTTTATTATAGTATTCAAATTGATTATTATAATGTTATAATGGGTATGCTAGAAATAGTAAAGGAGTGATTTTATGTTAGAAAAAATTATAGAACTAGTTGAAACAGAAGACTACAAAAAATTAAAGTTAGAAATAACTAATTTAAACGAAGCTGATATTGCTGAAATTATTGAAGATATAGATGACAAGGAAAAGCAAGTCAAGGTTTTTAGGCTACTGCCAAAGGATATTGCTGCTGATACATTTGCAAATTTGCCATTAGATATTCAGCAAGAACTTATAACTTTGTTGTCAATGAAGGAAGCAGGTTCAATAATTGATAATTTGGATTCAGATGATGCAGCCGATTTAATAGATGAAATGCCAGCTAATATCGTCACCAAGTTACTAGCTAATACGACTCCTGAAACAAGAAAAGATATTAACTACTTACTTAAATATCCGGTTAATTCAGCCGGTTCAATTATGAATATAGATTTCTTTGATTTGAAGGCAGATCTTACAATTGAAGAAGCAATAAGTAAACTTAGAAGAGAAGGAAAAGAAAAAGAATCAATTGATACTTGTTTTGTTTTAGATAAAAATCGTCAGCTAGTAGGAACTATTGAACTTAGGGAATTATTATTTAATCCTTCAGATATAAAAATTGAAGAAATAATGGACGATAGAATAATTTGTACACATACATTGGAAGATCAAGAAGAAGTAGCAAAACAGTTTTCTAAATATGACTTAACTTTAATGCCAGTTGTTGATAGAGAAGAAAGACTTGTTGGTGTTATTACAATCGATGATGTTATTGACGTTATTGAAGAAGAAACAACTGAAGATATTGAAAAGATGGCTGGTATTAATCCAACGGATAAGCCATATATGAAAACAGGGATATTTGAAACTTATAAGAAGAGAATGCCTTGGCTTTTAATTTTAATGTTTTCTGCAACTTTTACAGGGACCATTATACAGTCATACCAGGATGCACTAGCTACTTATGTAGTCCTTACTGCTTTTATTCCGATGTTTATGAATACCGGTGGTAATGCTGGAAATCAAACTTCTGTAACTGTTATTCGTGGAATTTCATTAAATGAAATAGAATTCAGTGATTTATTTAAGATAATGTGGAAAGAATTTAGAATTGCTATTTTAGCCGGAATAACTTTATCCGCAGCTAATTTTATTAAATTATTAGTTATTGATGGAGTATCTATACCTGTTGCGGCTGTTGTATCACTAACTTTAATAGTTACAGTTACTTTTGCTAAAATAGTTGGATGTATGCTTCCAATGCTCGCAAAAAAAATTGGGTTAGATCCTGCAGTAATGGCCAGCCCATTTATTACTACAATTGTAGATGCTATATCATTAATAACATATTTTAATATAGCTACATTTATATTAGGGTTATAAGTAGGATTTTTCCTACTTTTTTGTTATAATGATTATAGGTGATAATATGGCAAAAAATGAGTGGTATGAAGGAAAAGATGGAAAAGCTGAACACTTAGTTTACTTAAATTCAGAAGCAAAAGAATTAGAAAAACTTATTAATGGCGAGAAAACAATGATAATTAGAGGTGCAGCTGGTAAAAAATGTCCTTTAGGTGGAAGAGCTAAAGTTAATGATATAGCTTATTTTGTTGAAACTGGGGGAGATATGACTATTACGCATAAAGGTGTAATATCAAATGTAATTGAAAGTGAAAAAATGACTCCAAGTGAATCTCAATTATTTATTGAACATTATAAAAGTGAATTAAACTTATCAAAAAAGCAATATGAAAGATGGAATGGCAAGAAGTTTTTGGCTGTTTATGAGATATCTAATATTGTCGAAATTGTTCCTTTTAAATATAATAGGGAAAGTAATATGGATGATTGGGTTATTACAGATGATATCAATAAAATTAGAGCATAATTTTTGCAGAAAGTTAAATATATATAAAACTTGACTCTAATTCAGTCAAAGCAATATTTTGAAAAATTATCAAACATTTGATTTTTTATCAAAAAATTGATATAGTTATATTATGGTAGGTGATCATATGAAGAAGATTAAAAAACAGATTCGTAGAGACTTAAGTAACATTTTAAGTGAAGAAGCTATAAAAGAAGAAAAATAATAGAAGAGAAGTAATTTTTTATGGGTAAGAAAATAGTATATATAATTCAAGCGCATACCGGTACTATACCAGCTAAAGTTATTAGATTAGTAACAAGATATAAATATAGTCATGTTATGATATCATTGGACTCAGATTTTTCTAAAATGTATAGTTTTGGTAGACGAACTTTAAATAATCCCTTAAATAGTGGTTTTATAATAGAAGCTAAAAATAGTAATTTTTTTAGAAAGTTTCAAAATACAGAGTGCAAGGTATATAAACTTACTGTTGATGAAGATAAGTACGTAGTTCTAAAACAATTATTAGACGAGTATGAGAAAAACCCAAAAGCATACCAATATGATATAATTGGTCTTGTTTTAAGATTCTTCAAAATAAGAATTCGTCGTAAAAACCATTATGTATGCAGCCAGTTTGTAGCTGAAGTTATTGATAAAAGCTACATTTATAAATTTAAAAAACCAATTGAATCAATTGAGCCTAAAGACTTTGATTACATACCAAACAAAGAAATTACGTATATAGGCAAACTTAAAGAATATAATGTTTAAACTAGCTTAGCTAGTTTTTTATTGACAAAAAATTGGATAGTGGTATAATTTAATTGTACTAATACAGATAGTACAGTGGAGGTTAATATGATACGCATAGAAAATTTGTCCAAAAAGTATGACAAAGATAATGTTTTATATAATTTAAATTGCTCTATTGAAGATAATTGTATTTACGGTTTAGTAGGTGCGAATGGTGCTGGAAAATCAACGTTATTACGTTTGATAAATGGTATTTTTTTGCCTGATTCAGGTTCTATTTATATAGATGATAATTTGGTATATGATAATGACGAATTGAAGCAAAATATGGTTTTTGTTCCAGATGATCTATTTTTTTATCAGGGCTATAGTTTAATGGATATGGCGGAATTTTATAATTCTATGTATAAGAATTTTGATATGGATTATTTAAAAGATTTAGCTAAAATATTAAAGTTAAATGTTAATGGTAAGATTAATACATTTTCAAAAGGTATGAAAAGACAGTGTGCATTAATTTGTGCCTTTGCTACTAAAGCAAAGTATATGTTTTTTGATGAAACATTTGATGGGATAGATCCTGTTATAAGAAATGTTATGAAAAAAATTATTGCTAAGCAAATGGAAGACACTAATTGTACTATAGTAATGACAAGTCATAATCTAAGAGAATTAGAAGATATTTGTGATAATTTAGGGTTGCTTTATAAAGGTGGTATTCTTTTTGAAAGTGATATTGATAGTTTAAAAACAAATATGATTAAAGTTCAAGTCTCTTTAGACTGTGATTTTGACAAAAATGATTTCAAAGATATAAATGTTCTCAATTTCAAAAAAATAGGTAGTGTAGCTACTTTAATAATTTGTGATGAAGATGGTACTAGTAAGAAAAAACTAGAAAAGAAAAAACCAATTATTTTAGATATTATTCCATTAACATTAGAGGAAGTTTTTATATATGAAATGGAGGTATTAGGTTATGAATTTAATGAAGTCATTTAATAAGGACTACTTTTTCCAAAATTTAAAAAAGTCAAAGGGATTAATTATTTTTATGACAATATTAATACCGATATTCACGACTATAATGTTGCTTGCATTATCAAGTAGAGATAGTGTTGTGATCACTGATTTAGAAACTATCTCTGCCATAAATATGATTGGTTTATTTATCTTTCCTGTTCTTCTTTCAATTACTTTATTTTCTTATGTATTTAAAAAGAAAAGTGTAGACTTTATAAATTCAATGCCTATTAGTAAAAAAACAATATTTGTGACTAATACAATAGGCGGAATTATATTATTGTTTTTTACATTATTAGTAACATTATTACTAATAGTCCTTGTAAGTATGTCTTCAACAAATATTATTTTTGTTAAAGAAGTATGTTTCGACTATATAATTTATTGGTTTGTGGCTTATACTTTTGTATTTCTAGCAACCAATTTAGCAGTAGCTTTAAGTGGTAATATGGTTACAAGTTTAGCAGTAACAGCTTTACTATTATTCTTTATGCCTTTCTTATTTAGTTATTCTTCAATGTATTATACAGATACAATAAGTACTAATTTAATGGTAAAATGTGAAGATAAATTGTGTCTTCCAGATTACTATAATTGTTACGATAATAAAGAGTGTCAAATTAATAAAGGATTAAATACATACTATGTTCATGGAAATATTGAGAAAAAGACATCGTATACAATTCCTTATGAAATGTTTTCAAATATATTTTTCGCTTATAATGATAATAAAGGAATATATGATTTAGTAAGTATATTAAAGACATTTATACTTAGCATAATATATTTTGGTTTAGGTTTATATACTTTCATTCACAGGAAAATGGAAGTGTGTGAAACATCATTCAAAAATTTCAACTTGCATCTTTTTATTAAAGGTTTAACACTTATGCCAATAGTGTTAATACTATATGAAATAATTGAATCATCAAATGTTGGTTTATTAATATTTATTGCTTTAATTGTAACTTATTATTTTGTATTTGATTTAATTACAAGAAAAAGTATAATAAATCTAAAAAGATCTATAATTGCCCTTTTTATTACAGTAATAGTTTGGAGTTCATACGCGTTTGTTGTTAATGACACTAGTTTATTTAAAAGATCGATCGACACTATAAGAATAAATAGTTCTGATGTATCAGCTGTAAAATTAAAAACATTTGCTGCTGATTCATTAAGTCTTGATTCAGATTATTATGAAGATAGAGATTTGATTAATTTAGTACTTAATTATGCTTATGGTACAGAATATAGATTAGATTCTAATTCTAGTTATTCATCATTTGCATTCGCAATCAAACTAAAAAATGGTAAAGAATATAATGTAAATATTGCTATACCTGAGAAAAAATATAATGATTTTATTTTACAACTTTCAAAAGTATCAACAGTAGCAGACAAGGTTAAAGATTTTAATTATGATAATACTATAGCGGTATTTATGAATAATGAATATGTTACAGATGAAGATTTGATTTCACTTATTGAAGAAAGTGCTAACTCAATTACTTCAACATCATATTATAATAATCTTTCTGTAAATGGTTTCTTCGGCAGTACATACTTATATACATATCAAGATAATAATATAGTCAGATATGATATTAATGGTCTTGTAAATAATGAAATAATTAATTATATGGCAGATAGAGAAAATGAAAAATTACAAGATGCTTTATCAATAAAATTTAATAATGATACGTTCTATATTAATATAAATTCTTTTAATTCTGATTTATATAATAATGATGATTATTCGCATTATATAGTTGATAATATGTCAAAAGAGTTGTATGATTTTGCTTGTAAATATGGTACTGAAAAATTTGATTCAACAAAGCCATATGCAATAATTTCTTATAACTATAATATTTCAGGTTTATACAGGTTGTTCTATACAAATGAAGTTGAAGAACTCGAAAAAATATACAATGATAAAAAAAATGAATTAGTTAATACTGAGGAATATAAAGCATACTATAAAAGTATTATAAATAATTCTAAGGAAAAGTATAATGATTAATTTGGATTATCAAAGTAGAACTTCAATTTATGAACAAATAGTAACTCAAATTGAGAGATATGTTGCGTTAGGTATTTATAAACCAAGGCAACAACTACCATCGGTTAGAGAACTAGCAGGCGATTTAGGTATTAATCCAAATACTGTAAAAAAAGCTTATTCTGAACTTGAAAAAAAAGGTGTTATAACAACTATTTCTACAAAAGGAACCTTCGTTTCTGAAAAAGTAGAAGATGTTGTAGTAATGCAAATTAATCACGGTATTAATGAAATAAAAGATATAATATCTTCGCTTGAACAACTAGGATTAACTAAAGAAGAAATAATTAAGAAAATAAAAAACTAGTTTACAACTAGTTTTTTATGTTATACTTAATTTAGTAAAGAAATTATTTTACATTATTTTTCGAAAAAATTACTATTAATTGTTTGATTCATTAATTTTTAGTTATCGTTGACTACAATATAATATATTTATATATATAAGTTAGAGATGATTTGGTGCAACGTTTTCAAGATAAGTAATATATTATAAAGAGGTGCAATATGGCGAGTTATAAAAAATTAGTTAGAGATAATATACCAGATATAATTAAGAAAAATGGTGAAGAGCCAATTATAAGAATACTTGATAATGATGAGTATTTAAATGAACTAAATACTAAACTATTAGAAGAAGTAAATGAATATTTAGATTCTGGATCGATTGAAGAACTAGCTGATATTGAGGAAGTAATAATAGGTATATTAAATTCTAAGAATTTTACACGTGAAGAATTAGAGAATATAAGACAAGAAAAGGTAAAAAAAAGAGGCGCCTTCAAATCGAAGATTTATTTGGAAGGTGTTAAATTTGATAAGTAAAGTTTCAAAAAATATGATTGCGCATAGAGGACTACATAATAACCTAATTCCAGAAAATAGCCTTACAGCTTTCAAAAAATGTATTGAAAGGAATATTCCTTTTGAATTTGATATACATTTATTAAAGGATGGAACAATTGTCGTCTTTCATGATGACAATTTAAAGAGAATGACTGGACTAGATAAATATTTAATTAATTGTGATTATCAAGAAATAAGTAAACTATACTTAAAAGGCACTAAAGAGAAAATACCAACGCTTGATGAAGTTCTTGAACTTGTTAATGGTAAAGTTCTACTAGATATAGAACTAAAATATGATCATAAGAGATATCTTCTAGAAAATATATTATTAGAAAAACTAAAGGATTATAAAGGTGAAGTTATACTAAAATCATTCGATTTTAAAACAGTTTTATATTTAAAAAAACATACTAAATCTAAAGTTGGTCTTTTAATGTATGATATAAATAAGCATAAGAAAGAAACACTATGGATAGAAAGATTTATTTTAAAGCGAATAAATTTTCTAAAAATAGTGAAACCGGATTTTGTCGCATGTGAGTTAAGTGCTTTACCTTTAGAAGACATAAAGAAATATAGAGATAAAGGACATGATGTTTATATTTGGACTGTTAAAACTAATGATGATTTAGAAAAAGCTAAGAAATATGGTGACTATTTCTTGGTTGAAAATATTATATAAATAAAAAAGGACTTTGTCCTTTTTAAACACAGTCAACGCATGTATCTTGTAAGCATCTGATGCAGCATAAGCAGTCAAGATTCAATGTGAAGAAAGAATTTGTTGCTACAAATGGTTGTAGACAGCCATTATTAGTTGGCTCATCACTTGGTGCAAGTACTCTAAATGTTGCACAGTTATCATCAAGTTTTTCTACACGAAATACTGGAGAAGTAACTTGCTCATCAAAAGCTTTTGATATTGGCATTCTCAATGGGTCACTATTACTGCAGCATAGATATAGCGTTACGGGTCTTGTGTTACAAACACAAGTTGTAGTACAACATCCTAAAAATCCCCTATCGCAAGTATCTAAACAACTATCACCACATTCAGCGTTTCTTTGAAGTAATAAAATGACTTGTAATATTTCTGCCATGCATTTATTTCCATTTTCCTCATTATTACACATATATAATCCACCCCTTCTATTTTCTAATATAGCATATGTTTTATGTGATAAAAGGGTGTAAATAAATAACCTATAATGATATCAATAAAAATGGTAAAGCATATAATAAAATGAGGTGAATATATGTATAAAATATATATCGTCGAATATGGAGATACATTAGGTAAAATAGCAGAGAAATTTGACGTGTCTGTAGATGTTCTTGAAAAAATAAATGGTCCTATAAATAGTTTAGTTCCTGGAATGCAAATTGTTGTTCCAAATAATAGTTCTAATTTACCTTTTTCTAATTATGTTGTAGAAAAAGGGGATAGTGTATATGATATAGCTAGGAAGAATAATGTTAATTATCAGGATTTAATTATGCTTAATGGATTAGATGAAAATGATTATATCTATCCTGGCCAACAAATATTAGTTCCTAAACCTGGCTATGGCATATATATTACTGAAGATAACGAAACAATTAATGGAATAGCAGGAAGAATAGGTATACAACCAAATTCAATAATTTCACAAAACGGCTCATTATATTTAATGCCAAATCAATTGATAATCTACAAAAAAGAGAAAAGTAGTTAAAATCTCTTTTTTTTTATTACTAATTATTATATAATTTATATGGTGATAGTATGGAAAAAATGTTAAAGTCTAAGACTTTTTTAATTATAGCAAGTGTTTTAATTATTCTAATAGCAATTGGAATAAGCCTTTTTCTTATTTTTAATCCTAGATTAAAGACATATAAAACTATAAATTATAATGACCTACAAGAACTTATTGATAGTGGAGACAAATTTGTTTTGTTTATTGGTTCAGAATCTTGCAGTCACTGCACAATATTTAAAGTAACAGTAAATGAGGTTGTTTCAGATTATAATATTATAGTTAATTATATTGATATTGGTAAATTATCAGACGAAGAGTATGCTTATCTAAATTCACATTTATCATTTAATGGGACTCCAACAACAGTATTGATTGACAGTGGTGATGAGGATGTTGAAAATAGGGTACTTACAAAAATTAGGGGTTCAAAAAGTTATAGTGAGTTTACTAGTGAACTTTTAAAGTATGAGTTTATAGAAAAATAAGGGAGGTATATTATGGATAATAAACCAGAAATAATTTCTTTTGATGATGAAGTAATTAAAACAACAGATGATTTATCAAATGGAATTATTGATGTGCCTGTAAAACAGGAAGTAGCTGAGCAGGTTTTACCTCAATATAATGAGCCAATAACAAAAATAGATGGACAAGAGATTAGCATTGTTGGTATGTACAGTGAAGACTTAACTGCTAAAAAATATGTGACGAATCCTGCTATAGCAAGAGAAGACGAAATAAAGAAAATGATAATTGTTTTATTAACGCCAGAGAAATCTGCATTATTAGTAGGACATGCTGGTATTGGTAAAACTGCTATTGTTGAAGGACTTGCTTATTTAATACAAAGGGATTTAGTTCCGGATGCTTTAAAGGGATTTCGTATAATTAAAATTAATTCTACATCTTTATTAGGAAAAATGACAGTAAATGGAAAAGAGGAAACTGTTGTTAGTTTACTAGTATCTGAATTAAAACTTATGCCAAAAACAATATTATTTATCGATGAGGTGCATACCTTGATTGGTGCTAGCGATGCTGGCCCAATGGATCTAGCAAATATTTTAAAACCAGCTTTAGACCGCGGCGATGTTAAAGCAATAGGTGCTACTACCACACAAGAATACAATATTTATATTGTCAAAGATAGAGCCTTTTTAAGACGTTTTGATAGGATTGAAGTTGTAGAACCAGATGTAGATACAACAGTAAAAATATTAATGGGTTCTCTTCCTAAAATAGAGAAACAAACTGGAGTTAAGTTTAAATATAATGATTATATAAATGAAAAACTTGTAAGAGCAATTGTTGATGCAACTTCAGAATTCAAGAGAGTTTATGGTTTAGCTGCTATGTATCCCGATGTTTCGCTATCAGTACTTACTCAAGCATTTTCAAATGCACTATTTCAAAATAAAAAAGTTGTTGATATTTTAGATGTATATAATGCTATAAAAAACAGTAAGCGTATTTATCCTGATAGTATAGTTAAAGAACTAGCAGAGTTTAGAGTTAAGTACGATGATATTGCTAAATCAGATAGTATTATTTTACCAGTAGTGAAGATAGAAGAAGTGCAAAATGAATATGATAGTTTTTAAAACTATCTTTTTTTTAATATTATGGTGGAAAAAGTAAAAAAAATATGCTAAAATCTAAATAGAAGATATGGTGATAATATGAAAAAAAGAGAAATACCTAAGAAAAATTATTTAATTTTATTTATAATTGTAATTGCAGTTGTTGGATTATGTTTTTATCTAACATCATGGTATAAGACAATAGATGAATATTATAAAACAAATTCTATTATTTCGGAGGTACTTCCAGAAATAGAAACAGAGACATTTTCTAGTTTTTTACTAGATAATCCCGATATTGTTGTATACATATCATCTTCATCAGATAGCAGTGTGAAAACATTTGAAAAACAATTCAAAAAAGTTATTGCCGATAATTCATTAAATTCTAATATTATATATTTTGATACTGATAAAGAAAATAATAATAACGGACTAGAAGTATTGGTAAGCAATTACATGAGTAAGACTTTAAAAAAAGTGAAAAATATTGTTTCACCAAATTTGATTCGTTTTAAAGATGGAGAAATAGTTGATATACTTTATGTTAAAAGCAGTACAATAACAAAAAATGATGCAATTAAGTTTTTAGAAAGAAATGAAGTTATTGAAAATGATTAATATTGTTTTGTTTGAGCCTGAAATTCCACAAAACACAGGCAACATTATGCGTACATGTGCAGGAACAGGAACAAAATTACATTTAATTAAACCACTTGGTTTTAGTTTAGATGAAAGCCATATAAAACGAGCTGGCGTCAATTATATTGAAAATTGTGATTATACTGTTTATGAAAATTGGGATGACTTTAAATCAAGAAATAATGGCACATTTTACTATTTAACAAGATATGGTAAAAAGCCACACACTTCTTTTAATTATAGTAATACTAATGAAGAAATATATTTAATATTTGGCAAGGAAAGTACTGGAATACCAAAAGAAATTCTTAAAGATGACTTAGAACATTGTTTGAGAATTCCGATCAATGCTAACATTAGAGCCCTGAATTTATCTAATTGTGTAGCAATTATGCTGTTTGAAGTACTAAGACAGCAAGACTACCGCGAGTTATTGCGTACAGAGCCTTTTAAAGGTGCTGACTATTTAAGTGAATAAAAAAGAATTGTAAAAATATATTAATAGTGATAATATATTATTAGAATAAGGAGGGTATCAATGGAGTTTATTGTTGATAATTTAGTGTGGTTTATAGCGGGTGGTGTAGTTATATTAATGACTATTATTGGTTATTTCGCTGAAAAAACTGACTTTGGAAAAAAATTATCTACCTCAAATCATGTGGAAGATGAAAAGCCTATAAAAGAAAAGAAAATAAAAAAAGATAAAAAAACTAAAAATAATGAAGAAAATAATGTTATAGAAGATAAAGTTGTTGAAGAAAATAATATAATGGATCAATCTTATCAAACAAATAATCAAGATTATGTGCAATTGCCTATTATTAATGAGATCCCTACAACTTTAGAGCAACAACCCTTGGAGAAAACAAATGTGGATCCATTATCTGCTTCGGAAGCTTTGAATACTGAGGAAGTGATTATTCCAGAAACAGTAAATTCAGAGCCTGCATTAGTACCAGAAGTTGCAAGCGTAGAGGCATCACCAATTGTAGATGTTCTAAGTGCTGATAACTTCAATTCAAATGAAATGCCAATTTATGCACAGTCTTCTACGATTGATGATAGCAATATAGAAATGCAACCTGTTCTTGAACAACAACCTAATATTCAACCATATCAGTTACCGGTTTATGAAGAAGATACATTAAATAATACAATATCTGATGTTTTACCATCTCCTATTGATGATAGTATTAATAAGGTTATAGAACCAACAGATGTTGTTGAGCAACCAATAAATATACCAGATATTTTTTCAAGTGAAGAACCGGTTAATAATTTAAGTGATTTTTCAAAAGAGGAGTCAAATTTAATTGTGCCAGAAACAAATGAACAAATACTTGAAGATACACCAGTTATTATAAATGATGAAAATGTTATTCCATTTGAAGAGTTGGCTGCTACAATGGACGTTCCGTTAGTTCCAGAAAAAATTTCAATACCAGAAATAGATGATTCTAGTAGTGAAAATGAAAAGCACGATGAAGAACTGGATGAAGAGGAAGACATTTGGAAATTTTAAACTCAATTAATTTGAGTTTTTTAATTGTATGAAATAATTCTACAAAAATATCAATATTTATGGTATAATCTAATATGTAGAAAAATTGATGGAGGGAACTTATGACTATAGATTCTATTCTTGAATTAATAAAGAAATTTGCAGACGTTTTATTGGTTTGGTTAGTTCTTTATTATATACTTAAAAATTTAAGAAAAAATGTTAAAATGGTACTTCTTTTTAAGGGTATTATTATCGTACTTATTTTGAAAATTATAAGTGATATTTTAGATTTAGTAACTATTAGTTTTTTAATGAACTATGTTATTGAATGGGGACCACTTGCTTTAATAATAATATTTCAACCAGAAATTAGAAATGTTTTGGAACAGCTTGGTCGTAGTCAACTTTTAGGTAGACATAAAGTTCTTACAGTTGATGAACGTGAAAAAATTGTTTACGAAATAGTTAATGCTGTGGAGTATTTAAAAAAGACACGTATAGGTGCACTTATTGTTATTGAAAGAGATAATAGTTTACAAGATTATATAGAAAGATCAAAAAAAATATATGCTGACATAACAAGTGATTTATTAATTGCGATATTCTTTCCAAATAATCCACTTCATGATGGTGGTGTTATTATTCAGGGAGATAAAATTACAAGCGCTGGAGCAGTATTTCCAACAAGCGACAGTTTAAAAATAAGTAAGCGTCTTGGCACACGTCATCGTGCTGCGCTTGGTATTTCAGAAGAAATGGATTGCTTGGCTCTTGTTGTTTCAGAAGAAACAGGAAGAATTTCAATTGCAATGGGTGGAGAACTATATTACAATTTAACTTTAGATGAATTTAAATTAATGATATTAGAAGAGTTACGCCCTAAGAAAGAAATAATAGCTGATGATGAGGAGGATGCTGAAGATGAAAAAGATATTGAAAGCAACTAAGAACTTTTTTACAGCTATTTGGAAATTTATAGATCGAAAAATAATACTGCCTCTTACAAAGATTGTGTTAAAAGTTACAGGAAGATTTGATAATTCAGGTAAGTTTTTTGAAAATTGGTTGTCCAAAAGAAACACTTTATTATTTATCTCCTTATTTCTTGCTGTATTGGCATTTATTGTAATAGACCTAAAAATAGTAACATTTTCGAAAAATAGTGCAGAAGTTTTAAGGTCTTTACCAGTTACTGCTATTTACAATGAAGAAGCTTATGTTGTAGAGGGATTACCTGAAACAGTTGATATAACTTTAATAGGAAGTAAGACAGATTTATTTATAGCAAAACAGATGTCTTCCTATGATGTTACAGTTGACTTAACGGGACTTAAACCAGGTCAACATAAAGTTACTATAAAGTATAACCAATCATTAACTGATTTAGAGTATATGGTTAATCCATCAACTGTAAATGTAACAATCTATGATAAGGTATCTCAAACTAAGAGTTTAGGTGTAGATGTATTAAATAAAGATAAGCTTGATCCAAAACTAGTTATAAGTGATACTTCTATTGAAAGTGATAAGGTAATTATAAAGGGTGCTGAAGAACAACTTAAGAAAGTTGCAACAGTAAAAGCATTATTTGATGTAGAAAGCTTAGTTTCACAAGAAGTCGGAACATTTACGGTAAAAGATGTACCGTTAAAAGCTTATGATTCAAATGGTAATGTTATTGATGTTGAAATTGTACCTAGTAAAGTTGATGTTACTGTAACTATAACTTCTCCTAGTAAGGAAGTACCTATAAAGATTGTTCCTACAGGAAGTGTTGCTTTTGGTAAAGCAATAACTAGTTTAGAAGCTAGTGTTACTAAAGTAACCGTGTATGGTAATGAAGAAATACTAGATAGTTTAAACTATATTCCTTTAGATGTAGATGTTACTGATTTGAAAACAAATAAGGAATACAAACTTGATTTAACAAAACCAGTTGGTGTTACATACATGTCTGTAAACAGTGTAACCGTGACAATTACTTTAGGAACTGTCTCTGAGAGAGATATTACTGGAGTAAGAGTTGTTACAAGAAATTTACAAAGTGGTTACTCAGTTAGTGCTACGAGTGAATCAAGTGCAACAGTAAATGTTAATTTAAAAGGTGTTGCATCTGTTATTGATAAAATTACTTCAGATGACATAATTGCTTATGTTAATTTATCTGGATTAGGTGAAGGAACGCACGAAGTCGAAGTCTCTATTGAAGGATCAGACTCAAGAGTTCAATACTTATCCAAGACAAAAAAAGTAACACTTACTATTTCAAAACAATAAAAAAAGGAATCTGAACGATTCCTTTTTTTATTCTGGTTTTATATGATTAAATAAAATCCAAATATTGAATAAACCTGTTACTCCAACTAACATATATATAATCTTTGCAAACATAGTTCCTTCTCCAAAAATTGTTTCTACTAAATTAAAATCAAAAAAACCTATTAAACCCCAGTTTACTGCTCCTATTATTGTTATTACTAAAAAAATCTTTTGTGCTGTTTCCATAAATCTCCTTTCTTTTTATATTTTGTCAACTTTTTCGAGTTTTATTCTTTTAAATTAATAAATAAGTACTTTAAAGTTAGTTTTTTTAAAATTTATTTAAAATTAAATAGTTTACTAGTAATATTTTTGAATATTTCTTTTTGATATCCATATAATTAAATGAAAACAAAGGAGTGAATGAATGAAAAAAGTATTATTGATGTTTTTTGTAATTATATGTTTTATAACTTGTGGTTGTGCAAAGAAAACAGATGAACAGGTGCTTGAAAAATTTTCTAAAAAAGTAGAAAATGCAAAATCATATTACTTAACAGGCGTATTAGAAATGGTAAATAATGAAACCAGTTATATGTATGATGTAAGTGTATCGTATACTAAAGACAATAATTTTAAAGTTAGTTTAAAAAATCAATCCAATGATCATGAACAAATTATTTTAAGAAACGATGAAGGAGTTTATGTAATCACACCTTCATTAAACAAAAGTTTTAAATTTCAAAGTGAGTGGCCATATAATAATTCACAGGCTTACTTATTACAAACAATTCTAGATGATTTAAAATCTGATGAAGATCACACATATGCTAGTGAAGATGATAAGCATATTTTCACAAGCAAGGTAAATTATTCAAATAATAAAGAGCTAGTTAGTCAGAAAGTTACAATGAACTCAGACTATGAGGTTGAGACTGTTGAAGTTTTAGATGAAAGTGGAAATGTCAAAATCAAAATGTCATTTAGTGATGTTGATTATAATGCTAAATTTAATACTGACTATTATAGTTTAGAACAAAATGTTTTATCTGAGGTTCCATCAGCAGGTGAAGTCTCTACAATTGAAGATGTAATTTATCCAATGTATATTCCAGTTAATACGACACTATCTAGTCAAGATAAGGTTAATACATCAAATGGTGAAAGAGTTATTCTAACTTTTGAGGGAGATAGTCCATTCACATTTATTCAGGAAAATACATCTGTTTCTTCAAAATTCACAACTATACCTGTGAATGGGGAACTTGTAATGCTAGGTGAATCAATTGGTGTACTAGATGAATCATCAATAACGTGGATATCAGAAGGAATGGAATACTATTTAGTTTCATCAACATTAAATGATGAGGAATTGTTAGAGGTTGCTCGTTCAATAGGTTCAATACCTGTTATAAAATAATGTGAAATATATATGAAATAATATATTTTGTATATATTTTTTTTCTTTTTATGTTATAATCAATATGGGTGATAGTATGGGAAAAGAAACAAATAAGAAGAAAAAAACAACAAGTACTAATTCAAAAAAAAGTACTGAAACAAAGAAAGTAGTGCCTGTTAAGGTTTCTACTAACAACACTGCATCAGCAAAAAAAGGTAATTCTGCTAGTGCAAAAAAGACAAATAACAATGTTAAATCAACTGCTAAAGATAATAAAGTAGTGGTTAAAAATACTACAAAAACAGTAGTTAAAACAGAAACTAAGACAGAAAAAACAAAGAATACTGCTGAAATACCAGTTGTCGAAGTAAAAAAAGAAGAGGTAAAAGTTGCTAGTAATACGCAAGTAGAAAAAGCTGATAGAAAAGAAAATAAAAAAGAAAATAAAAAAGAAAAATTATTAGTAGAAAATAATGAATTTACAAATTTAATTAAAATAGTACTAATAGTAACAGGTATATTTCTAGCATTTTATTTGCTAACTTATTTAATTACTAATAATTCTGAAAATAAAAAAGATGATAAGGATGATACTGAAATAACTATTCAATATGATGAAATTTTAATGAGTAATTTATTAAAACAAAGTAATTCAGAATATTATGTATTAGCTTATGATGCTAAAGATGTATATTATGATGCATACAATACATATTTAACGTCATATTCTTCAAAAACTAATGCTTTACGTGTTTACAAATCTATTTTATCAAATGGTTTTAATAAATCATATTATGATGCTGATAGTGAAAGTAAAACCGATGTATCTTCAATAGAAGATTTAAAATTAAATTCTTCAACTTTAATTAAAGTTAAAGATGGAAAAATTGAATCAGTTTATCAAGGGCATGATGCAATTATTTCGCAATTAAAATCTCTAACAGCTAAATAAAAAGGGAACGGTGGTAATATGGCTAGTAAGCGCAAACCAAATTCTTTTAAAGAACAAATCTTAAAAAGATGGAAGTTAATAAGCAAAAAAGATAAAAAAAGTGATATAGAATTGGTTAAAAATAAATCTATTAATAATAAGATAAAAAAACACTCTATGTTTTCTACTACAGAAGTTGTTACAATTGTTATTATAACGGCGTTTATTAGTTTACTTATGGGTTTAGTTATTTCTAACTCAACTAATAATTCTGAGGATTACAAGGCAGTTTCTCCTGCAATGCAAAACTTTTTGAAAGAATACAACGAAATAATAGATAATTATTATGATGATGTAGATGAAGATGAGTTGCTTGAAACTGCATTAGAAAGTGTAATTAATACATTAGGTGACCCTTATAGTGGTGTTGTGGATAAATCCCTAGCAAATAGTTTATCTACGCGTTTACAAGGCACATATAGTGGATTTGGAATTGAAATTGCAAATAATAGTGATAACTATATATATATAGTTGATGTTATCGAAAATTCTCCGGCAGAAAAAGTTGGATTAAAAGTATACGACAAAATTATTGCTATGGATGGTGTGGATGTTTCTAATACAACAACAACAGATTTTGTAAATATGGTTAAAGAAAACGATAATCAAGTTATAAAGCTTACAATAATTCGCGATGGTTCTCAGATGGATATAAATATAACAAGAGAAGTTATAACATTAAAATCTGTGTCAAGTACAACATATGAAGTTAATAATAAAAAAATAGGATATATTTATATTAGCGTTTTTGCAGCTAATACTGATGCTCAATTTAAGGAGGAATTAAAATCCTTAGAACAATCAGGCATGGATTCTTTAATTATAGATTTAAGAGATAATACTGGAGGACATTTAACCGCTGTTGAAAACATGATGAGTGAATTTTTTGATAAAAAACATGTCATTTATCAGATTGAAGATAAAAATGGCATTACAAAATATCATTCGACAGGAAAAGAAACAAAAAATTATCCTATTGCTGTTTTAGTAAACGGTAATAGTGCCTCAGCCTCTGAAATGCTTACAGCAGCTTTAAAAGAAGAATATGGTGCTACCGTAATTGGAGTAAAGACATACGGAAAAGGTACTGTTCAAGAAGTTCAAGCTACAGATTCTGGAGTAAAATATAAGTTGACTACTAAAAAGTGGTTGACTCCAGATGGAAATTGGATTAACGGAAAAGGTATTACTCCAAACATTGAAGTTAGTCTTAATAGTGAGTATTTTTCTAACCCAACAGAAGAGAATGATAATCAATTGCAAACAGCAATCAAGACATTAGCAAAATAAGCATTACAAAAAGTAATGCTTTTTTCTTTATTTTTTCCTTAAAAAAAGATATAATGAATTTGAGAGAAGTGATAATATGAATAAATTGTGCATAGGTGATAAACTTCAAATTCAATGTTATAAACATAATGGAAAGATACATAGAGCATGGGATGAAGCAATTCTTCTTGATGATAGAAAAGATTATATGGTTTTTGGTAATAACAAGACAATAGTTACCAAAGCAGAGGGAATTACGTGGAAAACGAAGGAACCTGCTATTATGTATTTTTTTAAGGATAAGTGGTTTAATATAATTTCTCAATTAAAAAAAGACGGTATTTATTATTACTGCAATATTGCCTCACCTTTTATAATAGAAGAAAACACTATTAAATATATTGATTATGATTTAGATCTAAGAGTTTTTCCAACGGGACAATATAAAATTTTAGATAGGCTGGAATATAATTATCATAAAAAGATAATGAATTATTCAAGCGAACTTGATAAAGTTATATGTAATTCATTAGATGAATTGATAAAAGAATATGAATGTGGTTTAGAAATGTTTACAAACGAAATGAATAATAAATATTATCAAGTATATAAGGCATTGAATGACGAAAAATAGGAGCAATGAAATATTGCTCTTTTATTATATATATAACTTCATTTAATAACACCAATAACATTATGGTGTGATACAAAAATGGTTGACACCAATTGCTTGTTAGGCCTTATTTTATAATAGTAAACCCAAAATCAAAAAAAATAATTTTTTTCTTAAAAAGTGTTGACACTACCTTTTATAAATGATATATTAATTGTGCTTTCAACGAAAAAGCGTCAATTATTTACATTTTATTTCAAATGTTCAAAAAATGTTTGAAAAAAACTTATAAATCTATTGACTTGATTGAAGGTATTTGGTATATTTATATTGCTCTACAAAAAAGGGCAATAATTCAGACTTAGAAATAAGAAATGAATGATCTTTGAAAACTGAGCAAAATGTCAATTTCAATTTAAGTTGGGATACAAAACAATTCAAAATTTAATTAGAAATAATTTTATTTTTTTTGGAGAGTTTGATCCT